>CAILLA010000090.1 GCA_903834925.1 uncultured Schlesneria sp.
GATCGCTCGCGACGTGATTCGGCGAAGGGGGTTTCGGCGGTCCAAGCGATTCCGCTTATCGTGACGCGACTTCTTGCTCGAATTGTGCCGGGGTTGCGGTCGTTTCGATGACCCTTTACGCTTCGCCATCCTTGGCTCCCACGGTGACGTGTTTTGTTCACACTCACAACATCGCAGAGAGCCAGGGTTTCTAAAACATCATTTCCGAGTCGCGCGTTCCCCTAAAGTGCAGTTTGACAAGAACCAACAAAACAAAATGTCCGCCAAGTCGATTCGACCTGACGGACAATAATTTCAAATCCAGGAAACAGAATGTTTAATAGTCCCGAGCATTAAGCGTCCGTTCGCCGTAAGTTACACCGTTGGAGGTTAACAACTTAGCATAAACGTTCTTATCAACGTTTTCGCTGAGAAAACGACCTGAACCGTCACCCATAATTGCATTTACACCACCAGAATGTTGCGAGCTTGGTCGCGGTGTCCCAATAACGGCAGTTCCCAAATTACGGTTGATAACCCACTGATCGGGGTTCGCGGTTGGATCAGTGAATCCGCCTGTACCAGAAATTGTCGCCAAGGTTCCCGGGGTGAACAAGCCCGTATTCACTTGGTATGCATTGGAAACAGGAACGGAGATACTAAACCCGAGATGGTTAACGCCATATCCACTTTGTGAACCAAGCGAACCGTTCCACGGACCCGCATTCAAATTCTCAGTCAGCATAAGTGTCGACCCAGTTCCGTCTCCTGTTGAAAGATAATCTATTGAGGACTGAAATGAATTCGAACTTGGATTAGTCGTGGCCCGAAAAAACACACCAGTCGCAGTTTGTACCGCTTGATCCTGCGAATCAAACGCTGTCGCGGAGCCTTGCAAACTAATTCCATCTAATGAATAGTTCGAATTTCCGTTCCAATCGATTATGTAGGGCTGCTGAAAAGGCCCGCCTGACGCAACCGTTTCCTGTGCACCCCATATTTTACTCGGAATGAACCCCGCGTTTACAACGAAGCTCAAACCGCCAGGCTGACGAAACGAATCCGCGTCGTCCGGACACGTGAATACTGGCAACCAGATATTCTCGCCATTGAGTCCGCTGTTAACCGCGAATGAGTAAGGAGCAGAGGATCCGCCTGCAACCACGGCGTTGGACTTGATGTTTTTCAGAATAGCTGTGGCGTCCAATGCTGGAAGCAATTGCATGGGCCAACCAGCACCGTAGATGAAGCCGGTTACGTTGCTATTGCTAATCGGTATATCACTCGTAAGGTAAGGCAAACCGCCTCCCGTGTTAGAAGAAAAGGCAATCATTGCCAAACCAACTTGGCGAATGTTGTTCAAACATTCCAATTTTCTTGCGGCTCGGCGGGCTGATTGGACTGCTGGGGCAATTAGCGAGGCGAGGACCGCGATGATCGAGATCACGACGAGGAGCTCGATCAGGGTAAAGCCGCGGCGCGGCTGGCGTTTCGTCGAAAGGCGTAGACGTGTCATGACAGACTCTCCAAATAGATGTGGGCGACAGGTTTCGAACAAGAATTTCAAAGTTCGCTTCTGGTCGAAGTCGCCATTCGACTGCACCGCGCAACCGAATAAACAAACTAGCAAATCAGAAGCCGCAATTCCAATGTTTTTTTTACTCTTTACGGAATATGGAGTTACCGAGATTTACGGCTTTTCCGTGCAAATGGACAGTGTGATAGATTTTGCGTCGGCAGCCTCCTCTCGCTAGCGCTTTTTCGCACTGCTGTACGTTTCGAACCGCATCGATGGCGACATCGATTCAGTTCAATGTTTGACGGTACAGAACCAGATCTTTCCATCTGATCCCGTTCATATTATTTCGCAGACCGGTCGTATCGGTATTCGGTTGGAAACTGTAACTTTGCGAACTCACTGGAAAAGTCGGAGAATTGCTTTGCGTGACCTGATTTTTATTTATCGTCACATTTCCCGCAGCCAGGTTGGTTACGAGCGTCTTCATTTGCTCGATCGCACCCGTTCGGTCCACAATGAAAAACCCACGATGCGTCGGTGCATCATCAAGCCGACCGCCGATTTGAACGGCGGTGGCCTGAGTTGCATTCTGGCCAGTGCCAACAAACCCGGAAACCTGAACCGCTTCGTAGTATTGAACCGTAATGTAAACCGCAAACGAATTGCTGCGGGTCGTCGTGTTGTTCAACAATTTGGACATCAAACGATAGCGAGACGTTGGATGGAGCGGATTCCCCTGGGCTTCGGTATCAATCGGCCCAATATGATCAGTCCCGTTGTTACCGACTTCGAACAGCCGACGCGATTCGTTGACATTTGTCGCGCTAGCAGAATCTATCGGCAGTGATCGGAAAATCGTGTTTTCAATCGGACTGTCGGACGGTGTCGCATTAGCGGCAAGGGGCAAAGCCTGTTGTCCCAATGCATCAAGACCTCGGAAGGGACGCGAATTGGCCGTACCTGGAACATACAAATTGACGACCGGATCAACGGAGTACGGCGTCCCTGATAGAGGTGGCACGTAACGTGATTCGCGGGATTTGAGGAATTCGAACCACCACTTTCTGGTATCTGACGAGTCAGTTGAATCGAGATACGGCCCTGCATTCCCAGAGAGATTAATACGGGGATCTTGGATGATTTGATCATCATCGATCAAGGCCAGCAATACCTGTGGGTCCCGAATCATGTTCAGATTCAATAGCCCATGCGTCTTGGGCCAGCCAAAATACTGCGGATATCCAAACGGTGCCGAAAACATCATCGTTGTTGGAAAAGCCCCGTCGGATGGGGTTGCTCCTTGAGTCACAGTTGATGGATAGCCCGTCGGGTAATAGGACGTGACACCCGGCATCCCTGGATTAGTAAACGTGATCGGAATGCCGTAATTTGTCGATTGCCCTTTTTGGATCGCTCCCGAGGGTGGGGTACCAGCAATCGCCGCATGCTGATGGCTTCGATTCGGAACTTCGAGAAAATCAAACAGGCGATACCAGCGATTCCCGTAATTGGGCGTTGTGTTGTTTTTCGAGTAATCAGGATTGTCCGGTCTCATGAAACGGGCTGCCGCAATCGCCGGATAGTACTTGGAATTCGATTCGTAAAACTCGCTGGTTGAGACATTCCCGGAAGTGGCATCAACAACATTGGCGAGTGCCGAAGTCAGGTTATCCGAACCATAGAGTGGTAATTGCAGTAATTCGCTGAGCGAACCAAAGTCACGATCGTTGTGCAATTGCCACGCGACGGAATTCGGATTTGCGCCCGGCAGAGTGGTGCTGGCGGCATTGATCGTGTTCTTGCCGAGTTGCGTGTTCGTCGATGTCGTTGCACTGAGCAATGGAACAGATCGTGGATAGCTCTTGGAATTATTGAGAGTATTCACATCAGAGGGATCGACCGAACCAATCAGGACGTCGCTAGTTCCGGCTGCTGTCCCTGTATATGACGTTTTATCGACAGGAGCCCAAACGAAATTGTTCGGCACGTCAGGTCCGGCTGCAGCCCGTCTTTCGAGTATCAGCCTGACGGTTTTATTTGGATTTGCCGCGTAAAGTTGTCCCAATTGAACGGCAAATGCGCCGGGGGTGTTGGCTGGTGTGTCAGTTGTATCTTTTGTCACCAGGAAACGGGTTTTGTTATCCGGGTAAGCCCATACGAGATCAAGATTGCATCTTGGGATCATATCGACTGGCTGAGTTGTTGGCGTGATTGGTGTATCCGTCAAACCGCCTGCAATGTTAGACGGCTGTGGAACGGCAAGCGGATAAGATGTCCCCATCAACGTCGCGTCAGCACGAAAGTCACTCGTCCTGGCAGAGTTTGAGTTTCCATTAGCGCTCTTGACGGTGTCGGTACCATCCTGCGACGCCACGGAGAATACGGCACCTGGAAGCAATACCGGATTTGTCCCGCCAGCCGGGTCCTGAGAAAGATAATTACTTGCTGTCGCTCCAGACGATGCTGTCAAACCTGGTAAAAAGTAAAGCGTGCTATAAGTCTTCGTTTCGTCGGTCGGCGATACCATACGGACGCGCCAATCCGCCTTTGTCGTCGCGTTCTGCGGTGTGATATTCGAGGACGAGGCAAGTGCCACTGGAAGTGGTGATACGTTCTGTAATTCGAAGAATATGTAGGGCCGCCCCTCAGGAGCGGTTTGCGAGTCGTCAAAAATCGTATATTTGCTGTCCTGGGCGTTCTTCACGATGAATGCAGCCGCTTCCGAAAAAGTCAATAGCTGACGCTCAACGCCATAGACGACATTGTCATCGGCGTTACCCGCGATCCCATCAAGACCGTACATATAGTCTTGAGTACTCGTCGAAGTGGTTTGCCATCCGTGGCCATTTTGCGAGAGATCTGTGTCGTAATAAAATGCCGTAACTATGTTATCGGCGTCCAAAGCATCCACCAGGTTGACCGCAAACTGAGCCATTTCTTTTGCCTGAGCCGCGCTGGGAGGTGTCGGAACGTATCGATAATCGTAGTCACCACTTGTCCCATCCGTTTGTACGGAACAGAAGGTGTAAAGCAACGTGTAAATATCGCGAGCCATCTGCTGACGAGCCATGGCCGCGTTTGTATCTGAAGGCGATGTCTGTTCTGGCAATGGTGCGAAGCCGTATTGATTCCCGGTCGCTCCATCCAGATATAACCAGCGGTTCACATTCAATTTCTGTGAGACGACCCCGCTGGTACTCGTCTGTTGCAGAAACGAATAAAGTTCCTGCCGATAGGGGTTTGCTGTTCCGTTCGTAAGAGACGGTGGAAAACCTGACGTCAGGACTTCCCACGAACGCAAACCACCTTGCGTCGAATTACCACCCGTTGTTGTCACTCCGCCAACATCCGCGACGCCAAGTCCGAATTCGCGCCGATCCTGACTGACCGTTGTCAGCCGCTTGCGAATTGTGGGAGCGTTCTGGCTGGCCACCAGGTTCCCCGGCATGACATCCGCAAGCCGTGACCGCGAGTCCGTCAGACGACCGTCCGCAGAACTTCCCTGCAAGAACAGCATTTCTTCGGGGCCAAACACAGCGTCGCTCGAGATTGAACTCAAAAAGGATGCCGTCGCGTTTGCATTCAAACCCGACAACGGAGTTGGCGGCAGGTATCCAGGCGGGATCGGGTTGGTTGACGTATTGTCCTGCGTCAGCTGGGAAAGGTAATTGACAAAATTCAGATACGCTGGCGACATCAACACAGGATCAATGATCGCTTCAGCCGGATCATCAAGCAACGAATCCGAAAGTGAACCCGGCATCAACCATTGGTAGTACGTCGACGAATTTTTCTCACCCCAGCGAACCCCACCGGGCCCCGAACCGTTAAATGAGTGGTACCCCACATAGGTCGGCCAAGACAGCCACGGCGTGATTGGCTTGTTGTTGACTTTATAGGTCTGAGAATAAATCGGATTCGTTGACGGCGAATATCCCTGACCCCCGGTATTCGGAACAGGGGAATAATGGGCGAACTCGGGGTACTTTCCGTAGGCAATCGTATCGTCAGACCCTTGCCAGCCTTCTTCAGAAATATCGTCGACGATGCCATTACCGTCATCATCCTGATCTTTGATGCCCGGCTTGCCGTCGGCCCCGAATGTATACCGCTGGAACGCCTGGCCCGAACCTCGGAAATCGAGCGGAGTGCCCCATCGCGTGTTAAAGATCGCCTCACCCTCATTCACATTATCATTGTCGTCTGGGTTCGGCGTATTAACGGCTGGTGGGGCCGACCAGTTCGTCGGCGATCCATTATTCCAGATCGTGGACAAACCCGGTTTAGGAATATCTGTTAGCGTTTGCGAGTTCACGTAGTTCCAGAGACGAGTCGGTTCGCCCTGTCGACCCGCAAAAACCGTATTGATCGCTCCGTTCAGTGGAGTTGTCGACGGAGCCAACCCCAATTGAAAGCCAGTTCGTCCGATATTCATCAGCAACCATTCGAGATTGGCCAGTTCTGTGATCGACCGTCCCGGCTGCGGCATCGTGGATGTGTTGATGCTTTTATCAAACTGTTGCAGGAAATAGCTCAACTGAGTAGCCGCTTCGCTTCCCAACAGCGAGTAATCGGGGGGCGTCGCATTAGGGTCAGGGTTCGCGGTCAATGCCCGCTGAATGTTGATTTCGTAGGTACTTAATCCAATATTCGACTTCGACAAGCTGTCGGGTGTCGATGTGAAGTTTGACCAGGCATTACCGGATAACTTTCCACCGGTCTGGCGAAACCCAAGTTGGGTGGGTGGAACCGCAGGAGGGGTCGTTGTTGCGTTTATCGCCCCCAAACCGGCGATCCCTGTAAGATTCAAATTTCCTGAAAGATTCCCCGTCGCATTGACATTCAGCAAGCCATTCAAATCGCGAATACTGATCGCAAACAGCGGCACAACCAGCTTCCCGTCGCCTCGGCGAACAGGCGGGAAGCCAAGATCCATCAAGATCGCATCCATGACCCCATCACCATCCGTATCCACGTCCAGATCGATATCAAGACCTCCAACTGAAACGGAATTGTGTAACGCGCCAGCAGTCGGTGACCAAACACCAAGACTTCCCGGAGTTGTGGAAGCATTACGTGTTCGATTTGGATCGGTGATCGTTACGGGAAGCGAACTTTCCGGCGGCGCGAATGACCCTGGAATCGAGTGTTTGTTTACGTCATCCTGCGACACAAGCGACGTAAACGGTCGTCGCAAGGTGACGCCACCGTTCTTCAGGGCATAATACCGAATGGAATTGATGTACCTGGCGAGGACGTTTTTCCCATTCGTGTCGGCGAAAATCGGATTCCCGCTTCCATCCACGCAAACATGACTTGGATGTGGACGCATCACCTGATTTACAAATGCGGGTGATTGATACCAGTCGTCTAAAACACCGTTATTATTTGTATCTTCGCCATTATCAAGAATTCCGTTCCGATTGACATCCTCCAGCGGAACAACGGCAGGAGACCCTGCAACATTGGAAGCGATTCGTAGATATTGCGGTCGCAGAAATGACGGAATGATGACCCTTTGTGAACTGGTTGCCGTCGCGTCTAATGCCGTTCCGTCATAAGACAGAAATATACTGTCGATATTAGGTGCGTTATAGTTCACGTCCGGTTCGGGAATATAGAAATTCAAATTCGGATTCGAATTTCCTCCTCCGGTTCCTGCTCCACGAAAGATCTTTTTTGCATCCCAAAAAGCATCCTTCGTCCCGTAACTCCAATTCCCGGCATTCGCTGCTGACGAATCCACGATATTCAGCAGATGCTGGTTGTCGTTTGCGTCATTGTAAGCACCATTAAAATTCATATCGACATGCGGCAAGCCGGAAGAGTCTTGGATCAGGTTGACTCCTTCCCCATTCCAGGGGACCGTGTCTCGACCGAACATATTCGCCAATAGCGAATGCCGCCCGCCCCAGAGAATGCTCTGAGTATAGGTATCAGGCGGTCCAAGAATAATCTGCTGAAGCGCGAAGTCGAATAAGGAATCCGGTTCGAGAGACGGAGCTTTAAGAACTTGAGCCCCTTTGGCAAACGAGGCCGCATTCTGCTTTTCCTGCTTGGCGAACGTATAAAACACAAAACCAAGGAAGGCGAGCATCCCTAATAGCGCAACGACGATAATCAGGGTTGATCCGCGCCTCGAATCAATCCGGGCGGGATTCTGTCGAGTAAATGGAATTGGTTTCATGGCAGACCTTTGACTACTGACGACAACCGTTGCCCGAACGATTATCTACGGGACATTGAATTCTCGACGTTTCGCTCACGCAACGATCAGCAAACGAACGCTGCACGTCAAAACGCTATTCTTCAGGAGGCTCATTCGTAACACTGGCTGGCTTCAAGCGATCAACAAGTGACTGAACAACAGTCATTTGACGGATTTGATTACTCGATACATCCCGGTAATTAATGGTAATCTGAATTGCCGTGAGGGGTACCGAAAGAAATGTGATCGTCCCATTTGCAGATTTCGAAGGAACAACAGGAATATAAGGAGGCTCGTTATCACCTGTTTTTAACCCGACACTGGCAAGAGGATGCCAGGTATCAAACTGGTTGCCATAAGTAACATTATGTCGACCAGGCGAACTCGGCCCGAAGGTTGGCTGGGTCATATTTGTCCCAACCTGTGCCAAATTATCACCCATATCCACAAAGATGCCGGTATTTGGGTCAAGGACTTTCACATCAAACGTCAGCACGTTGGACATCAGAAGATCTTCGCCTCGCCGAGATGTCTGACCGGAAAAAGCCGTCACCAGACCAGGATCAACAAGCGCGGTACTGGAATTCAACGCTAATCCGGACGTATCGAATGGATTCCCTCCATCGATATTCCCGGGATAACCAAACGCGGAATTTGCACATTCCTGCAAGATGAATCGAGTCGGAATATTGACCATATTCTGTGGAAGACCAGTCCTCGTGCTATGCCCGAATCGCAAATGCGGAACCCCCAGGCTAATGGGGAACATCGTCACGGGGCTTTGCGTTTCATCAACGAGCATCACCGATGGCTGACTGCTGTTGCTCATTGATTCACGAGTATCGTGAAAGCGAATCCCCTTCATGACCACGCCATTCGAAGTATTGACTCCACCGAAATAAAATGCCGAAAAATCGAAATCGCGCCAGAACGTTGACGAATTGGCATTGGTCGCGCTCCCGTAGTTCTCGGTTCCGGCCGTCGTCGCCCCCCAGAGGATGGGGGTTCCGTTAGGCCATGTCGGTTGTGCATCACCACCACTGGCAGTATCACGGATCAAAAGGACGCGGCGATACAAGTTACCGTTCCGTAGGAAATAGCTAATTTCCGCCGTTGACGAAATCGCTGCACCATTTCCAAAAACTCCATCATCAAAATCGGGGTCTGATTCGGAGAGGCCAAGAAATCCCCAAGGCGCATTTGCACCGGTGGATGAATCGTACGCGTTTGTGTTAAAGCTGTTCGAAGGAAACGTGATCGTTGTGAGCCCATTGTTCAAACTGACTGCGGTAGGTACGTATCCTCCATTATTTGAGACACCACCAGTAGGCGGTGCGATACTTCCAGCGACCCAAAGCCGATTATTCTGTGAAATCAATGGCTGGACCACCGACAGAAAATTGCCATTCAACGTGATGGTATTAGCCGTCATGCTTTTTATTGTCTGCCCGCTGAGTGCGGCCGAGCGCCCCGTAAAGGGCGTACTGCTGCTTGCATGCAACGAAATATTCACCGATGCAGTGAACTGCAGGACGTCGTCTTCATCGTTTCCAGGATCCCCTTCATCAATTTCAAAATATCCGGCGCGACGAGCCAGGCTGTGTCCAAGCTGTCGAGTATCTTCATTCGAACGAAATGGCAAAACATCACGAAAGGTTCGGCGATCCAGATCGCCACGAAGCGTCATCGACAGCAAACGGCCTCGTTGATCGTTTTCCGCAATTCCACGCTGCTTTGACAACGTATCGGTCGCCATCACGAAGATTCGGGCAAACATCGACATCATCAATAAGACAAGGCCCACAACGACAAGCAATTCAACAAGCGTAAAGCCAGAATTTCTTCGCAGCGTTCGATTGTTCGCGTTTTTATTGACCTTCTTCATGATTTGACCCCGCAGACAACGCTTGTCATCGACTTAAAACCAAGACACTTTTACGGCTGCTGCGACACTGGAAAAGTTGACGGCCATTTCGGCAAGTCTGACTGCACTTCGATTCAATACCGATTGTTTTCACGACGTTTTTCGATGACACACGGGCAAACTAATTCTGCCCGGTACGAACCCCCAACGGATAAACTTCGACAATCCCTTTCATAAAGACTCCCGAACCTGAACCATTCAGGGGCATACGAAATTCGCGATCTAACAAGATGGTCGGGTTGGTTGGAGTCCTAGGAGGATAATCGACGATGCGGTACCATTTGAGTAATGATGGCTCAAGCAGATAGCTTCCCTTTTTGAGAAACGGTTTGCCCGTCACTACAATTGTCCGGTTATCATCAGACCCAGGCCAACCCGTCTCGCCGACATCATCGACGACATCATTTAAATCATCGTCGACACCGGCAATGCCCGGTTGTCCATCCCACCCTGTCCCGCCTGTGGTAAAGGTAATGGGAAGTGGTTGCTCTTCCTCGATATTGAACGAACGATTAAAGAACACCGCGACATCAATTGATGCCGCCCAACTACTATTATCATTTAGAAACTTGGGGACAGAGTTTTTTGTGACGGTCATCAGCCAGGTAAATCGCCGCGACTGAACTTCAACACTCACTTTGACCGGAACAAACCCTGTGGGCAAATTCGGCTCAATAATTGTGCCATCGCTCCAGGATAATGTTGTCCCGTTGACCGTCAGCAAATCACGAACGAAAGCAATCTTGCCCGTAACATCGACCATGATCATTCGGTATCTGGCATTATTCAAGTTGTTAGAATTCCAGGGCGTAATCGTTGTCGGGATATTCACCACGTCAATCTGTGGCTGTGTCGTCGAAAAGCTCTTCACGTTCGTTTCGAATAAGTCCGTCCACGAGTCGGGAAGCGACGCAATCTGTTGAGCAGCGTTAGGAGTAATGGTGGGAGCATTCGTGTTTGGATTCGGCAACGGGAACCGCTTGACGGCACCGGCGTTTCCATACAACGTCGATGGCATACTGATACTTGCACCCATCGGGTCAATCAGCCCAAGCGAACCGACAGGGACTGAATTCAAGATATTTGGATTGGCTTCAATCAATGCTTCGGCGTTGTTTCGTAAGAAAACCGACTGAGTTAATTGGGTCGCCTGAGCTGTCCGCACAATCGAAATGGGTAATAGCGTCGACAACAAAGCCACGCCGATGCTCATGATCATTACCGACACAAGAACTTCGATAAGACTCACACCGAGTCGTGGGTTCGCTGCCGTTTGATGATTAGTTGGTAAAGGTTTACGTTTCATTTGTTTGCCACCCGACCTGACTCAGCAAAAAGAAATGGATCAGCTGTCAGGCTCGGATTGCCCGAGTTCGACTGAGGTACGGGGTTGAGAGGATAGACTCCGACGTTTCCGGTACGAGTCGCAATCGACACAATAACTCGATCCTTCGGCACAAGGGGGGGTGTCGCAGCGCCATTTTCGGCCGGCACCAACGGCAATGAGTTCGCCAGGTAGCTTGATGAATTTCGACCCGTAAGCGTAGATGTTGCCTTCCATCTCAAAACATCACTGGCGTCAGCGATCATCAAGTGGACGATTCCTAACGCGCTCGTATCTCCAACGACCGTCCCACGAGGGGTAAATAGAATGTCCATTTGCGGTGAATAGGATGCGGCCAGACTCAATGGACGCCATGTCCGCGGAATCTGCGAACCATCCAGGTCGATCACCGTTCCCCGCGGCAATTGAACCGGTTGAGCGTCACCGAGAGGTGCCGAAGCTAATTCGAGCGAAAATGAAATCGGATTGACCATTCCCGCCAAGTCCGTATTTGGGCGGTTCAATGTCAAAACCATAACCCCAGGCGGCGGTTGCGAGGCACAAGAAACTGTCGTCACGGCGGATATTGTGAACCAAGCGCCCGTGTCGGCCGGAATCTGGATCCGATTACCGACCTTCAAAAAACCACGACGGTACAAACTGGGCCACGCCGTGCCCGATACTAAAGCTACCTGACGCCCCGTCGCTATTGGTGTTTCACATGTCGCAGCTATATTAAAAGTCAGCATCCCGGTCTCACGCTGCGGTGCACCGATATATTGAATGGCACTCACCGAATGATTGTCGTTGGGATCGATTAGTAATCGAACCCCACGCACTTCATTCGCATAGATCGCTTTGTCTCGAGCACCCATTAAAAACGATTGAATCTGCCGGCCTCCGGCGCGCATTCGATCCGCGTTATATGAGAAATTGACTGATGCGATCGTCACAGCGGCCAGAATGAGTACGATCGCCAGCACGACCAGCAGTTCGACTAACGTGAATCCACGTCTGGCACGTGTCGTTAACATCGTTGGATGTGGATTTTGATGGAAGCGCCGCATGGCTATTTACCCCCCGCGCGCTGATTTAAATTCGTAATATTGTCAAACAACACCTGCAGACTTTTATTGGGATTCGGCGTCAAAATAGGGGCGGCTAAATAGCCGAAATTCGCGGAGGCCGCCGGCGACCCGACTGGAACATCGGTTGGCTCAAACAGACCGAGCTGCTTATCCGGCCCTGCCGACACGATTAATGGTGTGTGGAAGGTAAAGAAATCATGCAATCCTACGAAACCTGATCTTCGGGCGGCTTGCTGCGATGCGGTGAGGTTGTTATCAAACAGAAAGGAATAAAGCTGCGATGTTGAGTCATCGGGATCGATATTCAGCGACTCCGGATCGTCCGTGTCGGGAGCACCGAAAAACGAAAACGGCGGGCTTCCTCCACTCAGGCCAGGCTGACCGTCAGGTCCTTTCGAAAATGGACTGGCAGGATCATACGGCGGAAGATTTGAAATCAGCAGGGATGCCGGGGTCGGTCCCGGAAAAAGAGAATTCGGGCGAATTGCCGGGCTAAACGTTGAGGGATTACTACCAGAACCTTCAACCCAACCTGGTGGCTCCTTGATACCATTATTATTCAAATCGTCAAACGCCGATGACCCGGAGGCTCCGGAAAAATTCTGTTCGCCACAGCGGATTAGTCGAGTTGGCCAGCGGTAAAACCGGATTGGCTCACCCCATGCATCAACCAGACAGGGCATCCCACCGGTTTCCGGTGAAGTTCTGACTTCCGCGCCCGTAAACACATCGTCACCCGGCGATGGCGCACCAAACGATTCACCTCTCACCAACATTGCATAAAGGATAATCCCAGACTCATATTTGGGATTGTACGGGGCGGGCAACAATGGGATAGGTAGTGGATATGTCGGTGGCGAAAGCGGAAAAGTCGGAAATAATCGCTTTACCTGCGATGCATCCAATTCGACGAACGATTGTGGAAATGCCTTTTTGAATCGGGACTTCCGAAAACCGATTTCCGCCAGTTTCGCTGACTGCTGATCGCCAGGATTAACCGCATTCCAGTTGGCTGCAGCGATCACTCCGACGTCAGAGAAATCAAACTCATGAAATGCTCGGACACGATCTTGAATAATGCCATTGGCCTTGGAAATTGTCGCCGCCGTGGCGGCTTCTCGCGCGCTGACAATAAACCGATACGAAGCTGCGGTTAACAGCGCCATCATCAGCGCAATGACCGCAATGGCGGCCAGCAACTCGATCATCGTAAAGCCGGCACGGCGATTTTTCGTGTTGCGGGACATGTTTAAGACACCTGGAAAACAAAACTAGCCTAAGTCAATCAAGCTGCAATAAGCTCACGGTTGCAGCTGGCCGTTCGAAAAATTGGTGATATTGTCAGCTTCCGGCGCACGCTCTTTGACGGTTGGCGAACCGGAACTCGCAGTAGGCAATAGATCAGTTGTTTTCGGCAAATAAGGCCCACCATATCCGTAGACGCGATCGTATCCAGGCGAAATAATCTGGTGGCCGTTGGGCTTCCATGGTTGACTGGTGAGCTGTGCGCCCTGCAGGTAAGGAATAGTCAATCCACCGCCGCCGAATTCTGTCGTTGTCGCATACCCCTGTCCGTCGTAACCGCTGTAATAAAGGTAGGGATTGGTTTGCGATGGAAGATTGTCTTTGTATTCAGGAAATCCGTTCTTGTTGACGTCAGTGAATCGGGATGGAACGAACTCGAACAAAGGAGCTTCTCGACTGGACCCACCTCGATCAAACGGGCTTGCAGGATTTTTCGAAAAACCAGTACAGGGACCGATCTGCCCTGCGATATTGTTTTGAGCCGTTGTACCTGGGGTGTCATTGCCATTGACTCCGCCGAGAAAGAAAACCAGGCATTCCCCTACGCTTAACGTGATGATCTCGGTTTTCGTCCCGTTACCATTAATATCGTGGTCGCCAAAATCATAATTCGGCCAGATTTGTCGAATCAGCGCCGCACTGTTGATGGTCGCCTTAGTACTGGTCCAATCGGTAGACTTTTCGCAAAGGACAATACTGCTAGGGGGCTCGATTCCGTGATCCGCTTTGAACCGGGCAATCGCCGAATCAAGCTGGCTGATTTCGTTGGCGACACCGGCAATCCGAGTGTTCTTGATCGCGCCACCAATCGCAGGCAGAATCAATGACATCAGGATCGCGATGATCACAATCACCACCATCAATTCAATTAACGTAAAACCGCTTCGACGGTTGTCAGTTTTTCGGGTTCGGGATCCCACCATGATTCATTCCTAGGATTGATGCCGGGCGTATTTCGAGTTAGGGAACCCGAGAGCTGAAGCGGCTAGAGAATAGTCTCGAGAAAGTAGTAAGTAGACAAATCCATGAATCGATTTCTTGCCTTGAATCTGTCTACTTTCTACTTTCTCACTATCAACTTTCTAGTCGCTTCGACTCCCCCGGCTCACCTGGGATTTTACTATGACAAATCGTTTAATAGCTTGATCAGGGGCATGAAGAGGGCGATGACGATGAAGCCGACGATCAGACCCAGGATCACCACCATCAGTGGCTCCAACAGGTTGACCAGGCCTTCCACCAGCACCCCGACCTCTTCGTCGAATACATCCGAGACTTTGTAAAGCATCGTATCCAAAGCACCGGTTTCTTCGCCGACGTCGACCATGTTCACCACGATCTCGTCCACCGTTCTTGTTTCACGTAACGGAACCGCCATCGATTCCCCTTCGCGAATCGCCGCGATGATATGTTCGTACGCCTTATAAAAGACCGCGTTTCCTGCGGTGTCACGAGTAATCGCCAGAGCTTCGAGGATGGGCACACCGGATGCCACCAGCGTTCCCAGCGTTCGACACGTTCTCGCAATAATTGACTTTCTAAAGATCAAACCGAGTAGCGGGATTTTGAGTGAGATCCAATCGACGACGAACGCCCCCGTTTTGTTCTTTTTGATAATCTTGATCATTAACCACAGAGCAAACGGGATGACAGGGCCGAGATACCAGTAGTTCACGACACTGTCGCTGCACTGGATCAGCACCACCGTAATGCCAGGCAATTCAGTCCCGAAGTCGTCGAAGATCTTCTTAAACTTTGGAATGATGTAATACATGATGAAGCCGACGATCAGTGTGGCGACCGTAATAACGGCGCACGGATAGATCATGGCCCCCTTGACTTTTCGCTTCAAACTTTCAGACCGCTCTTTGAACTCGGCCAATCGTTGAAGAATGACTTCCAGGGCACCGCCCGCCTCACCCGCCTTCACCATGTTGACGTAAAGGTTGTCAAACGCCTTGGGTTGCTTGGCCATCGCTTCCGACAGCGTACTGCCTGATTCGATGTCGTCGATGACACCGACCAGGGAGCTCTTGAGTGGACCAGGCTTACATTGATTTTCCAGGATGCGAAGACTTCGCAGAATCGGCAGACCGGCGTCTTGCAGCGTCGACAATTGACGGGTGAACGTACAAAGCTTCTTGCCGCTGACGCCGCCGAAAGAAAACCCGCCCCCTTTTTTCTTCTTTGGTGGTGGCTTTTTCTTTCCCTCGGCCTGAGCCTTGGGATCGCCCTTCGTTTTGGCGTTGTCGGTCTTGGTCTTCTTATCCTTACCCTTTTCCCGAATCTTCGTGACGAAGAAACCCTTCTCACGAATCCGTGATTGAGCTTCCTGTTCGGACGCGGCGTCGATGGTGTCTTTCACCTCGAGACCCGTATTGTCCATCGCTTCATACTGGAATGTCGGCATCGCCCGTCTCCGATCAATTTCACTCGCGCTGCAGCAGAAATGTACTCTTAAATCATCTCGCAATCTCGTGGCTGCGGCGTTGGCAGCCTTGGTATTGCAAGCTCAAATTACGACTTGGACTCTTTCCCAACTGTTCTTTGTAACATTCAACAATCGAAATCCCTGTTTTGCCGACACCAAAACTGATGGGGTCAGGAATTATTGATTACATTACTTGTGCCAACATTGTTAATTATCGACTCATCACACCGGATTGTCTGAAAACTAACGTTTTCCCAAACAAAGAGCCCGAGGGAGAGCCGAAGCGGCTAGAGAGTAGTCATGAGAGAGTAGATAGTAGAAAAATCAATGAATCAATTTCGTGTCTTGAATTGGTCTACTTTCCACTCGCTTCGCATCAACTTTCTCGTCGCTTCGACTCCCCAACTCACCTAATTTCCTGGACGCGAACATCTTCGTTCGTGCCTCTACTTTCTAATAACTACTCTCTCACTCAGCCTGCGTCTTCCATCACTGTTTCGCGAACAACTTCGTCGATTGTTGTAATACCGTCGAAGATCAATTTCAGACCCGCTTCGCGAAGAGTGGTCATCCCTTGACCGCGAGCGAAGTTTCGAATTTCATCCACGTTGGCGTTCGATGAGACCAGGTCTCGAATATCGTCTGTCACGTCCAGCAATTCATAAATCCCGCATCGGCCTTTGTAGCCCGAGTTATTACATCGCTGGCAACCGCGACCATAGTAGAACTTATATTGACGAGCCTGAGCGATCGGCAGTTGAAGCTCCATTAACAACTCATCGCTTGGTTCAAATTGCGTTCGGCATTCTGTACAGATCTTGCGAACAAGTCGTTGAGCCAGAACCGCTTCGACCGTCGCCGTAATCAGAAACGGCTCAATCCCCATGTCGCGAAGTCGAGTGATCGTGCTCGGTGCGTCGTTCGTATGAAGGGTGCTGAAAACCAGGTGCCCGGTCAACGCACTTTGAATAGCGACTTCCGCCGTTTCAAAGTCTCGAATCTCACCCACCAGAATCGTATCGGGATCGTGCCGCAAAATGGCTCGCAAGACCGTCGCAAACGTCACTTGAATATCGGGATTAACAGGGACCTGGATTAGACCGTCGATTTCATATTCGATCGGATCTTCGGTCGTGATGATCTTGGTTTCAATGTCGTTGAGTTCGTTGAGTGCCGAATAGAGCGTGGTTGTTTTACCACTACCCGTCGGCCCGGTGACCAGCACAATTCCGTTAGGACGTTTAATGACGGAACGGAACCGAGTGAGGGTCGTTGCGTCCATACCGATCTTGTTCAAGTCGAGTTGCACAACGGTTCGGTCGAGCACTCGCATAACGACCGCTTCACCAAACAGGGTTGGCAACACGCTAACTCTTAAGTCGACCTGGTGACCACCAACGCTCAGCTCAATACGACCGTCCTGAGGCAACCGCCGCTCGGCGATATCCAGCTCGGACATAATTTTAATACGCGAGACAATCGCGTTCGCCAGATGCCGGGGTGGTGGGACCAGTTCATAAAGCATTCCGTCCGCTTTGATCCGGACCCGGAATTCGTCTTCGAACGGTTCAAAGTGAATATCGCTCGCCTGATCCTTGATCGCCAGCAACAGGATCATGTTCAGCAGCTTACGGATCGGCGCTTCATCCCCATCAGGTGAGAGATCATGAGCACGATCACTCTTGCCCGACGTCGCCGGTGCATCTTCTTCGAGCTTGGCAATAATGTCTTCGATGCTCTCTTCACGTCCCGCGTACTGACGGGCAATTGCCGCTTCGACATCCCTGGCATTCGAAACAGCGCCGCGAACATCAACCCCCAGCATGCTGCGAAGATCGTCAAGCGCACCCAAATTCTGCGGATCGGCCATCGCCACTGTCAGAACGTTATCTTTCAGAGAAATCGGAATGATTTTGTAGACATCGGCCATCGTCTGAGGAACCAGCTCAAGCGCCTTGGCTGGAATAGTCGTCTCAGCCAGATTAACGACCGGCATCCCCCACTGTTCGGCGAGTGCTTCCGTGACTTGAGCTTCGGTAATGAAGCCCATGGTGATTGCGATCTGGCCGGTCAGCTCACCCTGCCCCTGCTTCTTCGCTTCGAGCACGTCCCACAGCTGGTCTTCTGTGAGATACCCAAGATCAACAAGAATCTGACCGAACCGCCGATGAGCCATTTTAGGTCACGTTCATAAATGAAGCCAAATTGATAAGCCGCCGCCCGATTAGACCAACCGGGAAATCCTGATGAATCACGAAAGAAATGCAACCGAACCAAACATCAACTAAGTCTTTTTAACACGAAACACTATAGAACAATTCAGTCGGGCTAATAATGTAGAGCCCGAGGGCTTACGCCGCCCGACTCTCCGCTGCCTCACCTCGAATGCCCCATTCGCGTCTCTAATCCTTTTCGCCGCCATCTTCGTCTTCTTCCTCTTCCTCTTCGTCGAGCAACCCTTTTTTCGCTCGGGCAATTCGTGCTTTTAGTTCTCCCGGCTGATTAGACCGGATAACGCAGGTATCTTCTTCACAAATATTGTTTTTCCACAGACTGAACAGAGCGTCGTCCAACAGTTGCATTCCGAACTTTCGTCCGGTTTGAATCGACGAGTTGATTCGGTACGTCTTGGCTTCGCGAATCAGGTTCGCGATTGCGGGGGTCACAACGAGTAACTCGTAGGCCGCGACAACTCCTTTTGGCTTTCTCGAAAGCAATGCCTGGGAAAGAATTCCGATGATCGCCACCGACAATTGGGTACGAATCTGTTCCTGCTGGTTGGTTGGAAACACGTCGATGATTCGGTCGACGGTTCCTTGAGCACCGGTCGTATGCAGCGTTCCGAACACAACGTGGCCCGTTTCAGCGGCGGTGATCGCAGAGGAAATCGTGGCCAAGTCTCGCATTTCACCGACCAGAATCACGTCAGGGTCCATACGAAGAGCACGGCGCAATGCTTCGGGAAAGTCGGGAACGTCGACACCAATCTCACGCTGGTTGATCGTCGATTTTTTATGCTGATGGTAATACTCGATCGGGTCTTCGAGCGTAATAATATGGTGGTCAGTCGTATCGTTCAGGTAGTTGATCATACTGGCGAGACTGGTTGTCTTACCGCTACCGGTCGGGCCCGTGACCAGAAACAGACCGCGAGGCCTCATAATCAGGTCGCGAATCACCATCGGTAGACCGAGCTGTTCGAACGACAGGAATTCGTTCGGGATTCGCCGCAGCACCATGCCGATGTGACCGCGTTGCTTGAACACAGCGACGCGGAACCTAGCTTTATCACCGAAGGCAAACCCGAAGTCCGTCCCCCCGACTTCTTGCAGTTCCTGCTGATTTCGTTCCGGGCAAATACTTTTCATCAACCCGACAGTGTCTTCGGGTGTCAGAGTCTTGGTTTCCAGACGAACAAGATGCCCCCCCATCCGCAACACGGGCGGCTGCCCCGTCGTGATGTGCAAGTCGCTTGCTTTCTCGCGTACGACCGTTTCGAGCATCTTATCGATTTGAAGTGTAGCAGCCATTGACTTCCTTCAACCGGCACTGTGTCACATTCGCGACACTCGTCCAACACAACTCAGTTTCAGACATCCGTAGACACAATCAACTTCGACAAACAATGCTTTGAACAAAACAATTGACTTATTAATTAATCGCAAACCGAATCGCAACGAATTGCTGGGGACCTGCGTTGAACTGAGAACTTTCGCTTTGTCTTTTTCCGTAATCGAGGAGCACTGGCTAACCGAGTACGTTGATCCAGTGGCACCCGGATTCGTGCCCGTAAGAATGAAGCGGAGATGAAATGCTGACAGCAACATTCTTACAAGTCGAACCAGGTTTCTCAAATCAATGGTGAATCAGTGCCCCCCCTTATCCAATCGGTACACCTCAACAAGCGGCGTCTTGCCGAGCAGCGATCGTGACAACGCATCCTCAACCAAGGTCTTCATTCCGAACAACCGCGCTTGACGGCGAATATTTTGTGCCGGCTCGCTCCGGAACGTCATTTCCCGCAATGTTGAGTTCATCACCATCAGTTCGAACACCGCGTTTCGGCCACGGTACCCCGTGTGCTGACAGTGGTTACATCCTTTTCCTCGCATGAACGTAGCCTCAGCAATCTGGTCTGGCGTCACACCAAAGTGCTGAATTTCACTGGCATCCGGCACGTAAGACTCTTTGCATTTTGGACAAACAACTCGGATCAAACGCTGTGCCATGATCGCCATAACGCTGGATGCGACGAGGAAAGGCTCGACTCCCATGTCGATCAAGCGTGTAATAGAACTGGGCGCATCGTTCGTGTGTAGCGTACTAAAAACCAAGTGTCCCGTCAAAGAAGCTTGAATTGCCATCTCCGCCGTCTCGGCATCGCGAATTTCCCCAACGAGAATGACGTTCGGTGCCTGTCGAAGCATGGCACGAATAATTCGGGAAAAGTCGAGACCGATGTCGTGCTTGACCTCCACCTGGTTAATCCCGGGCAAGTAGTACTCAACGGGGTCTTCAGCGGTGATGATCTTCCGGTCGGGCCGATTGAGTTCACCGAGCGCACTATAAAGAGTGGTCGTCTTACCGCTTCCCGTTGGACCGGTGACCAGGAAGATTCCGTTGGGGCGGCGGATGATGTTCTGGAACCGGCGGTAATTTTCTTCGCTAAACCCCAGATTGCGGATACCGACCTTAATATTGTCACGATCAAGAATTCGCATGACGATCGCCTGACCATGGCTGGTCGGAAGAATACTGACGCGCAAGTCGAAATCCTTACCAGCAGCTCGCGTCTTGATTCGACCGTCCTGAGGCCTTCGCTTTTCAGCGATGTCCATACGGGCCATGATCTTAAATCGCGACGTGAGCGCTGCTAGCAGCCTCCTGGGGGGGCTGTCACGCTCCACCAGCACACCGTCAATCCGATATCTGACACGAATTCGATCCTCGAAAGGCTCGACGTGAATGTCGCTCGCCCGCATGCTGACTGCTTCAGAGACAATCAGATTACATAGCCGGACAACGGGAGAGCTTTCTTCGTCCTTTTCGGCCTTGGATTGGGGTGCATCAGTTTCCGTAAAGTCAATCGCTGTCTCGGTAAACTCCATCAACATCGAGTCAACAGACTCCGTTTCGGAGCCACCGTAATAGCGGTTAATTGCGTTCTGTATCGACTCTTTCGGTGCCCCGACCGGCTCGATGTCACGATTGACCATAAAGCGCAACTTATCGATGACATCCAGGTCGTTGGCGTTCATCATAGCGACTCGCAGACGTTCGTCATCGAGCCCAAGCGGGATCACAATGTTCTCACGTGCGACCGACTCTGGAATCAATGCGATGACACTCGCAGGGATCTCCATGGCATCAATATTGACGAATTCGTGTCCATATTGCTGTGCCTGCAACTGGCCCATTTCGCCACTGCTGACGTAACCGAGTCGAACGAGTGCGTCGGCGGTTGAGATCCCGAGGCTACTCGCCATCCCTTCGGCTTCGGCGAGCTGATCTTCGCTGATCACACCATCGTTCACGAGTTTTCTTATATAGTCTTCAGACATGGAGCCTCTCACATTCGCAAAATATTTTGTTCAAGGGTCGAGCGAAGCATTCGGACGGCTGGGAGAAATGATCTGTCATTGTTAGCGAGCGGTGCACCCGTCGTCAATCGTCCTGAATTGCAAGCTCTCGTTACGCGAGACTTTGCGTAGCCAACTGACGAAGAATCGAGGCGACCATAGATGGGCTCGTCGTTAAGTATCGCGATTTGCTTGAGGTTGTTCCTGCATTGTGTATGGCGAGCTGGTTCCCGGGCAGGTCTACGCTGCACTGGCAAAAGGAGAGCAACCAGGAAAAGGATAAAGATAAAGACGATGCAAATCTCGATGAGTGTAATTCCAACTCGCGGATTCCGCGTCGATGAGATTTTCACTATAAAAATCCTCGTCAAGGTATGTGATTTCCGTCGAGGGGTGAATTTGGTTCGTTTTCCACTCTAACCCGGCTTAGAAGCGGCTTGCAGCTGCAGGGCGAATTCTTAAAGGCGAAGACCTCAGTGTCGCCGTTGAAGCGTGTGCTGAACTAAAGGCTTTTGCGAATACGATTCAGAAATTGTGCGGTGCCGAAGTCATTGACTGAAACAAACGTCTTTCTTCGGGAAATCGTTTTCCCTTTTCTCGGCCAGTTCCTTATGATCAACGTTTGTTGATGGTTTGCGGAGTCCGCAGAAATCATGTGCGTTATGGCTGTGGGGAGTTTTCACTAGATGTCTTTTCACCGGCACGGATCTGATCATGCATTTGCTTCGCTGAGACCTCGTAAACTCGAAGGGGTGACCGTCCTCGGTCGGAGGAGCATGTTGAAAGCGGGTCTGGCGGGGATGGCAGGACTTTCTCTCCCTGACCTGTTGGCGGCCAAGGAAGAGTCGGTTGCTACGACAGGGCAGTCGCCACGACAGAAAAGTGTGATCTTGATCTGGATGACGGGTGGCCCCAGTCAGATCGATACCTTGGATATGAAGCCATCCGCCCCAATCGAAATTCGTGGTCCGTTTCAGCCGATTTCGACTGCTTTGCCCGGCGTACAAATCTGTGAATACCTGCCGCTTCAGGCCGCGATGCTCGACAAGATGACGATTATTCGATCGGTGGATTGTCGCTCCTCAAACCATGAACCAAATATGGTGATGCAGACAGCCAATCGCGATGCGGAGCCTCGCACCAATCGCGAAGCGGACAAGTTTCCGGCACTGGCATCAATCATTGCCCGGCAGCGTCTGGAACATATGCCGGACTTGCCGGCGTATGTGGTGCTGAACATGAAATCGCGATCTCACGTCGCCTGGGGCGGATACCTTGGTAAAGCGTACGATCCGTTTCTCGGGAGCGAAGTTGGCAAGCTGTTTTCGCTCCCCGGTGGACTGACGGCGGATCGACTGCAATCCCGGCGACAGTTAACGACCGATCTTGATCGGTTACGAAAAGACCTTGACCTGTCGGGTTCGATGGAAGCTTCGAACCGGTTTACTCAACAAGCGGTAAATCTGGTGACTGGCGAGAAAGCTCGCAGGGCGTTTGATATCGGTGCGGAACCCGAAGCGATTCGACAGCGGTACGGCGAGCATGAATGGTGCCGACAAGCTTTGCTGGCTCGGCGACTGGTCGAATCCGGAGTCAGTTTTGTCACGATTGATCTCAGCAATCACGGGGCTTCAGGGACGTGGGACACTCATGGCGATAACATTCCCCCTTACGGCGGGATCTGGAATGGCCTGCGTCCGCTGCTTCCCGTTTTTGATCGGCTGATTACGACGCTGGTCAGTGACCTTGGAGAGCGAGGACTTTTGGATGATGTGCTGGTACTCGCGATGGGTGAGTTTGGCCGAACGCCCAAGATCGGGACTCAAGGGAGTTCTGACGGGCGGGATCACTGGCCAATTGTGATGTCAATGACGGTCGCTGGGGGCGGATTCCGGCACGGTCAAGTGATTGGTTCAACGGAACGTGACGCAGGACAGATTAAGGAACGACCGGTAACACCGGGTGATCTCGCCGCGACGATCTTTCATCACATGGGGGTGCCGCAGGAAGTCGCGTATCTCGACAGTCGAGGTCGACCCCGTGTTGTCATCGAACAGGGTAAACCGATTGTAGAACTGTGTGGTTGATGCGAGTACCTTGATAAGGAAATGAAGTGAGAAGGGAATCCTAATCCTCACGAATTAACAAGAATTCGACGAAAGGACGGACGGACAAATTTCGACGCTAATCTTGTCAGTAACCGCCAAGCAGAACGTTTAAAGGCCCGAAGATGGGATCGTCTAACCGTTACTTAGAAATTGATGTGGCTGGTGCTCCCCGGGAACTGGGTCGTCAACTGGGTGAAGCGGCGGGGGAACAGATTCGTGGCTTTTGTTCCATCGCGATGGAGCGAGTGAACCGGACTGTCCCAATCACTCGTGAGGCGGCTCTCGATGTCGCTCGAAGTTCGATTTCGATTGCCGAGCGATATGCACTTGACATGGTTGACGAGTTGCGTGGAACGGCCGAGGCGGCTCGGGTTTTGCTCGAAGAACTGATGCTGCTGCAAGTTCGAAACCAGCTAAAGCCGGCGGACGCGGGATGTACCTCATTCTCGATTGGTCAACCTCTTGGCTGCGAACGAATCGTCGCACAGAATTGGGATGCCGATCCTGCGTTGGATGATTTCACGATCGTCCTGACTCGAAGACCGGTTGGCAAACCGGCGTTCATGACGATTACTCAGGCGGGTCTGATTGCTTATATCGGCTTCAATTCCGCAGGGATTGGAATCTGTGCCAATACTCTGCCTGCACCCAGTCGTCGTTTGGGGGTCCCTCATTATTTCTTATTACGCGGAATCTATGAAGCGAGCAGTCTCAACGGGGCGATTGACGCTGTGAATCGAGGGGAACGAGCGATCCCTGCTAACATCATGATGACGACTCCACAGGGGCCGGCCAATCTGGAAGTCACATTGGATGCGGTGCAGGTGCTTACTGGCGATGGGAGTGGACTGGTGACGCATACCAATCATTGTCGACATCCTGAACTTGTTTCGATCAATGAGTTGTTTCCGGAGCTGATTCAGTCGAATGCACGACAGGCACGAATTGACCGGCTTCTGGCTTCGTTATCGAATGGCGACGGATGCGATTCAGCGGAAGGAGCTCGACAAATCATTACGTCAGGTCAGTCACTGGCGAAAGAATCGTTGGCATCAACTCACGAGGGGACTGTGCTGGAGCTGCAATCGGCACTAAGAGACCATGACAATTATCCCAGATCCATTTGCCGCCACATCAATGATGACCAACCGACAGGGTTCTGGCAAACGGTCTTTTCCGTGATCATCGAACCGGAGCGGAATCAAATGCGGATCACTCGTGGAACTCCTTGCTCGCATCCGTACGAAACGTATCGGATGAACAGCACTGCTTAACCGAAGACGGTAAAGCAGAGGCACCCACGCACCTGGCCGAATACGGTTCGCAAAAACCAAGAGCACTGCTTCACTGAAGACAGTGAAGCAGTGGCACAAAGACGAGCCACGTTTGATTCTTGAATTACGGCAACGTGGGAAGCCACGAGCAGTAATACATGGCTCGTGGCACTGTCGATTCGACAAATGATTTCCAAGGGTCTGTCGTGTGTTGGGCTTTCGCGTTGCCTAACACGATGTCAACAATCGTGATCGGCGTTTCGTAGTTGATGACGCGGGGATTCTTGATGTTAATCTTTTCCTTGAGTGCTTCTAGAGCCTCTTCCACATAGCCGATCTCATCGATGAGCTTATTTTGTTTTGCATCATCTGCGGTATAGATTTGTCCGGTCGCCAATGTTTTGACTCCGTCCCGATCAAGGCCATCGCGATTTTCATCGATCACTGAGATGAACTTCTGATATGACTGATCAAGGATTCGGTCCCACAATTTGCGGTCGTCATCCGTCATTGGTTTGAACGGATTGAGCGTATCTTTGTGATCCCCCTTCGTTAATGGATCTGAGGCAACTCCGTACTTTTCGGCGATTTTACTGAAGTCATAGCGAGGAAGAATGACTCCGATGGAACCGGTCCAGGTCGTCGGTTCGGCGAAGATTTTCGCTTCCGTTCCGGCACCCATGGCGATGTAATAACCGCCAGAAGCGGCCATTCGCTTCATTTGAACGTAGACCGGCTTTGCATTGCTCAGCTTTTTTAAGCGGTGATAAATTTGATGGCTGTCGGCAACGAACCCACCCGGGCTGTCGATCACCAACAGTGCCCCTTTTACATTGTCGTCTTTTGATGCCTTTTCAATTTGACTGATCAATCGCTCGGTAAATGGGGGCATGATGGTGCCTTCCATTTTCAGAATTGCAATTTTTTCCCTGGCTGTTGTGCTGCCAGAATGGAATTTCTCACGCGGGGGTTCGACATTGGCAAAATACTGCCGATAGGCGTTGTACAAACCCAAATTGGCCAGCAACGAAAACCCGAGTGCAACGAGCAGAAATTTGATCAGCCAGCCACGCCATCGGCTCGGAGCCTGCGTCTGGACCAGGATTGTCTGCGGCGGGCCACCCTTTGTTCCAGAGTTGAAGACAGTCGTATCACTCATGGTTGGCGATTCCCTTAATCATCCAAAAAACTGGGCTGAAAGCGTTTTCAGCAGAGTAATCATGCGGGGGGAGACCGTCCAGAGTCAGTCGGCGATTACAGCGTCTTCGTACGTCGAAATGAACCGGATATTCGGCATTTTCTGCTGCAATGGGTTAATTCCGGCTCATGCGATGATCATTGTTATCAATAACCGCAGAAATGGATGTCTGGGGTAAATGAGAGCGACAGGAAGACTGCGAAAACTATTCTGTTCCTATCGAACTTGCGGTCCTCACTCCGTTCGAAAGTCAGAAGATTATTGCGCGGGTGCTTAGAACGGGTGCCGATCAGAGAAGATGGGAAATCGAATACCGAAAGTACGACATCGGTCAACCGGTTTCGTTTCGTCAAGGACGACGAGAATGCGGAGGGGATATACGTGGATTGCATGCCTTGGGGTGACCAGCATTAGCCTGGTCATCTGCGGATGCCTGCGCCATGCCACGACACCTCCTGCATCGACCGGTGTTGATTCTTTTCACTATTCGCACCTTGCACGTCAGATTGAGGTTCCCGAAGGACGGGACGCGACGAATGATCCATTCACGACGACGCCAAGGCCGTTGTCGCTGACAACCGTCGAAACGCAGACTTACTACGAGTTATCACTCGAAGAGACGATGCGGCATGCTCTTTCGAATACGAAGATCTTGAAAGATTTGGGTGCGACAGTTCTTCGAGCACCTGATAGTGCCAAGTCGATCAACGATCCGTCGTTGGTGGAAACAGACGGCCGGTTTGGTGTCGAGGCTGCTTTAAGCGCCTTCGATGCTCAATTTACGACAAATACGTCGATCGAGCACAATAACCGAGCGGTCAACAACGTCTATTTCGGCGGCGGAACTCGAGTTTTGCGTCAGGACTTTACGGTGTCACAGACGCAACTCTCAAAAACAACCGCGACCGGAACCCAGTTCGCTGTTAAGAATTATACCCAATACGATGCGAATAATGCTCCTGGGAACGAGTTTCCGAGCGCTTTCACGACCTGGTTTGATATCGAAGCCAAGCACCCCTTGTTACAGGGTGCGGGAACCGAATTCAATCGTATTGCCGGCCCAAATGCCGCTCCCGGATTGGTTTACGGTGTTGTGATTGCTCGAATCAACAGTGATGTTGCACTAGCCGATTTTGAGATTGGTGTCAGGAATTTCATCAGTGACGTGGAAAACGCTTACTGGGATTTGTATTACGCTTATCGTGACTTGGATGCAAAAGTGGCGGCGCGGAATGCCGCTTTGGAGACCTGGCGAAAAATCCATGCTCAGTTTGAGTTGGGTCGCAAAGGGGCTGAAGCCAGTAAAGAGGCACAAGCTCGCGAGCAATATTATCGTTTCCAAGAAGACGCTCAGAATGCGTTAAACGGCAAACTGATGGACGGAACTCGAAATGTCAACGGAAGTTCCGGCGGAACATTCCGTGGCAGTGGTGGAGTTTACGTTGCTGAACGACGGTTGCGTTTACTGATCGGCCTGCCGATCAGTGACGGACGTTTGATCAGACCGAGCGACGAGCCCCTCAAAGCGAAGATCGTTTATAACTGGGAATGCAGCCTGAACGAAGCTTTGACTCGACGCAGCGAACTTCGTCGACAGAAATGGCAAATTAAGAAGCGCGAAGCTGAACTCGTGGCGAACAAGAATTTCCTTCTGCCTCAGTTAAATTTGACCGGTCGCTATCGTTGGCGCGGATTTGGACAGGATTTATTCCCCAACGGTGGAACCGGGGAGTTTAACAATGCGGTAGGAAACCTGCTGACTGGCGATTATCAGGAATGGCAGACGGGTGTCGAATTGTCGTTCCCGATCGGTTTTCGCAGGGCGTACGCGGCAGTGCGTCATGCAGAACTGCAACTTGCCAGGGAACGCGAATTATTGTTCGAGCAAGAACGTGCGGTCGTTTACGATTTAAGTAATTCTTTTGCAGAAGTCGAACGAGCATATGCACTGCACGAGACGAACCTCAATCGCCGAAATGCTGCGGCGGATCAGGTTTCGGCGGTACAGGTTGCCCTTGACGTTGGAGATGCGTCGCTTGATTCATTGCTCGATGCACAGCGTCGCCTGGCCGATTCAGAATCAGCGTACTATCGAACACTGGTTGAATATCAGCTTGCGGTGAAAAACGTGCAACTGGAAAAGGGAACTTTACTCGACTACAACGAAATCAGCCTGAACGAAGGGCCTTGGCCTGAAAAGGCTTACAGCGATGCTGAAGATCGTGAGTCGCATCGATCGCAACCGATTCCTTCGCCACATCCGTGGACACGTGGTCCGATCGTCAGCGAGGGGGTTTTCCCGCAGGGGGCATCGGTATTGAGCCCTCTTGAACCGGAGCTGCCGCCACAGCCACCTCTACCGCCGCAATAATTCGCGCGATAACCTTGCGATTTCTGCTGGAATCGACCACAATCTTGCCCCGCGCCGATCTGGCGCGAATCTGGACGTTCTGCGACGGGCTGCTTTGTCATGCTTCGTGCAAATTGTTGGTCGTCAAAATTTGTTGGTTTGTAGTTGTGAAGGGGATTCAGCATGGCACATAAGAAGGGGCAAGGCTCCAGCCGCAACGGTCGTGATTCAAAGGCCAAACGACTTGGCGTGAAAAAATTTGGTGGTCAGGCTGTTATTCCTGGCAACATTTTGATTCGTCAAAATGGAACGAAGTGGCATCCGGGAAAGGGTGTTGGAATCGGACGTGACTACACGTTATTCGCCTTGGTTGGCGGAACGATTTTCTTCGATCAAGAAGGACGTCGAATCAACGTCAAGCCAGCAGAAGCGGCAGCGGAAACAAACTGAGATCCAGTCTTAATCTGGTTATTCTTATATAATCGAAAGCTCTCGATCGAAAAATTTCGTTCGAGAGCTTTTCCTATTTCGGTTATTTTGTTGCCCGAGGCGACAGGCCGAGTCCCTGGCGATAGGAATCCCGGACGGCATCAGCCCCAAGTCGTTCGACGATCAGTTCAAATGCTTGTTGCATCGCGTTGGATGTCTGCTCAGAATCGGCCTCACCTCGAATCAACGGCTCGAGCGCAGCAGCAGCGGCTTGACGAAATTCCTCTGCTCCGATCAAAGGTAATTCGAAAACGAGCTGCATATCTCGCAACGATTGTGAGATGGCATCCGCATACTGACTTGCCTCTTCTGATGAAAGTTCCGGCCCAAACCAACTCGCGGCTAATTCCAACTGCGATTCCCGGCAGGGACCTTTGGGGAGAGCGGCAAATGCTTGGTCGAACATTAGCGGTTCGTCCAAGTTGATTAGAAAGTTTATCGCAGTATCTTTTGACCACCGATGGGGTGGTAGCCTTACTCCGACAGCAAGCCCGGCGAACCCGCACAAGGCGGGAGCATGAACTGTCCCAACGGGGATGTTATCCCATTTGCTCGAGTTTCGATTGAAAACTCTTCGCGACCCTGGAAGTCGGCAGACGCCGATTTCGATTCCATCAATCCTTTGTGTTTTTGAACTATCGTTCGAAGGGAAACCTGCGATGAGTTCGGAACTCAGTGGTTCAAACGTCAATGCCATGGCCGCCTTTCCGGTCAGCAGCATTTGGCGACAATCCGCCGGGGAATACGTTGAAACTTCCGGAGGAAGTTTGCTCCACGTGCGTCGGGCCGTTTCGATTGCCTCAACAAATCCTGGCGAATTCAACGTCGGCTTTGCTGTATCGATGTCGAACCAGACCGAGTAGTTTTCCGGGTGTTTACAGAAGGCGAGCGATTTCGCAAAGAATGTTGTTGCCCGGAACTCGGGAGACAGAGGTTCGACCGCTGTCAGTCCGGGTGCCCAAGTGTCTAATGATTCGATCAGTTCCCGGTAATCGGCCCACGTTTCCGGCGGTTTGCGACGAGCGGAACGGAGCAGATCACGCCGGTAATAGCAGACAAGAACCGGTACAGACACCGGAATAGCCTTGAATTTTCGGTCTCGCGAAAGAGCCCGTTCGCGAAGTCCTTTGAAGATGTCGCGTGAACCAAGCTGAGATTCGTATAATGACAGTGGTGTCAAATGCGTTTCGAAACTGCAAAAATCGCGAAGCGGGAAAAGCACCAACTGCCCACCCGAATCCGATTTCACCGGCGGCTGGGTTAAAAATGTGTCCTTGTCGTCAAATTCGACAAATTTTGTCGAATCTCCCGACTGCGAGGACCATTCCTGAAGCATCGCTTCCCAGTAGACCGGCAAGTTCAATGATTTCGGCGCGAAAACTTCTAACTCTTCGCCTCGAACTGGCGGCCTGACTGGTTTCGGGCTTGTCTTGTCCTTTGATGAAGGGCAACCAGCCAGTAACAAACCGAGAAGACTTGAAAATACGGTGACGAAAAAAAGACCTTGCTGACAAATCTGGGGCTTTTTTTTCTCAATTCGAGAATTGTCGGTTTCTAGTTGATCGTCTGAAGCATCATTCATCCGTTTAACTTTCACAATCTGTCTTTTTGCGGCTTCCTTCGTCGCTTTGCCATCATCCGGGGAATGTACGTCTGCTCGATCTGGATTGTGGGAACTTGAGTTTGACGTTGCAGGGCCTGATTTTCGCCAGACTGTCAAACCGGCCTCGTTACTTCATCGGAATTTTGTCGACATCGGAAACGGGCGGCATGCTTGGCAGAACCGGAACATTGAGCAGCATCCGTCACAGATTGGCGTGCGGCCCAGATTGCAACCAGTTTTCCCCAACAACGCAATCGTCGGCTGCCGACAGAGATGGATGAGTCTGCGTAGAGAATGGAATTGCGCGCCAAGGTCGGGTCGGAACGAGTCTGCCGTTTTTGAGGAATCAACGGATTTCGTAAAAAAGGCGAGAAAAAAGGAATAGGAAGTTCCTGGGTAGAAACTGCTTGACTCGCGTAAAGCGCCTCATACACTGATAACTGACAACGATTATGTTCAAATCGCCTGATGCCTTCGTCGTCGAGTTGTCGCCTGTTCAACATCGTACGGTTCTCGCCTAAGGGAAAGCCATGGCCGCCGCCGCCAACAAACCTGGTGCTATTCATTACTCGCTGATTCTGTTCGTGATGCTCTCGGTCATCCTGGGAATCACGACCTACATGTTCTACAGCGAATCGAATAACAAGAACGCCGAGATGGCGAAATTGAATGACGACAACCAGAAGGCGAATAAACTCTACAAGACGATGGAGGATCAGATTCAGTCATTGAAAAACAAGATCGGAATCAAGTTCGACCAGGTCGAAGATCTAAACAATCCGCAAAATCAGGCCACCGTGGTTAAAGGACTTGAGACCGAATTGCAAACGAATGGTAAAGACGTCGCCGCTGCGACGGTTTTTGAATCGTTGCGAAAGCTTCGAGAAGCCCTGGATGCCGCATCGGCAGATCGCGACTCCAAAGCCGCAAAGGTCGCGTCGCTGGAAAAAGAAGTTCTGGCACTGCGAAATCAATATCAATCGCAAGTTGATAATTACAGCCAACAAACCAAAGACGCTGAACGTGATAAGTTAGCTGTGATTGGTGATCGCGATGAAAAGGTGAACGCGAAGATTCAGGAAATCGCATCCATCAAGGCCAAGCTTAACGCTGCCGTTGATGAACGCGATCAGGAAAGAGAATCGCGAGAAAAAGAACGGAAAGATCTCAACAGTAAGATTGCAGGTTTGGAGATTCGGATCGACATTCTGAAGGATAAGATCGACAACCTGGAAAAATTGAGCTTTGAAGCCGCCGACGGTGTGATTCGTCGCGTTGAACACAACACAAACACGGTCTGGATTAACCTCGGAGACGCAGATTTTCTCAAACCACGAATGACATTCAGTGTCTATGCCAAAGAAAACCTGGGTGTCGGGCGCGGTGCTGAAGACATCAAAGGCAAGATCGAAGTGACTCGAATCCTTGAACCACACATGGCTGAGGCCCGGGTCATTGAAGAAGACCTGTACCGACCAATGGTTTCGGGAGATTTGATTTATACACCCATCTGGAGTCCCGGTCTGATCGAAAAGATTTCCGTGATTGGTGCGATTGATTTGGACGGCGACGGACGAAGTGATCGCGAACAATTCCATCAAATGATGGCGGTCGCCGGCTGTGTGATTGATAACGAAGTCGATGACAACGGTGATCGGACACCGGAAACCGGAAAAATTACGGTCCAAACACGCTTTCTCGTAAAAGGCGACGTTCCTGAACTGCCCGATGTCACGGGTGAAGAAGCGAAGGCCAAGGTCAAGAAAATCCAAAATCACTTGACCGACATGCAGAAAGAAGCCCGTTCCAACGGGGTTCGCGTGATCAAGATGAATGACTTCCTGGCGTACATTGGTTACCACACCAAACGACGTACATTCCTGCCAGGTCAAAATCGTCCTTGGAATCTCAAGGCAGGCTCCGCCAGTGAATCGACGCGCGAGTCTGCAGGCGACCGGTCATCAAACGGTAACGTTTCGGGAGCCTACTCCAAAGGTCGTCAAACACCACAGAATCAATCAGACGGTCAAAACAGCAAGGTGTTTGGTGGCAACAAATAGCTGAATAATCATAAAATTGATGTTCGTCAATGAAAATGAGGCCCGGTTGTCGCTACAGCCGGGTCTTTTTGTTTGACAACTCATTCAATTTCAATGTGATTTTCAATCCCTTTCGCCGGGCAACTTGAAAGAAGGTTTAATGGCATCAACGATTCGAATCGCCGTGATTGCAGGGGATGGGATCGGTCCAGAAGTCACTGTGCATGCAGTTCAAGTTGCGGACGCTGCTGCCACCCGATCGGGCATTCAACTTGAATGGACCCATTTTCCGTGGGGAACGAATTATTATTTTCAACATGGTCAAATGGCTCCCTTGGATTTCATTGATCAGTTGTCCCAATTCGACTCGATTCTCTTGGGTGCCGTAGGACATCCAAAAGTACAGGACCATATCACGTTGAATGGCCTGCTACTTCCGATTCGTCGGCGATTTGATCAGTGTGTTTGTTTGCGTCCCGCTTATCTGTTTGAAGGGGTTGAGAGCCCGCTTCGAAACAAAGCGCCCGGTACGATCGATATGCTCGTTTTCCGTGAGAACACGGAAGGGGAATACGCCAATGTTGGTGGGCGGGTATACCAGCATACGGATCATGACATTGCGATTCAGACATCCGTCTTTACGCGACGCGGGTGCGAACGCATCATCCGAGCGGCGTTTGAGCAAGCGGCGACAAGACCACGTCGCCGAGTCGCTTCGATCACGAAGAGCAATGCGCAGGGATACGGAATGGTGCTGTGGGACGAAGTCTTTGCCGCAGTTGCCTCAGAATATCCCCAGATTCAGACGGAATCGTTACTTGTTGACCGAGCTGTCATGGAATTCGTCCGTCGCCCGGAATCGTTCGATGTGGTCGTGGCGAGTAATCTCTTCGGCGATATTCTAACAGATCTCTCGGCAATCATTGTCGGCAGCATGGGACTGGCCGCTAGCGGTAATATTGATCCGACCCGTCGCCATCCGAGCCTGTTTGAGCCTGTTCACGGATCAGCTCCTGACATTGCCGGCCAGGGACTTGCCAATCCTCTCGCTGCGATTTTATCGGCAGGGATGATGCTTGGGCATCTTGGCTTTGATGCTTCGTCGGCATCGATTCATGCGGCGGTTTCGGAGCTTTTGCGAAATCACGGTCCGCGAACGCCGGATTTGGGCGGAGCAGCAACCACGGGTCAGGTCGGGCGAGCGGTGCTTGAGCTGGTTCGGTAAATAAAAACTGTTTGTGATGGTGCGCGCTTTGTCAGCGCGAAAGTTTCGTGTGCCACTTTGTGACCGTCTTCGGTCACCCAGTGCTCTTCAATTGCCTCGAAAAAAGAGAAGACACTTCGTCTCCGAAAACTCCGATGCAGTGGCACACGACCCGAGCGTTACGTCTCGACAACGCATAAGTGCGGTTCTTTGACGGTTTCTATAAAGGGCAATTCCAAGTAATATTCCCGCATGATCGCTCAATTTATTTTCTTGTGTAGTGCCGCATTTGTTGCAGGGGCCATCAATTCGGTGGCTGGTGGCGGTACGTTGTTAACGTTTCCCGCATTGACCTGGATTCTTGGTTCTTCGGAAGCAGCGGCGGTCATCGCGAATGCGACAAGTACGTTTTCGCTGTTTCCCGGTTCTCTCGCGGCAACGTGGGGTTACCGGCGCGAGATGTCCGGTCAAGGGCGCTGGATTCTTCCCCTGATCATCCCTTCGTTGATTGGTAGCCTGGTCGGAACGTTGCTGGTTGTGACACAGCCTGAAAAGATCTTTCAACAAATGGTTCCCTGGCTGATCCTGGCCGCATCCGCACTGTTTCTGCTCCAACCAGCGATTACAAAATGGACCGGGATTGGGCACCCGCACGCTCAGCCATCGAAAGCGACGCTGGTCGGAATCATTAGTTTTCAGTTTTTGATCGCCTTGTACGGAGGATACTTCGGTGCCGGGATCGGCATTTTGATGCTCAGTTCGCTGGCGCTGATGGGGTTGGGAGATATCCACCGCATGAATGCTCTGAAAAGCTTGCTGGCCTCGGCCATTAACGGTGTCTCAGTTTTGATTTTTATGATTTATGGCCGAGTCGACTGGCACTACGGTGGTCCAATGCTTGTGGCTGGTATTGCCGGAGGATTTGTCGGTGCCAGTGTTTCTCGAAAACTCGATAAAAACGTCGTTCGATGGGTCGTGATTGCCATCGGCTTTGGACTTGCCACGTACTATTTCACTCGCGTCTACGCACCGAGTCGTGTGGGTTAAGAAGTTGAAATCAATTTTCGCTGAACTTGGGCGGGAATTTTTGTTTCAGGTTGGTTGTCGAACCTTTGACCGCGTTCTGTAGAAATTCCAACAACTTCTGGCTGCGAGCATCAACATCGAGCTCATTTTGAAATTGCTGAGATAACTCGGGTGGTAACGAAAGGGAGCCGAGCAGAAGATCACAAACCGTCCCTAAAGGGAGGTCTGACACGGCTTGAAGAAACAGTTTTTGAAGCTTGATTTCGGGGAACAGTTTCCCAAACAGGCTGGCGAGTTCTTCAGCCCGGTCATGGCGACTGAATTGAGGTTGTTCGTTCATGAAATCGCGACAAAGTTCGAGCTGACCCAAGCGGTAGGGCAAATCGACTTTTTGCTCGCCGAGCAATTTTGCGCGAGCCAACCCACGCAGGACGAGATAGTAGCGTCCATCGTCCAGCTTCTCATGAGCAATAATTTTGCCAAGTCCCACGATGCTATGGATTGGGGGAATCTTGCTGGAGGGGAGCAAATCCCAGCCCGGACGGAGTAAACTCATGGCGATCAATCGCTCTCCATCCAGTGCATCCGCTGTCATTTTACGATAGCGAGGTTCAAAGATATGCAGCGGCAACAGGGCCTGCGGAAACAGTACAACATTCGGCAATGGAAATAACGGTGCCAATCCCGAAAAATCCTTTAAATCAACGTCAAGCTCGGTCGATGCGTCGTCCATCAGATCAGCTCCTGCGAGACATACCGAATCTTTGGGACAAGTTCATCCCGAATGGCAACGGTCGTTGGATAGGTTTCGGTGTTGTCGAGCAATTCCTGAAAACAACGTTGGAAATCCTGCAGAAACTCGCCAAGTTTGATTCCCATGAATTCGTCACCATGGAAGTCGAGATTCTTGACCGCAGAAAGATATAACTTTTTCGCACCGCCAAAATTCTCGTTACCGAAATGAAAGAGGGCAATTGAAGCTTGAATCAACCCCTGAAGGAATTTTCGTTCCTTTCCCACAGTTTCCGACCACAACTCTTCCAGAACATCGTGGCATTCAAAGAATTCCTCTTCATTGAACAGGCGTAGGCCTTCACGATACTGTTCAGGAAGCTCGTCAGTCACGTTTTACCTTCGCACACGATGAACCGAATTGTCACACGATCTGTTTCGGAGTGACCCCACAAGGATGGTGAATCATCCTGACCAAATCATCGATCAGGACAACAGTGATTCTAGTCTTGACCGTCAATGTCAGTCCAATACCAAATTGCACCGTGCCTTAACGTAAAGTGTTTTCCGATGGCAAAAGCTCGTTCCAGTCGATCAGGCGATGAAAAATCTCAACGTGTCCAGCGAATCATTCACGGGTTGCGAGCAACTTACCCCGAGGCAATTTGTGCCTTGAACCATGAGAATCCTTTTCAACTTCTCGCCGCAACGATTCTTTCGGCACAATGTACCGACGAACGAGTCAACATGGTCACGCCCGCGTTGTTCAAGAAATATCCAACGCCACTGTCGCTGGCCAAGGCCGTTCCAGAGGAACTCGAAGAAGTGATCCGTTCTACCGGTTTTTTTCGCAATAAAGCCAAAAATCTGATCGGAATGTCACAGGCAGTTGTGGAAAGTCATGGCGGTGAATTGCCGCAGACGCTGGATGAACTCATCCAGCTGCCGGGTGTTGGTCGCAAGACCGCAAACGTACTGCTTGGAACGGCGTACGGTATTCCAAGCGGAGTGGTGGTTGACACCCATGTCGGGCGAATCAGTCGACTGCTGGGATTAACCAAAAACGCTGGTGCCGAGCAGATCGAGCGGGATCTCATGTCACTGGTTCCTCAAGAGGAATGGATCAATTTTTCGCATCGGTTAATCCACCATGGTCGACGGATCTGCATCGCTCGGCGACCGAAATGTGCAGAGTGCCCTTTGGTCGAAAATTGTCTTCGAGTCGGATTGCCGAAGTTGCCAGATTGACACGCATCGTGTTACGGATAGAATTACCGCAGTGCCGCTCTTCCCACCTGCTCTCTCGCGGGCGAACCGAGTGGAAACACGTTCGAATGAAATCGATGCGATATTATCGATCGACGAATTCCGTGCCCGGTTCGTTTTTGACTACCCAACTCGGGCTCTTATTTGTCGTCTGAGTTTGTCTCAGCCACAAAAAGTTTACCAACTTGAGATTGTTCGCCCCATTGAAATGAGGCGTTTTGCAATGTTCTGAATGCGGAATTGAAGGAGTAGAATCATGGTTCCAACGCTGGCCTTTCTATTAGGGCCCGGTGAGATGATTTTCTTTGGAATCATCGTTCTGGTGCTGTTTGGCAGTCGGCTTCCCTCCGTGATGAAATCACTTGGGCAAAGTGTGACGTCATTCAAAAGTGGTTTGAACGAGGGAGACGATCCCGAAGAAAAGATTAGTGACAAGAAAAAATAAGTGACGTGATAATCGTCGTTGAACTGAAACTTTGGATTTCTAATTGGGAGAACCGTCATGTATTCACTCGCGTTTATCGGTAGCCTTGGCCCGGCAGAAATGCTGTTCGTCGGAATTATTGCCCTGCTGTTATTCGGCAAAAAGCTTCCGGAAGTGGCCCGCAGTCTTGGTAAAGGGGTCATCGAGTTCAAGAAGGGATTGCGTGGGATTGAGGACGACATTGATGTCAACACCTACTCGGCTCGAAACGACAACATCAGCAATTCGCGACCGGCGCCAAAGGACGAAAGCGTCGAAACGACGGCGCCGAAGTTCGAGCCTCCGAAGTCTGAACCGACTTGATCGCTGGGACGACAGACGTTTGTTGTGATGGTTGCTACAATCACGGTCTGTTTTGACGTCTGAGTCATTCACGTTACGGAAAAAAGACTGCCATGGCCGAGCCCAAGCGTTCGGAGATTTCTCCAGCATCGAGCAGTAGCTCGGTGGACCCGGCAAAATCGTCTTCAGTTTCGGACAAAACCCCGGGTGATGTTTCCAATACGACATTGGGCGAGTTCCGCCTGCTTCGAAAACTGGGGACGGGAGGAATGGCCGAAGTTTATCTGGCCGAACAAACGTCACTTCGGCGGCAGGTGGCGGTTAAGGTTCTACGTCCAGAGTACGTCACCGACGAACAATACGTGAAACGTTTCAGGCATGAAGCGGCGGCCGCTGGAAGCTTGAACCATCCAAACATCGTTCAGGTCTATATGGTCGGCGAAGACAATGGCATCAACTATATCGCTCAGGAATATGTCCAGGGTCGTACGCTAAAGGATTATCTCAACCGCAAAGGTCCGATGGAGATCAAGATCGCGTTGCACATCTTGCGACAGGTCGCGTCGGCACTTCAGGTCGCTAGCGATAATGGGATCGTTCATCGCGATATCAAGCCTGAAAACATTTTGCTGACGAATAAAGGCGAGGCAAAAGTTGCTGACTTCGGTCTGGCGCAACTGACGCTACAGGGGGAGCGAATTTCGCTGACGCAAACGGGGATGACTCTCGGCACCCCGCTTTACATGAGCCCTGAGCAGGTTAATGGCCAGCCGCTTGATTCAAGAAGCGATATCTATTCGTATGGAATCATGGCCTGGCATATGTTCGCCGGTCGTCCCCCTTTCTCGGGTGAGACCGCGATGGCGGTCGCGGTCAAGCATCTTAATGACAAACCACCTTCCCTCAGCGAATTCCGCCCGGATCTTCCGGTGTCTCTGCGTGACTTGATCAAAAGAATGATCAACAAGAAAAAGGAAGACCGGCCTGCAGGATTCGCCGTTGTTGTTAACGAACTCAAGCAGATCATTCGGCAATTATCAGGGAAAGAGGAGCCCACGGTTGCGATCAAACCGCAAACAAAAGCGAGTCTGATTTTTGATCGCCCGCTCCGAAAGCAACTTGGTTGGATGATCGGCGCTAGCTTGCTTGTGTTGGCTTCGTCGAGCGCGATCGGATGGACAATGCGAACGCCGGACCTGTTGCTCGTGGACTCGACGGGGCAGCCGAAGGTTCAGGATATGCAGACTGCTGATGCTCAATTGTATTGGGCGATGACACACCGTGATGATGAGCGAGCTTGGGTCGCCCTCAAGAAATTTCCAGGTGCGTCTGACGAAATGATCGCCAGAGCCAACACAGCGCTTGGACTTATTTATCTCAAGACCAATCGAATGTCGTTCGCTCAATCGACGTTTAATGATCTGACCGACGATCGCAAATACAAGGCGAACGGGCTAGCTGGCCAGGCCCTTTATGCGAAATTGACGGGCGACAATGATCGGGCAAGAACACTGATCGCACAGATCGATGGAATGAACACGAAACTCTTTCACGAGATTGACGCCGCGCTTAAGGATCTTCGTAAACGTCTCGAAATTGTGAAATGAACAATCGATGCACACGAGACCTGTAGAATGGGCTTTAGCCCGTGCAATAGAATGAACAGGCGCGAGCTAGATGCTCAACATACAGGATACGAATCGGCTCGATGCCCGCAATACAATATTGGGGCGAATTGCCCATGCAACAATCACTGAAGAACTGCTACCTCAAAAACAAGACATCAATTAGGAACGGATCTCGATGGTCGAGTCGATTCAGGAATACGATGGTGTCGTGATTGGAACCGGCCCAGGGGGCGAAGGCGCTGCCATGCAGGCCGTCAAACACGGTCGAAGCGTGGCTGTCGTTGAACGTGAACATGCAGTCGGGGGCAACTGTACCCATCGCGGTACGATACCCAGTAAGGCTCTTCGTTTCGCCATCTTTCAGATGACTGAAGTGAACAACAACACGTTGTTTCGCGAGCACGGGATTACAGCCAACTTCATGCTGCCGGAATTAAGGCGGCGAGCCAAAACCGTGATCGAAGCTCAAGTCAAGATGCGCACCGCGTTTTACGACAGAAACGATATTCCTATTGTTCGAGGACAGGCAAGATTTCTTGATCCTCACACCATCGAAGCGATGCAAGACGACGGTTCGCGAACAACTCTTCGAGGGAAGTATTTTGTCATTGCCACCGGTGCTCGTCCCTATCGCCCCGCCGATGTGGACTTCAACCACCCCCGAGTTTTTGACAGTGACACCATTCTCAAAATCGATTTTCATCTGAAATCGATCTCGATTTTCGGAGCGGGTGTGATCGGTTGCGAGTACGCATCAATGTTTCGCAACCTGGAAGTCAAAGTCAACCTGATCAATAACCGCGACCGACTGCTTGATTTTCTCGACGAAGAAATCGTCGATGCCTTGAGCTATCACCTGCGAGAACGTGGTGTCATCATTCGGCATCGCGAAGCGTATGACCGGGTCGAAACGTGCGATGATGGAGTGATCCTGCACTTGAAATCCGGGAAGCAGCTGAAGACCGACGTCCTGCTCTGGGCGGCCGGTCGAACTGGAAATTCCGATGAACTTGGGCTGGAAAATGCCGGGGTCATTCCCGACAAACGCGGCAATATTCCTGTCAATGAAAATCTGCAAACGATTGTACCGCACATTTACGCCGTCGGAGATGTCATCGGCCCCCCCGCGCTGGCCAGCGCTGCCTACAATCAGGGCCGGTTTGCCGCCAGCCATCTGCTCTGCGAATCGGGAAACAGTGAATCTTGCGGCCCTCCTCCGTCCTTGGACATCCCGGCGGGAATTTACACCAGCCCGGAAATCAGTTCGTTGGGGAAAACAGAAAGGGAGCTGACCGACGCATCCGTTCCGTACGAAGTTGGCCACGCCCATTTTAAGAGTATTGCCCGTGCTCAGATTACCGGTCGGACAACCGGAATGTTAAAGATTCTGTTTCATCGAGAAACTTTGGAAGTCCTCGGAATCCACTGTTTTGGCGCGAATGCAACAGAGATCATTCACATCGGTCAGGCTATTATGGCTCAGCCAAAACCGAATAACTCGCTGATGTATTTCATCAATTCAACATTTAACTATCCCACGATGGCGGAAGCGTACCGAGTGGCAGCTCTCAATGGATATAACCGCTTGTTTTAGGGTTTTGACAACGTACTAAGTTGTGTTGTGCCACTGCATCGGAGTCTTCTCCGACGCAGTGTTTTCTCCTTCAGGCAGCCGAAGAGCACTGCTTAACCGAGGACGGTAAAGCAGTGGCACCCGAGTTTTTGCCCATGCAAAGTCACCTCGGCGGCGCGTCACCAGGTTGTCAGCTCTGCCATGCGTGAAATCGGTTTTTCGTCACTACCCTTCAGTCGAATTTCTTCGTCGCGTTTTCCCGGTTCTTTGATGGCGAACAGCGTTTCGTTAAGAATTCCGTCCGACTTTTTGTCGTCGGCAATGCGGTCATAAACGTCCTTGGGGACCTGTTCGGCCCAGCGATCGACGGTCAATGACTGGTGAGTTTCGGCGTTCTCAATCGTACGTCGAATGATTTCACCTTTTTCATTTTTTGCGTACACGATCAGGTAATAGGCAGGTATTTCGTCTTTGAAATATCGAGTGAACCCGGATCGTTGATCGGGATCGGCAAGAATTCGAACTTCATATGCGTCGCTCAACTGTGTCAGCAGTTCCATCAATCGATTGTTAACCTTTTCGAGTGTTTCGGTATCAAGCTGTTCTCGGGCCACTTTGGACTGGTCTTCCCAGCGATCCAATTCCTCGGTTACATCCGAATCTTTGCTGATTGCACGAGCCCGCATCAGGTTCGAGCGGATCGAACTCTCGATTCGAGTTGCTTTTCGAATCGAGCGAGCAGTTCGTGAGAACTTCGTCGTGGCGATGCGCATCGTCAGCCACCCTGTAACAAGCAGCGTGACTGCGAGAACGGCCACGATTGCCAGATGGCCTCGTCGGACATAAAGATGTGCGAGCATCAGGGACAGGCTTCCCTTTGGCTCATGGTACGTGTAAAGCGTGCTGAAATAAGCCTCAATAGCAGCGTCAACCTCTGCATCGGTGACTCGTTCGCCCGTAATGGCTGTTGTTTGCAGCAGCTTTTCACGCAGCAGACGTTTTGTTTCATCGACGGCGAATTCTTTCTCGACCGTCTCACGCTGATTACGCATCTCCGTCGCGACGTCCATGATCCGCATCATTTCGGCCAGACTGAGCGAACTCGTTTTCTTTGCTGGTGGAGGTGTGTCGGGCATGACTTTTTGCGTATGAGGAAAGAAAGTTTCTCGGCGAGGCTACCGACCTGAGGGGCCGTTCACAAGTGGCCAAGTCCGTTCATGGTTTCGCAAGTCTGACCACAGCGGTAAGATCTTCTCACACTATCCTACTTGACTCAAAAATTCAGCTGATCCATGACTTTTCAAACAGCACCAAACATTCTTTCGAAAATCATCGACCGTAAACGAATCGAGGTCGAAGAGGCCAAACGGCTGCGCCCAGAAGCCAGTTTGCTGGAACAGCTTGATGCCGCTTCGCCGGTGCGCGATTTTGTTTCGGCCTTGCGTGCGGCCCCTGACATCGGGCTGATCGCGGAAGTCAAAAAAGGTTCGCCGTCAGCGGGAATCATTCGTGCTGATTTTGACCCGGTCATGATTGCCAAGACCTACGAACGGCACGGTGCGTCGTGTTTGAGTGTCCTGACGGACGAGCACTTTTTTCTGGGACATCTCGACTACTTACGTGCCGTTCGCCAAACAGTCAGCATCCCGGTCCTTCGAAAAGATTTCATGATCGATCGCTATCAGGTACTTGAGGCGAGAGCGGCAGGAGCCGATTGCATCTTGTTGATCGCAGAATGCCTCGACGACTGTCATTTGCGCGACCTCTATTTTTATGCGTCCGAGCTCGGGATGGAATCGCTGATTGAGCTTTACGACGTTGAAAATCTGGACCGCGTGTTAAAGCTTGAACCGGCCTTGATGGGAATCAATAATCGCGACTTGCGATCATTTGTGACCGATCTCGAACATACCGTTCGATTGGCTAAACAAGTTCCCTCGACGACCTTACTCGTCAGTGAAAGCGGGATTAAGACTCGTGCGGATATTGATCGAGTCAAAGCAGGTGGGGCAAGGGCGATCCTGGTGGGCGAAACATTGATGCGCTCACCAGAGATTGGTCCGGCAGTAGATGAATTGATGGGACGTTAAGTTCTTGTTTCTCTCATAATGGGCGTTTTCATGGCCGGTAAAATCTCCGTCGAATGTCCTTCCTGTGCCGCAAAGCTGAGCCTCTCCGACAGCAGCAAACTGGGTAAGAAAATCCGCTGCCCGAAATGCAGCGAAACATTCATTCCCGAGCCCCAGGAAGACGATGATGATTTTGAAGACGAAATTATTGAGGACGAGCCGAAGCGCGGGGCCGGCAAAAAGTCATCCTCTGGCGGTGCTGCGGCGGCAAAGGGAGCCAAAAAGGGAACAAAGAAGGCCGGTTCATCCGGTGACGGCTCTAAACTCCCCGTGATCATCGGGGGCGTCGTTGGATTGATCGTACTTGTTGGTGCCGGGCTTTTCTTTTCGGGGATCTTTAACAGCAAGCCTTTGCCTGAGCCACCGGCCATGCAGCCGATGGCAGTCGTTGCACCACCAGCGCCGCCTCCGCCACCTCAAATCTCCCCCGTCGAAAAAGTGCTGGGGCTGCGTTGGATGCCGGCTGACACCGACCTGATTGTTCATGCAAAGTTGGCGGATATCTGGCAGGCACCGCTGCTGAAAGAACCACTCAAGAGCCCGCAAGTCGAGACGGGGCTCAAAGAATTTGAGAAACAATTTGGGATGCCACCATCTGACGTTGAAAGCGTAACGATTGGCGTTGTTGATCTCATGGGGGGAATTGTGAAGATGTTGACGGCCGGCCCCCCAGCTGGTGGCGTTCCAGGATTTGGTCTGCCCGCTTTTCCAACGATGTCCCCGCAAGAGGCCCACTACGTAATGGTCGTGAGGACTAAAAAGCCCATCGATTTGAAGTTGATCTCCCAGGCAATCCCCAATGCGACGATGCGAGATAAGAATGGAAAGCCTTATTTCGAAGTGGCCGCGAATTTCATGCAACCTGCAAACGGCGGATGGTCTCCAGAATCGAATACCCTGATCCTGGCCACGTCAAATGAATTGATGGCCACGATCGAACGAGGCGAAACTGTTGTTCCACGGAAAGAATTGGCGGGGATCAATCATCTGCCGCAACTCGTCATTGCCGGAGTCGTTCGCGGACTGCGGTCAGATGAGATTCAGCAAGCAGAGTCGAAACAAATCATGTTTCCCCCGTTTTTTGCGGAACTGTGGAGGCCCGACGGTAAATATTCGCCACGGATGGGCAGCATGGGATTAACGCTGAAGGGGGGATTTGATTTGCAGATTTCCGCCTTTAGCAATACCAATGAAGGAAGTCAGAACATCAAGGTCGCGTTTGAGTCGTTCGTGAAAGAGCTTCGCTCGATGTTTGACGGGTACAAGACGACGGCACCACCGCTGATCGGCGAGTTAGGTGAACTATTGCTGACGAACTTGAAAATTGAAGAACAAAATCAAAAGGTCAGTTTGTCGACGGGCGTTCCCGATTCCGCTCAGGAAAAATTAGAACAATTGCCGCCCGTTATCATGATGATGGCGATGATGGGTGGCATGAGCGGAGCACCGGGCGGATTTCCCGGTGGGCCTCCGATGGACACCCCTCCGAATTTTGGTGCCAGCCCCGGTTCGATCCCGATGGATCAGTCACCAAAGGGCGTTTCTACGATTTCTCTGCCGGGTGAAACGGAGTCCGTCGAATCGGCAACGGTTGAAGGGTTACCTGAAGGGCTGACTTTGACCGCGAAAGCAGCCTGGAGCACATTGCCCGTAGCTCCGACACCTGATGGAAAGGTGACGGAGACAATCGAAATTCTGATTGATGTCACTGGCGACGACGTCGATACAATCTGCGCTGCGACGGGAGTCTCTGCCAAGACAGTGACAATCGAGGGCGGAACACTGAAGAAGTCGAAGCGGACGCTGCCCGGTGGTGTTGACTCCCAGAAGACATTTTTGGCATTCGATGCGGAGCACAGTCTTCCAGGTGAACATCCCCCGGATACGCTTCGCGTGAGATTGGCGGTCGACGCACCGACCAGTTCGCCAACAAAGATCGATGTTCTTGAGGGGTCGTTTAAAATTATGACTGCCGGAAAATCTCAAGAACTGACGATTGAAAATGTCCCTCAAAAGGCAAAGTCTCCGTTGCACGACCCGGAATTCAAAGCTGCGGGAGTGAAGTTGCTCAGAAGTCCGAAAGATGTCATTCCTCAAAGTCTGAAACTCCAATGCGACAAAGGTCACTATCTGGGCCGGGTTCGAGGAACGCCGGGTGACGTTCTTAGTCTGACCGAGGTTGAAAAAGGTGTGACGATCCAGCGGATCTATGCCAATCAGGCCGACGGCAAGTTTCCAGATGATTTCGAAATCGCATTCCAACTTCATACGGATCTGAAAGAGCAAACTGTCTCGTTTCGTTTTGAAAACGTCCCGCTGCCAACTGCGGAAACAAAACCGGTATCGCTGCAACAACAGGTTCCGCAGCAACAAAATTGACGTAGCAAGGGCTTCAGCCCGCGTCTCTACCACATTCGGCAGGAAAGTCGCGAACGAACAGCGAGGTCGAAGCAAACGTATTGATGTGGTATTGAGTCCTATGCGGCGACGCCGTTTAAGCATCTCTTTTAGAGAAAACACGGGTGTTTGGCTTTTTGTACCATTGCTGTGCCTCTTCGCTCGCCAGTGCTCTTCGAACTCTGAAAACGGTTGAAGCCACTGGCGGCTCAAGACTGCCGCCAGTGGCACACGATCAAAATCTATCATCGAAAACCAGGCGATGCGATGAAGATGGCGTTACGGGCGACATAAAAGGTTCGCCCGGCACAGGAAAAATATTCTTCCCAATTTCTTAATCTACTATTCATCACAGGTAAATATCTCTTCCTATTATTACCGCCAGGAAACTGTTGCGAAGGGAGTCCTTAATAATCGACTCCGGCTTGCTTCGTAACTTCAGGCCGTGAGAAAGGATACTCCCCATGCCTGCTCATCATCTGAGAGGAGCGACGAGAAGTTGCTTCCGGACCCTCTTCATCAGTGACGTCCATCTCGGTTGCCGGTATGCCCAGGCGGAAAAATTCCTGGCATTTCTCGAGCAAGTTCACCCCGAACAGATTTACATCGTCGGTGACTTCATCGACGGTTGGCGACTTTCCCGACGCTGGCATTGGCAACCGGTTTACGTGCAGATTCTTCAGCGGCTGGTCCAACTGGCGTCACAGGGAACTCAAGTCTATTACGCTCCCGGCAACCATGACGAATTCCTTCGCGATTACCTGCATGACTTTGGCCTGGTTACTGTGGCAGATCAATTTATCCATCGGACAGCAGATGGCCGACAATTTGTCGTGCTGCATGGCGATCAGTTCGACGACGTCGAGCGAGGTGCGAAATGGCTGTCGATTGTCGGGGCGTTTGCCTATGACGGTCTGGTCTGTGCAAATGGCATGATTAACCGAGTTCGCCGCTGCTTCAGGCTGAAAGACTGGCGGTTCAGTACATATGTCAAAGTGTGGGCCAAGCAGGCTGTTCAATTCATCAGCGATTTCGAAGAACGTCTCGTCTGTCACGCAAAAGAGTTGGAATGTGATGGAGTCATCTGCGGACACATCCACGTTCCTCGGATCGAGACCCTCGGCGACGTGACGTACTGTAACACCGGTGATTGGGTCGAACATTGCACAGCTTTAGTCGAACACGAGACCGGCGAATTAGAACTTGTTGACTGGTCCCATGACAGTACGGAGTTACCTGTTCGTCGCCGGAAACGATCATTAGAGATGGTTGAAATTTGTGATGCGACACCGTCTGTCGAACATGTCGCGGCTTCTGTTCTCTGAGATAGGAATCGATCATGGGCAGGATCTTCTACAGCGTGGCGGGAGAAGGGCGTGGTCATGCGACTCGCGTACGAACTGTCGTCGAAGAATTGAGACAGGAACACGACGTGGTCCTGCTCGCGCCCCATGTGGCATTCGAGTTTCTGGATGATATTTATCACGACTCAGACGACGTCGAAGTCAGACGGATTCCCGGTTTGCAGTTTTGTTATACCGGACGTCGAGTCAGCTACTTCAGTTCAATTCGTCAAAGCGTCCCCTATTTGCGAATGCTTCCTGAATTAGTTAATTCGATGGAGCAAATGTTGCAAGATGAGAAGCCTGACTTAATTATCACTGACTTTGAACCGGCACTCCCCCGTGCCGCCAAACGGCTGGGACTTCCATTTTTGAGTTTCGATCATCAGCATTTTCTGACGTCGTTTGATCTTTCATCTCTTCCGTGGCCGCTTTGGTTGAAGGCTCAATCCATCGCGCTCTCGATCAATATGTTCTACAGCGGCCAGCGTGAAACGATCGTTTCATCGTTTTTCAATCCGCCAATTCGTCGTGGCTGTGGAAATGTTACGTCGGTCGGGGTCATGTTGCGGCGGGAGCTGCAGCAGGCAGATCCACACGATGAACGACATCTGCTGGTTTACCTCCGTCGATTCGCCCCGCCCCGTTTGATGGAAGCGTTGCGTCGATGCGGACGAGATGTGGTCATCTATGGCTTGGGTGAACTCCCCCACGATGGAAATTTGCGATATTACGAAGTGAATGAAACCGGGTTTCTTGATGACCTGATCAATTGCCATGCGTTGATTTCCAATGCAGGAAATCAACTGGTGGGCGAGGCTCTCTCATTGAAAAAGCCTGTCATGGCGATTCCAGAAGAAGGAAACTTCGAGCAATCGGTAAACGCTCATTTCCTCGCCCAGACCGGATATGGTGTCGGCCACGATGCCGCGTCGTTGACCGATGAGCATCTCAAGCGGTTCCTGGAACAAGTTCCAGAAATTCGCGAGCGCATCGATCCTTCACAAGTAATTGGAAATTCCGCCGCTTTGGAAGCGATTCGCCGTTACTTGCCAATTCCGACCAACACCATGTCGGATGCGGTCGTACGAGTCGCCTGAATGAATTCTGTTTCCCTGTCGAAAGCCCGTCATGCTGAACCGCACTCTTTCGTTTATGCGTAGCGTCTATCGAAATCGAAATGACCAGACAGACCTGCCAAGATTTTTGACCTATACCGTGACGTTTGGTTGCAACGCCAAATGCATTATGTGCGATTCCTGGAAGATGCCCGCCAAAGGGGATCTGACGCTGGACGAGGTCGATGGGATCTTCGCTCAACTCCCCGTCATGGACGCCATTCGTTTGACCGGCGGGGAACCGTTTGTCCGCCGCGATCTGCCAGAAATCGGACAGATTGCGCAAACACGATTGAAACCGCTGGTACTTCACATCACGACGAACGGCTTTCTGACTGACCGAGTCGTGTCGTACTGTGAAAAACGAGACCGCAGTGTGCCGTTGCAGATGCTCGTTTCGATTGATGGCGTCGGCGACAAGCACAACCACGTTCGTGGCAGTACACAGGCATGGAACATGGTGATGGAAACGATCCGCGCTTTGGCACCGCTCCAGAAGAAGCTTCGGCTTCGGCTGGGTGTCAATCAGACCATTGTCGACGCCGAAGGCGCGGACCATTACAAGCAATTGCGAGAAGTGCTGCGTCCGTTCGGCGTTCACAATAATGTCGTGCTGGCCTACGACATGAGTGCCACTTACAACATGGAAAAAGAAGTTGACGTCGCGCCGACAGAAATTGGCCAGTTCACGACATTCGGCGAATTCTCGGACGACAATCTTCGCGATCTGTTGAATGAAGTCGAACAGGACGCCAAGTCATTGCCGTTCGGTGAACGACTGGCAAAACGTTACTACTTAAAGGGGATCCGAAACCGCCTGTTGAAAAAACAGGGGACACCGAATCCGAAGTGCGTCGCGTTGAAAGCTCATCTACGAATCTTCCCGAATGGAGACGTACCAACCTGCCAATTCAACAGTCGCGTCGTCGGCAACCTGCGAGAAAGTTCGTTCAAAGACATCTGGAGCAGCATCGCCGCGACAGAGCAACGAACCTGGGTCAAAAAATGCCCCGGCTGCTGGGCGGAGTGCGAAGTCCTTCCGAGCGCGATTTATACGCTGGATCTGTTAAACTGCACTTTAGGGGAACGCGCGACTCGGAAATGATGTTTTAGAAACCCTGGCTCTCTGCGATGTTGTGAGTGTGAACAAAACACGTCACCGAGGGAGCCAAGGATGGCGAAGCGTAAAGGGTCATCGAAACGACCGCA
>CAILLA010000091.1 GCA_903834925.1 uncultured Schlesneria sp.
AAGGAGTGCCTCAGCCGTGAAGAAAGTTATCGTTTCGGCATCTGTAATCGCCCTATTGGCTGGTGTTCTCGCGCTGACCGGGGACGCTTGGAGCCAGAATAAGGAACCGGCTGCGGCCGCGACCAACATCCCTCACAAGGTTGGCCTGATCGACATGGCCTATGTCTTCAAGAACTACAAAAAGTTCGAATCACTTCGAGAAGACCTGAAGGTCGAAATCTCGGAGAGTGAAGAAAAAGCCAAGGAAATGCAAAAGGGAATCGTCGAACTTCAACAGAAGATGAAAGGCCTGGTTGAAGGGGCGCCCGAGTATTCGAAGTACGAACAACAGGCGGTTAAGCAGGCTGCTGAATTCGAAAACTTCCGCCGCCAGATGTCACGTGAATTCCTGAAGAAGGAATCACAGATCTATCTGCAGGTCTACAACGAAGTTTCGAAGATGGTCGAAAAGTACGCGACCCACTTCAACTACACCTTGATCATTCGCTTCAATCGCGAAGATCTTGACACCGAGAACCCACAGCAGTTGCTGCAAGGGATGAATCGTCAGGTCGTTTACTACCGCCCGAACGAAGACATCACCACGCCAGTTCTCGAAAGCTTGAACAAGAAGTTCAGCCCGGAAAAGAAAGACATTCCACAAGAGGCAAAAGGCCCACGTGGAAATCCTAAGAACTAGTCCCGTTCGATGGACTTGAAACGCCTCCGACCCTGGATTGAACTCCAGGGTCGGTTTCCGTTCCTTCTTCAGTCACTTCGTTATCCACAAGCCCGTGGCCGCTCTCACAACGTCCAGCGATTTTGATATCGGCTCGGCGGCGGTCTCGCCCTTCCAGAACTCAGCGATCCGGTCGTGGCGACAGGCAGCGCAGGGTGAAACACATGATTCAAAGATGCCAACGTACGCTGAACCGTCCTGCGGAATATCGGGGCTTCGGATTCCTGACGGGAGCCGACGTCAAGGTCTCGTTTCTGCCAGCGGATGAAGACTACGGTATTCGCTTTCAGCGGGCCGATTTGAAGGGGACGCAGCCGATCCCCGCTCTGTTGGACTTTGTTATCCCCCGTCAAAGACGAACTGCCATTTCGAATGGTGCCGCGACGGTTGAACTGATCGAACACGTCATGGCGGCATTGGCCGGATTGCAGATTGATAATTGTCTGGTCCGCCTTGATGCCCCGGAACTCCCAGGAGCCGACGGATCGTGTCTGCCGTTCGTCCAAACCCTGCTTGAGGCGGGAATCACCGAGCAGACTGCTTTACGCGAAGTCCTCGTGCTTCAATCTGATGATCGAACCGACCCGTCAGCTGATGGTTCACAGATTACGGCAGGGCCCGTTTTCCATCGGACGCTGGTTGTGACTTATGAACTGGATTATGGGCCACGTTCGCCGATCAAGCCTCAGTTAAAGACCTTTGAATTCTCGACCGAACGATTCGTCAAGGACATTGCCTTCGCCAGAACGTTTATTCTCAAGAGCGAAGTTCAGGCACTGAAGTCCCAGGGGTATGGCTCGCGAGTGACCGAGAAGGATCTCTTGATCTTCAGTCCTCAGGGAGTCATCGGCAACGAATTACGCGCCACCGATGAATGTGCTCGCCACAAAATACTCGATTGTATCGGTGACTTTGCGTTACTTGGCTGTGATGTTCAAGGCCATTTTAAAGCCTATCGATCGGGTCACAATCTGAATCATGCCATCTGCGAAAAAGTCCGATTGAATCAACAGATCAAGTCGCCTTTTTGCGAGGCGGCTTAAATGACAAATACGTCTTTTCGATTGCATCGTAATAGCGACCTGCGAATCCATTGCTGAACCCTTCAAAGTCTCATTCAACAACTGACGTTCTCAAGGACGACACCATGACACGAACGATCTCACCCTTGTCGCAAGTTGATGCTCGAGCACAGATTGGCGACGATGTCGAGATCGGACCATTCTGTGTCGTGGGTCCGCACGTGACCCTTGGCAATGGCTGTAAGCTGGATAGTCATGTAGCGATTGTCGGACACACAACGATTGGCGAGCGGAATCGCTTTTTTCCCGGATCGGTGATCGGCGGCGAACCACAGGACATCGGTTACAGCGGTTCAGCAACCCGGGTCGAAATTGGTGACGATAACCTGTTTCGTGAAGGGGTGACGGTCAATCGAGGTGCGGATAAAGAAGACGGCGTCACCCGGATTGGACATCGCAATTTTTTGATGGCGAACGCCCACGTCGCACACAACTGTCACGTCTTTAACAATGTAATCCTGTGTAACGGAAGTCTGTTGGGCGGACACGTGCATGTACAGGATTTTGCGATCGTCTCGGGTAATTCGGTCGTCCATCACTTTGCCACATTGGGAACCGGTTGTTTTATCAGTGGCGGCTGTCGTGCTCCACAGGATATCCCACCTTACATGCTGGCAGCGGGAAGCGATAACCCTGAGATCATTACCGTAAACGTCGTTGGGATGCGTCGGCGAGGAATCTCGGAAAACGCGATCACCCTCGTTCGCAAGGCATATAAACTGATGTACCGTGAACACCTCAAGTTGGAAGAGGTTCGCGAGCGACTTTCCGAACAAACCGAAGGTGTGTTCCCGATTGAGTTAATGACGCTGCTCAACTTCTGCGAGCAATCGGCCAAGGGAAAGAATGGTCGAGCACGAGAAGCGTTGCGGTCACAACCTGCTGCCAGTGAAGGGCAAAAGGCGGCGTGAGACCGGAAAAGGTTGTGAGTTTTCGCCGTGTGGGCTTTAGCCCGCACTTAACGTGATGGCGCACGGGCTAGAGCCCATGCTACGGTAAACATTGGTCTCGTTTCAGTATCAATTAATACGAATAGGCTTCAAGAATGGATCGGTTGCGAGTTGCTGTGATTGGCGTTGGTGCCCTTGGTCGACATCATGCTCGCATTCTGAGTGAAATTGACGGAGTCGAACTGGTTGCCGTGGCCGACAGTCAGGCCGAACGGGGCCAGGAAGTTGCCGCCAGACATCAAACTCGTTGGGTCGCGAATTACCGCGATTTAATCGACAACAAGAGTGTAGACGCCGTCTCGGTCGTCGTTCCGACGATTGCTCATCGAACTGTTGCTGGTGCATTCCTTGAAAAAGGGATTCCTGTTCTTGTGGAAAAACCCCTGGCGGGAAATGTGACCCAGGCTAAGGAACTGGTCGAACTGGCGCGCCGAACCAAATCGTTACTACAGGTTGGCCACATCGAACGATTCAATCCCGCGTTCCAGGCGGCTCAAAAAGTCATCGTCTCGCCCAAATATATTCGTTGTGAACGAACCAGCACTTACACGTTTCGTTCAACCGATATCGGCGTCGTTTTGGATTTGATGATCCATGATATTGATCTTGTCCTGTCGCTGGTGCGCAGTCCTTTGCGTAGCTGCGAAGCGTTCGGGGTCGGCGTCATGGGTCAGAATGAAGATGCGGCTCAGGCTCGTCTTCGTTTTGAAAACGGCTGTATCGCAGACCTAACTGCGAGCCGAATCTGTCCGACCCCCTCACGTTCCATGACCGCCTGGTCAGCAACGGGTTGCGTGACCGTGGATATGCATCAGCGGGAAGTGAAGCGATTCTCTCCCGGTCAGGCGTTAACACAAGGTACGCCGCCATTGGAACGAGCGGCTCAGCCAGGTGCCGATCTGGAAGCCTTGAAAAAGGATGTCTTCGGCCAGTTTGTGAATGTTGGAAATGAGTCAGTTGAATTGACGGGTCCCGACGCATTGACGCAGGAATTGCGTGAATTCGTGCAGTGTGTAAAAACAGGCCAGGCACCGCACGTGGACGGCGCTCAAGCATTAGAAGCAATGATTGTCGCGAACGAAGTTCTGCAAGAGATCGCGACCCATCGTTGGGACGGCCATCCCCACGGTGCCGTGGGCCCGTATCCACGAACACCGTTCTTGCCGAAAAAAGCAGGGTAATCGGATCCAGTTTCTTCAGGCTTTGGCCGATTGCAGGACTCGCAGTTCGCGGGGTAATGGAAACGAGACGTGTTCTTCACGAATCGTGACTTCTTCCACTGTTGCACCAAATTCTTTGCTCAGCCATGTAATACAGTCTTGAACAACAACTTCAGGAGCACTGGCTCCCGCAGTGATTAAGACCGTTGATTTGCCCGAGAACCATTCGCGGTGAAGTTCCTCCGAACCGTCGATCAGGTGCGATGGCTTGCCGAACAATGCACCGATTTCCTGTAGCCTGCGACTGTTGGAACTATTCTGGCTACCGAGCACGATCACAATATCGGATCGTTGAGCCAGTTGTTTCACAGCATCCTGTCGGTTAGTCGTGGCATAACAGATGTCTTCCTTGGGCGGGCTTTCGATATGCGGTAACTTTGCCTTGAGGGCATCGATGACTCGTCCCGCCTCTTCGACGCTCAGTGTTGTTTGAGTCAAATACGCAACCTTGGCGTCGTTGGAAAATGACAACGCTTCGACGTCCTGCGGGTCTTCGACAAGCGTGATGCTGGCTGGAGCTTCACCCATGGTCCCGATCACTTCGTCATGCCCCTCGTGACCAATCAGGATAATGTGATAACCGTCGCGAGCGTACTTGATCGCTTCGAGATGCACTTTCGTCACCAAGGGGCATGTCGCGTCGATGGTCTGAAGTTTCCGATTCCGTGATTGTTCGCGAATTTCCGGTGAAACTCCATGCGCCGAGAAGAGCAGAATCGACCCTTCGGGGACTTCTGCGATCGTATCGACGAAAGTGACACCTTGTTGGGTAAATCGTTCGACGACGTACTTATTATGGACAATTTCATGGTAGACATAGATGTTCGGACCAAACATCCGAATCGTCTCGTCCAGACATTCAATTGCCATGTTCACGCCAGCACAAAAGCCGCGAGGATTTGCCACGAGGATTTTCATCAAAGTCCCATTTCCTGTAGTTCGACCGTTTTGCCAGTGGATTCTAGCAGCGAATCCGAACTTTGGGAGCGTTAGAACGGCCAGGGAAGCAGAATCCCATGATGCTGAAAGAGGACCGCTCGTCCCGCCGCACCGATCGCCGGGGTGAAGAACAACACAAAAACGTAAAACGCCAGCAAGGGAAACAGCAGCAGTGAAAGGGGCCAGCTCAAAATTCGCCACGCCCGTTTCTCAGTGCGGACTGCTTTGGAATAGGCCCAACCGATCAAAATTTTCGCGGGATAAATCGACGCGATAAAAATCGGTGTGAACAACCAGTAGACGTCTTGAGGGAGTGCTGCGACTTTGAAAAGGTATAAAGGAAGTGACAGTGCATACAGAATCACTACCGAACCAAACATCACGATCGGTGCCTTGCGGTAAAGTTCCCGGATCGTTCGCAATTCGAACATGGCTCGCCAGCGATTTTCTGCTGCGAAACGAGCTTGTAGGAACGGAACCCAACTGAGAACGAGAATCAGAAGAAAACCACCGATCAACGTAACGATCACCTGGCCCGGTTTCGACGTGTCACGAAGCGCCGAAAATAACGCCGTGGGGATGAACAGCCAGGCGAAAGCGAAAATAAATCCGCGAAAGCCCAGCCAGAAGTGATGCCTGATGCGTAAGGCCACCATGAATTCCCGGACCGCGCTACCTGCTGTTTTCAGGTAATTCCCTTGTTGAAACTGTTTCCACAACCACATTGCGTTAAGCGGTGTCGGCCAGAAGAAAAGGCTGAGCCGTCCCCCTCGAGCGAGAGCCAGAACTAAATGGATCGCCACGGCTGACGAAAACAAAATCAAACCAATCTGCCATGCAGTAGCAATGCCAGTTCCGGGGGAAATCAGTCGTGCATCGCTGGCTGCATCGGCGACAAGTCGCACGATCCACCACCAGACCCACATTCCGGCCGCGATTCCGCCCAATCGAGGAGCGAGCGGCAGCAGAGGCAATGCGTATCTCAGTTTTCCCGTTCGCGCAACGCGGCCTTCCGCCTCAAGCAGATATCCGAGTGCGATAAAATTCACAATAGGAACCGCCGCCAGGAATGCCAGCAACGCAAACAGGCTGCTCAGTCCAAACCCAAGTTCCAAGATCCAATAAGCCGCCAGATGCGGCCTCCAAATCGGATGAGGGAAGGGGCGTAATCGATAAAATGCCGAGAAAGTGTCGTCGGCAAGAAAGTTGTCGTCCGTCAGTACAAATGCCTCATCCGACGCAGATACAACGATTCCTTGTGAAGAATCCTTGGACGGATCAGTCGTCTGCGGCAACATTTCGATCGTGTTCATGAATACGCCTGCTTGAATACCCGTTCAAGTATCCAAGATTACCCGGATCGAATGCAATCGGTTGCAACAATCAAATTGAAACCTGCGTCTCGATTGTTGGGTATTGAATCGAGTAAGCTTGGTACGATGGCGAAGCGACAGACGGCCACATCATACATTTGCTATTTAACCGGGTTCGTTTCGAACGGACTTTTACGTACTGGACGAATCGTCATGAATCGACGACGCGCGCTCGTGACTGCGATTGCACCCTTGCTGGTGGTTGTCGGCGTATTTGTCCTGGTGGCATCGGCCGCTCGCAGCCCGATCAAGTCGACGCGGCCTGAAAAGGTTACCGAGAGTATTATTGATCCGACTGACGTTGAATCCATCGTTCATCGGGTTGACCGGTTGTTTTCTGACCGCTGGCATGAAGCGGGGCTGGAACCGGCTGTCCCGGCGGATGATTTGACTCTCTATCGTCGACTTTCGCTCGTCTTGCTCGGGACGGTGCCGTCACTGGAAGAGATTCGTCTGTTTGAATCGGATGGGGCACCCGACCGGGTTGAACGGTGGACAGATCGAATGCTGTCCGACCGGCGATTCGCCGATTATTTCGCTCGCCGATTTTCGCGGTTTTTTGTGGGCGCTGACGAGGGCCAGTTCGTGGTCTTTCGCCGCGATAGATTCTGGGCCTGGTTGGGCAACCAGTTTCATAAAAACCGTCCGTATGATGAGATTGTCCGCAGCATGATCGCCCAGCGAGGCTTGTGGACCGACAAGCCTGAAGTCAATTTTGTCGCGGCAGTCGTCACAGAAGGTGTCGTTGATCACAACAAACTGGCGGGTCGAACGGTCAGGGCTTTTCTCGGTCAGCGGATCGATTGTGCCCAATGTCACAACCACCCCTTTGCCGATTGGAAACAAGCTCAGTTTGAAGGTCTGGCTGCCTGTTACGGCCAACTCAATATTTCCGGGGTCGGTGTTGAAGACAATAACGATAAGACCGACAAGCCACCGTATTTGATTCAGGACCGGCTTACGCTTTTGGATCGAGAGATTGAGCCTGCCGTTCCGTTTCACCCTGAATGGATGCCGGAAACGGGGAAGACTCGAGAACGGCTTGCTGCCTGGGTGACTCATCACGATAACCGAAGATTCGATCGGGCGATCGTCAACCGCATCTGGGGACTGATGTTTGGCCGACCATGGATTCAACCGGTCGATGACCTTCCCAACCCGAACGAGGCTGGCAGCGTTCCGAAGGACCTGCTCGATTTGATCGGTTCCGACTTTCGATCTCATGGCTGTGATTTGAAGCGACTGATACGGACCATTGCCGCGACACGAGTCTTTCGGACGTCGTCGCAACATTCTGCGTTTGACGAGGGTGACAAGGCTGACAGTGTCGAAGAAACCTGGGCGGCATTTCCACTGACTCGGTTACGACCCGAGCAAGTCATCGGGTCGATGTTGCAAGCCTCGTCAATCAAGACCGTTGATCAGAATTCACATTGGACCATTCGAGCAGTTCGTTTTTTTCGTGAGCTGGATTTCGTCAAAGAATACGGAGATCTTGGTGACGACGAATTGACCGAAAGGGCAGGGACGATCCCTCAGGCGCTGTTACGAATGAACAGCAACTTCGCTGCAGAGTGGACAAAGAGCACGATCTTCAGTGCGGCAGGCCGCATTGCAGGAATCGCACCAGACGATGAAACGTGCCTGGATACCTGTTTTCTGGTCTGCCTGACACGACACCCGACCAGGGAAGAACGATCCGTGATGTTAAAGCAACTTGAAGGAACGAAGAAAGACGAACGGAGTCGGGTGGTCGAAGATCTGTTCTGGACTCTTTTCAACGCCCCCGAGTTTTGTTGGGAGCACTAGCCGTAGCATGGGCTTTAGCCCGTGCGTCACAGCATCTTGTGCGGGCTAAAGCCCACACTACAAAAACTCACGAGCCCTGCCGGCCAGAGAGTAGACTTGAGAAAGTTGAGAGTAGACAAGAAGAGGATGAAGACGTGAATAGAATTGACTCATCTCGTCGAGACTTTCTGCGGCTGGCCGCTGCCACGCTGGGGTTGTCGTTTTCTGTACCTGGCCTGGATTTGCGGGCTGCTGAAGCGCGCGGTTCTGAGCGTGCGAAATCACTTCTGACGATCTGGCTGGGTGGTGGCCAGAGTCAACTCGAGAGTTGGGACCCTCATCCCGGCACTCGGATTGGTGGCGAAGTTTCGGCGATTAACACTACGTTACCCGGCCTCGAAATCGCCGATCTTTACCCGCAATCGGCCGAACAACTGCATCATCTTTGTGTCATCCGATCGATGGTTTCCAAAGAAGGTGATCACGAACGAGCTTCGTACATGCTGCATACCGGCTATCGGCCGGAACCGACTCTTGTCCACCCGAGTATCGGTTCGATCGCGATTTACGAGCAGCCCAACGCTGCGGTTGAGATTCCTCAATTTGTGTCACTGGGCGATGCCAATTTCCCACCGCGTGGCGGATTTCTGGGTGATCGATTCGACGCGTATCGAATTTTCAATCCGGGAGAAACCGGGCAAAACATCAAAGCCTTGGTCGATCAAGATCGACAAGACCGGCGACTAAAGAGCTTGAGCGTTGTGTCTAAGTCGTTCATGCAGGGACGGAAGTCGAAAGTCGAACAAACGCTGCATCAACACACGATCGACGCGGCACTGCGGATGATGACATCAGAGCAGTTGAAGGCGTTTTCCATCGAACAGGAACCAAAAGAACTTCGTGCGGCCTACGGTGACAATCCGTTTGGCCGAGGTTGCCTTGTCGCTCGACGGCTGATTGAAGTGGGCGTTCGCTCGCTCGAAGTTTCGCTGCAAGGATTCGACACCCACGCCAAGAACCATGAGGGACAAGCGGCTCGGGCCAAGACTCTCGATCCGGCTCTGGCGACACTGATAAAAGATCTGGTGGAACGAGACCTGTTGCAATCGACGATTGTGCTCGTGACAGGTGAATTCGGTCGGACGCCGAACATTAACCCCCTTGGTGGACGCGATCATTGGCCGAACGGGTTTTCGTGTTTGCTGGGTGGTGGAGGACTTTCGAGTGGTCTTGTCATCGGTGAGACCGATCCTGAAGGCGAGGCGAAACAACCGAAAGACCCGATTGAAGTCGCCGACCTGTATGCGACCATCCTGCATCGTCTGGGCGTCGATTATGCCAAGGAAGTCATTACACCGATCGGCCGACCGATGAAGTACTGTGCCGGGCAGCCCATTGAACGATTACGAGGAACGGTGTAACGTCACTGTTCGCGGTCGAGTGTCCGAAAATCGTCCGGATGCCAACTCTCGAAGCAGCCTGACGGAAATCCTGCAATCCTAGTCGCGTTCAGAAAACCCACGACGGTCGTTGATCGTGCCGATTAAATTTCGATGTAATTATTGCCGACAGTTTCTTGGCATTTCACGTGCTCAGGCGGGTGGTGTCGTTGATTGTCCCACGTGCGGTCGATCAATTCGTGTACCGTTGCTCGATGGTAGCGTTCAGCCGATGCCGGGACCGGAACTCGACGTGGATGATACTCATCTGTCGCGAGCACTTGATGAACTGGCAAAACTTGTTGATGCGCCGACTCAGCCGAGTGTGTTGGTGAAGCCGCTGACGGACTCTGACGATGCTGATACTGAGAACCAGATTCCGCAACCGCTACCCGAACCAATTCCGATTGAGGTACCGCTTCCGCCCACTCCGGTAATTGTTGTCCAACCGACGAACGCGTCACTGACAGCGCCGTCCGAAAATGGGATCTCTAGCGAGCGTGGATTGTTGGCGGAATTAGCCGCGTTATCCGATGGATCAACGCCAGTCGATTTTACGGATGCGACGAAGTTGGAACCCGGACCAACTTACATTAATCGTCGGCCGGACGCTTCGCCACTAAAAACGTCGTTGATGTTGCTGGTCCCGTTTGTGGCGGGAATGCTGACCGAGCGATTTGTACGAGTCTTCGAAGCCCGCGGACGTGTCGAAGCTGTCTCAACCGAAGTGGCGAAGAAGGAACTCGCCGACAATGAACTGACGGGGCGGATCACCTTTAAATCGAAAGACGGTGAAAGTCAGCCTGATCGCGGGGCCAGGGTGATTGTTTTCCCACAGCAGCGAACGGGCGAAGTGAAACTTTCCGTCGTTGGGTTCCGGCCGGCTGACTCGGTTGCTGACCAGCTTGTTGCCAATGCGGCGATGAAAGCACTCGGTGGTGCGGCAGCTTCGGTCGACGATCATGGCGGGTATCGATTGCCGATCGAGGCGGGGTCGTACCGAATGCTGGTCTTATCGCACTTTCAACCGCGACCGGATGGGGATCCCGACCCAGCGCTGGATAAGCTGCTGTCAGAATACTTTGACAAACCCGAAGATCTGCTTGGTCGCGTTCAACACCAGTTTTCGCCGCTGCGCATCAAGGGGACTGGCGATACCTGGGATCATTCGTTCTGACGGATAGTCAGCGTCCTGACGATGCACTGCATTGAGTTTGGTCGCGTAAGTCATTGGAAAAAGGCGTTCCAACGGGATCGTTTCGCTTGAAACCGAGTCCAGGTGAGCCGGGCGACGTCAGCCCTCGGACTCTTCGTTCGCCATTTGCAATTAGATTCTATGAAAGGTCCGAGGGCTGACGCCTCCCGGCTCACCTTGTTTTCCGGTAGTTGCGAGTTCGTCTTGATCGAAGAACATGGCTTAACCGAAGACGGTAAAGCCATGCCACCCCGGGCTACCCTGCCCATCCGGTTTTCAACAGTGGCGATGAAAACCGGATGGGACAGATAGGACTTATACGACCCATGGGATCTATAAGACTTATGAAATCGACATCTCTCGCACAGATTACAAAATCCCCGACGATTTGACGTTGATTCCCTTGAGCATCATCTTCAATTCTTCGACGTTCGGACTGATTTCGAAAGCTTCAGCACGACTGACGAATTCTTTCGTGACGAAGTGGAACAGGCTGTCGTTGAACTGCTGCATCCCTTCGGCTTTACCGATACGGATCGCTGCGGGCAGCTTTTCGTCCTGTTCTTCCAGAATCAGCTTTCGAATCGTTCCGTTGAAAATCATGATCTCGGTGATGGGGACTCGTTTTGGCTTATCCAGAATCGTCGGCAACAATTTCTGAGCGACAATCGCCTTCATGTTGAAGCCCATGGATGAACGCAACGCCCGGTGCATTGTCTGAGGGAACAAGTCGAGAATACGACCAATGGTTGACGGGGCAGACGACGCGTGAATCGTTCCGAACACAAGGTGTCCGGTTTCCGCCGCGTGCATGGCGGTTTCGAACGTTTCACGGTCTCGCATTTCACCCACCAGCATGATATCGGGGTCTTCTCGCACCGCATGTTTCATTGCGGTATGGAAGTCACTAACGTCCTGCCCCAGCTCTCGCTGGTTGATCAGGCACTTGTCGGCCTTGTAAACGAATTCGACAGGGTCTTCGATCGTGAGAATATGTTTCTTGTGATTGCGGTTGACCCAGTCGAGCATCGAAGCAATCGTGGTCGACTTACCCGAACCGGTCACACCGGCGAGCAGCACCATTCCCTGATCGTACACGCACAGGTTTTCGAGAATCGGAGGCAGGAACAGCCCTTCAAAGTTAGGAATGCTTCGTTCAACCTTACGAGTCACCATCCCCATTTTGCTCATTTGAATGAACAAGTTCACACGGAACCGCCACGGTTCGCCTTTGTGTTCCACAACGTGCGCAAAGTCCGCTCCACCGGTATCTTTGAAGATTTGCTGATTACGTTCGTCCATGAGCGGCCAACAGAGTTCGCGCATTTTGTCTTCGTCGATCGGGGGCATATCGAGCGGGTTCAGTGAGCCTTTGACTCGCAGAATTGCCGGCTTGCCGACTTGCATATGCAAGTCGGAACCGTTCAGATCGATCAGTGCTCGGAAGTACTTGTTGACAGGCAAATCTTCCTTTTTCGTACCGAGTCGAATCCCCGCTGCGGGCTTGGATCCATGTGATTCTTCGCTACCACTCATAAGAAACTCCAGACAGAAAGCAAAACGAACCTGCGAACGACGTGAACGAACTTGGTTAATTCTAACCAAAAGGGAGGAGGATTCGGCAAGTCTCGACTGAAGAACTCTTCGGATTGTCGCGAAGAGATTGGCCGTTGGTTACTGATTTAAGCTTTTAATTAAGAATCCTGTCGTCTGTTCCGTTGTCAACACGTCGCCGCGATATTTGATCTCAAACCTCGGGGAGACTGCTTTTTGAGAAAAAACCGGGGAAAGGTTGGCCGTTTCCACTTTCGTGCGGTTGGCTGAAATTCGGTAACGATCCATGGTGTTGGGTGGCTGCGAAGCAGAGCTTCGAAGATTTGCGTTACCAAGCTGGAGCTTGGTAACGAGAGAAGGTGCTGGAGCTTGGTGGCGAGAAAACAACAACAGCGGGCTTGACAAATCAGACGTTCCGTCTGTTAATGGTTGGGGGTCTAAACGGATTACCGGTATCGTCCTGGGTTGGTTTGGGAACTGAATCATGACACAAACGGCTCGATCGCATCGCTTCGGCAAAAAAGGTTCTCGATTCAATGTACTTTTTCCAAGAACGAGATCGTTGTCATTGGCATGTTTCACTGGCGTGATGCTGATTTTCGTTGGTGATGCCTTGGCGGACGAAGTTCAGAATCTTGCCGATCTGATCGATCGGCGGATCGAGGCTCGCTGGAAATCTGACGGGGTGACTCCGGCACCCAGGGCGGGTGATGCGGAGTTTCTGCGTCGTGTGTCTCTGCATGTTGCGGGTTCTATTCCGCCGGTGGCCGATGCACGACAGTTCCTGCGTGACGAATCGCTTGATCAACGGCGTCGGCTGGTCGATCAAGTGCTGGAAAGTCCTCATTACATCACGAACTTCAGTAATTTCTGGACTCGCGTGATGATGCCTGAGTCGGCGACGGACCTGCAGGGGCAGGCTCAGAGACCAGGGTTTCAGGCCTGGCTCAGGCAACACCTCGGGAATAATACTCACTACGATACGATGGTCCATGAGCTGCTGACGACTAAGCTCGAAGGTGATCGCAGCATGAATTCGGCGCTGCAGAATACCGGCACGGTTTCGCCAATTGCGTTTTTCACGACGAAGCAGATCAAACCGGAAAACCTCGCTGCCGCCACATCGCGAATGTTTCTGGGGATTCGGATTGAATGTGCCCAGTGCCATAACCATCCTTACGACTCGTGGAAGCAGGAACAGTTCTGGGGTTATGCCGCGTTCTTCGCGGGGATCGAACGGACGACCCGAAATGAAGAAGCCATCGGCCAGGTCAGAGAAGTGTTTGATCGCCGCGAATTAACGATTCCTGATCATGAAACGGTGGTCCAGGCGACGTATCTGGATGGGACTCAACCGCAATGGAAATCGCGAATCAGTTCACGTAAAACGTTAGCAGACTGGATGACGGCGAAACAAAATCCGTATTTCGCTAAAGCGGTGGTCAATCGCTTATGGGGTCATTTCTTCGGGGTGGGAATCGTAGATCCGATTGACGATTTTGGTGGGACAAACAAACCGAGCCACCCAGAGTTATTGGACGAACTGGCGGCAGACTTTGCGGCTCATGATTTCGATTTGAAATATCTGATTCGAGGAATCACGGCATCACAAACCTATCAGCGGACGAGTCGGAAGACTCACGATTCGCAGAATGAGCCGCAGCAGTTTGCAAGAATGGCAGTACAGGGTCTGACGGGCGAGCAATTATTCGATTCGATCGCAGTCGCCGTCGGACACCTGGAATCGTTCCAGCAGCAGCAACCGTTTCAGTTCAATCAGAACGGAGCGCGAGGCGAGTTTCTGGAACTGTTTGCTCCCGATAATAATTCGCCGACCGAGCGGCAGACGTCCATTCTTCAGGCACTGGCGCTGATGAACGGCCAGTTTACGTCGGCGGCAACCAACGTGGATCAGAGTTCGACTCTCACCGCGGTTGTTGAATTTCCTTGGATGAAGACGCCCGATCGGATCAACGCACTTTACCTGTCGGCTTTGACTCGAAAACCTCGGCCCGATGAGTTGGAGAGGCTGACGAAGTATGTTGATTCGGGTGGACCGTCAACGAATCAGAAGCAGGCAATGGCCGATGTCTTCTGGGCACTGCTGAATAGTTCTGAGTTCTTGTTTAATCACTAGTAGTCCGTCATGGCTTAGGGCCGATCGAAAACCGTTATAAACACAGAGGCAAAGAGGAGCACGGAGGAAGCAAATTCACGAATGAGGAATAATTCGCTGAATTTCCTGCATTTTAAGTCTTCTCCGTGTTCTCTGTGGCTCTGTGGTAAAATTCATTCTTCTCTTCTGGATCTCTATCAAAATCAGGAGTTTTATCATGACCGATCGAGCCAGGCTTACTCGACGCGATCTGATCAAGTTGTCGGCCTGTGGAGCATTTGGGTCGTCGATGTCACGCTGGCTACCTGCATTGGCAAACGAAGTCAGCAAATCGACTGATCGACGTCGATCGGTCATCCTGTTATGGATGACCGGAGGCCCCCCGCAGACCGATACCTTTGATATGAAGCCGGGACATGAAAACGGCGGTCAGTTCAAACCGATTGATACTTCGGTTCCAGGAATCCAGATTTGCGAGCATCTGCCGCAAGTGGCCAAGTTGATGCAGCACTGTGCCCCGATCCGGTCGATGAGCACCAAGGAAGGGGATCACACGCGGGCCACGTATCTGCTACGGACTGGCAATCTTCCTCAAGGCCCAATCGATTATCCGACTCTTGGTTCGCTGTTCAGCAAAGAGCTTGGGAAAGAGAATTCCGATCTTCCCAACTTTGTTGCCGTGGCACCGTATACCCAGTTCAGTCCTGCCGCATACGGGCCGGGGTTTCTCGGGCCGAAGTTTGCTCCGCTGGTCGTCGGCGACGCTAATCGAGTCGTTGCGAACACGCCGGGAACGAATTACGACCAGTCTCTGGCTGTGAAAAACTTGTCATTACCTCAAGGGATTAACGTCGAACGAGCCGATGCTCGACTCTCATTGTTGGGAGACCTGGAGTCTGACTTTGCCACCCAACGTCCTGGCTTAAACTCAGAAAGTCATCAGTCGGCCTATGCTGCAGCAGTTCGCATGATGCGGTCGGAAGCGGTGAAAGCGTTCAATCTCGACGACGAAGATGCGAAACTTCGTGACGCTTATGGACGGAATCAGTTTGGTCAGGCCTGTCTGCTGGCACGCCGACTTGTGGAACGGGGTGTTCCGTTTGTGGAAGTCTCGCTGAATGGTGTTGGTAACAACCAGACGTTTGCCTGGGATACTCATGCGCAGAATTTCACTTCGGTAAAAAGTCTGCTGGGAGTTCTCGACCCTGCCTGGGCAACGTTGATGTCCGATCTTAAAGATCGCGGTTTGCTGGATTCGACGATGATCGTCTGGATGGGTGAATTTGGTCGCACTCCGAAGATTAATCCTCAGATGGGTCGCGACCATTTTCCGAACGCGTGGTCGTCGGTGCTGTGCGGCGGCGGAATCAAGGGTGGGCAGGTTGTCGGCAAAACCAGCGACGACGGAATGAAAGTCGATGATCGTCCTGTTTCTGTGCAAGATTTGTTTGCCACGATGTGCAAAGGTTTAGGCTTGGATTCGATGAAACAGAATGTTTCCAATGTCGGCCGACCCATTCGTCTGGCTGATCCAGCGGCCAAGCCGATCACCGAGATCGTCGGTTGAAATCAAGGAAACTTCGATGAAACAACTCGGTTTGCTACTGCTGTTACTTGTGGCGCCCGCTCTGGCCGAAGAATTGCCAGGTGATGCACAATATGCCGTTTTTATGGGTGAAACCGGCGTTATCGTGCTGAAGTTTGACATTCAGATTGGCGGGAAGAGTCCGCGTGGATCTTATGAACGCTACGTTGATGATCTGATGAAGTCGCTGGATAAAGATCAGGATGGCGTTGTGACGGTGGAAGAGGCCAAAGGAAAATACCTTACTGCGCGCGACGCTCTTCAGGCACAGTTGATCCCACAAACCGACGCTGTCCCGGCAGATTCTTCCCCCGACGTAAGTCCTGCTGACGGTAAAATCACACGGCAAGAGTTCTTGTCCTATTTCAAGAGAATTGGATTACAACCGTTCCTGATGCAGTACCAGCCGAATCTGAATCAAACTCAGGGGGGGAACAGACAAGCCCGGCAAGGGGCAGTGAATACTGCTGAAGTACCGCTTTTCGCTCGACTTGATACAAACGGTGACGGCAAGTTGTCGGCGGCAGAATTGACGGGAGCGTTACGAACGCTTCGCAAATTGGATCTCGACGACGACGAAACCATCAGTCTGGCCGAGTTGAATCCGATCAACAACCAGTTTGCAGTCCAGCAACTGCAACAGCAGAATGGGGCACGAGCGCCTTCGACCAGTCCCTTTCTCGGCCCCGGTTCTGACGAATCGTTGAACAAACAGATTCGTCGTTTGATCGATAAATATGACAGTATCGATCCGATCAAATCGGGTGTCGAAGGAGCTAAGGTTCGCAATCAAAAACTGAGTCAGAAGGAATTAGGGCTGTCTGTGACTGAATTCTCTCGATTCGATGGAGATGGCGATGGTCAACTCGATTTTGACGAGCTTCGTCAATTTCTGACGTCCCCCGATCCGACAGTCACTGTCTCGGTCAATGTCGATTCCGCAGACCCGTTATCTGCAACGTCTGTGCGAGAAGAGATTCAGGAAAAAATGAAAACGACACCTGATGGGTCGGCCAATATTAATCTGGGGACAACGCAACTGAGTGTTGTTCGAGGTGCTTCTTACGATGTCGGAACGGCTGAGACATTTTTGAAACCGCAATTCATGGCCGCAGATGCGGACGCAAATGGGTATCTCGAAAAATCCGAGGCAGAACGTGCCTTTCTTTACGGTGCGACGTTTGAAAACCTTGATACCGATAAGAATGGCAAGGTTTTTCTTGACGAAGTCATCGCCTATTTTCAGGTTCGATTTGACGCTGCACGCAGTCGAACCGTGCTGTCGATCAACGAACAGGGCCGAACCTTGTTTGAAATTCTTGATACTGACCGAGATCGTCGTCTGTCGTTTCGTGAATTACAGGCCGCAGCCGACAAGCTGTCGCTATGGGATAAGGACGGTGATGGTTTGCTGTCCGAGTCGGAAGTTCCGCTTCAATATCGGTTGACGATTGCCCGAGGGAACTTGCCAGCCCTTGGTGGAAATTTTCTGATCGACGCTGGGATGGTTCAAGCAGGAACGCCTGCGGAACGGACATCGGGACCGCTTTGGTTTCGCAAAATGGACAAAAACCGTGATGGTGAAGTGTCGCAGCGTGAGTTTCTTGGCGAGACCGCGACCTTTGAAATGTTAGACCGAAACCATGATGGGTTCATCGACTTGACGGAAGCGGCCACTGGGACTGGTTCGATTGAGTAACCGAAGATTGTCTTGAGCAGTAAGCCGCGAAAATGGGTGGCACGGTTTTACCGTCTTCGGTAAGGCCGTGCTCTTCGGAAGTGTTTTCGAACCATGAAGACACGGCCTTGTCGAAGACTCCAAAACCGTGGCACCCTGAGTTTTAACGGTTTTTCGGTCGTCGGTTCGCAGGTGTTTTGTTCGTTTCTCTATCGTCCCTCGTCTTTCCCGATTACTCTATCTTCCCTATTCATTTCCTGAGTTGTTGGTGGAAGGAACGGAATTCATGCGGACATTTATCCGACGATCGATACTTTTTGTTGCAATGATCAGTCTTACAGCGGGAAAGTGTTTCGCGCAAGAAGATGAATCGACGTTGGCTCAGTATTACGGGTTCAAGCCAGTCGAAGTCTTTAAGCTGGCGGAACGTTCAGGAAATATGCTGAATGGCGACTTGAACCACGATGGCCTGACCGACTTGATCCTGGTCGATAATTCTCATAGCCGTCTTGATTTGTTGCTTCAGCGTAAAGAACATCCCGCAGCAAAGGACGCTCCGGCAGGTCGAACGGACGTCAACGTGATTGATAACGATTGGCGATTCGATCACAAAAAACTGCCCGTGGACCATGATGTCGCCGCGTTAACGCTTGGCGATTTCAATGGTGATGGTCGGACAGACATCGTTTATTTTGGCACGCCGGATCAACTCGTTATTCGGTATCAGCCTGTGACCGGCGAGTGGACCGAAAAGAAACAGCAACGCATCCCTGACGTTGCTCCGACCCAATGGTTTCTCACGGCAGGCGATCTCGACGGGAATGGTCTCGACGATCTGGTCATCCTGGGCAAGCACGAAACGATTCTGTTGTACCAAACGGCAAAAGGAGTTCTTGGGGCACCAAAGCGCCTGATGAACACCTCAGACAAACTGGGGTTAGCTCAGATTGCCGATCTTGATGGGGATGGACGGCTGGATTTGTGTTATCTGGCTGGTGAAGGGTTGAATCGAGTCTTGGGAGCGCGGCTTCAGCAGAACAATGGCCAATTGGGTCCAGAATACGTTTTCGATCTTGAGCGACCCCGAGCGGTATCGCTACGTGATGTTGACGGGAAGCCGGGTCATGAGATTCTAACGATTGACTCGCGGACTGGGCGGCTGAAACTTCTCAACGTCGAACAGAAGAAGTTAGCTGAGCATGAATTGCCTGAGCGGCTGATTCAATATGGGTTTGGCAAACAAGGCTCAGGAAAAGATCGTGATCTGGCCGTTGGTGATTTTGACGGAGATGGTCTGAGTGACGTCGTTGTGTCCGACCCGGACGCCTCTCGAGTTTTGTTTTTCAAGCAAAACAAGGGTCAGGGGCTGGATATGGGGACTCCGTTTCCGAGCTTGACAGGTTCGGACCAGATTCGTGCAGCGGATCTGGACGGGGATGGCAAAAGTGATCTTGTCGTTCACAGCGCATCGGAAAAGACGGTCGGTGTCAGCCGGTTTCAAGAAGGGCGATTGACGTTTCCACAGTCGATCCCGACGGATGCCGATGCTTCGGTGATTGAACTCGTTGATCTGGACGGCGATGGAAAACTGGAAGTCCTGTTTATCGCCAAAACCAAAAAGGATCGGTCATCGGAATATTCGCTGCAGGCAATGAAGCGAACGGGAAAAGAAGATTGGCAGCCAGTGAAATTCGCCGACAAGCTCGCTGTCACATTGGAATTGAAAGGAACTCCTGAACGACTTCTGATCGCTGACGTTTTTGGAGATGAACGGCCTGAATTTCTGATTTTTCAAGGCTCGAAGCCACCGCAGTTGTTTGGCTTGAACGCTGAAGGAATCCCTGTCGAGATCATCACGGCTGGGAATTTGGGGGTTGGTGCAGTCGGGTCAGGATCAGTCAGTCTCTGCTCACTGGAAGGTAAGAAAGGGCTACTCGTCACGCAGGAAAATTTCGCCCGGCACATGATCCTGAGTCCTCAGAAACGGTGGGAAGTTGCCGACCAGTTCAATGTCACTGAATCCAATTCAAAAATTGTCGCAGGAACGGTCGTTGATTTGAACGGTGAAGGAGATCCCGAAATCACGCTGGTGGACGCGGGCCTTCGCAAGTTACGCGTGCTGAGGAAAATTGACGGTAGTTATCAGCCTTGGAAAGAAATCGATATCGGTGAATTTCAGCTGAAGTCGTTGAAAGTGGCTGATTTAAACGGTGATCACCGTGACGATTTAGTTTTGTTCGGGGCAGACAAGTTTGCCATTTTGTTCGCGGGGGGAACATCGCCCGCACTGAAGGAATTGGCGGCGTTCGAGAGTCAACTCGACAAAGTTTATCCGACGGATGTTGTTGCTGGCGACTTGAACGGTGACGGTCATATTGATCTGGCGATGACTGATACCCGCAGTCATTTTATCGAGATTATCCAGTATCGGCCCGACACAGGGTTGAAACACGCACTCTATTTCAAGATTTACGAACAGAAGTCATTTCGAAATGACGACGATACAAAAGATGCCGAACCGCGTGAAGCTCTCGTCACGGACGTGACGGGTGATGGTCTGCCTGACCTGATCCTGCTGGCACACGATCGTTTGCTCGTTTACCCTCAGGACAATGGAAAGTAACCTTCGATCTGTTTGGTTTTCGGACAGATTTATGATCACTATCATCTGGCGAACGATGTTGGCTGGCGGTATAGTCAGCGATGTTTCGGAAAAGTTCTTGGGCAATGGTGTTTATTTGGATCGAGGATCCTCACGATGAGCGACAGTATTCACGACGACCATGAATCCGCAATGGGCGATTCGGCGATAAAAATGAGCGATTTGAAGGATCCCAATGTCCTCAAGATCTATCAAACGGGTGAACTGACGGTTGTCGGATTTGGTGGTCAAGACGTGCCGGACGAGGTTTGTATTGCCGCGTATCGCGACCAGTTGTTTAAGTTGATTGAAGAGCACAAGTGTAAGATTCTGGCTTTTGATTTGACTGGAGTGACTCTCGTTCCCAGCGGAATGCTCGGCGTGCTGACTTCTTTGCGAAGTCGAGTGCAACGAGTCGAACTCTACAATCCTTCAGTTGATGTCCGCGAAGTGTTGCGGCTGACACGACTTGAGAGTTTGTTCGACATCAAGGAAGTCGCGATTTAATTTGAAGCCATGACAAGGGATGATGCTCAAATAATCCCTTTGCCTAAACCGCTAATATTTTCCCTCTTCCGGTGCGACCGAGAAGGTTGTGGATTGAATCAGTAATGCACTTTTCGAGCCTTCAGAACTTTCAAAACTATCTGCTACAGTCAAAACTGGTCGAAGCATCGCAACTCCAGCAGTGCATGGTTCGTTTGCAGTCACGTGGTCAGAGTATTGATGGACTGATTCGGGAACTCGAAACGGCCCATGTATTAACGCCCTACCAGGTGGCCAAGCTGAATAAGCGTGACCTGGACGGATTGCTCTTAGGAAAATTCAAACTCCTTTATCGCAACGCTTCAGGCAGTTTTGCTCGTGTTTTTCGCGGGTGTTCTGTGAATGACGGGCGCATGGTTGGGATCAAGGTTCTTCGATCACGTTGGGCAGAAGATCCTCGAAAAGTGATTCTGTTCAAGAGAGAAGGAGAACTGGGAAAACGACTGCAGCATAAAAACATTGTGCCAATTTACGAGGTTGGCTCTGAGGGCAATCAGCACTATCTGACGATGGAATTCGTTGAAGGTGGAAATCTTCGCGAGCTACTCAAGGCTCGCGGAAAATTCTCGCCGTTTGAAGCGACTCGATATCTCTTAGATATCGCACAGGGGCTGGACTATGCGTTGAATCTTGGAGTGACCCATCGCGACTTAAAACTCACGAATGTGCTGCTGAGCGCACAAGGTGTTGCCAAGCTGGTGGACTTTGGATTGGCAGGACAGGATGCGAGTTCACGCTCAATTGACGAAGAGGTTGATCGAGCAGTTGAATATTCGACTCTGGAAATGGGGACCGGAGCACCCGATAACGATCCACGAAGCGACCTGTTTTTTCTCGGTACAATTTATTACGAACTTCTTACGGGAAGGCATCCGTATCCTCCCACGAAAAGTAAGGACGAACGGCGGCAGTTCAGCCGATATCGCGACATCCAACCGATTCGAGAAATTGATCCATCTCTTCCGTTGGCTGTTACCAAAATCGTCGACAAGTTGATCCGCATCAGCCCGTCTGAGCGATATCAGACGCCATCGGCTGTCGCAACGGATTTGCGTGCGGTGCTTTTAAGTCTCGCTCCTGCGACATCAAACGATGACTCGGTCGTCGTCCCGATCCCGAAACAATTCTCTCCGACGGTCCTGTGTGTTGAAGATCGAGTTCGTCAGCAGGATTCACTACGCGAATACTTTTCCAAACATGGCTATCGCGTATTGTTGTTGCGAGATTTTGATCGCGCCTTAACGAGACTTCGATCAGACCCGCCGAAAGGCCTGGTTCTAATGGGTGAAACCCTGGGGAATGACGCGAAGATGCTTTTTGATAAAGCGGTGACCACATGCCGACCGTCCGGGACGGCAGTGGTCCTTGTGCTTTCAAAAGGGCAATCCGACCTGAAGGAGACCGTTACCGAATCGGATGTCTCGCGAGTGCTCTTTGAGCACCCGGTTACTCTGCGAAGCATCCGGAAGGCTCTGGAAGACGTCTGGAATAAGTCGACCTGACGGCAATTTTCTGACCGTCAGACCGTTTCGATCCAGATCGAGACTTTTGCATCCCCCACCGTGACGGATTCGAGTCCATCAGCCCCTTGCGTTGTTGAATTCAGGCTTTCGGCCAGAGTTTCGTTTCGAATCAAGTCGCCCCATTCTTTCAAAGTTTCCGCAATTTGCGGATTGTCGCTGACGTAGTAGACACGAATGTGGTTTTCGATTTCGAGGTTTGCATCCTTTCGAAGCTGTTGAACCTGCCGGATGAAGTCGCGAGCCATCCCTTCGCGCAGCAGGGCAGGTGTCAGTTCTGTCGACAACGCCAGTTGAATGCCGCGATCATCGGCACAGACCCAGCCGGTTGCCTGTTCCGTCCCGACTTGGACATCTTCGGGATCAAGTTTGATTTCGTGGCCATCGAGCGTCACGGTCACGGATTGGCCCGCACGAATCGGTGCCATGAGACCCGCGTCCACAGACGGAAGTTTCTCGCGAAGCAGATTCAGCAATTTGCCATACTTTGGTCCCAACGTCTTGAGGTTCGCTTTGTAAACGTACTTAACGATATCCGCGAGGCTGTCACAGACGGTCACCTGTTTAACATTGAGTTCTTCGCGCACGAGATCGCTTAACCGTTCAATCGCGTGACGTTGTTCTGAGTTACTGGTCGAGACGCGCAGTTCGGGCAACGGTTGCCGTACTCGACGATCGGCTTCGTCTCGCAATTTGTGCCCTAACGCCACCACTGTTTGTGCCGCAGCCATGCTTTCATTCAAGTCGCGGTCGAGGATCGTCAGATCCGGTGTCGGATAGTCGCACAGGTGAACGGATTCTGGTGTTTTGTCATCGGCATCAGTTTTCACCGCAACCACGAGATTCTGATAGAGCCGTTCGGCTAAAAATGGGATCAACGGTGCCAGCAGTTTACTGAGTGTGACGAGAACCTCGTACAGCGACTGATACGCAGCCAGCTTGTCACGGTCACCAGCGTCTTTCGATCGCCAGAAGCGGCGTCGATTCCGTCGGATGTACCACGAGGAAAGGTCGTCAATAAACGTCGCCGCCAGTCGGGTCGCTTCTGACGTGTTGTAGTCTTCGATCGCCGCTCGCATCCCTACGATCAGTGCCTGCAGATTCGAAAGCAGCCAGCGATCGATCTCAGGTCGTTCGGCAACAGTGATCTGGGGAGCTTGCGGATCAAACTCGTCGAGTCGAGCGTAGTTGACGAAGAATGCGTAGCTGTTCCAAAGCGGAATCAAAACCATGCGGCGCGTCTCGTCAGCCGGTGTGCTGGTGACAAGGCTGGTGTAGACGCCATCAATCGTGACATTCGACGGACCGTTCACCGTTTCCAGGGTGACCGGCTGATCTTTATGACGCGTGCCGAACCGCAGGTCTGAGGCGGGGTTCTGGGCCAGGTACATCCAGCGCATCGTATCGACGCCAATTTGTTCTGCCGCCTCTTCAAACCAGATCGCCGTCCCATCAGATTTATGCATCGGCTTGCCGGCTTCGTTCATCACCAGGCGATGCCCGAGCAACGTCTTGAACGGCTTCTTTTCATCCGGGTTATCCGTGCGGTCCCAATTCATCATCGTTCCCATTGAGAGCAACGAATAGAACCAGTTGCGGAACTGACCAGGAAAACATTCCGTGACCAGATCAGCCGGATACCACTTTCGCCAATAATCGGGATGGGTGTTAAAACCCAATGTGCTGAACGAGACAATGCCCGCGTCGAGCCAGGGATTTCCGACATCGGGAATCCGTGTCAAAACAGCACCGGTTTTCTCACTGCGGATCTTGACCAGATCGATCCACGGCTTATGTGGCGTATGTCCTTCAAATTCCGCCCAGCCTTCGACGGCTCGTTCTTTCAATTCGGCAACCGAACCGATCACGTCGAAGTCCGTTGGATCATCAGGGTTGATCCAGATCGGGAGCGCAAGTCCCCAGAAACGCTTCTTGGAGATCATCCAGTCGCGCATGTTCGTCAGCCATTCTCGCTCGCGCTCGCCCCCCTGAATGCTGTCGGGAAGCCAGCGGATGCAATCCGTGACCTGCATGATTTCGTCGCGCCAGTCCATATCGATGAACCATTCGTCGACAAGTCGAAAGACCAGTTCGTCACCCGTCCGCCAGCAGAACGGATAGATATGTGGGTATTTTTCGTCAGCAACGAGCAAATGCCGCTCTTTGAGCCTGGTCAAGACCAGATCAATTGTGGCAGGGTCGGTCGCTTCGCGTCCGGTGAATTCGCCAAACCCATCGATAAACCGCCCATCTTCACCCAGGGGTGCGATTCCCACGACTCCCGCAGCCATGCCCAGTTGATGGTCGACATCACCACAACCGGGGGCGATGTGAACGATACCAGTTCCTTCACCAGCGACAACATTGGCGCTTCCTTTGAAATCCCGCCCGCCGTCGACCACCTGGTGGCAGAGAACGCCGGTCTTGCCTTCGAGTCGTGGATCAAATGGAACGCCGCCGGACGCGTTTTGAGCGGGCAAGTCGTCAAACGGACCGGTGTACCGCCAGCCGATCATTTCGGCCCCCTTTAGGGTCCCTTCGATTTCGTAGCCGCCGATTTCTTTGAAGAACTGGCCGATCGTCTTCAGCTTTGGAACACCCGCTGGCCACATCCATTCGGGACGGCCAAACCCTTCTTTGAACTCTTTTGCCAACCGTTGAAAATCGAGGTTGTCTTTGGCGAAGTAATAGATCGCGCCATCGCGCTTCGCTCGTAATTTGACGTAATCCAAGTCGGGATTTACCGCCGCAGCGACGTTACTTGTCAAAGTCCAGGGTGTTGTCGTCCAGACCAGCAAGAACTCTTTATCCGGGTTTGCGACGATCGCGTCTTGATGGTCGCGTACGACGGGGAATCGAACAAAACAACTGCGATGGACGGTCAGCTTTCGTCCGTCAGCGACTTCCATCTGGCTGTAAGCACTACCGCCGCGCCCCGACCACGGCATGACATCGTGGCCGCGGTAGACCTTGCCTCGCTGAAAACACTTTTTCAGGAAAGTCCAGATCGTCTCGTTGTTTTCGGTCGAGAACGTAAAGTAGCTACCGCCCCAGTCTGGGTTACCAAGTTTCGCTACGATCGCTTCTGCGGTATCGCGGATGACGGTTTCCGGCTGTTTCGGGGGCGTGAATTCCACAACCGCATCGGTGCCGATTGCATCGGCCAGACGTCGTAACTGATCGGGATCGTCCCATTCCATCCAATAACCCAGTCGGATCGACTGTTCTGTCTGAATGGCGGCGTATTTGAGTACGCGTTGCTTGCAGGTATGTACAAACTTGTCGATGCCGTAGGACTCGATCTGGCTCTTCGCGCCGAGTCCAAGTTGTTTCTCGACTTCGACTTCGACCCACAGCCCCTGGCAATCAAATCCGTTTTGATGACGTAGATCACGTCCGTTCATGGCCCAGTAACGCTGGAACGTATCTTTGTACGTGCGGCCCCATGCATGGTGGACACCCATGGGGTTATTGGCAGTGATGGGGCCATCGAGAAAGCTCCAAGGGGTTTTGCCGGAAATTTTCCGTCGCAACTTGGCGAAAGTCTGTTGTTCGCCCCAGAGCTTCAGGATCTCATGCTCACCCCGCACAAACTCCGCATCGCCGACTTTTTGAAACATCGTCTTCAGAATCCTTTACCACCATCAGTCAAACCAGGATTTGATTTTCAGATCCTGGACCAACTGTTGTATCCGCTAAACCAATGGTTCAGAAAGTGACTGGAAATGCGTTTGAGGCTGAAATTAGGAAAAAGCAGGAGGAGATGCTGAATGATAAAACAATATCCCGTGACAACGGGACGTGACTTACAGATGGACACGGTCGTATAATTCCGTTTTTCGCAGAGGTTGCCATTTTCAATCAAGTGTCCCGTTTAAATGCCTGTTTACTTTTGATCCCGAAATTGTTTGACTCAATCAAGTTTTATCTGTCTTAACCCATTCTTCCGTCGGGCCGTGAAAAGGAAAGCTTAAAATGCGAAACTTAAATCTCGCAGCAATTCTCTTGGCGGGTTTACTCCTGGCGACCACAGGTTGTGGAAAGATTCCTACGTGGGGTGAATTAACGGGTCAGGCACAGACCCAGCAAGCTCCGGCCAAGCCTGTCCAAGTCGCGCCTCAGATGGCCCATGCTGACGTTGCACCACCCAAAGTCACGGAACCGTCGCCCGACGAAGTGATTGCAAGGTTTTCTTCCTTGCAAGGATCACAAATCACGGATGGGTCCCTTTTTGAATTAACGTCTCTCAAGGAAGGGGCTGACCGAGTTACAGAAATCAATGCAGACAACAGCCCGTTGACAAAGAATGCCTTTGAGCACATTGATCGACTAACTGGCCTCCGGCAACTTCGCCTCAATCGGACGCTGATTGATAATGATGTATGTCAGAAACTTGCATCGCTGACGTCGTTGGAGGTTCTTGCTCTGGCTGATACCCAGGTCACCGACGTCGGCATTGCCGCGTTATCCGGATTGCAGAATCTCAAGCATCTTGAACTGACGCGGTGCAGGATTTCAGAAAATGGATTTCATGCGATCGGCAATTTGCCGTCACTCAAGACAATCCTGATCGATTCGACCTCTCTCAATGATCGATCATTGGATCTTCTCTGCAATGCCAGTACATTGACGGAGCTCACGCTGTCGAGGAATGCCATTTCGGATTTCGGCCTTACGGCGCTTAAAAAGCTGGAACCGCTCGAATATCTTGAGATTGGTAATACCGGCATTTCGGGTGAGGGTCTTTCGAAATTGACGAAGGGTGGTGGCCTGAAAAACCTTCGTTATCTGGGTGTTTACGCTTGTCCAATCACCGAAAAGGGGGCCAAAGCGATCAGCACGATTAAATCGCTCGAGCAGTTAAATATTGGATCCGTTCCGATGATGAACGATGTCGGCCTGGCATCTATCATCGGGGGAATGAAGAATCTGAAATACATCAATCTTTCCCTTTGCGTGGGTCTCGATGGCTCGGGATTAAAGGTGTTAAAAAATTCTAAAGAAATGGAAGTCGTTCTGATTGATCAATGTCCAAAAGTTGGTGACGGTGTGATTTCCATTTTAAAGACGATGAAAAATCTCAAGCGGGTCGGCCTCGGATCGACTGCCGTCACGCCTCGTGGTCGGCAAGAATTAAAATCGGCGTTGCCCGACGCCGAAATTTTTTAGACCTCGAAAACCGCCGATACAATGTCGGTCGTCACTGTTCCTATTCCAATAGATCCCCCTGACCAGGCTTCATATGTCACAGTTCCCTCGAATGTTTCGGCTCCGTCAAACGTTTGACGACCGTCGCGTAACGGATATTTCTGGCGAAGTCGCTCGTCAGCTTGATTCACTGAAGCTGAAAGAGCAGATTCGCCCGAATCATTCGGTCGCGATCACGGCGGGCAGCCGAGGCATTGCTCATATCGGCCAGATCACGCGTGCGGTGGTCGACCATATCAAGGGTTTGGGAGCCAAGCCGTTCATCGTTCCCGCGATGGGAAGCCACGGTGGCGGAACAGCCGCCGGACAAACGCAGTTGCTTGAGCATTACGGGATCACTCCTGAGAAAATGGGTTGCGAACTTCGAGCGTCGATGGAGACGGTGATCGTCGACAGGACGCCGCAAGGGATTCCGGTCCACTTTGACAAGCACGCTTCGACCGCAGATCACGTCTTGATTGTCGGTCGAGTCAAGCCGCATACAGGCTTCGTCGGCGACGTTGAATCGGGGCTGCACAAGATGATGCTGATCGGTCTCGGCAAACATGAAGGGGCCAAGATTTATCATCGAGCGATCGCTGATTACAGTTTTATGGAGATCATCACGGCCGTTGCCGCTTCGGTGATTGCCAAGTGCCGTGTTGTCGGCGGTCTGGCGATCGTTGAGAATGCCTACGATGAAACCGCCTTGATCGAAGCGGTCCCCCCCGCGCGGTTTCTGGAACGCGAAAAAGAACTTCTCAAGCTGGCGACTCAGTGGTTGCCCCGTTTGCCGTTTCCGGTCGCTGACCTGCTGATTATCGATCAGATCGGCAAGAACATCAGCGGGACGGGACTCGACACCAATGTCGTCGGACGAAAGTATAGCGACCATGCTGCCACCGACCGTGATACGGTTCGTTGCAAGAGAATTTTTGTCAGGGGACTGACAGAAGAGACTCATGGCAACGCGACGGGGATCGGGATCAGTGAATTTACGAATCAGCGTACGGCCGATGCGATTGATCGCAAGATTACGGCAATCAATTGCATTACCGGACTGCACCCCACGGCAGCGATGATCCCAATCGCCTATGAAACGGACCGCGAAGCCATTTCACAAGCCTTGCACACGTGCGGGTTGGTCGAACCACCGAACGCGAAAGTCATTCAGATCAAGGACACACTGCATTTGGCAGATGTCCTCGTCAGCGAAAAATATCTGGATGATTTGTCGGGTCGAAAAGATCTTGAGCGGCTGAGTGAACCTGAGGAAATGGCGTTTGATGCCAACGGAAACTTGCGAGCGGTAGATGACCGTGCCTGAAATCTACCTCGATAACAATGCTACGACTCAACCGTTGCCGGAAGTGATCGAAACGGTATCGCGTCATATGCGAGATTCATATGGCAACCCGAGCAGCCGGCATGGGCTGGGGCGAAAGGCTCGACGAGTCTTGGAAGACAGTCGTGAACAGATTGCGGCCATACTCGGTGCCCTGCCCTCCGAATTGATCTTCACCAGTGGCGGGACGGAGGCCAATAATCTGGCGGTCTTCGGTCTGACACCGCATCAAGCAGGCACAATTTTGATTTCGCCGGGTGAACATCCCTCAAATCTGGAAGCCTGCCGGTTACGAGAGCGACAGGGATGGAAGTTGGAAACGCTTCCTGTGGACGGATCTGGACTGATGCAGTTGAGCGGACAGAACCTTGCCGAACTTGATTGGACCGACGTCCGGTTGGCGGCGGTCATTCTGGCTCATAATGAAACCGGCGTCATCCAGAACGTTGAGCCGTTGATCGAGCGGGGAAAGGAATCTCAATTCGCCGTGCATTTGGACGGCGTGCAGGCCGTAGGAAAGCTTCCGGTCAATTTTCGGAAGCTGGGTGCAACGACGCTCAGTTTTGGTGCTCATAAGTTTCATGGACCTCGCGGAATCGGAGGTTTGCTGGTACGCGAAGGAGTTAAACTTTCTCCTGGGTTCTCGGTGGGGGGGCTTCAGGAATCGGGGCGACGAGCGGGGACCGAGCCTGTTCCGCTCGTGGCTGGCATGGCCAAGGCTTTGGAACTGTGGAATTACGCACAGGCTGAACGGACCGCCTATGTGACAAGTTTGAGAGATCACTTGGAAGCACGGCTTTTGTCGCTGGCTGCACCGGCGGTGGTTAACGGGCAACTGTCACTGCGACTACCGAATACATTGAATATCTCGTTTCCCGGTGTTGATGGCGAAGCATTGCTGGTGGCACTCGATCTGGAAGGGGTTGCGGCTTCGCTCGGAAGTGCCTGTGCCAGCGGTTCCATCGAACCGACCCCCATTCTCGTCGCGATGGGACTGGCACCGGATCTGTATCGTTCGGCAGTCCGTCTGACGTTGAGTTGCCTCAATACACACGAGGAAATCGACGAAGCCGCAAGTCGAATTGCCGAGGTCGTCAAGTATTTGCGATAGCCATTGATCCACTAAATAAGAGGCTTTGTGGTTCCGAGTGTTCGGCTTTGAATCGAACGACATGAGCCAGAATAATCCCTTGAAAGTCGAATCTTCCATGAAAGTTTTGAGACCGTTTTGACTTCGAATTCGCGCACATCCGAGCAGTTATCAACTGACGGCACGACACTCGCTTGTGTTCGTACGTTGCGTATGACTCTGTCATATGACGGGACGAATTACTGTGGATGGCAGGTTCAACCGAACGGTATCGCACTGCAGGCCGTTGTCGAGCAAGCCCTGACAGAATTTACCGGCGAAACGACTCGGGTTGTTGCTTCGGGGCGAACGGACGCCGGTGTTCACGCCGTTGGTCAAGTAACGAGTTTTACGACGAGTTCGACTGCTCCTTGTCATGGTTTCCTGCACGGATTACCTCGATATCTGCCGGAAGATATTGTTGTGCGAGATGTCCAGGAGGTCCCTGAGGGGTTTAATGCCCGTTATGACGCCAAGCGAAAGTGGTATCGCTATGTGATTCATAACAGTCGGATTCGAGTTCCGTTTCTCCGCAATGCCGCTCTCTGGCAGCGTTCGCCGCTGGATGAATCGGCGATGCACACTGCCGTTCAATGTCTTGTTGGGACACACGACTTTCGCTGCTTTGAAACTCAGTGGCCCAATCGCTCGTCCAGCGTCCGCACGATCTTTCACGCCTCGGTCACGCGTAAGACGGGATGGAACGTCTGGGAGTCGTCAGATCTTGAACGCCCTGGCACAAGCATTCTTTCGGCGACAACGCTGGATTCCGATCGAGAAAACTCGAAACACGATCCTGCGTTTCTGTGTTTCGACGTCGAGGCCGACGGTTTTCTTTACAATATGGTGCGAGCCATCGTTGGGACTTTGATTCACGTCGGACGCGGACGATGGACTCCGGATGATCTGCGTCGGATTCTCGAATCAGGTGACCGCACGCATGCCGGCGAAACAGCCCCGCCGCAGGGACTTTATCTGATGCGAGTCGACTACTGATGCTGTTGTGAATCGAAATCGCCAAAAAAGGGTGCCACGGTTTTACCGTCTTCGGTTAAGCCGTGCTCTTCGGACACGTAATTGAACCACGAAGACACGGCCTTGTCGAAGACTCCAAAACCGTGGCACCCCGAGTTTTGACCGCTATTCCGCTGGTCATTAAGAATCGAGGTCGACGAGTTTTGGCGAAAAAAACGTCGCTAAAACCCTTCTCCCGTCGTAAAATTTCCGCCGCTGCGGGGGCGACCGGTTTGGGTTTGGCGGACTTCGCGTTCGGGAGCTCGGCGTTCGATACCGCTTTGGGCCATCGAGTTCAGTGCGCCCTCGACTACTTGTGCAGTCGCATTGACCAGCACTCGAGAGACTCGGGGGTTATTCAACGCTTCCATGACGATCTGGGCTCCCTGGACCGAGACGGTTTCCGCCCAGGTTGGTTCGAATTGCTGTTGTCGGCGTAAAACTTGCCAAAGCTCTTCGGGCTTGGTCAGTCCCTGAAGATACCGTTGAAGCTCCGCATCTGCGCGGAGCGCATCGGCGAATGAACTGCGTTCAGAATCGAAGTTGTTCTGACGGAAGCGATTCACAACCAGGTCCATGCCTCCGGCCAGTTCATCCGCTTTTTTCCGTTCGAGCGCGGCTCGAGCGATCTGGGGCTTCAGTCGTTCGATCTGTGCGGTCAGATCGGCGATTCGCGCGACGATTTCGTCGTCGCGGGGATCAGGTGTCCGCTGTGCCCGCGTCTGAAGAACGCCCGTTTCCGTCTGCATGAGAAATTGTTCGAACTTCTTGATCGCCTCTTCGTAAAACTTTCCCTGCGTCTGATCAAGTTGTTGTAATTCCAGATCCACTGCCTGCTGCTCAGTCCGAGTCTTTTCGAGTGTCGCGACGATCTCGTCTCGCTTGGCTCCCAGTTTTCGTCCTTCCTCTAATACTGCGGTCAGGCCGACTGCGTCTGTATGGCGATATTCGATGGCTTCGATCTTTTCCATCAACGACTTAAATTCCGCCTGACGTCGAGCGACTTCCTCGGCCATTAATTTCGGTGTGTTACGAAGAAACTCGTAACCGTTTCGCGCTTTCGGAAAGTCGATCAACTTCGCGACCCACTTGTCGAGCGACTTCGTTAGCCCGGTCCCCTTATACTCGGACGTCGCGTAGCCATTTCGATACAAGTATTGAAACAACTGACTCTTTTCGTAGGGGGGAAGTTTTTCATTGGCGGATGATTGCATTTCGTGGACGCGAGCTTCGTTCTGTTGGAGTCTCGCCTCCATCTGAGCCGCCTCGCGAGACAGTCGCTGGAAATCAACGTCTCCTTTCAACTTGTCGGCGACTTGAATCTCCAGCTCTTCGCGGCGTTCCACCTGTTTATTGAGCTGCTGAGTAATGAAGTCCAGCTTGTCGTCGAGAGTCTGAACCGTTTCGACGAATCGACCAGCCCGGGCGGTCAGTTCGGCCTGAGTACGTTCTTTTCGCCCCAGAACTTCCAACAGTGCCGATCGAACCTCGGCAAACGTCGATTCGACGGTGGCCCGGCTGAATTCGGGCAGGTAGTACCGCGCAAGATCCAATAGCGCAGCCCCCTTCTGCGCGACAAGTTCGTTCAATTGAACGTCGAGCAAATCAACGTCCCGTTTTTGACTTGCCGCAACCGATCGGCTTTGATCGAGTACTTCCTGCAGCTGATGGTAGATCGCAACACCGGGTATGGGCATGGTTCGCGTAGTCCGTTTCACAAGTCACGTTAGGCCAAGGCTTCGTGTAGATTCGCCCTCGGATTCGACGTAACGATTATGCAATATGAATCGTTGAACAAACAGTCAACGAACATTCATCCCCCAACGGTCATCGTCTGGACCTGCGCGTTCAATCTCGTCAAGCATTTGTTCTTTGAACCGCTGGTATCTGGCACCATGCGGACAAAGACTGGCATATTCATCCCAAATCCAATCAATGGTGCGCATGTCGACACGTCCTTCGAGTCGCTTTCGCAGCCTCTGCTCGAACGCGGCAATTGTGGGCCCGTCTGCCTCAAACTTCAAAAGGCTGTTCGCATGCAAGTTGCGAGTCCAAGCAACGGCGCTTCCCCATTGGCCACGAGTGATCTCGGGGGGACGTCGATCTTTCAGCGATACGATCAGAGCCCAGACAGCTTCGGAACGTCGATGCGGTTCGGTGGCCTTGTAGAAATACCAACCGCCCGCGACGACGATGAAGATGAAGACCAGAAAAGCAACCACAATTTGCCACGGCCGAATGCGAAACCGCTTGGTTGAGGGCGATAGTTGCGACGAGGTGTCGCTCATTGTCAATTACATTCTGCCAAAAGCGGTCCTGCAAGCTCTTTCAAGAAGAACAATCGACCTGGCTGGCCGGGCATGAAGGTCGAGGGAATCCACGGCGTTGGTTCATGACGAAGAGTCATCCAAAGTGACAGACCCTGCCATTGCATCCCACGACCGAACGTTCCATCCGCCCCTCCGATGATTTTATCGCAGCCCAGAAACAGACCAGGTCCGACCGTGTTGGCGAAAGCTGGAACATGTGTGGTCCGGCTTTTGAAGCTCGTCAACGCGTTCTGTTCGATCGTCAACGGATGCAACTTCGCACCCAGCCGATGTGTCTGCTTTTTCCACTCGGAAACCGACGCGAATTCTGCTGCGAAATGAGGTTCCCAGAAGGCGATGTGACAGACTCGACCGATCCCGAAGATCGTTGTCAGTTTGGCTCCTTGTGACCGTAACTCGCCAATCCTTTCGGCGTACGTTGGCAACAGTTTCTTTGTGGCGAAGTAACGCTGTTTCTTGGGAACGGTCAGTTTGCCGAGTGGTCCGTAGAAGGCTTGTTCCATAGCGTATTGAAACGACCCCGTGTTCGTTGACGGCAGTGTGTTTCCTGCACTGTCGGACCATTCATCCATGTTGAAGCCATGCACGTGGTCGCACGAAACGTTCCATTCCGTCAGGAAATAGATTGCCCAGCGATACATTCCCATCGGTCCCACCGGCAGGATCATCGCCGCTTGTTGATTGGCGTCGCGAGCCTGTTTAATGGTTAATGCAATCTCGTGACCAAGCATCATGTCAAAGTCGGAAAGACTGGCACACGGGATGGGCTGAAAGTTCTTGTGCCAGGACTTTTGTCGTACGGTAATTGTCGCCGGATCTGGATCAACGCAGGCATCGATCTTCGCCAGATCCCATCCCGCCGGAAAAAATCCTTCCATGAGCGAACCAGACAGCGTCGTGAGCAAATCCATTAACAAGACTCCAAAAGAAGGCAAACCAAAACAAGTCCAATCGGTCGCGGTATTGTAAACCAATACCGGGGTCGTCGCGAACCCGACGTGAATCAAGTCTATGAACGACAGTTGCCGTACCATGTTGGCTTGCACTCGACGGGTGGGGTCTTTACCGTGACGACTGCCGCGACACCTGCAGGAATTGATGAATGGCCAAGCAGACTACCTCTGAAAAAAACTTACGCAGTGAAAAGAGTTCCACCGCTTCGGACGGCACTGCTAACTCCGAACAGGCTTTGACTTTTGAGCAGGCGATGTCTGAACTGCAGCAGATCGTGAACGATCTCGAAGATAACTCGCTGGGTCTGGAAGCATCCCTGGCCCAGTTCGAACGTGGGATCGGGCTGCTTCGCAATTGTCATTCGTTTCTGGAGCAGGCTGAGCAGAAAATTGAGATCCTGGTCAATTTCAAAGCGAATGGCGAACCGACAACCGCTCCGTTCGATGCCACACCAACCGCCGGCACCAGCGATCCGAAGACGCTTTTCTAACGAGGTATTCCCTTGAGTCACGGTTCAGTACCGGAATTGTGGAGTCGAACGGAACTCGCCGACTGGCAAGGAACCCACCTCGCTGAATTGCTGAAATTGGTTGTTCCAGCGAACCCGTTCTGGACACGAAAACTGGCTGACTCTGGTGTGGACCTCAGTTCGATTCGCTCGCCCGATGACCTGCAGTGGCTGCCGTTCACAACAAAAGCAGAGCTTGTCGAAGACCAGCTGGCTCATTCACCATATGGTACGAATCTGACATTTCCCACCGTTGATTATTCACGGTTACATCAAACGAGTGGAACGACCACGGGTCAACCGCTGCGCTGGCTGGACACTCCAGCAAGTTGGAATTGGATGCTCGACTGCTGGTCGACGATCTATCGATTGCTCGGTTTGCGCCGAGACGATCGGCTCTGCTTTCCCTTTTCATTCGGTCCGTTTCTTGGCTTTTGGGCAGGGTTTGAAGGGGCCGCTCGACAAGGCAATCTTTGCCTTGCTGCGGGTGGCATGAGTAGTGAAGCACGGCTGAAGCTGATTCTGGAAAATGAAGTGACCTGGCTTGGTTGTACGCCGACCTATGCTTTGCGATTGGCCGAAGTAGCTGCCTCACAGGGAATCGATGTTTCCAGCAGCAGGGTTCGCGCCGTGCTGGTTGCGGGTGAACCGGGTGGTTCGATTCCGTCCGTTCGTGCTCGAATCAGCGACGTATGGGGAGCACGAGTTTTTGACCATTGGGGCATGACCGAAATTGGGCCTCTGGCGACAGAATGTGAAGACGACCCTGATTGCCTGACAGTCAATGAATCGGCGTGTATTCCCGAGATCATTGACCCAGAAACGGGCAGGCCATCAATTGACGGTCGAGGTGAGCTGGTAATCACCAACTTGGGCCGAACCGGTTCGCCTCTCTTCCGATATCGTACGGGCGATCTGGTCGAAGCCGATCGGGTACCGCATCCATCGGGCCGCAATTGGCTGCGTCTGAAAGGAGGCATCCTGGGTCGAACCGACGATATGCTGATCATTCGAGGCAACAACGTCTTTCCATCGAGTATCGAAGCGATTGTTCGAGAATTTCCGGACGTGACGGAGTTTCGAATTGTCGTTACTCGACTTCGTGAGATGCAGCACATTCGCCTGGAATTGGAGCCTCAACCCGGTTCCGACGCCGAGACGTTAGCTCAAAATGTTGCCGCGACGATTAAGCAGCGACTGCAATTTCAGGCCGAAGTGACGCTGGTCCCAACAGGTTCACTTCCTCGGTTTGAAATGAAAGCAAAGCGACTGGTCCGTGAAGGATGATTCGTTGTCAATGAGGCGTAGCTTTCATCTTCGCCGAATGCGAATTATTCACGCGTGATGAACTCATCCAGGTTCATCAGGACTCGCGAAACGGCGGTCCAGGCTGCCGCGTCAGAGACCGGAACGTTTGACGGGACGGGCTTCGGCGCGAAAGCGGCTGCGGCTGTCGGATCTTTTCCGAATTGGTCGCGTTGTTGCTGGAGGTATCCGCGAAGCCGAGCCAGTTCGGTCGATGTTGGCTCGCGGCCTAATGCCGTTTCAACCGCCATCGACAAACGCTGGCTGTCGTCAGCAACGGGGGCCTCAAGCAGTTTCGTGGCAAAACCGCGTGCGAATTCGAAGAACGTTTCGTCGTTGGCCAGCGTCAGCGATTGCAGCGGCGTGTTTGAACGATTACGTCGAGTACAGGCGACGTTCGGTTCGGGAAAATCAAAAACCGCCATCGCGGGATACAAACTCGAGCGCCAGATGTGCGTGTAGATCCCTTTGCGATATCGATCGCGACCGACCGAGGTCTTCCAGGGTTTTTTATCCTGAGTGAAATCGAAGACACCTTCCGGCTGAGGTGGATAAACAGGCGATCCACCAAGTTCTTCCGTCAGTAACCCGCTCGCCGCCAGGGCCGCATCACGGATCACTTCGGCGTCGACGCGTAGTCGCGACTGACGCGCAAGCAGTTTGTTCAGGGGATCAAGTTCCAGCAGATCAGACCTGGTATGCGACGATTGCCGGTAGGTTGCTGAAGTGACGAATAGTCGATGAAGGCGTTTGAGATCCCACGACGGACGCGAAGTCGTCAATTCGGGCCTGTCCGCGCTACCCGTTCCGCGCAATTCATTCGCCAGCCAATCGAGCAATTCCGGGTGCGTCGGTCGATCACCTTGTGTTCCAAAATCGTTTTCGGTCTCAACAAGACCCCGTCCGAAAAATCGCTGCCAGTAACGATTCACGATGACGCGCGACGTCAGCGGGTTATCGGACGAAACCAGCCATTCCGCCAGACCCAACCGATTGGCATACTGACTTTGTTGGATTTCTGCTGTTTCCCGGTTTGCGTTTCGATTAAGGGCACTTGGGATCGCGGGTTGGACCCTTGCTCCCTTTCGTAAAAAGTCACCGCGAATCTGAATATAGGCTTCACGAGGCGACTTGGTTTCGCGCGTGATCATCGTGGTCGGAAACTTTGGCTCTGATTCACGTAAACGAGCGATCTGGTTTAATTGCGGATATTTCTCTCGGGAGATGCTCAATCCTCGAAAATATCCGTCGAGATCTCGCTTATGAACTTCAGACCGGTCCATGAGAGGTAGATCAACAGCATTCTTCACGTTGAACGGCAGCTTTTTCTTTTCGTCTTCGGTCAAACCTTTTTCCCAAAGAGCCAGATCGGCTGCGATGTTTGGCGCTTGTTCCTTCAACTCCTGTTCCAGCCGACGGATTTCACTTCGAATCTGTGCAAGTCGTTCGGGTTCGCCATTTTTCAATTGATCCGTCGATGGAACATCGATCCGCGGTGCGGCAGGATCTCCAGCGGAAAATTCCGTCGAATTGAAGAACGCGTAAAACTGGTAGTAGTCTCGCTGCGAAATGGGATCGTACTTATGATCGTGGCATTGAGCACATCCGATCGTCAGCCCGAGGAAGACGGAACCAGTGGTGTTGACGCGATCGATCACCGCTTCGACGCGGAATTGTTCCGGGTCGGTTCCCCCTTCTTCATTGATCAAAGTATTGCGGTGGAACCCCGTGGCAACCAGTTGTTCGAGCGTTGGTTTGGCAAGCAGGTCACCGGCGATCTGCTCGATTGTAAACCGGTCGAACGGCAGGTTTTCGTTGAACGCCACCACCACCCAGTCGCGGTACTTCCAGATCGTACGAGGCTGGTCACGAGTGAATCCGTTTGAGTCTGCATATCTGGCGGAATCAAGCCAGTCACGTCCCCAGCGTTCTCCGTAATGGGGTGAGGCGAGCAGTCGGTCGACAAGTCGCTCGAAAGCATCGGGCGATCGATCTGCAAGATACTCGCGAACGGTTTCGATCGATGGAAGAACTCCCAAAAGGTCGAGATGGACTCGTCTCACAAGCGTCGTTTTGTCCGCCTCTGGAGAAGGAGCGACCTCCTCAGTTGAAAGGCGATCGAGAATAAAATTATCAATCCCGTTACGTCGCTGGAAATCATTGGCGCGATTTGGAGGGACGATCGATCGGATCGGCTGAAATGCCCAATGGTCGCTACGACGGACTTCGGCGGCTTCGGTCAATTCATCGGCAGGATATTTCGCGCCGTCGTTGATCCATTTGCGAATCGTCGCGATTTCGGCATCGCTTAATTTATCCCCCTCAGGAGGCATTTGCGATGCTCCTTCAGTCCCTGTGATCGCCTGGAACAAAAGGCTTTTCGCCGCCTCGCCAGGGACGATCGCCGGACCCGAATCACCTCCATCGAGCAGGGTTCGGGCCGAATCGACGCGCAATCCGACCTGCTGCTTCTTGACCCCGTGACACGCGGCACAATGCCTGGCCAAGATTGGTTTGACCTGAGTTGAGTAGTCTACGGACGCTTCGTCCGCAGATGCGAACGAAGCGGTGAACAGCAGCAACAAACAAAAACAACGAGCGACGGGCATCGGGCAACCCCTCACAATTCAAAAAAACACGAATTGAAAGCCATTTATCAGTATTGCCCGCGAAGCGGCGCAGGTCAATTCGGTAGCGGAATGTGAAGAAATTGATCGCCTCGATCACGATGTTGCGGGAAACGGATGCACAGCTGAGGCAGTTCCTGCGTTCCAGGAATCTTGTCTTTGCGCATTTCTGTTTTCCTGCTATTTCACAGCCTTCCCCAACTTTTTTGTTGATCAATCTAAGGGCTGTGCGATGAAGGTCGTTTACGGTCGCGCTGTAACACTGGTCTGCTTGATGTCGATTTTCACCGGCGTCGTGAGTGGTTGTACAATTGGCAGCAAGAGCTTTTCGATCGACAGCAATTCTCGAGTTCCCTTTTTCGGCCTCGAATTAAAAGAGCGGAAACCAAAGAGTACTGCTCCTTCGTATCAATCCATTTCGCGGTCAAATCGTGATTTGTCGGATGTGAAAATCGCCTTTCGAGTCGGACCCGCAATTCCTGCTGCCGGACAAAGTAAAAGAGATAATCGACTTGTTGCAACGACTTTGTCAGACCGCCAGTACTTGTATTCCACGCCATCTGACGGTGAGGTTCGTGTCCCAAATGCCCAAAAAGAAGTGCCGTTATCAACAATTCCGCTGCCGTTAACAGATTTGGAACGACCCCGAGCCGACCAACGAGTCAAGTCGTCCGATGTCGACTTTCAATGATCCGGCTCGCATAAGAAACACCGAGTTCGCCAAAACATTCTTTTTCCGCCAACTTATTCAATCTCAAAAGTCATCTCGCTTTTGGATAATTGGTGAGTGTTCGACGATTCTGTTTCCTCTCTTTCAACCAGAACGCCGATCGCTTTTTGGTTTTCCTTACCCAAGTAAGGTGTTACACTTGGAACGCGGGCGGTTATTCTGGTTTTCGCGCAATGCGGACAGGCTCGCATCGAAAGTGACCAATGAATCGAATGTCAATCATAATGAGGACTTGTAACTCAGGTGATTGACGGGCGATTCCTGCGGAATACAATCGAGGCAACGGTTTCCCCGGGGGCGTTGTCCTCGGGGTTATTTTGTCAGCAAAAAATCGTGTATTGAGTTCTTAAAGAAAGAGTAGGTTTCGGTGCAAGTCGCCATTACCAGCAGACACGGTACCTTAAGTCCCAGCGCACACGAACATATTGCTCGTAAAGCGGAAAAACTATTGACATACTTCGATCGGGTGACCGCCATCAATGTGACGGTCGATTTCTCCAATGATCGAATCAACGTTGAAATTCTGGTTGATGCCGAACATCGCCATGATTTCGTGGCGAGTGAGTCGGGGGACAATGTGGTTCCCGTCTTTGACGCAGCTCTTCACAAAATGGAAAATCAAGTCCGTAAGTATAAAGAAAAAATCCAAGACCATCGTGGAGACCCAGCACTGGGTGAAATTGCGGAAGCTGCGGAAAAACGAAACCCAGAAGCGAAGCCGTAATCGCTATTCTGCAAGAAACTTCGAATCATGATTTCGAAGGCGAATGTTCGATCAACAGTTCATTGCAGCCTTGAGAATTTTCAACACGTAGTCATAAGCGGCGATAAGCCGAAAGGGGAGAATCCATGAAGTTGTGTGACTTCGTTGTTCCAGGAGCGATCGTTCCGGAACTGCCAGCCGGAAACAAAGAGTCGGCCATTCGCGCAATGGTGGCCAGCCTTCAAAAAGCGGGCAGCATCAAGGCCGAGGACGAGGAAAACATTGTTGCTGCAATTTTGAAGCGAGAAGAGCTCGGTTCGACAGGCATCGGGCGCGGCGTCGCAGTTCCGCACACGAAACACGGTTCAACCGACAAATTAATTGCAGCAATCGCACTCGCCAAAGATGGCGTTGATTTCGCAAGCCTAGATGGCGAGCCGGTTTACATCATCTTCTTGCTGGTGTCGCCACCGGATCGGCCTGGTGATCATCTGCGGGGCCTGGAAAACATTTCGCGGCACTTGCGAAACGATCACTTCTGCAAATTTCTACGCCAATCGAAGACGAGCGAGGATATTTGGGAACTTTTAACGGAAGCTGACAATAACGAGATTTAGTGTTTTGCCCCGCTGAGTTTTTGATGGGGCGAAGCAAAGACGTGGCCTGGAATCAATGTGAGGGTAAAAGAGGGAGCGGCGAAACCCAGCAGCGTGTTCGACACTTAATCGTTGCGTTGCCATCCTGTCCACAAACTGTGTCACTGGGCTCGAAACATCCACGTGATGACCGATTCATCATGTCCGAGGCGGTTATTCATCGACGAACGGTTAAAGTAATCAATGAGCAAGGGCTGCATTTTCGCCCCTGCCAGTTGATTGCGATCGCCGCACAGCAACATCGAAGTTCCGTGATACTTTCTCGAGGTTCGACGCGAGCTGATGCAAAGAGTTTGCTAGAATTGCTGACGTTGGCCGCAGAGCAAGGAACGGATCTTGAGCTTGAAGTGGCCGGACCGGATGCGATTGATGTTTTGAACGAAGTGACTGAACTTTTCTCGTGCGGTTTTCAATCGCCACCTCGGCCTGTTTGATTTATTATTATCAGTTATCAATGGTGGCGATGTCCCCTGTAGATTGTTGTCCTTTATGCAGATCAAACGCGGAATCGCAGTTTCGCCCGGGGTGGCGATTGGTCCAGCGATGGTCCTCGGTTCCGAGAATTTTCGAATTCCACACCGATATCTTTCGGCAAGCGCTGTCGGATTTGAACTGAGCCGTTTTCACACGGCACTCGAAGCCGTATGCCGAGAAATCTCTCTTAATGAAAAACTGGCCCGTGAGCGATTGGGTGAACAGTACGCAGCAATTTTTTCTGCGCATTTGATGCTTGTGCAAGACCCGCAACTGATTGAACAGGTCGAAACGCGAATTCAGCAGAAGCAGTCACCAGAATATGCCGTCAGCCAGGTCTTGGGACAATATGCCAAGCAACTGCAAAACCTTGGTGGACATTATCTTGCGGAGCGGTCAGTCGATATTTTTGACCTCGAAAAACGGATTTTGCGTCATTTATTGGGTGAACGTCGGGAAGAACTGGGAAATCTGACGGAACCTGTCCTTGTCTTAGCGAGTAATCTGACGCCAAGCGAAACCGCAAATTTAGACCGCAAATTTGTGCTTGGATTCGCGACGGAAGTCGGTGGCCACACAAGTCATACCGCGATCCTTGCAGGTGCAATGGAAATCCCCGCAGTCGTAGGGATCGGCAAGTTCTTATCGGATGTAACGGGTTCCGAAACGATCATTATCGACGGTAGTCATGGCGTGGTCATCATCGACCCGGACGAGGATACCCTCGTCAAATACCGCGATTCCGAAGAACGATTTCGAAGCCATGAACGGCGACTCAAATCTCTGAGTAAGCTCCCCTGCGAGACTCAAGATGGGGTCGCAATCAGTCTGCTTGGTAACATTGAATTTCCCCAGGAGGCTGGACCCTGCAAAGAGAAGGGTGCTGCGGGAATCGGTCTTTATCGAACGGAATTCTTGTATCTCGAGTCCAATCGCGAGCCGACCGAAGAAGATCACTATCAAGCGTACTGCCAGGTCTTGAAAGCGTTTCCCAATCAGCCCGTTACGATCCGCACGCTTGATCTCGGTTCGGATAAAATGCCCGGAGCCCTTCGCGCCAAGTATCCCGAGAGTGTGAATCCTGCGTTGAGTGTACGAAGCATTCGATTGAGCCTGCAGCATCTTCAGCTGTTCAAAACCCAGCTGAGGGCGGCGCTGCGAGCGGCAGAATTTGGAGATCTTCGGATCATGTTTCCGTTGATTTCGACGCTATTGGAGTATCGTCAGGCAAAGATGGTCTTAAGTGACGTTGTGGAAGATTTAGAGGAACAGGGGATTCCTTTTCGGCGTGAAGTTCCCATCGGAATGATGGTCGAAGTCCCCTCAGCCGCGATCATGGCGGAAGAATTTGCTCAAGAAGTCGGTTTCTTCTCGCTTGGGACTAACGACCTGATCCAGTACACTCTTGCAGTGGATCGGGCTGATCAAGCCGTTGCAAATCTCTATCGGTCTGGAGACCCGTCGATACTGCGAATGATCCGTAATGTCGTTAATGCAGCAAGGAAGCATAATATTCCCGTTTCGGTTTGCGGCCAAATGAGTTCCGATGCTGTATTCCTGCCGCTGCTGATTGGAATGGGGATTCGCCAATTTAGTGTGACACCCCATGCAATTCCTGAACTGAAGGAGGTTATTCGAAATCTGACGATCTCAAAGGCGGAAAAAATCGCCGCGCGAGCCGAGACTCTGGAAGTCGCTCGTGATGTTGAGAATTATCTTGGAGGGGAATTGAGGCGACTCTGCCCCGATTTAATGCAGATGGACTGACCCGCGAATGCCTCTCTTCGAGTGGCTCGCTACGATGCAGTCGCCTGCAAAACCGTAAGGTTGCCGCGGTTATGTGACCGCGACGAAACACATTGGATTGGATTCATTTCGAGTGCGCAATTGCGACCCAGGTGCCAACGAACGATTGCCGAGTGATCGAGCATCGCGATGTTGGAATGATGACCTTGTTTTTCGCTGCTATGAGCAGTTGACAGGTCATTGCGCGCCGAGTTGGCGGATCGTGTCCACGCACGAAAGTGATCGAAGACCACCACAAATCGGTGGCGTTGAAAGACGAATTGAGATCGTGTCAGCGGTGACCGCCGTGACCGGAGAAGACTGCCCGAAAGAGTGCAGTTTCAACCACGATCGACGTTTTCAGCAATCATCTTCGTATCATTCTGTCGATTTGGGACTTGCCGACGTCAAGCGAACAGCTTCATTGTTCGAATCGGTCAGGGCACCTCAGCGCATCGCTTCGTTTTTTGACATGTTCAGGCCATTCTTCTCTTGGAATGCCCGTAGGGGAGTCCCAAATCGCGATCTCCAGATCTCGCACCGATTTTGGGATCGTAGACCGTTAAGGGTAGTCAAGACATTGTCGCAAAACGTTCGACGCACTCATTCTTTGATAAGGGTGAGTAATGAAAAAAGAAATGTTGATGAACGTCCTCCAACCAGAGGAAAGCCGAATCGCCATCGTTGAAGATGGAATATTGCAAGAGCTTTACGTCGAGCGCAACAGTCTCGAAAATTATGTCGGCAACATCTACAAGGGCCGGGTCGTTAATATCGAACCCAGCATCCAGGCTGCCTTCGTTGATTTTGGCGTTGGCCGTAACGGTTTCCTGCACGTGAGCGATGTCGAATTTCAGTATTATAAGCATCTGGTCGACGGCCGGGACGTCGATGATTCCGACGCTGATGACGATGATGATAACCGGCCTTCCCGTTCGCCAAAGGGCAAGTTCAACGAGCGAAGTGTCCGGAACAAGCCGCCGATTCAAGATATTTTGAAGCGTGGAAGCGAAGTTCTGGTTCAAGTCATCAAGGGCGCAATCGGATCGAAAGGGCCAACACTTTCGACGTACGTAAGCATTCCGGGGCGATATCTGGTCTTGATGCCCGGCTTGCAACGAGTTGGGGTGAGTCGCAAAATCGCTGACGATGACGCTCGCAAGCGACTCAAACGAATTCTTCGTGACCTTAGCCCGCCCGAAGGTTTGGGATTCATCATCCGGACAGCAGGGGTCGATCGATCGCAAGCGGATCTGCAACGGGATTTGAATTATCTGTTGCGATTATGGAAGGTGATCGTCAGTCGCGTCAAAAAATTTCCAGCTCCCGTAGATATCTACGAAGAGAGCGACATGATCACGCGGACAATCCGCGACATCTATACCTCGGAAATCGACACGATCTGGATTGATGAGCCACGTGCTTTTGAACGGGCGTGCGAATTCATGAAGATTGTACTTCCGCGCCACGTCGATCGAGTCAAGCTTTACGACGGTAAAGAACCGATCTTCCAGCAGCATGACATTGAACAGGAAATCACCCGGATCCAAAGTCGACATGTGCCACTGAAAGGGGGCGGCTCGATTGTCATCGATCAGACAGAAGCACTGGTGGCGATTGACGTCAACAGTGGCAATTTTCGGATGGACGATGACGCGGAAGAAAATGCATATCAGGTCAATTTGCGAGCGGCCGAAGAAATCAGCCGCCAGATTCGCCTACGCGACCTGGGCGGCGTGATTGTGAACGATTTCATCGATATGCGGGATGAGCGGCATCGACGAGGTGTCGAAAGGGCACTTCATAATGCGGTCAAACGCGATCGTGCCCGGACAAAAATCCTGCATATCAGCCCATTCGGCTTGATCGAAATGACTCGCCAAAGAATTCGCCCGTCGTTACGACGCTCGGTCTATGAAGACTGTCCTTGCTGTTCCGGAACAGCTCAGGTCAAGACCGGGGAAAGTATGGCGATTGATGTCATGCGGCTTCTTATGTCACACGCCAATCGCGATGATGTCTCAAAAATAACGGTCGAAGTGCATGAACGCGTGGCAGCCTTTCTGAATAACCGAAAAAGAAAAGACATCACGCAACTTGAAGAGACATATGATGTTTCGGTAACAGTTGACTCGAAAGTCGGGGTTGGTCCGGAACATCTGAAATTCCACTGTTCGAATGCAACCGGGACAGAAGTGAGAATTTTGGCCCCCGCAGACTCGAAATTGAAGAGCTAAATCTGTATTCTTTCCCTCCCCCCTCTGGGTCGCCAGAGTCGGTACGTCAATAGGTTGCTCTGGAAAACGGGGCAAGCGCTTTCAAGGTCGAAGCAATGTTCGCAGTATTTGAAGACGGTGGTCGTCAATTTCGAGTCCAAAACGGCGATGTTCTTGCCATTGATTATCGAAATGATGTGAGTGACGGTCAGGTCATTACGTTTGACAAAGTTCTGCTCGCAAATGGCGGTGGCCCAAGTATTGTCGGCCAACCTCTGATTTCTGGGGCAACCGTCACCGCTGAGATTGTGACGGCACAGTTAAAAGGCTTGAAGCTGGAAATCCAGACTTTTCATCGCCGAAACGCGTCCAAGCGTCACACCGGACATCGCCAGAAATACACTCGAATCAAGATTACTGGGATTTCGATCCCGAACCTGCAGGTTATTGAGCGGCCAAAGGCAACCGAAAACTCCGCTTCGGAAGCCCCGTCAGTAGCCACGACCGCGACCTGATTTCGGTTTTCGGTCGAATTGAACGAATTTTTTGAACGTGGGACGAGAAATCGTCTCACGTTTTTTGTTTCTTTGTGATCGATTTTTGTTGAAGCCTGGACGATTTGAATTTTCGATTTCTCAGAATTTTCTCCCATTCGCCTGCATATGTTCGATTTCCTGCAATCGTTTATCGTTCATGTAACCCTCCAAGAAGCACTATTTAGATACATATGACACATTCTGAAGTGTCATATTTTCAATGACAAAAACCGGCTTTGGAAGATTGGGATAAATGGGATGAGTGAACGTTTTGAACGTTGCGCGAATTCACCAGAATTAACTGAGCGTTAACTAATTCGCAGCAAAAAAACACAGCCAAAATGGCTTTTAATCAAAAAGTACATAAAAACATGGGGTTTAATCAAATTTCAGAAAAACGAAAAAAAACAGGAAAAATTCTCTTGCCGATCTGAATCGATCGACTACTATCTCCCAGCCGAACGATTTGAACGATTTGAACGATTTAACTTTTCCCCGATGGGCAGTGGACGATTATCATGTTGGCAGGTTTATCAATGAACGAATTCAACGTCAGCAAGAATCAATTGCGATTGGAACGAATTTTGAAGATGAAGATTGAATTCATCGAAAGTGATGAGTTTGAATCGATGCTGTCAACGCGAATTCGTCCTGGCGTGTTTGAGACGGTTCCACCGAACCCATCAACGAACTCTAATATTAGCAGTGATTCCGAAAACCTCGCTTGCCTTGCACCAGCGTTGGGTGAGGCCCTGCTGTCGTTCGCCGAAGAGCAACATGAATTTCGCCGACTGAACTTCTTGAAGTTCCAAGCTGCTCGATTGCAAGCGTCGATTGACGCGGATCAGCCAGATGCCAATATCCTTGATCAGATTGAGCGATTGCTTGCTGAAGCCAAAGACGTCCGCGATCATATTATCCGGTCAAATATGCGACTCGTCATCTCCAATGCCGGGAAGTACTGCACCGCAAGCTATGGTTTTGAAGATCTGGTAAGCGACGGTTCGTTGTCGCTGATGGAAGCGGTTGATAAATTCAACTACCAACTCGGTTTCCGATTCAGCACATACGCCACCCACGCAATTCGACGAAGCTTCTTCCGACGAATTGAACGAAAGCAGAAAGATCGCAAGCGATTTTCTGTCACTGACCCTGAGATTATGATGACCGCCCCTGATACGCAGGAAGTTGACTATGATGCTCCAGCAGAAAATCAGCTGATGGCACACATGGTTGAAGTCATGTCAGAACACCTCACAGAACGCGAACGCCAGATCATCGAAGGCCGATTCGGTTTAAATGGTCGAAGCGAGCCTTTGACTCTGATGCAACTTTCGGCCGAGCTTGGGATCTGCAAAGAACGAGTTCGTCAAGTTGAAGGAACCGCCTTGAAGAAACTGCATGCTGTTGCGGTCAAGTATTCAAAACAACAACTCGCGTCGGCAAAGGCATGAGTCTCGAACCTGCATCACAACTTGCTCTGGCTTTGTTGTTCGCCGCCCTTTTCATGCTCCTGCTGTGGTGTATTCAATGGCGAACTCGTGATGCAGGCGTTGTCGACGTCGGTTGGTCAGGCTGTCTCGGCCTTCTGGCACTCTTCTACGGCACGACGCTTCCCCATTGTACGCCGCGAACGTGGGTGGTCGTCGTGATCGCAAGTATCTGGTCCGTGCGTCTGGCTTTCTATTTGCTTCGTGATCGTGTTCTAGGAAAACCCGAGGATGGTCGCTATCAGAAGTTGCGAGTCGGGTTTGGGGCACGAGCGAACCTGTTTTTTTTCGGATTCTTTCAGTTTCAGGCCCTGCTCGCCTGGTTCTTTTCGCTGGCTTTCTGGCTGGCAATGCGACGAAGTGACCCGATGGATGCTTGGGATCTCATCGGCATCTCGATCTGGGCGACCTCCGTCGTCGGTGAAACTCTTGCCGACTCCCAATTAGCCCGCTTTCGCGCCGACCCATCCAATCGAGGAACAACCTGTCGGAATGGGCTGTGGAAGTATTCGCGTCATCCCAATTATTTCTTTGAATGGCTGCACTGGTGGACTTACGTCGCGATCGCGTGGATATCCCCGTGGGGTTGGCTGACCGTTTTAGCGCCGGCGCTGATGCTGTTTTTCTTATTCAAAGTCACCGGTATCCCCGCGACGGAAGCGCAAGCTTTGATCAGTCGCGGCGACGACTACCGAAAATATCAGCAGACAACTAGCATGTTCGTTCCTTGGTTCCCGAAAAAGTTTCCGAATTGATTTGAACATGGGTATTGAATGTTGTCCGGTGTCGAACTTGCTGAACGAGGTTGGCTTCCTGATCAACTGATCCGATTCGGGATCCGACGGCTGCTTGCTGCGCGTCTTCGAGAAGAATCGCGGATGGGATGCGAGGGTCTAAGCGAACTGAATCGGAAGTTTGTTGCGGAATTGCGTCAAAGTCCCATCGCACTTCATACCGCTTCGGCGAATGAACAGCACTACGAAGTCCCCGCATCCTATTTCGAGTTGGTCCTCGGTCCGCATCGCAAATACAGTTCTTGTCTTTGGAATGCTGGAGTCGTCGATCTGGCTGTTGCCGAACAGGACATGCTCCGGGTGACCGGCGAGCGAGCCGATTTGCATGACGGAATGGAAATCCTGGAACTTGGTTGCGGCTGGGGTTCACTCTCCCTCTTTATGGCCGAACGATTTCCCCGCAGCAAGATTCTTGCGGTTTCGAATTCCGCATCCCAGCGAAAATTCATTCTCGACCAGGCGGCCTCTCGTGGCTTTTCGAATCTTGTCGTCGAAACGGACGATATGAACGATTTTCAAACCGACCGTACTTTCGATCGGGTGGTTTCGGTCGAAATGTTCGAACACATGCGCAACTATGAAGAGTTGTTTGCGAGAATCTCGCGCTGGCTGAAGCCAAAGGGAAATCTTTTCACTCACGTTTTCTATCACGGGCGATGTGCCTATCCGTTTGAAACCGATGGAAACAACGACTGGATGGCACGGCACTTTTTCACCGGCGGACTGATGCCGTCGGCGGATTTGTTTCTAGAATTCCAGCGAGATTTGTTATTCGAAGATCGTTGGCTGATCAACGGACAACATTATCAGAAGACGCTTGAGGCCTGGCTGATACGTCACGATGCATCGCGCGAGAAAATCCTTCCCTTATTCCAGGAAACGTACGGCAAGGAACTGGCAAACGTGATGTTTCAGAGATGGAGAATGTTCTATCTCGCGTGTGCAGAGTTGTTTGGCTATCGAGAAGGCGAGGAGTGGGGTGTTGCTCATTTCCTGTTTTCCAAACGCGAGGGAAAATGAACGATTCACTGGGGTTTAAGCTCTAGAATCAGATTTCTGAGCAAGCCTCTATCAAATTAAATTCCTGAACGAAGTTAATCGCCGGGGAGGAACCAAGGCCAAAACATGAAGATTGCCATCATCGGGACCGGAATCTCGGGAATGGTTGCCGCATGGCATTTGAACCAGAAGCACTCCATCACTGTCTTTGAAGCGAACGACTATATCGGCGGGCACACTCACACCGTTCCCGTCGAAAAAGAGGGGCGTTCGTACGCGATTGACACGGGATTTATCGTTTTCAACGAACGAACCTACCCGAATTTTTGTCGGTTGCTTGATCGGCTGGGCGTCGCATCGCAGGAAAGCGAAATGAGCTTCAGCGTGAAATGCGAGCGGACAGGACTGGAATATTGTGGCACGTCACTCAACACACTTTTTGCCCAACGGACGAATCTGTTCCGCCCGTCATTCCTGAGCATGTTGATGGAAATCATTCGATTCAACCGTCAATCCCCTGAATTATTGTCCGAAGAATCCGACGAAATTTCATTGGGAGATTATCTGGATCAGGGTCGCTACTCACGGACGTTTCGTGAAAATTATCTGATCCCGATGGGAGCCGCGATCTGGTCAACTTCGCCGTCGAAGATGTTAGAATTTCCGGCTCGCTACTTTATTCAATTCCTCGTCAATCACGGGCTTGTCACTCTGACCGATCGTCCAATCTGGCGAACAATCGTCGGTGGATCGTGGAAGTACATTGATCGCCTGACCGATCCATTTCATGACCGAATTCGAATGAATTGCCCTGTGATTTCAGTGCGTCGAACCGAAGATTCCGTCGAAGTGACTTCATCATCTGGTTCTGAACGATTCGATCAGGTTGTGTTTGCAACCCACGGTGATCAGGCGCTGCGACTTCTCAGTGACGCAAGTCCTCTCGAACGTGAGGTCTTAACCCCGTTTGTCTGCTCAAAGAACGTGGCTGTGCTTCACACGGATGCATCGTTATTACCGAAACGGCGTCGAGCATGGGCCAGCTGGAATTACCACTTATCGAATAGCCCGCTGGATGCACCTTCGGTGACTTATCAGATGAACATCCTTCAGCGGCTGAATTCTACCGATCCGTTTTGCGTGACTCTTAACAGGGAAGACGCCATTCGTCCGGACAAGATTCTGGGAAGATTTGTGTATGAACATCCAATCTATTCTCCTGCTGCGGTCTTGTCTCAACGTCGCCACTCCGAGATCAGCGGAATCCACCATCGAACACACTTTTGCGGTGCGTACTGGGGCTTCGGATTTCATGAAGACGGCGTGAAAAGCGCTCTGGTTGTGGCTAACGCGTTCGGTATCGATTAGAAGTGACCGGTCACAACTCAAAAAAACGCTGATCGTCAGGGCCGGGTCATGCAGAGTGGCATTTATGAAGGAACGGTTCGTCATCGAAGATTCGAGCCTGTTCGTCACGAATTTCGCACGCCTCTTTTCATGATGTATCTTGATCTCAACGAACTTCCGAACGTGTTTTCAGGTCGATGGTTCTGGTCCATTGAAAATTGGAATCTTGCCACGTTCCGTCGACGAGACCATTTCGGTGACAAAAATCAGACGCTGGACGAAACCGTTCGAAACCTTGTCGAAGATAAATCCGGTAACCGTCCAGTCGGACCAATTCGGCTGCTGACTCATTTGAGTTACTTTGGATATTGCTTCAATCCATTGAGTGTCTACTTTTGTTTTGATGAAAGTGGAAATCACATTCAATGCATCGTGGCTGAAGTCACAAACACACCGTGGCGAGAACGACACTGTTATGTCTTGCCTGTTATCGACGCGAAGCAGAATCATCAGGCGGCGTCATCAGGCGAACCGGAAAAGCTCAAGTTTCGATTTGCCAAGTCGTTTCACGTTTCTCCCTTTATGACGATGGATTTTGAATATCGATGGAATCTGGTCGGTCCAGGCGATCAACTGGTACTCCAGGCCGAGAATTGGCGTGGCGAAAAACCTTCTTTTGATGCGACTTTGAATCTCAAGCGAAAAGAAATCTCGACCTGGTCTCTCGCTCGGGTTCTAGTTATGTATCCATTGATGACAGCACAAGTTATGGCGAACATCTATTGGCAGGCTTTTCGTCTGTGGTGGAAGCGGATTCCATACGTTCCTCATCCTGAAACTTCCCGATTGGACGAACCAGATAAGATCCCACAAACGGAAACTCCGACCCAAGATTCAATACAGAACTGACAACATGAGCAGCATTACCGAATCGCAATCAACTCTGTCATTGGATAATTATTGCCAGGAACGCGATGTCTCTCCTCGTTGTCTGCGGGAAAAATTCGCGAGGAACGCAGTCATCTCGCGTCTGAAAGGGATCGAACACGGGAAGATCACGCTCGTCGAAGGAACTTCCCAGCAAACGTTTGGGCAAACGACCTTGAATTGCCCGCTGCATGTGACTTTGATAGTTCAACGATCACGGTTTTATCCGCGAGCGGCATTCGGCGCAGACCTCGGTGCTGCCGAATCGTTTATGGACGGCGACTGGTCCTGTGACAATCTTACCAATCTGGTCCGAATCCTGATTGTGAATTCGCAAACGCAAGCGGCGAAACCGGGATGGATTTCCTTTTTGTTTGAGCCGCTTTATCAAATCGCTCATCGACTCAACCGGAATACCAAGCGAGGAAGCCGAAAAAACATTGCGGCCCATTACGATCTGGGAAACGATTTTTTCAAGCTGTTTCTCGATGAAACTATGATGTATTCCGGCGGCATTTACGAGTCTCCGGACAGCACGCTTTTCGATGCCTCGACAGCGAAGAACGAACGCATTTGTCAAAAACTGCGGCTCTCTCCACAGGATCATCTTTTAGAAATCGGAACAGGCTGGGGTGGGTTTGCTCTGCATGCGGCCAAGAATTTCGGCTGTAAAGTGACAACGACCACGATTTCACGCGAACAATTTGAATTCGCAACGCAGCGAATCGCCGATGCAGGACTGAGCGATCGCGTCACGGTGGTCATGCAAGATTACCGTGACCTGAAAGGTCAGTATGACAAACTGGTCTCGATCGAGATGATCGAAGCTGTCGGCCATGAATTCTTTGATACCTACTTTGAATGCTGCAGTCGATTATTGAAACCTGAAGGTCTGTTCGTTCTACAAGGGATTACGATCGCCGACCAACTCTATCAAGGCTACATCCGTAGGGTCGATTTTATTCAGCGATACATTTTCCCTGGCGGGTGTCTACCTTCAGTGACACACGTCTGCGACGTTTTGACTCGCTCGACCGATCTCCGTTTAACTCACCTTGAAGACTTTGCTGTCCATTATGCAAAAACCCTTCGCGATTGGCGTGCAAGGTTCTTAAATCGGATTGCTGACGTAAAACAACTTGGGTTTGATGAACGCTTTATTCGAATGTGGGACTACTACCTCTGCTACTGCGAGGGGGCCTTTCTCGAACGAAACTGCGGTCTGGTACAACTAGTTCTCGCCAAACCCGGATGCCGATCAAACTCGTTAGACGCTCAATAAACACGCTGTCAAACTTCTGAATTAGGATCTTGTGCCACTGCTTCGGAGTCTTCGAAGAAGCAGTCTCTTCTTGTTCTGCCGATGAAAGAGCACTGTATGAGCGAAGACGATCATACAGTTGCACCCTAATTCAGAAGATTGACAAAACACAAGCAGGATCGGCTCTTGATCGTTCCTAATTCTTGCCCATTAGCCGCTCGATCATGCTGTGATAGCTGGGCATCAAATGGGCATCGACAGTTTGTGCCACCGCTTTCCAGACATCGTCGATCAGGGTCCCTTGTATGACTCCGTTGGCCGATCGACTCAAGAACTGGGTGAAAAGAGCCACCGAGGATGAGGCGCCCGGCCCGACTCCGGTCGACATTTCTTTTTCAACGTGACCATAATCATTCGCAATCAGGCTCATTGTTGGCAGCTTGGGGACTGGATCGGGGCCGTTCACGTACCGAAAAATCTTTCCGGCAAGTTCTCTGTCAAAGGCTTTCGACGCCTCAACATTGCCGATCATGGGGCCACCAAACGTATAGACCTGATGGACGCTCACGAATTTTCGTGTAAACAACCACGTACTCAAAACGGCCAGGGCTCCACCAAGGCTATGTCCCGTAATCCACAATGGACGGTCAGCTCGTTTGATTTCGTCTTCAACACCAGAAAACAATGGCCGCCAAATGTCATCCAACGCGTTGATGAACCCTTGATGAAACCGTGCTCCGACCCCGGCTGCCGCAAAATCGGTCCCCAGTCGTCCGGTGGGCAGGATCAATAGATTGACAGCATCCGATAGCAGCCAATCTTTCAGACCTTCAAAGGTCGTGGGAGATTCAGTTCCCCGAAATGCGACAACGATGTTATTCGCATTTTGCGCGATATATGCCTGAGTATTCCCGACGCTGATCAGCCGAGCGTCGAGTCCCAGCTGGGCTGCAAACTCTGCTTTCCCAAGATCTTCTGGAAGGTATGCCAGTTCGGATGCCTTTGCCAGGGCCTGTGCATTTCGGTGGTCACCGAACGAATCTTCAAAAAGTTCTAAAACCATTTCGACACCCCACCAGAAACGAAATCAATAAAGAACAGATCATAATCAGCAGAGTGGCAAGAAACGAGCCGATTCGTGATGATATCCGCCGACGAATCGGCAACTCGTGTTATTGGCAGTACGGATTTTCAAACCACACAATGACAATCGATCGAGACCGAAACGTATCGCCAAACTGACTGGCGGTGGGAACCTGATTTTACAAAAACCGTAAGAGGAAGAGTTTTTTCGATGGCTGATCACGCAAATCAATCGCAGCTGGTCCACAATGTCTTTTTCACGTTGAAAGACGGCACCGCAGAAAACATCCAGAAACTGGTTGATGCCTGTTTCAAGTACCTCAAAGATCATCCAGGAGTCGTTTTCTTTGGAGCGGGTCCGCTGGTCGCCGAGCTAGAACGTCCAGTCAACGTTCGCGATTTTCACGTTGCGCTGTTGGTTGTTTTCAAATCCAAGCATGATCACGACGTTTACCAGACCGCTCCGCTGCACTTGCAGTTCATCGAAGAAAATAAGCCAACCTGGGACAAGGTCCGAGTGTTCGACAACTACACTAAGGCATAAGGTGGGAAGCCTGGATTTGGCGCAAAACAAACGATGTATTGCAAATTCTTAGTTTAACCCGAAGCCAGCGGCGCAGGGGATCGGCGTCCGGCCCGATCTCTTTGAGCGTTGCCATAGCTCCGATTTTTTTCAATGCCCCAAAGAGAAATGACGCCTCGGCTGACGGCAATTCCGCCGCTCCGCTCGCGCTTCTCTGAAAGGCGCGGTTAAACGATAAGAAGAGAGCGGCAAGCCGAAGCGGCTAGTGGGTAGACTTGAGAGAGTCGTAAGTAGAAAATCAACGAATTGGTTTCTACTCCTGATCCATTCTACTTTCTCCAAATCTGTTCTCTATTCGTTTCGACTAGCCGACCTCTTCGGATAATGTTGTACAATCGTTTCAGACGGCATTCGAGAAAAAAGGTTCAATTTGGTTTTGTCGTCTGCCGAGTGATTCCTTGTTGGGATAGAATGCATTGAGTTCGGATTGTTTCCAGACTTGCAGAGGTTTCCGACAGATGGGCCGGGGCAGGATGTTCATGCGGCCGAGGTTTGCGAGTGATGTCTTGATGGCTTAACTCGCCCAGCGGTGAATCGAAAATTGCATGCGTCAACCATCGGCCCTGATTCTGTCTGCTGGAACTTTGATTGCAGGAATGATGATTGGAGCCGCCCTGGTGTGGCTCCCGGTACACCGTACGGTACACGCCCAGAATCTGGATGGTGCCACATCCGAACGGATCTACCACGAACTGAGCACCCAAGGCTCGTCGCTTCAGGACGGAAGTACGCTGCTCGCAAAAATCGCAGCGGTGACGACGCCAAGTGTTGTTCACATTCAATGTGAAAGACGGACTCAAGGCCGTGGAAAAGAGGAAGAGACTGGTTCGGGTGTGATCCTGACCAGCTCGAAAGCAAGCGGTTTTTTTGTGGTCACCAATTGTCATGTCGTTGACAAGACTCCCGTCGATTCCATTTCGATCTCGCTTAATGACGGACGCGTGGTCCAGCCAGAACGAGTTTTCACCGATGCCGAATCGGATATCGCTGTTCTGAAGATCGGTACGACAAACGTAACCGCTGCGAAATGGGGCGACAGTCGGAAAGTCGAAATTGGTCATATGGTCCTGGCTATGGGAAGCCCGTTCGGACTAAGCCGTTCGGTCACACTCGGGATCATCAGCGCTCGAGGTCGACGGAAATTGCAATTGGGTCAGACGGAAGTCATCAATCAGGATTTCCTACAAACCGATGCCGCAATTAATCCAGGAAACAGTGGTGGCCCACTGATTGATCTTCAAGGACGCGTGATCGGCATCAACACTGCGATTGCCACGTCGAGCGGTGGTAATGATGGAATCGGCTTCAGCATTCCGAGTTACCTTGCACAACGAGTGATGGATCAACTGCTTGAATACGGAGTTGTGCCACGAGCCTGGATCGGTGTGAAACTCGACGAGCACTTCGATATCAAAGTCGCCTCCAGACTAAAACTCGACCGGGCAATGGGTGCCCGAGTCAATAAAATCTACGAAAACTCACCCGCATCCCGTGCGGGGTTACAGCTGGATGACGTTGTCTTGAACTTTGACGGATTTGATGTTCAGGACCACGATCACTTGATCAATCTTGTCAGCCTGTCACCGATCGGAAAACAGATCCGCATGGCGGTTTGGCGAGGACAAAGAAAGGTGTCGCTTTCGATCGTGCTCGCCGACCGCAACGATCTTCGTAAGACAAGCGAAGCACCGGTTCAGCAAGGACGAGGCGTACCCGTCAGGCCGATGGGGCTAATTGTGCATCCATTGGATGGTGACCTGGCAGAACAACTCGGGCACCAGCGAACATCACGTGGTCTGCTCGTGATGAAAGTCGAACGTGGCAGCACATTGAGCGGCGACTTGCAAACATATGACGTTTTGGAAGCGGTCGGACGAACCCCAGTTGCCACACTTGATGACCTGAGCCAGGCACTCGAAGAGAATTCTCACAGCGAATCCGTAATCCTCAGGATTCATCGGACCGCACAATCCGAAGCCAAAAACCAACTCGTCATCTGGCACAAATGGATCGCAGCTAGACCGCAATAGTCGTCTCAGGACTACTTGAGTGACCTTCGAAACTCGACCCCATCGATATTTTCTTCCCTCGAGCTTATGTCGCGTAGTGCCGCATGCGGCATTTCGTCGAGGCGAATGCTGGCTTTTCAATTCTGTTTTGTGGCTCGCTGTTTGTTCGTCAGTCGAAGCCCGACTCCTATATGCGAGCTGACAGATTGTCGCTCGCCGAGTCGTTTTCCCTATTTCGACAGCCCCCCTTGGCACTTCGAGAACGTCCATTGCAGCGATGATTACATCATCGTACCGACAAACTGTGACTGCTCAATCGGATCAAACCAAATCGTTTATTGAAGAACGCGTGTGTTCGACGACAATGATCCATTCGCTTCGTTGGGGGGGGGAATTTTAATTGTCGCTCTACATGGTTTTTACGACCGGGCTTCGAGTTTGTTGGCGAAGGGCGAACATGGACTGCGATCAAAGACTCTACCGAAGCTATCCGGTTGGTCCCAAAGTATGTATATGCTTGCCACGATCTCGCATGGCTATTTGCAACCTGTCCCGATGATCATTATCGAGACGGCAAATTTGCGGTTGTATACGCCACCAGAGCATGTGAAGCGACCGAATGGAAAGAAGGCAAAAGGATTGAAGCACTTGCCGCCGCCTATACCGAATCCGGCGATTTCCAGACGCCATAAAATGGCAAGAAAAAGCTATTGAATGTGGGTCAAAAAAATTCAGGCGGGAATACTCCGAACGTCTCGAACTCTATCGCTCGAACAAGCCGTTTCGGGACATTCCACAGTAAACTCACGAAATAGGATGATCAAAACGAGCTGCGGCAGATGGTTGGATTTACCACGTAATGAATCGGGCCAACGCGCGGACACCGATCTTTTTGTCCCCGGATGATTTTGATGCCTTTGAGCGAGTCCTTGAGGAAGCAGTTGCTCTATTCCATTTGAGCCGTATGTTCTGGGGTCGGGTGTTCCTGCTTATCTCGCCTCAGCAGCATAAACCCGTCGACCACCAACGTACGTTTCGCTAACCGACATGTTTCTCAGTTCCTCGAGCGAACATGTCAGCAGGTCCGATTTCAGCACGACGAAGTCGGCCAGCTTGCCTCGTTCGAGCGATCCTTTTTGTCGCTCCTCAAATGTCAGCCAGGCGTTGTTGATCGTGTAGAGCCTCAGCATCTGTTCGCGTGTCAGTGCCTGCTCCAGATGCAGCGGTTGGTCTGTTCGTCGTGGTTGACGACTCAGCACGGTCCACATTCCCAGGAACGGATTGTAGGGATTGACCGATCGCAAGCTGCCGATCCGCTGCATGTGGTCTGAACCTCCGCCGATGATCACTCCGTAATCAAAAAGAGTCTTATACGGCTGAAAGTACGTCAGACGTTCGTCACCAAACTGTTTTCGTAGTGTAGCTCCATCCAGCCACAGCCATACCGGTTGCAGATCCGCCACGATTCCGAGTTGCTGCATTTGCTGAATCGCTTCGAGACTCATGAAATTGCAATGTGTGATACAAGGTCGGCAACGCCTGACAGGAAGTTCTTTGTTGATTTCTGCATAGGCATCAATCAACGCTTGGACGGCTCCGTCACCGACGGAGTGGGCCGTGAACTGAAGGTCTCGCTGAAGAGCGAATTTCGCCATCTGAACAAGGTTCTCCTGTTCAATAAAGCGAATGCCCCGATATTCGGGATCGGTGATCGAATAGATGTTGCTCACCCCCCAAGAAGTTTTCAGATAGGCACTTCCCGTCAGCATCCCCCCGTCGAGAAAGACTTTGATCCCTCGCAGCCACAGCATTGAATTGTATTCATGCAGCGGATGATTTGAGGCTTTTTCAATCCCCTTCAATGCGTCGTCCAGGCGACCGCCCCCTTCGACCGAATACGAAAGAAAGACGCGGCAGTTCAATTCGCCGCGTCGCTTCAACTCGGAATAGGCTTCAATACCATCATCTTTGGCCGCACGATCGGCGACACTTGTCAGGCCAACCGAATTATAGTCGGCAAACAATTGCTTCAGCCGCTGCATCCGTTCTTCAAGCGTTGGCGTCTTCTCGTTTGGCTTTGACTTCACAAAACGGGAAGCGTTGCGAAGAATGCCGGTTAATTCACCTGTAACCGGATCACGTTCGATCTTTCCCGCCTGGCCATCGGTAATCTGAAAATCTTTATCGATGCCACTCAGTTCCATGGCGAGCGAATTACAGACGCAGTCGGGGCCGGTGCTGAACATCACAGGATTCTTCGGTGCCACCGCATCGAATTCTTTTCGAGTCGGATAGCGCTGGTCCCGCAGCCTCGTAATGAAGACTTGCCTGACGACGATCCATTCGCCGTCAGGTAATAGCTCGGCCCGCGCCGCCACGTACTTCAGCACGTCGCCCACGGTATCCATTTCAGGAACTGGATGGTCGAACTCATACATCGAAGCCGCAGGCGCATGGACGTGTGAATCGCACAAACCCGGAATGACCGTGTGACCATGCAGATCAACAAGAACCGTCTTTGGACCGGCTAATTTCAGGATGTCGTCGTTCCGACCGACATCCTGAATCCGATCACCTCGCACGGTAATTGCCTGAGCAATCGAAAACGCGGGATCGACTGTGACAATTTTTCCATGATGGAAAATCGCATCAGGCTGCGCAACAACCTGTGATGAGGCGAGAAAGAGGATAATACAAGGCAGGCAGAATCGAGTTCTTAGATGCATGACGAGTTCCTCTAAAACCGATATGGCAACGCTATGAACCATTTTCTTCGGACTGCATCTTAATGTGCCACTGCTTGGGAGTCTTCGGAGAAGCAGCGGCTTCCCGTTCTACCCGTCGAAGAGCACTGCTTGACCGAAGACGGTCAAGCAGTGGCACATTTTTCGGAGGAACTGGCCCAATCTTTAGGAGAAATGCTTCGAAGCGCTGCCTAAATGGGTTGCTCGTTCCTCGTCCCGCGCGTCATCAGAGATACAAAAATCAGTGTGAGAAATCCAAGCGGGATCGTCACCAGCCCCGGCTGACTGAAGGGGACCTGGGCCAGCTTTGCGGCCTGGTCTGCTGTGTAACCGTAAACCTTCTGGAACGTATCGGCACTCAGCAGAATCCAACCCAATGAGCTGAAAAGGCCCACGAAGATCGCGGCGGTGATCCCCTGCTTGGTTGTCCGCTTCCAGAAGAGCAGCATCACCAGTGATGGAAGATTCGCCGATGCCGCCACACTAAAGGCCCAGCCGACCAGGAATCCGGCATTCATGTCCTTGAACAGAATTCCCAGCAAGATGGCGATGATTCCGACGATGACAGCAGCAATCTTGCCGACTCGCACTTTCTCGTGATCCCGCATCTCCCATTGCAGGACACTGCTGAGCAGATCATGAACGACGGCACCACTGGCGGCCACGATCAATCCACTAACTGTTCCCAGTACCGTCGTAAATGCGATCGCGGAAATCACTGCGAACAGGGTCTCGCCAAAACTCTTCGCGAGCAGCGGTGCCGCCATGTTGGAATCGGTTAAGTCCAACGTGCCGCTCGTCATCGCTCCTAATCCCAGAAACAGAGTCAGGACGTAGAAGACACCGATGGTCCCGATACCGACAACGGTACTTAGACGAGCCGCCGCCTGATCCTTCACGGTGTAGTACCGGATTAAAATATGCGGCAGCGAAGCCGTTCCGCAGAACAAAGCCAGCATCAGCGAAATGAAATCGAGCCGGGCAAATAACTGATCCTTCTGCAGACCTTTGAAGAGTGGACTATTTCCGGGTCGTAGGATTTTGGCTCCTGCTGTCGGTTGAGGCGACCATGTGGTCGTCTTGTCCCCGTTGTCATCGGTCACTTCTTTTTTCGACCACAGGACAACTTCGCTATTCTGCAACGTGGCAAGATATTCAATCGGACCCAGTGGGCCGGTTTCCGTTTTTCCGTTGGGAAGTTTGCTCAAGTGTCCAACCGGTCGCAGGTCTGCCTCGCCCTCTTTATCCCCATGTTTGATTCCGTCGACGAACTTTGTTCCATCCTTTTTGACGACCATTGTTTGAGGCGAATTCGCCAATTCGCTGGTATCCACTTTCAAACCACGATTCAGGATCATCACCGTGAGGATGCCACTGAACAGAACAAGCAATGACCCCTTAATGAATTGGACGTAGGTGGTACTGACCATCCCCGCCGTAGCAACGATCAGCACAACGACGATCCCGACCAGCACAACACCGACTTCGTGAGGCCACCCAAGCAACGGTTTGATCAGCGAACCGGCCCCGACCATTTGTGGGATCAGGTAGAACACACTGACAACCAGCGTGCTGATCCCTGCGGCCAAAGTGATCCCGCGCGATTGGAACTGGCTGTTGAGTGCGTCGGCAAACGTGTATTTCCCCAATCGCTTCAAAGGTTCGGCAACGACAAACAGAGCCACGACCCAACCGGCCAGGAATCCGATCGAATACAAAAACCCATCGTAACCGAAGAACGCAATCGTCCCGCAGATCCCAAGGAATGAGGCTGCGGACAGGTAATCACCGGCGAACGCAACGCCGTTCACAAACCAATGGATCTGACCACCAGCAGCGAAATAACCCGCTGCTGATTTGGTTTTCGCGGCGAAATAGAAACTCAACCCCAATGTGATGGCAACAAAAACAGCAAACACAATCACGGACAAGGTGGACGCATTATGAATCATGAACCGGCTTTCGCGGGAATAGGAGACTCGTCAGAAACGTAGGTGGTGCAAACCAATCACCAGACAGGCAAGTTCGATCAACGACCTCAACCAGTTGGCTTCCCTCGGCAAAGCCACGTATAGACCAGGGCCAGCACCATCGCGATGACAATCAACGCCAGCCCGTAAAGGACAGCCAGATTCAGCCCCCAAACAGGAGTCAACTCCATGAGATCAGGCCGGAACGCATTCAAACCAACAAACCCGGCATAGATCGCAAGATAGATCAGAAACAGGGTCATCCCATACCGCGCATTGCGAGCGGAAATTACCGGGTCTTCGACTTCCTTGGGATGCATCGACCCATGATCAAAACCTGCCATCAACGTGATCCTATAAAAATAACGTCACCAATTCGATGACAACAACTTCAATTGATGCGACCAGCACAGCAGGAATATCACGCAGCCAAGCCCATCGCAACCATCGGGTCCGCAGTTTGCCCATCCAACCAGACTTGAGTGGACCTCGGGAAAGAACTCGGGAACACTACAAGTCGGGTAAAGCGACGGTCGTCGAATAACGAATTCGGTCTTTCAGAAAGCGGTCGCTCTGCTTAGCGATGCGGGGGATTCCGCGCCGAACCGGTTGCTCCTTGTATGGTCTCGGCGTACGATGTGATGCCTCAATTGCTTGGCTGACTGCGAAAAACTCGCCCCTGCCGGGATTTGATTCATGACAGAAATTGAAAGCGAATTACCGGCGGAAGAACGGCAAGACAGCGACTATGACGGTGCGTGGAAGGAAACCATTCGGTTGCATTTGCCAGAAGCAATTCAGAAAGGCTTTCCAGCGTTCGCGAACCTTATTGATTGGAATTGCGAGCCGACGTGGTTGGATAAAGAGATCAGTCAGATCATCGGTCGATTCGGGCACCGTAGTCGAGAAGTCGATTTGCTATTCAAAGTGAGGCTGCTCGACGGACGTGATCAATGGATTCTATGCCATCTTGAAATTCAGACGCAGTTTGAACCGGACTTTTCGTTCCGGATCGATCTGTACAATGCGGGTCTGAAATGGATGTTTCAGCAAGATGTGGTGACACTTGTAATCCTCGCCGACTTGCGACCGGATTGGCGACCGAACGTACACCGGTTTGAACTGGCTGATTTTCGGAGCGTTCGCGAGTTTCCAATCTGCAAGTTATTAGACCGGTTTGCCACGGACTGGATCGATGACAAATCTTTGGTTGTACAAGTGGCGAGAGCCCAGATTGCCGCGCTGCGAACGTCGAGTGATCCTGACGCGCGATTCAACGCCAAAACTCAATTGGTGAGAAACCTCTACACGATGGGGTATACTTCGGATAGTATTCGTGAAATATTCCGCCTGATCGATTGGATGATGCGATTGCGGCCGGATCTTGATCGCAGATTTATGTCCGAATTGGTCACCTTTGAAGAGGAAAATCGCATGCCATATGTAACGTCGATTGAACGCATGGCAAAGGAAGATGGTTTTGAGAAAGGTCTTGAGAAAGGTCTTGAGAAAGGCCGCGAGCAGGGGAGCGCAACGTTGCTGCTACGAATCCTTACTCGGAAGTGCGGTTCGTTGCCAGAAGACGTCCAGCAACAAATTCGCCAGTTAAAACTGGAGCAGAGCCAAGAACTCGGAGAGGCCCTTCTGGATATTAAGTCGGTTGAGGATCTCGGTATTTGGTTGAAAACAACGAACTTATAGTGTCCCAAACGTCACGGTTTACTTGTCTTTACGCCAACGGCGTTTCATATCAAAGCCCAGGGTAGATCGCTTTGCGGTCTACCCTGGGGTGCAACGTTTGAAACTAAAAATCACCGACCGTCTCACCCCCTTGAGGCGTGGCCAGCGCGTTCAGCACTTTTGGATCGATGTTGTCGCTGACGAATCGAACGGACCCGTCGGCCAGCATCAACTGGGCTCCCCCCTTGAACGGACTGCCGAAACCATTTGGTGATTTATTGATGCCTAGCTGTGGGTTGCGGCAGTTGCCTGGTTTGCCCCACGGTTCGAAGTTTGCGTTCACTTCACCGGCGAGAATTGTGTTCGAGGTGCCATCTGTGATTTCTTTCATCGGTCGCTTGCGACCGGGCTGAAGGACCAGCGAGTTCGCTGCATAATGAATGGTTGAGTAGCCTGTCTCATCCGTATTTTTTGAAATGGCGGGATTTTGGAACGCCCAAACTCCCTTTTCAAATGACGGTCGATTTTCGTCAGCGGACCATGGCAGTTTGAGTCGGATCTTGTCGTACAATTGCGACTGATCGAAATAAGGCAACAGGGCCGTTGCCCAACCATGCCGAAGCTGGCCCGGTTCATTAAACGTCATCGACTCGGGAAAACCCTGCGTCCCTTTATCATCATGAAAATTCCAGAACGCCAGCTCCAATTGTTGTAGGTTATTCCTCGACTGAGATCGCCGTGCGGCTAATCGTGATCCTCCGATTTTCGTCAGCGGAGCCTTCGATGTGGCAATCCAGACGAATTCATGAGTCATGCCGACCAGGCAGACCCCGGCTGTGAAGCAACTGAGGATCGTGGCAATCAAAACAATCGAGCGGCGAAGTGGCCAATTCGATAATTTCGGTACAACGGACTCAGCCGATGCGACATCCGCACACGCGCGCGTCAACCAGACTGCTGTCCAATGACCGAATAGAGTCAGCAGAAGCAGTGCCACAAAGAACCAGCGAATTGAGCCGGCGTTAACCGTTATCTCGCTTGCGGTTCGCTGAAGAAAAAAGAACCAGCCGGATGCCAGAATCCAACCCATTTGAACGATGGGTACGATCAGCCCGGTGCAGACTAAAAAAAGCAGGACGATACCGTAGCCAAAGATCTTCGAAAAAACCTCGAAGCTCTGACCAACGGGGGAAGTTTCTGGTTCAGTCATTGATCAAGGCCCTCCATTCGAATCGGACGGACGATCTGTATTTACTGGCCCCACGGCCCGCGTCGACGGGACAGCGTTCCCATTTGTCTCGGTGGATGTCTCCGGCGATTTTTTGAAAATGATCTCGTTGCGCTTCGTGATAGCGCCGCTGGCCAAGATCACGTACTGATCATCGTCAAACACTTCCGGTTCGTAGACCAAGATTTCGTTGGTCTGTTGCTGACCTTTCCCAGGAACATAAACGAACCGTAGCGGCGAGTTCCCGTCCACCAGCCACAAGTCGGGCGCGATGGTTTCCGCTTCTTCGACGGATGGAAATCGGCCTTCGTGTGCCGATGCGAACTGCCAGAGTGCGAATCGTAGATTATCGAGCTTATGTCGCCTTCGTTGATCTCGCAACTCATTCTCTGCCGGGGTAAGCGATTGATGCGGCTGGTTATCCGCCAGCTTATAGGTCACTCCTTTCGGTACCCATGCTCCGGGCGTCATTAATTCGCGGGCACCGGAAACCATTGCCAGGACGACCGCCATCAGCAGCCCCCACAATAGCAGCAATGAAACGCTTCCACGGTAACTTAGCTTGGGTAACGACGGAAAATCGTGACGCAGCATATTCCAGAGCAAACGGACGATCGCCGCCATCAGCAGGAATCCGACCAGAAAGAATGAGACTTCTTCCCAGCGCCGGCGACCAAGTTCCGTCCAGATCAATTCGGGAGAAGGCATCCCCGCCAGAACGGGCTGCGGAGATCCTGAGAGTATGACCGCCAGCCCGAGTATCAACCTGATGAATCGAGTCATGATCACAGCACCATGTTAGACGACGATTGAACTAATCTTCCGACGGAAATTAAGAACTTGGCATAGGGAGGCGAACAAGACGATTTGACTCTAATACTGTACGCTGCCACGACGAGTTTACAACCCGGCGCGGGCTTTGGTCGCAACCCAATGCACGGGCGAAGCGGGCCTGATGAAACGACGTGAAGTTTGGAATTTAGGTGGCTGGCGACGAAGTGCTTTTGGAACAGAAATCCGCGTCAAGGGTGCCACGGTTTTACCGTCTTCGGTTAAGCCGTGCTCTTCGGGCAAGCTTTCAAGCCTTGAAGACACGGCCTTGTCGAAGACTCCAAAACCGTGGCACCCCGAATTTCAACCGCGATTTTATTCATCACGAACAACACAATGAACTTACGCCAGTTTTTGCACTTTCATCAGACCATGGAGAGCCACCCATCGCGCCGCCAAGCCGTTGAGTGTATCTACGTTGCGACTCGCCCTTCCAGCGATCAATGCGATGTTGGCAATAATCGCTCAATCACGAGTTGTGATACCTGTCGGTTCCACGGTAACACCGAGTGAATCACCGGGACGTGTAACTCTTCAGAGATCCAATCCGCAGTCACTTCCGAATGGGAAACGATGCTGTCGTTGATCTCGTCGCCAAACAGCTGCGAGAGTCCAAACAGGGTGCGTGTCCCGACGATGCTGGTTGTCGGTATCGAACTTGGAGGAACATTTTTCATCCGTTCTTCCGAAGCCAGCAACTGGCCGCAATCTCGCGTTGCTAGCCGATAGAGGACGTTGTGGCGTAAAGCGGTCGCGATCCGTGAGGCTCGAACGGGTGAACCCAGCAGGAAAACCCGATCAGGCAATTTCGTGCCCTCAGGTAACGACGCGAGGGCATTTCGAATCAGTACGCCACCCAGGGAATGACCGATCAGGACGTAATCACCCTTTTGCGCAATAGCAACGATTTTCTTTTGCAACCGCTGAGTGATCGATGGGAAATTCTGAAACGTGACGCTGTAGAAAAACCAGGAAGGGGAAATACTTTGTCGTTTTAATCGCCATAGGAGCGGGATGGCCGAAACGGGAGACCGTCCCATCCCGTGAACAAATAGCGCTTGCATCATCTCCCCTCAGACATTCATTGTCAGCAGATAACCCGCCTCTCTTTCGTCATCTTCTAACGACATGATAGCGTCGACAACTTCCGTCGCGTAGTCCGCTAATTCTTGTGCATTTCGAGGCGCTGCTCGCAGACGTGGCGAATCAGAATCGATTGCAGGGCTGCTTTGAACGCGTAATGAATCAAAATCGTAGATACCGAAAACAACCTTGGGGCCATGCTTGTCGTACAAATCAAGTTCTCTTTGTAACTCAAATGCCGAGACCGCCGCATTCACATACGCGGTGACTCCGACCAAGATGGACCGAAACATGGATTTATCTGACATCGGCAAACCCAAATAAGTTTCCAGGGCATGGGAAGCACCTCGAACAGCAATCTGGATCTGGTCAATGAGTGATCGCAAAGGAAATGTACAAGCGATATTTGCGTAGGCATCAGGAGACATATGCGTGTCGACTGCAGCCGTGACCGCCCCACATTTGGCATGCCCCAGAACCACGATCACCTTCAAACTGTCTTTGAGTTGCCGCAATGCGTAATGAAGTGAACCCAGACATTCGGAACCAAGCACGTTCCCCGCAATTCGAAGAACAAACAGATCGTTAAAGGATTGATCAAATATGGCTTCCGTCGGTACCCGCGCGTCCGAACAACCGAGCACCGCCGCGAACGGCGCCTGGTTCGGCATCACGCCAGGAATCAGTGGCAACCCCGATGTGATAGGACTTCTCTGAATCACAATCGGATCACCCGCATCACCTCCAAGTGTCCGCTCCTGCATCCGAGTCACAAGTTTCTTAAATTGGTCGTTCCCTTGAATCAGCGCGTCGATTGCTGCTTTTGCATTCGGAATCTGTCGGGCAACAACCGGAGCAAATGGGTCGTAGCGGTAGATGACATCCATTGATCAGAATTCCATGAGGTGAGCGGCGAAAATCCTGCGGAATACACGACAAAAAGTTCTATTGTTTCAAGGCAACCAAGCACATTCAAGAAGCCTTTCGCCACACTTCGGAAAACCCAAGCTCATCAAGTCAAAAACCGTGTGTTCCGGAACAGTAGTATCGTGATTTTGAAACAAGAGTCAGTCAACGAACGTTCTCAACCGTCAAGACTGAGACAAGGCCGAACGGATTTGAAATTCTTTTTCTATTTTGAAATTTCACTTGCCACACTGTTGTATGTGTTATACAACAGTGCCCACTGTCATCATGCGTATTTCATTAAACCATCATTCGGGCGATCCACTCTATCGGCAGGTTGTCGAAGCGATCCGGTTGCGCATTGCCAAAGGGGAGTTCGAGGCTGGCGAGCAATTGCCGAGCATTCGTGATCTGGCGGCACAACTCCAGATCAACTCGCGAACGGTCGTGAAAGCTTATGAAGAACTGGACCGGGCGGGACTGGTCGTCATGCAACAGGGACGGGGTGTGTTTGTCGCATCGAACCGGGCTGCTTTACCTGCGAACGAGCGGCGAAAGCGGCTGCGCGAACTGGCCGTCAAACTGCTCGTCGAGGCGACGCAGGTTGGTTCGAATCTCGACGAAGTGATCGAAATCATTCACGACACGGCGAATGAACTGGAGTCGAAAAAGTGACTGAGTCAAATACTGTCATGGAAACCGTCGATCTCACTCGTGACTTCGGCGGCAAAGTTGTCTTAGAGGACGTTTCGCTGACCGTCGGGTCAGGCGAAATTCTCGCCTTGCTGGGTCCCAACGGTGTCGGCAAAAGCACTCTGATGAAACTGATTTCGGGGTTGCTGATGCCGTCACGAGGCGAAGCCAAATTGTGGGGCGAATCCTGTTGGCCTCCGTCAGTCGAGATGTACCGCGTCGCCTGCATTCTCGACGGAATGTCGCCACCTTCTGGAACGCGAGTTCGCGAGATCATGTCACTTAAGTCTTGTGTTTCGCCTCGTTTCGACTGGAAATTGGCGACGTCGCTATGCGAACAACATCAGATTTCCACAGCCAGCCGCTGGCGGACGTTAAGCAAAGGCCAAAAGCGATGGACATTGCTAGTCGCGGCTATTGCCAGCGGCGCGGATTTGTTGGTGCTGGATGAACCAGTCGACGGTTTAGATGTTGCCACCCGACTCGAGTTGTACGGACTGTTACGAGAACAGTCGAACGATCGAGGCGTCACTTCAATCATTGCGTCACATATTATCGCGGACGTCGAACGGATCGCGGACGACGTGGTGATTCTCGCCAACGGCCGAGTGCGGTTGCATTCACCACTTGAGCAACTTCGCGATGAAGTCTTCGAGGTCGAATTGCCTCTCGAAACGGATGATTCCGTAATCTCACCGATGGCCGAAGTGATTTCCTCACGAAGGGCCAGCGATGCACTGATCGCCGTGATCCGGTTTCGCAGCCTGCATCTTGCCGAGCAGGAATTCCCCGGTGAAATCAGTCGACGCCGCGTCAGCCTGGAAGATCTTTATCTGGCTTATACCCAGCCGCAACAACCTCAAGCACCGGCAGAACAACAAGGACTTGCCAACGAGAGGAGCCTCTGATGCAGATTCAATGGCCACTGTTCTTCTGGATCTTTCGTCCCCTTCGCTTGCTGACGTTGATCAGTTCATCACTCGCCACAGCATACGTCTTGCTTCATGACAAACCGCTGGAGTTTTTTCTGGACATGAACGCGGTGGTGTTTGTCATTTCGCATAGCTTTTTGATCAGCCTCTTGCTTGGACAGGTTCGGTCAGAATCGTTCGCGTTCCTGTATTCGCAAGGCTTTTCGCGAGATCTTCTGTGGAGACATGTCTGGCTGGCGACACTGGCATCGGTTCTGGCGACATGGGTGCCGTGTGCGGTGCTGATCCTGACGCCGTTACGAAGCCATTTCCAGGATTGGATGCTGAATCCGTGGTTCCCCTTGATGGCCCCGACAGAATCGCGATTCCTGACAAGGTCCTTATTGTTTTACGGAATGCTGCTTCCGCTCTTTCATTATGAATGGATTCGATCATCGATGCCGTTTCGAGGCAGGGTCAGCGGTCACCTGCTCGTGATCGCCTATTTCGTGTGTGGATTGTTTCTGACCGAACGACTCTGGTCCTTCAGTGTGGATCTCGCTCGAACTTCCATGTTCCTCGGCTTTATCGCCATTTCAGCAATTCTTGGGCTGTTCGGATATTGGCTGCACAAACGACTGGAGATTGGGGCATGATGGTTGAGATATTTTTCCTGGCGGCGATCGTCATATTGCCAATCTATTTGACCACCAAAGCGTGGCGATGGTCAGCGTCGACTTCGAAGATCAATGGAAAAACACCCTGGTCCATCAGCATCGTTGAAGCATCGACACTTGCGATTCTGACAAGCGTGATGGTGATTCATGTTGCGTCAGGGGGAACGGGGTTGATAACAACCCCTTTGCAAGATTTTATCATCCGTGAACGAATAATGGTCTGTGCGATCATGATTGCTGTCGCAGGGTGCTGGATTCTACTGGGCATTTGGAAATCGATTTCGCTTGCTTCTGTGGGCATGATCATCTCGATATGGATGGCGACGATCTTTGTCAGCTCAACTCCCGCTTACGAACGCTTCGAGAAAGAGATCCGCCAGATCCCCGTTCCGATCAACTTCACGATTCAGGAACAGATCGACGATATCGATGTCATTATCAACGGGGTACGAATGGGGAAGGCGACTCTGCACACGACGATCGAAGAACTGGAAGCAAAAGTCCCGCCAATCACGTTATCTCAGGACGAATACAGCAAAGGGTGGAAAAACTTTGGGAATTCAACCTATCTGCCACGAGCAAAGATCCGACTCGACCGTGCGAATGAAGTTACCATTCGAACACACCAGAAAGAGTCCGAACCGATGGAACTTTACGTTCAGTTAGAACGGCATGGGCAACCCGTCATGATCTCCGGCAACACGGGACATTCTGGCCCGTCGAGGATGTTCGGGAATATTCAACCAGCAACGATTCCCCTGAGTGTCATGACCGAGGAATGGCATCGCGATACCACGACATTATTGGAAAAGGCGCGGTTGGCTGATTACAGAGTTGATACCGACTGGATCAGTGCTGCGGATACGTATTTCCGTTTCGTCCGCAACGCACTGATTGCGGCAATTCCGAAAGAGCCCCCATTTCGGCACGTGCTGACCGATTGGGCGAAATCGCGGTATCACCTGGATCAGGTCACTGACGTAGAGAGTGCCTGGCGCGCATTGCAGGCGATTCAGGCTCAGGTCGACAAAGACGGGGCCTATCAGACAAATTCCATCACGGGGGATGCGGTCGAATACCTGATCGAACGGCTCGATTCAGACCGGGTGATTGCGATAGCAAAAACAAAACTGAAACGCTTATCGACGATCAGCGCTGGCGGGTTTGGTTATGGATGGGGCAGTGAATTTGGCGAGCCTTGTTTCTCGACATCGTTCCAAACACCTCAGACGGATCGAAAGCCAAGTGACTTTGTACTGGCTCATGTCATCTGGCGACTCGATCAGAAATGGAATGCTCAATCGAACGACCAAGATAACCCGGTCGAAAGAGAAATCGTTCCCGAACTGATCAAACTCAGTTACCTCGATCCACAGGCGATGAAAATGGCGACCGTCCTGGGTGGTTCAACGTTGAATGAGTTTAACCGTCGACAAGAGCGGCAGGTGTACTCTTTCAAAGAGAGCAACGACCCAATGAAAAATGAGTATATCGAGGGTCAATTCGTCTCGCGCGACTTCTGGCAATCACTTAATGCCGTTGGTCCCGCAGGTGCGAAATTCCGCAAAGAACATTCGTACCAGGCATTAGAGCTGGCCGAACAGTTTCTGAGCAAGTCGTTTTCCCTGACGTCATTGCCCAACTGGACAGACTTTCTTTTCCTGGAAGTGGAAGGCCGTGAACCACTGGCTCGCAATTTCTGGAAATCGTTTCGAACTAAGGTCGAGGGCGATAAAAACCACCGTCCTTGGGCGCTGGGTGTGCTGTGGACTTACCTGGCCCGGATTCGACCGATGCCGCCCGCGTCTGACTTTGTCGCGGCGTTTCCGAAACAGTCACCATCGTACGGTGATTTTGGAAATCCTGAAACAACGATTTCGCTGCTTCCAGTCGACCTTCGTCTGCGCGTAACACAAGATTGCATCGCTGAAGCGGCGAAAGGCAAGTCGATCCATCAGCCCAATTCTGAGCCCTACGGTGCCTTCAATCAGATTGAGTTTCAACTCATTCGGTACATTCCATCGATTCCATCTGACGCGGCGGCAGATGTCGCCATGCAATATCTCGAAAAAACAAATCCAAGATCGCCAGATGTCAGCAACCAATTGAAGAATCAGGGGACGTATGGACAACTCACAAGTCAGATGATGGCCCGATTGGCGACATCGTCAAATCCTGAACACCGCCGATGGGTGATCCCTCAAATCAAAATCCTTCCGGACTCTACAAACCGCGATACTTTGGCGCGCTTGCTCACGGACGAAGATTCCTCCATCCGTGATGCGGCCGAGAAAGTCGCCGGAGATTTGGAAGAACTCCGTCGACTTCCGTACCCGAAACTGAAATGATCTAGGGGTAAGTTTTAGTTACCCGACGCCGGATCAAAAGTACGGATGATCGAATGAGCGAACCAAACCGAAAACCACGAATCGCACTTGGGCTTATCGCGGCAGCAATCGGCGGATGCGTCGGTTATTTCGCGTTCTTCTGGATCACTCGCCAGGGCTTTTACGCGTTGATCCTGCCCCCTGCTCTTTTGGGTGTGGCAGCCGGTTATGCGGTCGGGGGCAGATCCCAGGTTTTTGCGATCGTCTGTGGATTCGCGGGATTGGTACTTGGAATTTTCACGGAATGGAAATTTGCGCCGTTAAAGGCTGACGCGAGTCTTGTTTATTTCGTGACACACGTTCATGAAACACAACAATTAACACAGATTCTGTTAGCGGTTGGGACTGTGATCTGTTACCGGATGGCGCTTGGAATGGATCAAAGGCCGACGAATAATTAGTTCGAATCTGAAAGCCGCCAGGCAACGACCTGAAGGATTTTTCTTTGAGAAGACAGGGGTTTGAAGTAAATCTTGTGCCACTGAATGACCGTCTTCGGTCACTCAGTGGCTTCCAATCGCGAGATTACGGGTTGAAGACACTGCGTCGGAGAAGACTCCGATGCAGTGGCACGTCACGTTTGTACCGTTTTGAAAAAACCGCCAGGGCGATCAATCCACCAGTTCGGGAATCGGCTTGCCATCATCAAGCAACTGCATCGGCCGACCTGCGAAATTGTTGATCTGCTGGTGATAGTCGATCCCCAACGTGTGATAGATCGTGCCAATCACGTTTTGAGCACTGACAGCCCGCGTCGTCGGGCGTTCGCCGCGAACGTCTGTTTCGCCAATCACCTGGCCCTTGTTGACCGCGCCGGCGAACAGGGCAAAGCTCGCATCCGGCCAATGGTCGCGGCCTGCTAATGAAATCTTCGGTGTCCGCCCGAATTCGCCCCACACGAGAACCAGGACTTCATTTTCAAGTCCACGCTCATGTAGATCCGTTACCAACGCATGAATCGAACGATCCAGAAGCGGCAAAGTACTTCTCAGGCTGTGCCATATGCTGATCCCGCCGACCTGCTGAATCACGTTACCGTGGTGATCCCATAATCCCATTCGCAAGGTAACGATCGGGACACCCGCCTCGACCAGTCGGCGAGCGAGCAAGAACTTCTGGCTGTCCCAGATCGAATCGGGCTCCCTACCCACATACGTGAATTTGTCATCCCGTTTGCCATACCGCTTTAACGTCTCATTAGACTCCTTGGTCAGATCAAACGCATCCCGAGCCTTAGACGACGTAATGATGTCTAACGCTCGTGCGGTATAGGGATCGACGTCTTGAACTTCGCGTCGTTCATCCAGATTTCGGCGAACGGAATCGAACGTCTCTAAAAGAGATCGCCGATCACCCAACCGATTGAGTGACATCCCATTTTGGATGCCAAGGTTACGAACCCCTTCTCCACCGGCGATATGCAACGGCGCGTGGCCAGCGCCTGCATACTGCGGATGTTCGTAACTAGTGAGGCCGTTGCTGTATTCCAAACTGACATACGATGGCACATCGCCACCGCCATGGAAACAACTGATGATTGAACCCAAGGCAGGTCGCTTGGCCGATTTGGGATAGCCGGTGTAAACCTCTTCCAGTTCATGCTGCATCGGTTCGACGAATTGAACCGTTCGGACCAGTGCCAATTTATCGGCGATCGTCGCCTGTAACGGCAGATGCTCACAGAGGTCGAAACCGGGTACATTGCTTTTGATGGGTTTGAACTCACCCCGATATTCCGACGGAGCATCAGGTTTCAGATCGTACATATCCAGATGGCTGGGACCACCCGCCAGGCAGACCATGATGACTGACCGAGGTTTTTTCATGGTGGCCGATGGCGTTTTGGCTTCGGCTCGCAACCGAAAAATGTCCGCCAGGGACAGACCCGTCAAACCGAGTGCTCCGACGCGAAGGAATTCGCGTCGACCGATTTGATCGCAGAATCTCTGTTCGCTGCCCCAACATGTCAGCACAGTCAATGCCCTATCAAATTTCGGATTTCCAACAGGATGAAAGAGACGTCAGGCGACAATCGGTCCGATAACAATCCGCTTCGACAATTCGGAATTACGATAAACTCCGATCGGCGATTCGAATCAATCGCCCACAATCGACGGAGTCAAGCTAACACTAAAAAGAAGTGAACTCAAGAATGGAATTTGCCCCTCTTTATCTGTGTGATTCTCTACTTTCATTTCGGCCGTTTTTGTTTCCGCAATGAGTTGAATTCGCCACAGCTTGCTTTATGCTGACGACTCTCACCCCTGCTTCAATCCCGAAATGCTTGCCGGAGTTATCGAATGTCCCGCTTGATGCTGTCATGCCTGTTGCTGTTCCTGTCTCCTGTGGGACTTGTTCACGGCCAATCGCCAAAGACGATCTCCGTTGGAAAAAACCCGGAAAGTGTTTGCCGGGGGTTTGGCGGGAAATTGTTCATTACCATGATTAACGACGAGATCCCCGGTGATGGGACAATCGTCTCGCTTGAAGGCGACGCGGTCACGGTGTTTGCCAAAGGATTCAACTCTCCGAAAGGGATTGTCTTTGTCGGCGACTATCTCGTGACAGCCGATGAAACCACGTTGTGGAAAGTTGACAAGGAGGGAACTGCCACCAAGCTTGCCCAGGCAAAAGACTTTCCAAAACCGATTGAGTTTCTGAACGACGTGGCCGTCGCCAAAGATGGAAGCAGCGTGTACGTCTCGGAGATGAGCAGCCCTCAGCCGATGTTCGATTCCAGCGGCGAACGAAAGCTGTGGGACGTTGACGGCAAAGAAGCAAAAGCATTGCCAAATAAAGGCTGCATTTACAAAGTGACTCTCAAGGGGCAAGTTACACTCGCCGTTCCGCCAGGTGACCCATCAGTTCGGTTTCCGAATGGAGTTGCTGTGAGTGAAGTTGCGGACGAAGAGGGAATCTTTATCGGCGATTTCTTCTCTGGTGACATCATCCGCTATCACGATGGAAAGTACGTCAAGCTCGCCAGCGGCATGCGCGGCATCGACGGGTTGACTGTCACCAAAGACAGGTTCTATGCGTCGAGCTGGACACAGGGCAAGGTTTGGCAAGTTGATCGCAAAACGGGCGAATCCAAGGTCATCCTGGACGGACTGAAGACTGCCGCCGACTTCTTTTATGATGCAAAAAATAAACAGCTGATCGTGCCGGACATGGTTGGCGGCACGCTGACGTTTCTGCCAATTAAGTAGTGACAATTGACTGCAACCCCACCCCCTCCACGGGGGTGGTTATCGGGCTTTTGCCCTAGAGGATTTTAACTCAACAACCACCAACTGCGCTGGTGCAAACCCCCATTAACCACCCCCGTGGAGGGGGTGGGGTTTCGATCTGAATTAAACCCTTGAGCTCGCCCTCGCGGCACGCAAAACAAGCGAATTTAACGTCGCACAAAGCGAACAATCCTCGGTTTCATCGACAAGCGTGATACTTCGAAACGGCGAACGATCCAGCTTGACGATCCGTTTTCGAGCCGAAATCGTTCGGATGAATCTTCGTTCGACAAAGAAGGCACCGGGAGAATCCAGCAAACGTTCGGGAAGCGACGTGGGAATCTGTTCCGGTTCCCCTTCCTTTGTTGGTTCAAACACTTTCACCCCGGTCGGGCGACGCAACCAGTCAAGAAATTTGGGCGATGTATGATCGCCGCGAAACGGCCACCACCTCGGGAGCCGCGTCGACGCGACACCTTCCCAAGCTCCGTTCAATCGACGATGTAACCGGGGGAGAAACACGACCCCTTCCGTTGTTCCGATCAATTCACCGAAACTTGGTAGTGACGACCGCTCTACGCGTGCGGCCCCCAGGATCATCAGCGGCGTCCCCATGATTCTGGCAAGCGTGCCAAGATCCGGATCTGGCTGGTTTAAATCCACTGGGCACGCACAATCGGGACATAATTCCGATTGCGGTTCAATCCACGAAAAGCATTGTTGGCATAAGACGATCAGGTTCTGCATTGCGACCGCCGTGGTAAATAGAGTCCCAATCTCCAATTATGGAACATGTCCGAGGAATTATGAAGTGCGGGAACAATCGTTTTTGACGTACCAAGACAGAGTTCCGTGAATCAGTCATCCAGACGATCGCGTCATAACCGGAGAATTTCAAGCGGAAACCTTGTTTGACTTGACCCTCGTTCATTCATCAATCATTGTGCGCCACATGAGTTCTCCCGACACAATCATCGTAGTTCATCCACGCGAACGTCGCTCAAAGTGTACCGTGCAGCCTTTGCGCCAACGGCCGGGATTTGTCTTTTACAAGCATCCGCGAGCTCCTCAGCAACTTCACGGATATGTCCGGCTGGGATTAGGCGGCCCCGTTCTCAGCGAAGCCGACAAGGATTGCGGTTTGCTAGTTCTTGACGGCACGTGGCGGTGGGTTGAGCCGATGGAGCGTCTGGCAGCATCCATTCCCGTTCGCAGCCTGCCGCCGCTCACAACCGCCTATCCACGTTCGTCAAAAGTCAGCGAAAACCCTGACGGGGGACTGGCGACGATCGAGGCCATCTACGCCGCATATCGATTGCTCGGTCGCGATACAACGGGATTACTCGACCATTACCGCTGGGGGCCTGCATTCGTCGAACTAAATGCAGCGTTCTGGCCTGAAAGTTGAACGCCGCCGGCGTCGATATCACCCGTGCAGTGTTAACGGATAAAATTCAGGTTTTGTGCCACAGCTTCGGAGTCTTCGGAGAAGCTGTGGCTTCGGAATTTTCGAGGTAAACAAAGAGCACTGCTTGACCGAAGACGGTCAAGCAGTGGCACAGGACTTCTGAGCCAGCAATAGCGCTCTACGAAAGTTCGCTGCGAACTGTTTCCAGCAACTTCTTCGTCAACTTGATTCCGTCGGCTTCGCTGAGCTTGGTACCTTCATACTCAACACCGATCCAGCCGTGATACCCGTATGACAGGACGATTGGAATCATGCGGCGATAGTCGGTCTTGGTTTCATTGCCGGCATCGTCAAATTCGTGTGACTTAGCACTGACCCCTTTGGCGAACGGCATCAATTCTTCTGTCCCTTTATAGCGGTCGTAAAAGACTTTATTCGCGACTTTGAAATTGCCAAAGTCTGGCAATGTGCCGCAGTTGGAGTTGTTCACCGTATGAATCGTCGAGGAGAGCCATGTTCCGTTCGATGACAGGCCACCATGGTTCTCGACAATCACGCCGATATTATGCGTGGCACCAAATTCACTGAGCCGACGAAGACCGTCGGCGGCGAGTTTCATTTGTTCCCAGTAACTTCCGCTCGATTGAGCGTTCACTCGAATCGAATGGCAACTAAGGAATTTCGCGGCTTCGACCCATTTTTTGTGATTGTCGACCGCTTCGAGCCGTTTCTTTTCGTCAGGATCACCCAAGGCACCTTCGCCATCGCACATGATCAGAACGCTCGTGACACCATGATCGTCGGCCCGCTTTTTTAGTTCGCCGAGATACTCCATATCCTTGGCTTTGTCCTTGAAGAACTGGTTCACGTATTCGACCGCTTCGATGCCGAATTCGGTCTTGCTGATCTTGGCGAAGTCGAGCGGATCAGCTTTCTTGTCGAAAAACGTCCGATGCAGCGACCACTGGGCGAGAGAAATCTTGAACAGCGGAGCTTTAACAGCAGGAGCGTCCGCAGCCATCAAGCCTTTCGCTAATGATGAGACACTTGCTGAAGCGACCAATCCAGCAGACGCGGACAAAAAATGGCGGCGAGAGAGTGACATCGGGAAAATCCTCTGTTGATCAAATGAAAAAGTCGATAAACGGCTTGATTCTATATCGAATGCGACGAGGTTTTGAAACCGTTCGGTGGGACCGTTCGGGGTGGCGTTGGTGCCTGGCAGTCAGCGATGTTGTACTGCTCATGTGAGCACAGCGAGCTATTTTGATCGTATGTTACAACCGGTTACGAAAGCAATGCCCCCTGAATTCGCTCGCATTCTTGTGAGCTTGCGTGCTGATGTCATCCACAGTCAAAAAACTCTCGTTTGCCATAAGTTTCGCTTCCTGGCGACTACGTGACTTCGATAGAATCCTTGGGATCGCGATGGGCGTGGAACTCTGGTGGCCCAGCAGGAGAATTTATGTCGACCGTGTTTGAATCTCGAACGTTGACAGCCGAGGAATATCTGCGGATGCCCGATGATGGGCGGCTGACCGAACTCGTCCGAGGAGAGATCGTCGAGATGAACCGGCCCTTCACGTCCTATGGCTATTTTTGCGTTCGCATCACGTTTGTATTGTGTCAATTCGTTGACGAGCACGGACTTGGCCGCGTTGTCTGCAATGACGCCGGAGTTGTAACTCAAAGAGATCCTGATACCGTGCGCGGGCCTGATGTCGCGTTCTACAGCTATCAGAGAGTGCCACGCGGCCCGCTGCCCAATGGATATTGGCCTGTTACACCCGAACTGGCCATCGAAGTCCGTTCGCCGGACGATCGTTGGAAGGACGTGTTGCACAAAGTTGCAGAGTATTTGGATGCGAATGTGCTGACGGTCGCAGTGATCGATCCCGTACCGCAGCGAGTTCATTTGTTCTCAGCAGATCGCGAATCGACCGTGTTGAACGCTGACGACCTGCTGACGTTTCCGGACATACTTCCCGGATTCGAAGTCAAGGTGAGTCGATTGTTCGAGTAATGCCTTAGCGGACAAACTCACTCGTTCAACCGTTCCGAAGATCGCGGTCATCGGCGCCGAACATCGCTTCACCGAGAGACTGACATTCCAGTTCTTAGACGATTCTTCTAGATTTCAGATAATCGATTCGACAATGTCAGACATTTGACGGAACAATGGCACTTGTCGATCCACGCGGCACGGGCTGAAGCCCATGCTACGTCTTGTATACGCAATTCGATGGAGCGATGAACCTTGAAGATCCGAAGTCGCTGGTTGACGAAAGTTGCTGCGTTCTGCGCAGTGGCCATCTGTCGTCTGCTGTTTTGGACTTGCCGTAAGAAATTCGTGGGCAAGACGCTCGAACATGGCATGAATCCAAGCGTCGACGACGAGTACTTTGTGCTTTGCGTCTGGCACGATGCATTGCTGTTGCCGACGTTTGCCGCGCCACGCTGGCTTCGACAACGTTGCTGCTGCCTTGTCAGCCAGCACCAGGATGGGTCTTACCTCGCGGACGCGATGGCCTGGATGGATTACACCACGGTCCGGGGTTCAACCAAACGAGGCGGTGTCGAAGCTCTTCGGCAATTGGTCAACGATACGGCTGGCAAACATATTATTGTGACTCCTGACGGCCCGCGCGGACCAAGGCGAACGTTGAAACATGGTGCCGCATTCATCGCCGCTCAAACCGGACGCCGACTGCTTCCAGGAGCTTTCGTCGTAAATCGTGGATGGCGAATCCCGGGAAGCTGGACGGATCTGCTGGTCCCCATGCCGTTCACGACTGTCTACATTATGACGGGGGAACCGATCTCGATCCCCGAAGGGATTTCACGAGCGGAACTTGGCAGTTACGTCCAGGCGGCACAACAGGCGATGGATGTTCTAAACGCCGAGGCGGATCGAATGGTGAATGCTCAACAGCCCCCTGTAACGACCAGACATGCGAAAGCAGCCTGAGACTGTTATCATGCGAGGTTGATGTTCAATTTCGTGTTGGTATGGTGGACCTCCCAACAGACTTGATGGAGGTTTCTCGCCGATGCGTATTGGTCATGTTTCTGTCGCTCATCCGATCACGCTCGCTCCGATGGAAGAGCACACCAATCCCCCTTTTCGACTGCTGATGAAGCAGCACGGGGCCAGTCTTGTCTGCGGCGAGCGGATCGATGCCTGCGATGTGGCAAAGCGAGATCGACGGGCAATGCGGTTGTTGTCGACGAATCCCGGCGAACGTCCTGCTGTTGGACAAATCAGTGGACGTGATCCCCACGAAATGGCCGATGCCGCCAAGATTGTCGAGGCCGAAGGTTTTTCGATCGTCGACCTGAATTTCGAATGTCCAATCAGGCGGTTGATTGGTCGGGGCGAAGGTGGTGCATTGATGGCAGACCCTGCGGCGATTGCGGAGATTGTGGCCGCGGTCGTCAAAGCGGTCTCGATTCCCGTCACGCTGAAAATTCGTTCGGGGCCGGATGCTGAGCACGAAACGGCACCGGAAATTGCTCGACTGGCAGAACAAGCTGGGGCTGCTGCTGTCGACGTGCATGCACGTAGCGTCGCGCAGTCGTATGTCGGCGGCCCGGACTGGTCAGTCGTTTCACGAGTGAAACAGGCGGTCTCAATTCCGGTCTTGGGAAGCGGCGGAATTCGCGAGGCGGTCGATGCCGTTCGATTCTTGAAAGAGACCAGTGCGGACGGCGTGGCAATCGGTCGTGGTTGTCTGGGCAACCCTTGGATCTTTCAACAGGCAAGATCCCTTGTGCTGGGAGGTGCCGCAATCGCACCACCTTCTCCAACTGAGCGTGCCCGGGTACTTCTGACGCTTGTCGAAGGTGAGTTCGACTACTACGGAAACCATCTTGCTCTGAAACGGCTACCTCGAACCAGTTGCTACTTTGCCAAGTTCCTGACAGACTTCGCGGGGTTTCGAACTGCCGTGCAACAGGTGAAAAACTTTGCGGACTTTCGCCGACTTGTCCGAGACCACTTTAATTCGGCCAGCCAGCAGCCGGTGGTTGATTTCACCAAATGATTTCGGATGGTTGATGAAGAGGGCGTAGGGTGGGACAAGTCTTCGCGGTCCCACCATTTTGCTCGTTGTTTTGGCGGGACTTCCTCCTTGTTTTGGTGGGACTGCGAAGACTTGTCCCACCCTACTACCTGCTTGTCCCACCCTATCTGCTTGTCGCACCCTATCTGCTACCTAACTAACCTTCGTTGCTAACCGCGTGAGATTTTCGATCGCGATTCGATAATCTGTTTCATCAAAAATGGAACTTCCTGCCACAAAAACCTGGCAACCAGCCTCGGCGGCTGATGCAATTGTTGATGCCCCTATGCCTCCATCGATCGACAACAACGTTTTGGGAGCCACCAAAGACTTCAGTGATCGAACCTTTTCCAACACCTCCGGCATAAACTTTTGCCCGCCAAAACCTGGCTCGACACTCATCACAAGGACCAGATCGCATTCGGCGAGAAAGGGTTCGATTCGTGCGACTGCCGTACCGGGATTGATCGCTAACCCCGCTTGTCGTCCTGCTGCCCGAATTCGTTTTAGTAAAGTGGTCGGGTCAGGTACGGCTTCGATGTGAATTGTAATCGCATCGCAACCCGCCTTGATGTAGTCATCCAGATATTTTGCCGGATCGCTGATCATCAAATGAGCGTCGAAAAACGCCTTCGTCCGAGACCGGACACTGTGGATCACCATCGCACCGTAAGAAAGATTCGGCACGAAGTGGCCGTCCATTACGTCCCAATGTAACCAATTCGATCCAGCACCAATCAGCCGATCGATCTCGCGGTTCAAATCTCCAAAATCACACTTAAGCATCGACGGTGCGATGATGGGAGGCTGATGTAATTCGGTTGAAATGGTCATTTTGATCTCGCGTCCTTTGGGCCCGAAACCGGGATTTGGGGAAGCTTCTTTGGTGTCTTAAACTTTGGATTCGGATATAGATTAACTGCGAGAGACAATTAGTTGGAGTGATCACAGGTTAGCCGAAAGATCGTCACTTCTGGCCGAACATTGAAGCGAACCCGCATATTATGCCCAAGCGCGCGGTTTACATAGAGTCGACGCCCGTCTGAGAGCGGAATCTCGCCGGCGGCGTATCGTTTGTTGTGAATTGGAAGTATCGGCGGCTTGAGAAACGGTGGTTTGCACTGCCCGCCGTGAGTATGTCCCGACAAAATCCATCCTCGATAACCTGACCATACCGGCAAATCGACGACATCGGGATTATGGCAGAGAACCAGCGTTGGTAGCGACAGGTCGATATTCCCGAGGACTTTCGCGCCACCAAAATTCGGTCCCCAGAAGTCGTCGAAACCGACGATTTGAAGTCCATCGATGTTTCGCATTCCGTTACGAACAATATCCAAACCGGCGTTCTCGGCAATTCCTGTCACGACATCTGCCGCTTGCGTGTCGTTCCAATGGATACCGTAATCGTGATTGCCAAGAATCCCGATCGTCGCCAGCTTGCCGCGTGGAAAATGGCTGAGAACTGATTCCATCTGGTCAATCGGCAGCGATTGATCTCTTCTCAATGTTAAAAAGTCGCCTGTAAACACGACAATATCTGGAGCCCATTTGGCAACTCGCTGGAACCAGTCGATGAGAAATGAATCGTCGACGTCGTCGCCAATATGAATGTCGCTGATCTGAACGAGAGTTCGCCCCTCCAACGGAACGGGAAGGTTTCTAATCGGCATTGACCGTTCGACCACTTCTACCCATCGCGGCTCGATTCGCCATGTGTAAAGGCCGATCCCAACCGACCCGAGCGAGACACTCCCGGCAACTCGCTTGATCCACTTTCGTCGCGTGAACAACGCGCGATGATCCCTTGCGGTTTCCGACACGTTTCGAGGAGTTTGATCCATATTAACTCGACTTTATCGGAACTTCAGAACCCTTACGGACTCAATCCTTAAGGTCGCAAACCTACTCAATCTCAAACCGTGCCACGATCGGCATCCGCCGTCCGCTGCCGAATGCACGCGCCGAAAGCTTGATGCCTGGTGGCATCTGCCGTCGCTTGTATTCATTGCGATCGAGCCGTGTCGCAACCCAGCGGACTGTTTCGAGCGGAAATGATTGGCTGAGTGTTGCAATCGACTCTTCTCGCTCGATCAAACCTTCAAGAATTCCATCCAAAACCGGGTAAGGAGGCAACGTATCCTGGTCAAACTGGTTCGGTGCAAGTTCCGCACTGGGGGCTTTGACAAGGACATTATGAGGGATCACTTCACGGCATTCGCGGACTTCGTTGATGTAATGGCAAATGGCATAGACATCTCTTTTGTACAGATCGGCCAATACCGCGAACCCACCGGCCATGTCTCCGTACAACGTGCAGTAACCCATCGCGAGTTCGCTCTTGTTACCCGTTGCCAGTGGGATCCACCCGTGCTGATTGCTTCGAATCATCACGATCGCGCCACGAATTCGGGCTTGAAGATTTTGATCGGCCAACCCGGCTCGTGAAATCGCCAGGTCAGAACCAATAATCGGAAGCGATTCGTAGGCTTTGTGTACGGCGTCAATGGGAACAATTTGAGCATCAATTCCGAGCCGAGTCGCCAGGGCTTCTGCATCTTCGACACTATGCCCCGTGCTGTATCGACTTGGCATCATAATTCCATGGACGTTCTCCGCCCCACAGGCTTCGGCGGCGATATAGGCCGCCAAAGTGCTGTCAACGCCGCCAGACAAACCGAGCACACAACCTTTGAAACCCGACTTGGACATATAGTCTTTCAGCCCCAGGATCAGTGCGTCGAGTAACTGAGCGGGGACCGGATCGGGTTCGGCTTCGGGGAGTGGTATAAGCTGCTTAAGATCGACGACTTCCAGATCCGATTGAAAACTCTTGAGTTGCGATACTTTTTGGCCGGCGGAATCGAGAACGATACTGTGTCCATCAAACACCAGATCGTCGTTGCCACCGACTTCATTGACGAAGACAAACGGAACTTTGTACCGGTTTGTGTGCCTTCGCAGAATACTTTCGCGTCGGGCCGGCTTATTCGCCGCGAACGGACTCGCCGATACGTTAATTAAAACGTCGACGCCAGCCGCTGCGAGATCTGCCACGGGATCTGGAAAATGAATGGGGTCTGTGTGATGGAAGGTGTCTGGCTCGCCCCACCATGCGTCTTCGCAGATGTGCAATCCAATTCGCATTCCATGAAATTGAATGGGAGCGATTCGGTCAGCGGGTCGAAAATAACGTCGCTCGTCAAACACGTCGTAATTCGGAAGTAGCAATTTGTGAACTGTCGCCAACACCCGTCCATCCGCGACCAGGCTTGCACCGTTGGCAATCCGATTTGAAGGGACATTCCAATGTGTCGGATGCCCGACGATCAGTCCTACACCAGCGGGAATCGACTTGGAGAGCTGAACGATGGCTCGATCACAAGCGGCAACAAAACCTTCCCGCAACAGCAGATCTTTGGGGGGATAGCCACAAACGACGAGTTCAGAACAGACAATTAAGTCTGCTCCCAATGAAACCGCCTGTTCTGTCGCTTTAAGAATCAGAAGGCAGTTACCAGAAATATCGCCCACGATGGGATTTAACTGAGCGAGAGCGATTTTCATATCGAACACTTTCAAAATTCGCGGCGACGTATGTCAGTCACGATCTGTTTGTTACTGAATTGCCGATCCCAAGTCGAGGGTCGGCCTCGACTTTCAATGTCGTTGCCAGCATCTTGATCTCGCTGCGAGGATCGCACAGATCGCTTTTTCGGTAAACGACTCATTCACCACACTCCAAAACCCAAATGCGAATCAACTCTCGTTAAGCAGTTATTTATTTGACTGGCGAGTCGGCTTAAAGGTTCAGTAAAAAGGCGGCACAACGTCCAGGCAATTACAAAACTGGCATATATGCACACAAAACAGGCACGCAGTTATTTCGGATGTCTCAAGGTTTCGATTTTCGAAGTACGGAAACTGGTGTGCCAGAATGATTTCCAGCGACCTCACGACGATGCTGATTTGACACTAGGAATACGATTTGCTAAACGAATATGCCTGATCCCGAACAACTTATGTCGCGGACTGCTTAAGAACGAAGGACGAGGAGAAATTGATGGCAAAGTTTAAGTTGGAATACATTTGGCTCGACGGCTACACGCCAGTTCCCAACATCCGAGGGAAAACCCTCATCAAAGAATTTGACAAAGAGCCAACGCTGGAGCAGCTTCCTAATTGGGGTTTTGACGGAAGTTCCACGAAACAAGCCGAAGGTCACTCTTCGGATTGCGTGCTTAAACCGGTTGCCAGCTTTCATGACGCATCCCGCACAAACGGCGTAATCGTCCTTTGCGAAGTCCTCCTTGCCGACCTCACGCCTCACCCAACCAACGGCCGGGCTACGATCCTGGACGACCCTGATACGTGGTTCGGATTCGAACAGGAATATTTCCTTTATAAAGACGGTCAGCCGCTCGGCTTTCCGGCTGAAGGTTTCCCCAAGGAAGGTCAGGGAAGATACTACTGTGGCGTTGGCTATAGCCAAATGGGCGATATCGCACGTGAAATCGTCGAAGAACATCTCGATCTTTGCCACGCTGCCGGTATCAATCACGAAGGGATTAACGCCGAAGTCGCCAAAGGCCAGTGGGAATTCCAAGTCTTCGGCAAAGGCTCAAAACGAGCCGCTGACGAGATGTGGGTTGCCCGATACATTCTCGCTCGTCTTTGCGAAAAATATGGCGTCGACGTCAACTTCCACTGCAAGCCGCTCGGTCAGACCGACTGGAACGGTTCGGGGATGCACACCAACTTCTCGACGAAATATCTTCGCGAAGTCGGCGGAAAGGTATATTTCGAAGCACTGATGGCTGCGTTTGATAAGAACAAAGCTGACCACATTGCCGTCTATGGCCCAGACAATCACCTGCGTCTGACCGGCCTTCACGAAACTCAGTCGATTCATAAATTCAGCTGGGGTGTTGCTGATCGCGGCGCTTCAATCCGCGTCCCGAACTCATTCCCGAAGAATGACTGGAAAGGTTACCTGGAAGACCGCCGACCCAACTCGCAAGGCGACCCGTACCAGATCGCCAGCCGAATCCTTGAGACCATCGCGAGCGTACCGCTCCCGAAATAAATCGGATTTGTGCCTAGTCATCGCGACGCATGAGCATTGCGATGACAGACGTTGAATTTTACACATCGCCGCCCTTTACCGGGCGGCGATGTTTTTTTGCGGCGAGAAGATTCTTGAATGAGAGAGAAAAGCTGGCATGATGAAACGACCTGACGGTGAAATATTTTGATTGCTGGCAACGACGTGATTTTGAAAACAATCCTTTGAAAGGGTGCCACGGTTTTACCGTCTTCGGTTTAACCGTGCTCTTCGCACAAGCTTTCCAACCATGAAGACACGGCCTTGTCGAAGACTCCAAAACCGTGGCACGCCGAGTTTCGATTGATGTCGCGCCCGTGGAACTCGGAGCGGATGACTCACGCCATGCGGCGTTGGACCGCCGACCCGAATGCTTTCCAGATGCGTAAATTCCCGGCAGGTTCTTCCGGCATCCGTTCAGGATGAAACTGAAGCCCGACGATGAAATCGCTTTTCGGATCGTAGTAACCTTCAATTAACCCGTCGTCCGCCCGAGCCATCGGGGTGAACCGGGGTGCCAATTCCCGCACTCCCTGATGATGGTAGCTATTCACAGGCAATTCGGTTCGACCGTACCACTTGTGTAGCGGGGTATCGGGAATGATCTCAACGCCATGACGATAGATATCGTAATGATCGTTATCGATGTGCTTTAGCTGGGATTTCTTTTCCTTCTGCACGTCACCGAACAGGGTCCCTCCGCAAACGACATTCAGTAATTGCGAACCGCGACAAATCCCGAAGATCGGAAGTTTCTTTCGAAGCGCGGTACGGATAAGCCGGATCTCGATTTCATCCTTCAGAGGATGGATTTGCTCGACGTACCGATGATTGGCAGCGGTCGCCTCGTAATGGATTGGCTCGACATCCTCCCCTTCGACAATCAACAGCCCGCTCATATTGGCCATGTAATTTGGCAGACACGCGAGCGTCCCTTCGACGACCGGAACCATCACTGGCAGAAGCTTCAATTGAATCAAGAGCCTAAGATGCGCTTCGGAGACATAATCAATGTACTTTTCTTTGCGGAGAGTCCTGCGAGTCACCACAACGACTGAAGGGCGATTCATCCGAGCAACTCCTTCAGGGCTTCGACCAGTTGGCTATCCTTTTCATACCCTTGCGATGCGACTCGGATATGATATTTATCCATGCCGATCTTATTTGAACAATCCCGGACGTACATTCGATGTTCTTTCAAGAGACGCGTCTGAAGTTCAAGAGCCGTCATACCACCGTTGACCTTGAACAGGATAAAATTCGCACCGGTCGGGTAAACGGAGATCCCCTTGATCTCGATCAGACGATCGTAAAGCCAGCGAACGTCATTAATCAGTCGCTTCCGACCTTCGTGGTAAGCCGCGTCGGTCGATGCCAGCAATGACAGGAAATACTGAGCAAAGGAATTGACGTTCCAAGTCGGGATAAACCGCCGCATGCGGTTAAGCACATAAAGGTTTTCGCTGTAGCAATAACCGAGTCGCAGGCCGGGCACACCACAATGTTTGCTCATGCTGCGGACCAGCAACAGGTTGGAAAAATGTTTCGCCACGGGAAGCAGACTTGGAACCGCCTCGTCGGCAAAGTCGATGAATGACTCATCCACAACGATCAGTTCCATGTCTTTGGCTCGCTTGAGAAATTCAAACATGGAATCCAGCGAATGGAGCTGACCAGTGGGATTTCCGGGATTGATGATCAGTAGCGACGTGAGTCCGCGTGACCTCACCCAAGCAATATAATCGTCCAGATCCAGTCGGTAATTGTCTTCTGGTTTTAAAAAATAGAGCTCGGCATCACGCTGCTGTCGGAGCTTTTCGATGTATTCGCCAAAGGTCGGTACCGGAACGGCGATTCGTTCGATCAGTGTCGCGTTCATTGCGACGATCAGTTCGGTGGCTCCGTTGCCCACGATCAAGTTTTCGGGCTTCAATTGGAACAATTCCGCCAGATACTTTTGACCGAGGATCGGGTTACTGGAAGGATAGGACTTCAGGAGATTGACGAAGTTCTCCTTCATCAAATCCAGCATTTCCGGCGTCGGATAATACGGATTGGAAATGAAACAGAAATCAATGATCTCTTTTGATTTTTCATATCCCACCAGGTCGGTCAGTGACGGCGAATGGGATGTTTCATGAAAAAGATGCTTGCTCGAATCAAGCGTTGCAGCATCAGGTTTTGTGCCTTCCACGATCACTCCTTGGGAACATCGAAGGTAGAGGACATTAACTCGGCTCCGGCTTGGCGGATGGGCTCCCCTGCGTGGAAAGTCCGTTTCCGGACAGCTGTCGGTCCATTGTTGCTATTGTAAAGCGGCAAGCATGGAAACAATAGCCGACACGCGGAACGGCTGTTCAACTCGCCTAGTTTTCAAACGAGTTCTCGACGTCACATCCAACTGGATTTCAAGGTGAACCACAGCCCATTCCGCAGTTGCCGGTGTGCCAGTTGTTGCCGCTCACGAAAGTCGTTGCTACAACTCAGCGAAACATCGACATTGAGTTTTTAGTTCCAGAAAAAACCGGGCCTAAGCCTGAACATCAACGAAACGAGAATTGGAAATGCTGACTGAAACTGAGTTGCTGCAACGAATTCGGGCACTGAAAGACCCTGAAATCGGCCGGACTTTGCAAGAACTCGACATGCTGAAAGGGGTGCAACTGACCGGAAACGCCCTCAAAGTCAAAATCGAACTTCCGACTCATGCGTATCCTCGCAGGGAACGAATCACCGAAGCCATTCGAGCCGCTGCGCAACAGGGAAATTCTGACCTCGGCACAGTCGACGTCGAATTCAGTGCGGTTGTACGAGGAAAAATGTCGGGCGGTGCGATCGGCCTGCGTGCCAAAAATGTAATCGCTGTTGGCAGCGGCAAAGGGGGCGTTGGGAAAAGCACTGTGGCAGCGTCCCTCGCATACGGGCTTAAAACCCTCGGTTGCCAGGTCGGATTGATGGATGCCGATGTCTATGGACCAAGTATCCCCCACATGGTCGGATCGATCGATCGCCCCACAGCAATGAAAGTGACGACCGAATCGGGTGAAGAAATCGAGCGAATCCAGCCCGCAATGGTCGATGGCATTAAAGTCATCTCGATGGGATATTTCCTGAAGCCCGACCAGGCGGTCATTTGGCGCGGCCCCCTGCTCCACCGAGCCATCACTCAATTCTTGAAAGACACGGACTGGGGCGACTTGGATTACTTGATCATCGACCTGCCTCCCGGCACGGGCGATGTGTCATTGACGTTGTCTCAGCTTCTCGGACTGGCTGGTGCCGTCGTCGTCTGCACACCCCAACAGGTGGCGTTGCTCGACGCCATCAAGGCCATCAGCATGTTCAACCAGGTCAAGATCCCGCTACTGGGTATCGTAGAAAACATGACGGGCGAGATTTTTGGACGAGGCGGAGCCAAATCGAAAGCCGAAGAACTTGGCATCCCATTCCTCGGTGAATTACCGATTGAAGTCGGCATCCGCATGCGAGGTGATGCTGGCCGCATTGCGACTTTGTTCTCTGAAGAAAATCCTTCGCGAGCACCGCTGATCAACATCTGCGAACAAGTCGCGATGCAGGTCGCCAAGCAACTACTGATTGCCCCCAAAATGCCGACGCTCGAGATTCTTTGACCAATGGGGTCAATGTTATTCAAACGGTGAGCGGAGAATTCGAAAGGGCGAGACTCCCGCCGAGCCGCCAAGTCGACGCGCATACCGACTTCTCGGCTCGGCCGGGGCTTCGCCTTGCCGGCGTTTTTGACAAATTAATAATCAAACTAAACGAGCAAACTAAAGGTCGAGTCCCAACTGATCCGTGGGCAATTCCCGAAGTATTTCTTCAGTACTCGTCACGCCCATCGCAACCTTGACCATTGCCGACCGGCGGAATTCGAGCATCCCTTGCTGAATCGCGAAGGTTTGCAGTTCTTCACTGCTGCAGCCTTTCGCGACCAATTGCCTGAGAGCCTTGTTGAACACCATCAACTCGACAATCGCGGTGCGTCCGGAATAACCCTGCTGTAAGCAGGCTTCACATGATCCGGGTCCAAAAATGTAGGTCCCGAAACCTGGATCAAGGAACGATTGGACGTCGCTGAACGTATCGGGTGATTCGCTGATGTCATACGCGACACGACATTTCTGGCAAAGAGTCCGAACCAATCGCTGAGCCACAACGCCGAGCAGGCAGTTTGAAAGAAAGTAACGATTGACGCCTAATGCGGCCATACTTTGAACCGCACCTGCGGCAACAGGCGAATGCAATGTTGAAAGAACAACCGTTCCACTGTTCGCCGCACGCACCGCCGTCGCAGCGGTCTCTTCGTCGCGAATCTCACCGACCATAATGACATCGGGTGATTGTCGCAGAACATTCCGCAGCAATTCAGGAAAATCGAGTCCGATCTTGGTGTTCGCCTGAGATTGGCGCAAACCCGGAACGGCATATTCGACAGGATCTTCGAGAGTGTTAATTTTTCGAGTGCCATCATTCAGGTATTGAACGGCGGCATAGAGCGTCGTTGTTTTCCCGGTTCCTGTCGGCCCAGTTACCAGAATGAGGCCGCTGGGATTATTCAGCATCGCCTGCATTTTGTTTAACTCAACCCGAGTTAAACCGATTTGCTCCAGCGTTCGCAGACCAAATTTTCTGTCGAGCAACCGCGCGGCAACATCTTCGCCATACAGCGTAGGAATGATGTTGATTCGCAGATCGATGACACGGTCGCCAACGGTCTGAATCCGACGTCCTTCGTGCGGCCTGCGGCGGTCACCCAGATCGATACCCGCTTCCGCCTTCATCAGAGTAATAACAGATCGACCTGTCTCCAGCGGAAGCGCGGCCACGGTCTCGATTCCACCCATGCGACGAAAGGCGACGCGAATTCCTGTCTCTTCCGCTAAAAGGAAGAGATCACTCACGTGCAGATCAGCGGCCCGCTCAATAACGGCAGTCAGCACCTGCCCCGGAGCCATGTTTGTAAAAAAATCACCAGCGAAGCGACCATCATATCCCATTTAGGCCACCTCTCCCTGTCCTTGAGCAAGTTGCAAAGCGGATGTCGTATCGGCCGCAATTTGAAAGATACTATTCAACTTGAGCAATGCAATCACATTCGATGCCACGGGTTGCAGGGAATGAATCACCAGTTTTCCACCCTGTTCGCGGAAACGCTTGTGCGAACCGAGCAGCCAGCCAATGCACATCGAATCGAGATAATTCGAATCCTGCATATCTAACAGAACAGTCTTCTGATACGCATTCGGCCCCAAAATCGCTCGAAAAGGGTCCAGAGGTGGCGAAATGTCCGCTTGCACTAAAGCCCCGGCGATCGCGACCTGCACGACCTGTCCCTGGTCTTCCTTGATTGAAAACTTCATGAAGGATTAGCCCGAGAGAATGATAAAATTTTGGTGGAGTTGAACCGATCACTCTACCGACGACGGAGTTCTCCATCAAGACAGTGAGCGAGTCCGCTCGCTCAATCTTCACAAATCTGGTGGGCTGTCTGGATTTCGAATCTCGGATTCGTCAAGAACTCGATTCCATAAGTCTCGAACTTTTAACCGGTCAGCCCAATCCGATATCACTGACCATCTCGCTCAAGGCGTTTTCGATATCCAGCAGCCAAGTCTTTTCCAAAGTTCATTTCGACAAAATGAACGGCCACGTCTCGTTCAGTGTATTCCGGGTGACGGTCACGAATCCCTTGTTTGCTCAGCGACACGACGGTGGCTGTTAGAGAATTCACAAGCGATAGTTTTTGTGGCGCCGACATGCAGCGAAGTAGTTCGCGTTGGACGGTTTCGGCTTCAGGGTGAGTATCGGTCAACATCAAATCGCCTTCCGTAGATCCAACACCCTAACCTACTCGCCTCGCTGAATCGATTCTCGTTTGAGTATACCGCGTGAGCAGATGAGTGTGAATTTCGAAATGAATGAGGAATTCCCTCTCTTAATCCGAGGACCACGGCCAGCGGCATCACTGACCGAGCAAAAGTTCGACCCCCTCCCTCACCCATCCGCTGTGCCAGTCATGCTTGCGTTCGGGACCGTCGCGATACTCGTGAGCGACTTTCAACTTCTCCATAATGGCATGAGCCTGCACATGTTCGGCCCGGAAATTCCCGTACCCAAGCAGCACCAACCGCTTCTCCGCCTCGTTTGAAAACTTGTCTGAGTTGTCTTCCAGCAGCTTGCTGACCCGGTAATTTTCAAAGTTTTCAGCCGTGCCGAAAATGTCTCCGCTGCCATACATCCCCGGCTTGGCCATCATCAGTGGAGCGTCCCATGCAATCGCCTTTCCGAAAAGATCTGGATTTCGCAGTAGTAACGACCACGCCCCCCAGCCAGACTTACTGAAACCGAGCAACTTTCGCCCATCGGCCTCAGCTCGCACAGGATAATTCGTATCGATGAACGGAACGACAACCTTAATGAAAAAACTCTCCTGACGGATTGCTAAATTCGTCGGATGGTCGGCGTACCACGGCAGATGAGAAAACGTTGGAGACACAAACACAGCCCCGAACTTGTTGTGAAGGTCGAGTTTCTTAACCTCGCTTAGCCCGTCCCCGTACCGGCTCTCGGTTCCGGCTTCTACTGGCAGCAAATAGACCACGCGGTATTTTTGATCGTTCGACAACGCTTCAGGCTGAAGCACTCGAATCACCGTCGTCCCGGCCTGATATGACGACTGCACCTCGTGAACAAGAATGCCTGTGTCATCTCGCCTAGCCTTGGATGTAGTTTCGGTCTCGTCGGCCCGAAGACTGCAATCAACGATGGCGCCGACCATCAGAAAAAGAGCCGATACTCTGTTCATAATTCTTCCTCAGGCACGACGACGAAACCATCCACGACGTGTGTTAGATGACTGGCAAACACAGCACGTCTGTCTTGACGGAATTTGCGATAAAACACTCTTTATGTGCCTCGTCGTGGAATTGGTGGATTTCTTCCACAGACGGGACCTTGTTCCTGGCGAAGACCGCGGTTGGACGAAGAGTGACAACCGTAATCGCCAGCTGGCCATCATCGTTTTTTTCCATGATCCCTTCCGCATCGTCTCGATAGTTTTCGACCACAAACCCTCGCTTGGCAGCGATTGAAAGAAACCACAGCATGTGGCAACTCGACAAACTCGCGACGAACGCCTCTTCCGGGTCCACTCCTGTCGGGTCCGACATCGGGACCGGAACAACCTGAGGCGACGACGATGCAAGAACGACCGTGCCACCATCGAAATACCAATGATGGCTTCTACTGTAGGTACTATCGGTTACTGTCACTCCTCTTCGTTCCCAGACGACCGTCGCGTTGTGTTTTGTTGCGGAATGTGAAGTCACAATTCGTCTTACCTTACGAAGGGCCAAGCGAAGATTGACTGACGACAAATCGGGCGCTCATTCGATGCTTCATCGAGCGTACGCGAGATTCCGTAATAATGCCAATTCAAGCGATGCCTCAAAAGTTGTTGCTTCGTTTTCGACAGGCAAGAAGTTGGTGTCTGCCAACTCAGAAAAGTCCCGCCACCAAGCAACCCTGTCAGGGATTTGCTTTTTCGGATTCATCGGCAGGGGCTGCATCCCCTTCGACTGCTGGTACAACGACATTCTCTTTAACGGGTTTTGAAATGTCCTCCTTCGCCGGTTGAGAACTTCCAGGGATCAGCGAGTTAAAGACCCGTACCGCTTCGGGATCGCTGCGTTCGGCCGAAACTACGTACGTTCCGACGGCCGCTCCCCCTTTCGCATAGTGCCCGATAGCAACTCCTCCAAACGCCAGATATCCGATCGCCACGCCGCCGAGGATGATGCCACCAAGCGAAACTCCTCCCACACCGATTGCACCCAACGAAAGGCCGCCAATGGCGATACCACCCCCGGCGATCCCCCCGATCGCGATTAATCCGGTCGCCACATCACCAATGGCAATGATTCCGCGTGCCCATCCTCGTGTTTCTCCCGTGGAAGCATCCGGTCCGCAGGCAATTGCCAGCAGTGGCAAGCCGAGCAGTTTGACAGACGTAGCATAGCGAACCGTTTTTTTCTGACGCATGGCGCATTCCTTTGGAAAAGATCCTTTGGGAACGGCACATAATGAGTCAGCGATGCGGCATTTCCACAGCGGCCATCCTTAGACGTCCCGTAATCCCATCTGAAGAGTAACACATCGCCGATAGCAACAACGGAAATTCCGATTTCAATCTTTGCAAGACGACGGAAACTCTCAACAATCAAGAAGATTTTGACACGAAGGAGCCAATCCATGTCGACAGATAATGTTGAAGAGCGTCTGACGCTTCTGGAACAAAAAATGCGCCGCCTCGAAAAGGTTGCGGGAAGCGAAACACGATGGTGGGAGCGAATCTCCGGAGCATTCAAGGGCGATCTGATTTACGCAGAAGCGATGAAACTAGCTCATGACGAGCGCCAAGCGGATCGTGGTGAGGAATCCGCCGAATGATTGTCCTCGACACGGATCACCTGAGTTGCCTTGAGTGGGGAAGTGATGAATCGGCCGCTCTTCGAGAAAGGCTTGCGGCTACGGTTGACCCGACCATTGTTGTTTCAATCGTCAGCTACGAAGAACAAATGCGAGGTTGGATGGCATACCTCGCAAAAGTCCCGCAAGTAACGAAACAAGTCGAAAAGTCAGCGTTTCATTCCTTTGAATCAAGGCGTTCTTCTCGTTTTGACAAACAATTTCGATCGATGCATCATCTTCTCTTACGGTGAAGATAATGGTGATTCTGTCTAATTCCAAAGGCAATGTCGGCATGGAGAAGTCACAGATCCTCGAGACGATTCGGCGAATGGCAGCGACTAACGATGGCAAGGCGCCAGGGAGCCAGAAGTTCGAGTCTGAAACGGGGGCCACCAAAGCGGATTGGTATCCGAAATATTGGCTTCGGTGGGGCGATGCAATTCGCGAGGCCGGATGTGCTCCAAACACATTCACTAAATCGTATGACGACGAATTCCTGATCCAAAAGTACGTCCAGCTTACGCGCGAACTTGGGCGATTTCCCATTGAAGGGGATCTCATAGTCAAACGCCGAGTCGACAAAACGTTCCCGAATCGAGAGTCGTTCCGTCGGCTCGGAACCAAGTCCGAACGCGCAGCGAAAATAATCGAGTACTGTAGCGCACGTGAGGGGTTTGAGGACGTCATTCCGCTCGTTAACGAACCAATCGACGCACGTTTGCCTGAATTGGATGGAACGTCAGATAAGCCCGCCGCAGGCTATGTTTATCTTTTAAAGCATGGCTCGCGCCGCGAGTACAAGATCGGCAGGACGTACAACCCAATGCGACGGGAGGGCGAGATCGCTGTTGAACTTCCATTGCCGCTTGACCCCATACACGTCATCAAGACTGACGACCCGGTGGGCATTTAAACATATTGGCATCGACGATTTGCCGATCAGCGTTTGAAAAACGAATGGTTCGCACTGACGCCAGCTGACGTTCGAGCTTTCAAACGATGGAAGCGGATTTATTAGACTACGTGTGGTCCAACAAGTTCCACATTTGCAGCTCGTAGTGCTGACCTAATGGTTGTGGCACCTGTCGACTAAGCATCACAACAATGGAGCCATTTTGAGATAAAAGTCTTGTTTCGCCAGGACCAGCACTACCGCCAGCGGAATTGCGACCAGCAATAATCTGAGTGATCCCACAAGCCACGACTTTCGATGCCTCAGCATGGGCATTTCGGTGACCCAGAGTAAGAGGGGGGCGAGTAGCAGCGTCAGCGCACAGACGGTCGAAAGACGGCCAAAAAACCGGCCGATGAACAGAATGCCGAATAACCCGACTACTCCGATTCCGATCGTCCCCAAAAGTCGGGTCCGCATCCTCATCAACTCGGTCGCGACAGTCGTTCCTACGAGCGCTGCCGCTAACGGGATTGTCGCGGCGCCCCCTTTGATATAACCCGCCATCATGATCGTCAGGCCCGCAGACTGAGCTGTCATGGCAAGAGCCAGTGGAATCGAAATCCCTGGCGAACGCTCGGACAACAACGTCAGCAGTCGCCACACTCCGATCAACAAGATGCTGCATAAAACCAGCTGAGCAGCCGACTGCCATCGGTCCAGATCACTGCCAGGGCCGTTCAAGTAAACGGAACCGTGTAGAAGAATTCGCGGTGCTGCGGCAGCCAGACAGATTCGCATCAACCAGGCGACCGATCGCGGGATGTACGGGAACCCGGCGATCAGTTCAACTCCAATCGCTGAGGGAACGATGATCAGTAGCAACCGGGCGAGGCCGTTTGCAGGAGGCCACGCCAATCTTAACGACAACACGTTGTAACCGACGACAAGGCCGAAACCGATCCCTAGGATCGATGCGATATTCAACCGAGTGGCACTCGCAGGACGTGCCACTGCCAAGGTCACCAGTACCAACAATAAGCTGGCGATGACGGACGACGCCATCGCCAGCAGATAGAGCTTTGGATCGGGCATCAGTTACTTACGCATACCTTCGCAATCGATCAGAATGATCGCCTCGTCACCGATCGGCCCGATGGCATTCTTGTCGAAGCCGAAGTCGCTGCGCTTCAGCGTCAGTTCGGTCGAGAAAGCGACTCGTTTGACGTCCTTGAATTGGTGCTCTTTGCCACCCTTCAGGACGAACGTAATTTTCTTGGTCACGCCGTGCATCGTGAAATCGCCGGTGACTTCGTAGCCCCCCTCGACAGCCTTCGTGCTCGTGCTTTTGAATTCGATCGTAGGGAACTGCTTTGTGTCGAAGTAGTCGGGTTGGCGCAAATGCTCGTCGCGGGCCTTGTTCGCCGTGTCAACACTGTCGGTTTTGATCACCAGATGGAATGTTGATTTGGAAGGATGCTCACGGTCGATCGAGAATTTTCCGTCGACGTCGTTGAAACGTCCATGAATCCAGCTGATATCGAGATGCCGTGCTTTGAACGTCACGGACGAATGAACCAGGTCATAGGCATATTCGTCAGCTGCAAATCCGGACTGACCCGCAGTCCAGACTGCCGCTCCGACGACGAACGCTCGAACCAGCCCAAAGAAACAATTTCGCATGCGCATGATCTTGTGCCTTTCCCAACGAGTAACGATGTCGATTTTTATCAAGTCACCGAATGGTGAGAGGGCATCGTATGACCCCACGAATCGCGAGTAAAGCAGCTCGCAATCTTCGTGATCTGTTCTTTAAAAACCAACCCATTGGCCGTTAAAAAAACGATTTTCACTTTGTTCGTGGCAGAACGTAGAGTAACGGGTCAGACTGTTCTTTCGGGAAGCGTTGACTGACTCCAACACGAAGACCACAGCGATATGAAAAATTGGCTCGGTAAGTTTGACCCGTTGAAATTCGATGCCAAAAAGGCAACCAAAGCGATGCAAAAAGGTTTGCCGGACTGGAGGAACGACTAATGCAACTGTTCAAGATTCCGTTTTTGCTAATAACCGACAACGGCTCGGCCAAATCCCCTGGAGTGTGATCATGAGGAATTCATTATTGTGTTGCATGTTCGTTGGAATCATTCTCTCCGCGAACGGTGCGATGGTGTCCGCCGACGACTCCAAGAATCTAGCGATCAAGAAGGACCGCCAGCTGATCGAGGGGGCATGGAAAATTGTTGCTTTGAAAGTAAACGGCAACAAGGCGGCGGAAACGGATGCCAGAAAGCTCACTGTGGTCAACGGTTCTGATGGAGCATGGAGTCTTCGTTCCGACGACAAAGAAGTCAGCCGGGGAACGACAATCATTGACCCTACGAAAAAAACAAAGACCATCGACATCAGACCCACAGAAGGGGGCGGAAAAGACGATCTGTTCTTGGGGATTTACGAACTCAACGAAAACACTCGCAAACTCTGTTTTGCTCCACCCGGAAAAGCACGGCCAGCGGATTTCTCTGCTAACTCTGGCAGCGAACACATTCTAGTGTCATTTGAACGAGACAAAGAAGACCGCATCAAGCACGACCGGCAGCGAATCGAAGGAACATGGACTGTCGTCGCCTTAGAAACAAACGGCAATAAGGCGGGGGACGACGACGCCAGGAAACTCAAAGTCGTTATCGGCGCAGACGGTTCATGGAGCCTTAACGTGGACGGGCGAGAAGTCGCCCAGGGAACCAGCAGCCTTGATCCCACCAAAAGCCCCAAGGTCATCGACTTCATGACAGTTAGGGGTGATGACGCTGGGAAACAATCCTTGGGGATTTACGAAGTCGGTGACACTTCGCTGAAGTTTTGCGTGGCACCATCGGGAAAGGAACGTCCAGACGATTTCGCTTCCCTACCGGGCAGTGACATGATTTTCCTCACGCTCGAGCGAGAAACGGCCAAGTAGGAATTGATGAGCGAACTGAATCAACACCTCCAACATCGACTCCGGGAACAGAAATTCGCCAACGACTATTAACTCGTACTTAAATTGTTGCGACGAAGCGTACTGGAATCCAAATGTCTGAGCGAGTTCTTTATTGACAAACATTGAAAGACGGACGAATTGACGCGATCTTTAACGAAAAATGTCCGTCGTTACGGGGATTTAGAAAAGTCCGCTGGATGGCGAACGACTGCAACCGCTTGAATGCCCAATTTCTCCCAAATCGCGGAGGACAATCGGTACAAACGAGCGGTCGCGTCAAGCGAATCGGTTGCCATCTGGTTTAATTCAGAAGACCGATTAGGGATAAGTATTTCCAAGACGATGTCATCGATTTTACTTGAAGTCTGTCTCCAGAAGACCGGCACATGGCCGCCATCTTCAAGTTTCTGTTCGTAATAACCATCGTTAGCAACCGGTGGCGTGCCCTTTTGATCTCGCTCAAAAACGCCCCTTGAAGAAATTCTGAAAATAACATTCGATGCGACCTCATTCGAACAATCCGCAACAACGACAAGAATGTTGCCCGCACAAAACAAAAACCGATCTTTTGTGATTTCTTCACGCGATGCCGATAAATGTTCAAGCCCCAAATGAATGTCGCATTCATATTTGATGTTTGACGATACTGGCGATTGATCGACTCCCGTTCTAAGGATCGAAGGAACGACCAACGACTGAGTTGATGGAACGACTGTTGTGACGGGCACTGAAATGGGAAAAGCCCCCTCATTCATTCTTGAGAACGAGGGGGCCGGTGGTGCGACAGATTTGTCATTAAGCAACTCACGTCGAACGCTCCATAATGCACCATCCAATGTCGAGCAACACACGGGACAACTGCGCGCATGTCTTTCAACAGACTCAAGCCTCTCCGGTAATGGAAGTCCCCGCCCCTTATATTCGCCAGTCTCAAACAGGCGAAGCGTTGAAGGACAAGACGGCGATCGATCCTGACCCCACAATTCATTGGAATCATCATTGAGAATCTGCAAATGAATATTCATCTCGCCCTCCCCCGCTGGTGTCCGTGCCAAGCACGCTAATTGACAAATTGTTAACGTGTAATACGCAAAGTCGCGTACAACGGATCAATTCGGATCGCCGAATTTCGAACGCCACCTTTGTCGAAACGTCTCACATGCGGCCGCTAATTTTCTCCGCACTTTATCCACGGACCATCCCAGTCGAATCGCAACTTCTGTCACTGAATTTCCTTCCTTGTAGATTGAGCACAATAGGATTCGGTCCTTTTCGTTCATCCCTGACAAAACGATTTGAACCGCTTCCAAATCGATTGCTGTACCAGACATGGGATCGAACTCTGAGATTGCAATTCCATCGAGTATATTCCCTTGTACTTGAACGATTCCCAGTTTCTTGCGACGGCGATTTTCCTTGAATAAACAAAGCGACTCTTGCCGGGTGGTCTCGCGAATGAAACCGAAAATGCGGCGATTTTCCTCATAATTCCCATCCCATAGAGATCGGTACAGACGGACGTTCACGCGCACGACAATTTCATTGATGGACTCTTCTCCGCGCACGTGCATTGTCTTTCCAGCGCATTTGACGATATAAGGACGAATGACCTTTAGAAACACTTCCAACGCTTCTTCACGAAAAAGACAATCAACATCAGTGATGAACGAGGCCAAACCGTCCGCATCAAGCATTTGCAATGCTCGATAAACGTTGATCGTTGGAACAATTTCCTGCAACTTCCGACAATATCGCCAACGATCAGCCCGTGGAGTCTCGTCGAACTGTTTTTCTTGCAATTCTAAAACGGCTTGACCTTGGCCATTGTATTGCCCATGTGCGACCTCCAGGATCTCTGGATGCCGCGCCCGACAACACCGCGAAGCCAGTCCTAAAAGACCCGGCTTCACCAATAGTGGCATCGAAATTTCGTTGACGAGAATCCCTAAAAAGGTTTCCTGTAGGTGGGCTGCGACTGACATTCTCCGTGTCTCCCAGCGAGCGATCTGCAAGGTTGAGCGTCACAATTTCGTTCCGTGCTTCTTCTTAGTCTGTTCTCTTTTTGTGTTTGCATAATAATAAAGGCGTCTTTGGACGAGATTCACGCACGTTTTTTCAGAATTTTTGAGAATTTCCGTAACTCCTTGCCGAAAAATGGGAAGCAGCTATATTTGAATGTTAAAAAGGACCTGTTGCCAAAGTTTGAGGATTCGTTCTTCGGTTTCGTCAATCGTCAAAGGTCGGTCGCTGGCGAACTTATTTTCCCACGCAATCACGTTTGATGTGACGACTTCGGTGCAACTCAAATAGCCGTAAATGATCGAGAACAACAACATGCGATCCTCCAGATCCAATCCACGATCACGGCATGCTTTTAAGAACGAGTCTTCAAAGTGATCTCGACCTTGTTCTGATGCAATAGACTTTCGTTGAACGGAATTTTCAGCAGCCACCCTGATCGGTGATGGCGTCAAGATTTCACGGAAGAACTGCCCAAACAGAATTGATCGTAAGCTTGGGCCGTTTGGCACGTACAATCGGTGTGCGTCGCGAATCGCACAGCTCATCAAGGAAAGCGGATTGATCTTGATTGCGATATTGGGATCACCATAAGCGTCAACAAATTCGCAGATTGTGTCCGTTGACTTGATTCCAAAATAACGGCACAGAAAAATCCTGGCACTCGGCCCATACGAATGAAAGAGTGCCGAAGTTAAAATGGAACTCCGGCGAAAATCGTCCTGCTTTGGCTTGTGAACTTCTAAGCAAGAAAGCGTCGTCGGGACAAGCGGCACCAAATTGAGTAACGCTTGTCCAGACTCAAATTTTTTCCCTGCTCTGGATTCTTCGTTGAGGAGTCGATCTTCGGCAATTTTCCGGTAGGGTGAATTCGGAGGAAGTCCCAGAACGGGAATCACGATAAAGTCGAGGCCAACCTGATCGAAATCCAGAAATCCGGCCTCACTCGCGATTCGAATCCAACGTCCAAAATTCGATTCGGTCGCCGAATCGGAATCCGAGCGAAACGCGATAAACATTGCCAAGAGACAACGTTCCGGGAACGAGATGGAACGCTCAGACGACATGACTCGGCTCAATCACATCTCCAATCAACCACGCATCATGCCGTCCGTTCTGCGGATCACATTCGCGTGCGAGATTCAGGCACAACCCGCCGCGTTCAATTCCGTGGCCACCTAAGCCGAGAAGAATTGACGTTAGCTTTGGAGTGCTCTGTTCAGTTTGGCAAAATGCCATTACTCGATATGGTAAGAAAGGGTCATCCATTTCATGATGGTCGAATTCATACAGATTTAAAGTCACCCAATGAAACTCGCCTAAAACTTCAACACCGCCCCACGGAACGGATTTCAATGGTCCTAATGCTTCGGTGCCATTTTCACTTCTCTGATACCATTCACTCCTAGCATTTGTCATCTCATTCAAGGCACAACGCTGTGAAATGTCGTAAGGGACGATCGTAAATGGCGAACCGGTATCGACATCAAAGACAAAAGGCTCACCATCGCCACAAAGTCTACAGAATCCCCTCAATCGATTCCCTGCGACGTGCAAGAATTTCGATGGTTGCGTTTGTGCCCTTCCCTTTATCGCGATGTGGTACGACAAGCGGATTTTTTGTCGTGCTTGAAAATCATAAAACATGTCAATCCTTTTTACTCGTTTTCACCCGAGAAAGTAGACCACAATATCTTCTTCACTGACCAGATCACCCGTTTCACTGACTATTCTCTTGATTGCCTCAGATCGAGCTTTCTCTGCAGTGTTTGCTGCGCTCCATATTCTCTGGTGATAGATAGCAATATTCTGATTCGCATAACTCGATATTTTTTCTTTTTCAAAACTCTCTGGATTGGACAAGACGGAAGAGAGCCAAGTCCAATCATTGTCGGCCTTGGCAACATTCATTGGGTGGATGCGTAGTTCCTCGATCCATTTCGCGTTGGCGGCATTCAGTCGACTTGATTCAGGATGAGCGGTCATCGCCTGCTGCAACAGGAGCTCCCATTCCTCCGGGGGCTTCTTAAGTTGTTTCATGAGCTTTGAATTACGCTTATTCCATTCGTCGTTTTCGGCCAACAGTTTTTTTGCGTGATAATCATCACCGCCTGTACGCTCTTTGAGAAGTTTAGGATAATCCTTTCTCCAATTGAGATTCACAGCCTCAAGTTCGCTTTTCGAGTTTTCGTCAGATATCACCATCAAACTCCTTTGATCGTGTCAATTACAATATCACGAAAATGAAACGGCAATGTTTTTGGCTTATAAAAGACTTCGCATACGATCTGCTCCGCTTCGAGTTCGTTAGCCATCCCTTTTTGGGGTGCCTCGGGTGCAACGGCATTTGACAACAATATCATTTTCATCGACGGATGCGTGTCGTGGATTTTTCGAGCGAGAACCAAACCAGTGCAAAGCCCGCCGCGAGTTTCCCTGTTGTCTTTAAGGCATTCACCGGGATCCATCATGATATCCAAAACGATCAGGTCAAAGGTATTCTCTTGAATCGCTTTGAGTGCGGCGTCAGTACTCGATTCCGACATCACCTCGTATCCAGGCACCTCTCTAATCGCCTCCTGGTAGTACCACATATAGTCGCCCGTTGTTTCTCTCCCATTGTCTGTCTGCGAAAACACATCATCGTCGATGAAAAGAATTTTTGGCATCGGATCACTTCTATTGATAAAGGAATTCTAACGAGCAAACAAATGATTCATTTTTGGTCTGCCTGCAAACTTCGTGGCAATCTCAGCAGGAATTCCGTCGGGTTACGCGAATTCTTAAGGCTTAACGTCCCGCCGTGCTTTCTAGAAATCGTCTCCGCGATCCACAACCCCAACCCCGATCCTGCGATGTCCGACGTACTTGCACCACGGCCCTGGAATTCAAAGATTCGATCCCGATCCGAATCGGAGATTCCTGGGCCGTTGTCGCGAAAAATAATCTCAAACCACGTGGGTGTGATCACCGCCTTGATCTCGCATAGAAAACTTTCAGGAGCACCTTTATAGAACTTGATGGCATTTTCGACCATGTTAAAGACGACTTGATAGATCATCGATTGATCGACTCGAATCCAAGGGAGATCATCGAATCCATCGAATCTCAATTGGTGTGGCCGAAATCCGTATTTTCGAAGAGCTGGCCCGATATGACGCGTTGCAGGATGAATGATACTTCGTCCAATATTGGTTCGCTTCGATTCCAGCTTGATGCCGTCGAAACCCTTGCGGATGAATTCGACTTCGGTTAACAATCGATTCATCATGTCAACAAAAATATGGACATCTTCGTAGTAAGCATGACGAAATTTGTAGTCGTCTTGAAGCGATTCCGATTCCATTCGCTCGATGGCAGCAGCGAATGCAAAAACGGGAATCCGCAATTCATGACACAACTTGCTGAGTGAAATCTCCGTTTGTGTGGCACTTAAAAGCATTTCGAGCGGCGGGCCAAAAGAGTGACCCAAGGCATATGCGATGGCAACGTCATCGTACGTAAATGGGAGTCCGTTCCTGGGGTTTTCTTTGACGCACCGTACGACGCCGACCGCAGCACCCTTCAGGTTTCGAATCGGAACAAGCATGACGCTGAACGGAATCGGGCGATCATCCTCAAACACATTATTAACGGGAAATGTTCCCGATTGTGGCCATAACAAGAGTTCTCTGTTGGATTCCCAGACATCTTTCACAACGAATGGGACGACCGCCTCATTTCCCGATTTGATTAAGCTCGTTGGGTCGGTGCGAGAGATCGTACATCGCCGTTCAAGGGTTTTTTGATTCCATGTTTGAATATAGACCGTTGCCATGTCGGCCTCAATTGCATCAACGATGGCACTGCCGAGTTTTGAATAGGCTTCGTCTGAGCGGAGTCCTTCGTCGCTGACGAGATTGCACGACAGGCGAGTGGCAAGCCGGTACGTTCGCTCACGGAGGTGGGTTTGCAATTGGACGGCCACTTGTCTTGAAAGATCGACCAGTTTTTCCAATTGAAGTGGACTTGGTCGATCTTTCAGGTAGAACACGAATACAAACAAGACTTGATGCGGATTACCGGTGTTTCGAATCGGAACGGCGAGAAGATCCTTCACCCCTGTCCCGATCAATTGCTCTTGAAACTCGAACTTTCCCCCTTCGGTCGGCATCGCGAACAATTTGGGCTGCCTGGTCTGAACCGCCTCTCCAATCAGCGTATCATCGCTCGTGATAATTACCGGAAATTCCGGTGTGGCGAGCATTCGAGAATACTGAGCGACCAAGATCAACCTGCGACTTCGCGGGTCCACCGACCATGCCTGTCCGAGAAAGCACCAATTGGGCTGATCAACGGCAAATTGAAGGATTTTGTTGCAGAGTTCTACGGAAGTCCGACATTCACCGGGATTTAGCTTGGAAAGCAATAGCGAAAGTTTAGTTAGCGCCAGGTTCCAGTGTTTCAAGTGAGGGACGAATTCAGGCATGTTCTGTCCCCATTGCTTTCGGCTGGTAACTCGGCGGAAGATGTGGCAGTATCCAATTGAGACGTTCGCCGGCGAGTTCTTTTGGGTTTTCTGCCCGATCATGCTCGACGACGATCCACCCTCGATATTGCTTCCTCCAAAGTAATTCGATGACTTCCTTTAACCGGACGTTTCCTTGCCCAAATGGACAGAAACCGTCGCCGTAAAATTGGTAGCTCCAACCGACCTCCTCGCACCAGTCTTTGAGATGAACTGCAGCAAGCCGGGACCATCGAGTGCGGATCGCAGCCACCAGCCCCGTCGAATCACCTTTTAGTTGGGAATCGTTTCTTCTTGGAGAATCTTCTCCGGCAATGGTCAGGTGAGCTGTATCGGGCAAGAACAACAATCGCGGATGTTTCGTGAGGAAATCATCCGCCTCTTTCAATGTTTGAACCGCCATATACATATGCGGATGAAGTGCCAATCGAAATCCATCTTGAAGAGCCTTTTCTGCCAAGCCCGGGTACCATTCGTCGATATAGATATACGGAGTCGTAGGATCATTAATTGGCTTCGCATGCATTTTGGAGTATTCGCGGACGAGATCAATCCTTTCGCGAAACGATCCAGCACAGGTTCCAATGAGCGTAAGATCATGACGTTGGAATGCTCGCACGACAGCGTCAATTCCACCGGAAAACACGTCTGGATGCTGAAATAACTCGGCCCCTTGATATCCCGCCTCTTTGATCTCCGACAGCATCGTGTCGAGATCGACTCGTTCACCCCAGGCGATCGTATGAATCCCGAATAACATTTGCGAATTCATTTACGTGGATAAAAGCAGCACATTCAACGCGAAAAAGAACAGACAGGAGAATTCATGATGATTCTCGGTTTGAACGATGTCAAGCAAAAGAAGCAGCAAATCATAAGCGATTCTTTTTTGAATTCGACGAAATCAATCTAAAAAAGCCGCCGTGCGCGCTCTTCGTTTGCCTTTCTTATCGATGGCAAGGGAATGCAATCATGCCAAGAAATCAATCAAGTTCAATGAACAACTGCGTGAAATTGGCGTCGATTTGGCATGCGATACTTTAACGTTGCTGGCAATCGGAACGGGAGTGATTCCTTAAATCTTAGTTTTCAAGGAGACCATGATGACCCCACAAGGAAAATTGAACACGATATTTCTGGGACGGGAACGAATGAGCATTGCGTTTCGGGCTCATAAAACGAATTCTGAATCTCAGTACACAAATGATGATCAAGACATGTTTGTTTCGCTCGGGGGGGCTGCTTCGAATTCAGCACAAGCCTATGAAAATGCAGGTGGAACTTCGTTTATCACAGGGCTAATTTCAGTTGACGTTGCTGCCGAGGATTTGGTCGAGGATTTTTCAAACAACAGCGAGTTGCCAGAACGACAGCGAACGGCAACGACGAAGCAGATATCAGATACCGTACTCAACGAAGCATCCAGGAGCGCAACAACGGCATCGACGAGCCGTTTAGGAAGTGCCGATGCCGCGGCATTCGCCAACATCGAACTTTGGCTGCGTCGATCGAAACGTTTGGTATTTGCAGAATTGACTGCGAAACAAGCACCGTTTCTTCTTCAATTCATGACATCAAATCATCAAGAATCGTGCCTGTTACTTTCACGTGACCAATGCGAAGACCGTGAAACAACACTTGTTCTTGCCAAGGAATGCAGCATTCTACAGCTCACTGCCAGAAACCTGGAGCTGCTAACTGGAATTCAGGGCGACGTTGCGTCGGGGGTCAATTTCTTGCGCGATGCGGGTGTCGGACAAGTCATCGTATTCGATGGTAAACGTGGCATCACCGCGTTCCTGGATAGTGAATGGCACCATCAGCCAGCATTCCGATCCCATCGGCCCGGGGGTGGTATCACAAGTGGCGATATAGTGCTTGGAACATTCCTTGCTGCACGTGATCAAGGTCGGACAAATCAGGAATCATTGCGATGTGCCGCAGCCGCGGCCGAAATGCAGGCTGCAAAAATCGACCAACAAGTCCGAGGATTGGGCGAACTTTTTGAATTTGCAGCAGTAACTCCGTTTCAATCATATGTGGCCAATTCTCAATTGCCCCCACGTACTTCCATCATTGCAATCAGCAAAGCGGTTCAAATACGTTTCCATCGAATGATTTCGATTGCGAAGGGGGCAACCGGGTTGATCCAGATCCTGGTTCAATTGCTTACGATGGATATTCCGTGATCCGATTCTTGACTGGCAACCATAAATCTGTTCCAGCCAATTCTACCGAAATGGATGCGAAGGCCGCTTACCCTCTGTGTTTGCGTTTCGTGACCATCCGCTAGACAATCTGAATATCATCGGGCTTCGTTGATGTGATTTTGCGAAATCATTGGTGCTGCGTGCAACCCGGCTGGATTGATTCAGAGGTCTGAAGATGCGATCGGTCTGTTTGAACGGAATGTGTTTTATCGTCGCGAGTATCGTCTGTCTGTCGAATGCCTCGGCGGACGACGGGCTGAATGCCGAACAGCTCCGTTTCTTTGAAACGTCGATTCGACCGCTGCTGGTTGAGAAATGTCAGGCCTGTCACGGGCCGGATAAGCAGTGGGGGACACTGCGACTAGATTCTCGCGATGCCGTTCTCAAGGGTGGTGAGACTGGCCCGGCCATTGTCCCTGGTAAGCCGGACGAAAGTCTGATCGTCAAAGCGATTCGACGGACTGACGATGATTTGAAAATGCCACCTAAGGAAGCTCTTTCCGAACAACAGGTTGCTGATCTGGTCCGGTGGGTCGAGATGGGTGCTCCGTTTCCTCACACCGGAGGACCATCCAAACCTAGGCACCGCGATCCTGATCATTGGTCGTTTCGGCCTGTGATTCAGCCGACCGTTCCCCAGACGCACAACACCTCGTGGGCAAGTGGTCCCTGGGATCAATACGTTCTGGCAAAGCTCGAACAGGCCAAGGTCGCTCCGACAGAACGTGCCAGCCCTCGAACGCTGATTCGCCGTTCGACGTTCGATCTGACAGGCTTGCCACCGACACCCCAAGAGATCGTTGAATTCCTTGCCGATGACCGGCCTGATGCGTATGCCCGGCTGATCGATCGGTTATTGGCCTCCCCGAGTTACGGTGAACGCTGGGGTCGGCACTGGCTCGACGTCGCCCGGTATGCTGATTCGAACGGGCTGGATGAAAACGTCGCTCACGGAAACGCCTGGCGATATCGGGACTATGTCGTCTCGTCGCTTAATCAGGATCTACCGTATGACCAATTTCTCACCGAACAACTCGCTGGCGATTTGTTACCGGCAGATAGCGATGAAACTCGCTGTCGACATCTGATTGCCACGGGTTTCCTGGCAATCGGACCCAAAGTCCTGGCTGAGGTTGATGAGACCAAAATGCAGATGGACATCATCGACGAACAGATCGATACCGTTGGTCGGGCGATGATGGGGCTGACGCTGGGGTGTGCACGCTGCCACGATCATAAGTTCGATCCGATCGATACGTCAGACTACTACGGGCTGGCGGGGATTTTTAAAAGTACACGGACGATGGAACACTTCAAGAAGGTCGCTCGCTGGTACGAAAACCCGCTGCCATCGGCTGAGGCTCAGTCACGTAAAGCGAGTTACGACTCGCAGGTCGCCCAGTTGAAACAGGTTATCCAGGGGGTGGTGGAAAAGGGTGACGCGGCGGTTAAATCGACTTTGCCAGGGAGCGATAACCCTGCGACGTCAGCTCAATTGGAACCCAAGTACCCAGACGAAACTAAAACTCAACTCAAACGTCTTCGCGATGAATTGGCTCAACTGGAACGAACCGCACCTGAGTTGCCTTCTGCCATGGGTGCGACGGAAGATGCGGTTGTCGATATCGCTATTCACATTCGTGGAAACCCGCTGAAACTGGGTGACGTCGTTCCACGTCGAGTCCCACACGTCTTGGCCGGCCTATCGGAACCGAAATTCGATTCTCACCAGAGTGGTCGGATCGAACTGGCTCGGTGGCTGAATGATCCAAATCATCCTCTCACCAGTCGAGTGTTTGTGAATCGCGTTTGGCGATGGCATTTCGGCAAAGGACTAGTTCGTTCCATCGACAATTTCGGTTTGCTGGGGGAACAGCCAACTCATCCGGAACTGCTCGACGGTCTCGCACGGAATTTCATGCGACAGAGCTGGTCGATCAAAGGGCTGCATCGCCAACTGATGCAATCGAGTGTGTATCAACTCGACAGCGACCTGGGGAAAGACGCCTCGAACCAGATGGAAACCGATCCCGAAAATCGACTGTTTGGTCGAGCGGAACTGCATCGGTTGGAAGCGGAAGCCATTCGTGACTCGTTGATTGCCGTCGGTGACGGACTTGATCGGACGCTGGGTCAATCCCTGCTGACGGTCAAGAACCGAGCTTACTTTTTCGACCATACATCAAAAGACTTAACCGACTATCGTTCGAACCGTCGGTCAATCTATCTCCCTGTCGTCCGTAACAATGTCTACGATGTGTTTCAGTTGCTCGACTATCCTGACGCCGCCGTTCCGAATGGCGACCGACCGACAACAACGATCGCGCCGCAAGCACTCATGATGATGAACAGTGAATTCGTCGAGCGATGCACTGCCAACTTCACCGCACTGATTTGGAGCGAGCGACTGAAAAGCGACGAAGAACGAATTGAACTGGCCTATCTACGAGCGTATGGACGCCAACCAACCGCTCACGAGATTGCCGCTTCGAAGACCTACTTGAGTGACGTCGCTCGCGCATTCCAAGCGACGAACGCGTCGCCTGAACAGCAGCAACGACAATGCTGGAACAGTTTGTGTCACGTGATCGTCAGTTCCAACGAATTTATCTATGTGAAGTGAGTTGAGGCCAACGCGATGATATCTGACGAAAGCATCAACTTGCCGACTCCCTTCTCACGTCGGAAACTGCTGCAGCGGTCTGCCGTAGGTTTTGGTTCATTGGCGTTGGCGTCGATGCTGGCCGACGAATCCCGTGCAGACTCTGCGAGAATAGATCCACTCGACCCCAAAGTGCCGCAACTGATTGCCAGGGCCAAGCGAGTCATCTTCCTGTTCATGAAGGGTGGGCCATCACACCTCGACACCTTCGACCCGAAACCGTTGTTGGATCGAGACGACGGAAAACCGCTTCCGTTTGCCAAGCCGCGGGTCCAGTTTGCTCCGACCGGGAATTTGCTGAAATCTCCCTGGAAATTCCAGCAGCATGGAGAAAGCGGTGCTTATGTCAGCGAACTGTTTCCCCATCTGGCCCGATGCGTGGATAACATTTGTTTTGTGCATTCCGTTCATGGAACCAATCCGGCTCATGGTGGAGCGGTCCTGAAGCTTCACACCGGCAGCGACAGCTTTGTGCGTCCCAGTATCGGGTCATGGGTCAGCTACGGGTTGGGAACCGATAACGCCAATCTCCCCGCATTCGTCACGATCTGCCCGACACTGGCGCATGGTGGAATCAATAATTGGGGTTCAGCATTCCTCCCGGCGGCGTATCAAGGAACCCCAATTGGTAATGCAAGCGTTCCGTCGGATCAGGCGAAGATCCGTTACATCAGCAACTCCAATCTGCCGAAAGCGGTACAGCGACTGGAGCTCGAACGCCTGAAAGCGATGAACCGCGAACATCAGGCGGTCAGCGGCCCCGACCCATCGCTCGAAGCACGCATCAATTCCTTCGAACTGGCCTTTCGCATGCAGACTGCGATGCCACTGGTTGAAGATCTATCAGACGAATCTGCCGCCACGAGGCAGCTCTACGGGATGGATGACCCCGTCAACGCCAACTTCGGTCGGATGTGCCTAATGGCTCGTCGCTTCGCCGAACGAGGTGTTCGGTTCATTCAGGTCACTCACAGCGACAGCAAGGTTCAATGGGATCAACATTCTGACTTGAAGAACGGACACGAGAAAAATGCCCGCGAGGTCGATAAGCCGATCGCAGGTCTGCTTTGCGATCTGAAAGCGCGTGGCCTGCTGGACGACACGCTGGTGTGGTGGGGAGGTGAATTCGGCCGGACCCCGACCGTCGAAGGAACCAACGGGCGCGATCATAATCCCGAAGGGTTCACGATGTGGCTGGCCGGAGGCGGGGTAAAACCCGGTTTCCGTTATGGAACAACCGACGACTACGGTTTCTACGCCGCCGAGGACAAAGTACATATCCACGACCTGCACGCCTCGATCCTGCATCTACTCGGCCTAAATCACGAACGTCTGACGTATCGTTATGCAGGTCGAGACTTCCGCCTGACGGATATCGAAGGAAACGTAATCCACAAGCTTTTTGCCTAACGCATTCGCAACCCCACCCCCTCTACGGGGGTGGTTATCGGGCCTTTGCCCTAGCGTCTGAAGTCGGGCAATAAGCTGCCAATGGTGCAAACGCAACTTGGCCGGGGAGCTCAAGAAGAAGAGGAAGACGTTTGAAACGCTAATCCTCACTAATGTACGCTCATCAGAAAATTCTTAACGCAAAGGTGCCAGGGCGCAAGGACCCAAAGTGAAGAGTCGATGAGGTTATCGACTTTTGTATTCTTTGCGACTTTGCGATGAATTCTTGATTTCATGCGGATGTCATCGGACGCGTTGATTTACGGCGATCAGGGGTGATTGATAACAACTTGTGCCACTGCATGACCGTACTCGGTCACGCAGTGCTTTTTCAGCTTGATAATACAAGCCAAAAACTGCGTCGGAGAAGACTCCAGATAGGCTTTGCCTCAGACCAAAGTAGCCATCATCGCTCCGCGTGATGAGCATTGTTCGAGAACCAGACGAATACCAAACATCATTTTTTCAAATCAGGAATTCAAATGATGTATCTGTCCCGATGCTGAGGCAACGCTTGAATCGCTTCCGACGCATGCTCATCACGCGGAGCGATGATGGCTACTATGGAAGAAATCCTGAAACTTGACTCTATCTGTCAAGTTTCAATCCTGAAGAAGTCCGATGCAGTGACACCTCGTGTCAGCACCGCGTTAACAGGCCTTCAGGGCGTTTGCGCTGCCTTCGTCAACTTCTCATCGAACGAGCGGTCGAATTCCAGCAGGTATTGTCTCTTGGGGCGATTGGCTTTGTCGGTGACCAGTTCTGTTGGTCGTGGCTGACTTGGTTCGTTCAGTTGAATTCTTAATGTCGTCTCGGTCAGTTCGTAGATTCCCTCCATGCGCGTTTCTGGCATTTCAGTTAGCGGAGCATCGGTCCCGGCGCGTCGATTGGCGGATTCCGGTTGATACTTGAACAATGAGATTTGTTTTGGGCTTTTTGTATCATCGAGTTCAAAACGAAATCCGGCAAACCCTTGTGAATTCCTTTCAAACCGAAAGTCAGTACCGTCGCGTTCTTCAAGCTGCATGTAACTTCTTTTGAACTCGGCCGTGGCACCTTTGGGAGCTTCTCCAGGGCTCATCGACTGAAATCTCCATCGACCTGTGATTAAACTAAAATCGCTCAAGAGACCGGGCTTTGGTTCCGATTGGGGTTCGGGAGCGACCTTGGCTAAGGCGTCATCGACCCGCCCATAGAGTTGTCCATCGAATTGAGCATCTCGATCGTTTTTTGGCGGAGCGATGAGTATGAGCTGCCTTAACAGAGCGTATCCGTTCTTCCCTCGACCGATTTCGCCGATGGTCTGAATGATTTGACAGCGTCGAAAATGGTGACGAAAGATCTCATCTTGAGACCGCTGGCGGTCGACGCGATTGGCCTCATCCCGACGTTCTGCTTCAACTAGCTTCCATTCCTCAAGGAACAATTCGACAAGCAGCGGAACGGCAGGTTCACCATGAGGCCCTAGCTTTCCAATTAATTCGACAACTTCGGAACTTTTGCTAGCATGCTTCATCAGTCTCACGGCAAGATCGGGAGTTTCGGGAGCACCTTTTATGAGATTCGAGACGATGATCCTCCACGCAGTGGCAATATTGTCACTCATGCCGCTTACTGTGACGACTGGTCCGCCGTCCACGGCGTAGAAGACCTGCGTTTGCAAGGATTCAAAATCACTCAGCGCGCGTTTTGAATTTCGCCAGACGTTGCTCGCGCCAGCCAGTAACCATCCTGTTCCTTTGACATTTGTTTGAATGACCTTCACCAATTCTGCGATGAGAACTTCCGTACGGTCTTTGGGAAATGACTCGAACGCATTCGAGACCTTTTGAGCAATGAGTTTCCCTTGAAACTCTCGTCCAGCTTTGAAAGAAACGTCGTCCTGAAGCGCAACGATCAGTTCCTCGGCAATCACTTCGGCAGGAAGTCGTTTCAGGGCAGTCCAGCCGGCATTCCAGACGAATTGCTGTTCTTTCTCGTCGCTGGATTCAAACAAAGCCGCAGCCAGAAAGATCCCACGTGCGATCCGGTGTTCATCGCGGGGATCGGCCAGTCGCGAACAGGCTTCCATGCCGGTCGCCAACTTCTCGGGCTTTCGTTCCGTCTCAAGCATCTTCAGCCAGTTTGAATAAGGTACTCCGTCGAACGTCTTTTCGGCGATGGGTGCGGGGTCGACAACGGGTATGGGATCGACAACGGGTATGGGATCGACGGATGGTGTTGCTGTCGTTGACTGCGTGACCCGCGAAGCTAAGGGGCGGTCGAATTCCAGCAGGCAATCTCCCTCAGGTAGTTTCGTTTTGTCGTTGACAAGTTCCGTCCGTCGCGGTTGGCCTGGTTGGTTCAATTGAATTCTTAACGTTGTTTCGGTCAGTTCGTAAATCCCTTCGCTACGTGTTGCCGGTATTTCGGAAGGCTGATCGTCGACCACCTGCTGTTTGAACATTGAGATTTGTTTCGGTGTTTTTGTCGCATCAAGCTGGAAGCGATATTCGTCGCGAACCAAACCATCAGAAGGATCAAAAAGCCCGATGTAATTTGTCGTGATTTCGGCAACGAGGTTTTTTTCCAGTCTCCCAGGGATCAAGGTCTGTAATCTCCATCGACCTGTGATTAACGTAAAATCACTCAAGAGTTGACGCTTTGGTTCCAATTGGGGGACGGGGGTGCATTTGGCCAATGCTTCCTCCACCAATCCATAGAATTGACCGTCGAAAGCATCGCGTCCTCTTTTTGGCGGAGCGATCAAACTGAGCTGCCTTAACAATGCATACCCGTTCTGACCGCGACCAATTTCACCAATTGTCTGAATGATTCGACAGCGTCGATTGTAGCGGCGATTGTTCATTTCATCAGACCGCTGCTGAACGCCGTGAATGGCGTCATCCCGACGTTCTGCCTCAACCAGCTTCCATTCCTCAAGGAACAAATCGACAAGCAGTGGGACCGCAGGTTCAGCGTATTGTCCTATTTTCCCGATCAATTCGATGACGACAGTACTCTTGTCAGCATGCTTCATCAGCTTCACCGCAAGATCTGGAGTTTCCGGAGCACCCTGTATGAGATTCGAGACAGTGATCCTCCACTCGACGTCGATGAACTCGTTGGCGCCGCGGATTTCAATGATTGGTCCATCTTCCACAGCCTTCATCATCAAAGGTTGCAAGGATTCAAAATCACTCAACGGGCGTTTTGAATTTCTCCAAACGATACTTGCCCCAGCTAATAATGATGCTGTTCCTTTACCGTTCTTTTGAATGGCAACCACCAATGCTGCGATAAGAACGTCGGTGCGGTCTTTGGGAAATTGCTCAAACGCATTTGGGACCTTCTGAACAATCAGCATCCCTTGGAATTCGCGGCCAGATTTGTAGGAAACATCGTCCTGAAGCGCGACAATCAGTTCCTCGGAAATGACGTCTTCTGGAAGCCGTTGCAGCGATTCCCAGCCAGCATTCCAGACGAGTTGCTGATCAGTCCAACTGCTGGTTTTTTCAAACAATGCCGCAGCCAGAAAGATCCTCCGAGCGATGGCGTGTTCATCGCGGGGATCTGCCAGTCGCGAACAGGCTTCCATCACTGTTGCCAGCTTTTCTGGCTTCCGTTCCGTCTCCAGCATCTTCAGCCAGCTTGAATACGGTGTCCCATCGAACGTCTTTTCGACGACGAGTGCTGGATCGACAGGTTTGGGTTCATTTGCTGTGGTGGACTTTGGATCGGAACCGATGTTCATTTCACGGGCTTGATCTCTGGTTTCGCTCTGGGTCGAAATTCGTTCCTCTTTCGTGTTGGACGGGTCCCACTGCAAATTCGTGTCTGGATCTAGCAGTTCGTTCAATCGACGTTTCAGGACTTCAGCCGTATTTGCCTGGCGGGTGACCTGCGTCAGTCGCAGCAAATCAACACGGTTGCTTAATTGTTCAATTTCCCACTTGCGTTGCTTCTGCCGATACTGGAAATGCTCTTCGCAGAGCGCTTCCAGTTCCTGGCGCAGTTTCGCTTGCTCCGTCGAATTCGCGGTGCGGAATTTCAAGGCGAGTTGTTTTGCGAGGCGATCGAATTCCGCGTCCTGTTGGTCGGATGCCGACAGTTGATCTTTGATGTCAAGCGGCACAGACCGTTCAGTGACTTGAACCCGCGTCGCGTTCGGTTCGTTGCCATTGGGGTGGTAGCTTGGCGCGACTTCCTGCGGCGCTGCACCGGGACCATTGAATAGCGTTACCCAAGGATTGCGTTCCACCAATGAAACCGCCATGTGGATGGTGATGGCTGTCATCAGAATTAATCCGATGGCGATCGCATATCCGCGTACGATTATTTTTATGGACATTTGATTCCATTCTTTTTGTTGGATGAAAGACAGAAGAAATGGGACTTATGGGACATATACGACCTATGGGACCTACCGCATTTGCCAAAATACTGTTTGTTTTGTTGTCAGAATTCATCGATTGATTGCGTTTCCAGCCTCTTAAGACTGCGGTCGATTTCGGTGGTTTTTTGTTGGAATTCGTCATCCCAAACGGCGACTTCTGTTGGAACCTGGCCGGCATACGAATCGGAATTCAATCGATTCGTTTTTAATCCTGACGACTGTGTGATCGCCCAAACTCCTGACGCCAGGATCAGCAGGCCGATCGCGGCAATTCCGATAGCAATTGAAGGCCGGGAAGCACGTTGATTTTTTCGTTTACGATGTTTTGTCAACTCGGCGACCTGGCTTGGAAGTGGAACGAGTGTTGGTTCCTGAACGTGGGCGAGGCAACCCTTTAACTGTTCAGCCACGGTTTGGGCATTGTCGAATCGCTGTGATGGCTGTTTCGCGTACAGCTTTTCAATGAATGCTTCCAGCCAGACAGGAACATTGGGGTTAATTTCACGAAGCGGGCGCGGCGTGTCTTCACAAACTCGGCGAAGCACGCCCATTGTGGTTTCCGCTCGGAAGGGCGAATGTCCTGCAAGCAGCGTATACAAGACGGTTCCCAGGCTGAACAGATCGGTACGATGATCGATCTGCTCGCCATGCGCCTGCTCTGGCGACATGAACTGAGGTGTCCCAGCAATGACGCCACTTTGCGTTAAACTAGCGTCGTCCGCGGCGCGGGCGAGTCCAAAATCGGTCAACAACACCCGTTCGACGTTTCGTTCGAGCAGAATATTTCCCGGCTTGATGTCCCGATGAACCAGGCCTTGAGCATGTGCCGCTGCGAGCCCTTCGGCAACCTGCTGCCCGATCCGCAAAACATCAACCACGTCAAACGCTCCCTTTCGGCTCAACCGCTGTTGCAGCGATTCACCAGGGACGAACGGCATCACCAGGTAGGGGGGATGATGCTGTCCGTCTACCGCGTAGATCGCCACAACATGCTGATGAACGACCGCCGCTGCCGCTTGAGCTTCCCGAGCGAACCGGCGTCTTGCTGCCGCACTTGTCGCACAATGTGGATGCAACACTTTCACCGCTACATAACGATTCAATTCGTGATCATACCCTTTTAGGACAATCCCCATTCCGCCGCAGCCGATCCATTCGAGAATCTCAAATTCCCCCAGTCGGCCGAGCATCGCGGGGTTGTCGGACGGCGAGAGAAAATCGAGCGGAATATTCGGCGGCGAATTCTCCGCTGGTTCGTTGAGTGACCAGACCCCATTCGAATCCGATGCGCCAGAAAGTGCTTCGCGAGTCCCCTGCCACCAGCTTTCATCTGCCGCGAACGATTCCAATTGCCGTCGACAGACCTCACACGTCCCGATGTGCTGAGTGACGTCAGTCTCGACCGACGGTTCAAGTTCGCCGTCCAGCAGTTGTCGTAGACGATCGCGATCACAATGGGAAAGGGATGACATGTTTCTGTTCTCAATTCAATCTTTGCGTACCGACATCACTTGTTCGCGCAGCCGCTTCATCACCCGACTGCGGGAGACGTAAATCACTCCAATGACCACGCCCAACTCCTTGGCGACCACCGCCGACTCGCGGCCTTCGACGGCTGTCTGCCAGAACGCGTTCCAGGTCGTCTCATGAAATTCCGCGCGGATTTGCTCGGCCGCCCAGCGAAAAATCTGACGTTCTTCTTCCCGGTCGTAAAACACAGACTCTTCAGTATGTGGATCAGGCCGTTCGTCCAACCAACGTTTCAGATCACTATCGCCACTTCCACGCGGATGCCGCGACTGACGGATGAGGTAATTCACCACCAGATTTCGAGTAATCGTCGACAGCCAGCCACGAAACGAACCCCGGTCGGGATCAGTTTCCCAGCGTCCGATCGCACCGGCCACGGACATCAGTACATCTTGAGTCACCTCACGCGCGTCGGCGTCCTGCACGCCTCGCCGACATGCAAGTCGAAAGATCAGTGGCTGATAGATTTGCAGAAACTGGTCCCACGCCGATCGATCTCGCGGATCGCGAAGTCTCAGCAGCAAACTCGCCCGAGTTTCGGGGACCGGTGTCATTTCCGTCTTTCGTTGGATTTTGTGAGGTCATGAATTGCGAGTGAACGTCAATTTTCGCAGTGGAGGCTTCCAGCCTCCACGCATTTTTTAAATCTGCGGCTGGAAGCCGCAGCTACGGGTTCGTGTTTCTTGAGTTTCAAATCAGCCTGATACAGATACCACAACGACCGGCGGAGAATCTTGCTCGAGCTTTCTGACTTTTCTGGATTTTGACGCAAATTGAACGAACGAAATCGAAACCCCACCTCCCCTGCGGGGGTGGTAAACGGGCCTTTGTCCTAAGAATTTGCGGCAAATCGTATCGTTGAATGGTGACTCGTACTGATGCAAAGGCCCGTTAACCACCGCCACAGGGGGACTGTCGTGATAATATTATTTGTGGCCGAAGCGATGTTTTCCAAAAAACGCGATTTCATCAATTTGATTGCGTTTGTTAGTGGATTGGCGAGATTCGGCGGTGTCAGTTTTGAGTTTAGCCGGGCATGAGCTTA
>CAILLA010000092.1 GCA_903834925.1 uncultured Schlesneria sp.
GAACCCGTCGTCCGACGCGCATGAACCGGCTGTGCCGGGCAACGCGCGAACGATGTCCCTATTCTGAACCCGTCGTACGACGCGCATGAACCGGCTGTGCCGAGCAACGCGCGAACGATGTCCCTATTCTGAACCCGTCGTCCGACGCGCATGAACCGGCTGTGCCGGGATGAACCGGCTGTGCCGGGCGTTAAAAGCGGAATAACCGGCAAGGTCCGTAGGCTGCACTTGAGAATTTGGAGAAAGTCTTAGGGATTTCCCTAAAGATTTGCCTTGCTTCTGCCGCGACCTAGGTTTTCGTCGCCATACCTCGAACGTGCGAGGTGTTCGATACAAACCGAAGGAATTCGCGAAATGTACCCGATTGAACTTGACGCGTTGACCGTCCTCGCCTGGATGATTGCCGTGGCATGGATTGCCATTATCGTCGTCTTTATTCGAGCCTGTCTGCAACAGTCCACACTAAAGCCATTGGGCAATCAATCAGGGCTCAGCGACTATCCCAAGCTGAGTGTGATTGTCGCTGCTCGAAATGAAACGGACTGTATTGAATCCTGTATTCGTTCGCTGTTCCGGCAGGACTATCCTGGACTTGAGGTCGTTGCCGTCAATGACCGCAGCACCGACGATACTGCGTCAATCCTGGATCGACTGGCCGTTGAATTTGGAGATCGGCTGCGGGTCATGCATGTTACAAGCTTGCCGACGGGGTGGTTTGGTAAACCGAACGCGTTGACTCTGGGACAAACCGTCGCGTCGGGAAGTGTCATTTGTTTCACAGACGCCGATTGCGTTTTTGAAGATCCATCCGCCTTGCGAACCACGGTCACGGAATTATTTCGGCGCAACCTGGATTTCTTCACGCTGGCTGCTCGGTACACGATGACGTCGCTGCGTGAGTGTGTCGTGGTTCCCTGTTGTTCGGAAGCGTTGGTTGCCTGGTTACGCCCCGAACGAATCGAAGACCCTCGTTGGCCGGATGCGTTTGCAAACGGCGCATTCATTCTTGTCAAACGCGAACCATTCGAACGAATCGGTGGCTGGGGTGCCGTTCGGACTCAAATCAGTGAAGACTTGCAGGTGGCACGTCTCGCGAAACGATCCGGGTTGCGAGTCGGTGTTGGAAAAGGGAAAGGGTTCTATCAAACGGAGGCCTATCAAACCGTACGCGATTCGTGGAATGGTTGGAGTCGCATTTTCAAGGGAACGCTTAACCCAGTGCAATTGATGGTTACCGTGGTCAGAATGTCGATTCTGTTTGCCTTACCTCTAGGGGGGGTACTATTTGGTCTTTCAGACGCATACCGAACAGGAAGTTTCGAATGGTTGACGCACGGAGCAGGTCTGGGATTCTTAATCGCGTTCAGCTTGAGATGCACGCTGGACATGGTCATGTTCCAGATGGTGGGCGCTCCGGTACTGGCAGCACTCCTGGCACCACTGGGACGAATCTTCGTCATGGCAGCGACGACGCGGGCATTGTTGTCACATGCGGGACTCGCTAAGACCCAATGGCGAGGGGCCACATTTGTCGCGGGACAACTGGTTATGCCTCAACCTGTCACTTCTGAACCCCAAATCCGATAGATTCGGGCAGTACTGGTGTTCTTCCAGCGTTGAGCAATTTTTTCACGGTCTTTTCGATCTGGGGCAGAAACCCTCGCTCCAGATCTAAAGGATGCAGCACAACACAGGGGAGTGCCCGTTTGAAGAATCGATACTGAAATTCGCCTAACCGGTATCCCGCACGGCAGAGCAGTCGGATTGGCGAAACGTCCCAGACCCATGAGGCCAGCGGGAGTTGTTCTCCAGTTGACGATGTCACCTTCCCATACCCGACCGTGTAATGAATGCCAAACCGAGCAAGCCGATCGGGTGTCGCGCAGCCAATCTTATAAGTGGGAGCGATAAAACCACGAGCAGGCCTGCCCAGCCAACGAGTGAAGATCTCTTGCCCGGCCTCAAGTCGGCGGTCCGTTTCAGCCGGGTCAAGACCGTTCAGTTCATCTTTCCCGTCGGCGATCTTCGACACCAGCCCACCACCAGTCGGTCGGAAGTGTTCATAGCCATGCAACTGAATGTTGGCGTATTCATCACGTACACGATCCAGGAACGGACGATCCTTGTCCGCCAATGGCACCCCTGCCCAACAAGGGACGACCGCCGCTGACATCACATTCCCAATCAGTGGCGACATCGATTTTGTGAACGTCGCCACATGTTCGGCATAGATGGGAGCGACGTCATGCAGCATGACACAGAAGGATCGAGAAACGTCGAATCGGGCTGGTGTTTCAGTCATGGTCGAAGGCGTACCAGAGAGTTGAATGGAGTGCGAACGAATTCTGTCTGTTGAAATTTCAACGAAAAATGAGCGTCTGAGCGGGAAGACGTAAGCTAAATTCATGAATCGGTTTTACTCCGGTTCATGCAGCGGCGATTCCATCGCGGACGGTCAAAAACCTTACGGTTTCCGGTAAGTTTGCACGATTCGCAGGATAATTCCGGTTTTCCGATTTTGCGTTTGGATTCCGTTCGAACCACGTAGGGTGGGACAAGTCTTCGAAGTCCCACCAAACTGTTGGCAGGATTGTGTGAACCAAAGAACTCGACCACACCCTCAAGTCGCACATCGAACCGCCCCCGGACTGGCACGTCGTCTCAAATCGACGAAGACGGGGTCAGCCGTTTGAATTGATACCGAATTCTGCTGGAAGCCTCCACTACAAGAACGAACACCCTCGCGGTGTGTCAGACTCGGCAATTGAATATTAAATCCTGGTTTTCGAGTTTTGCGATCCACACTGGATTGGTGACGTTTTGATATGCTTACCCTCACGGTGTTGAATCATTTCCGAATTCGCGAATAATCTAACCATTCGAGGGACTACAAACTGATGAGGCTTTGTCATTCCCCACGTTTTCTTGCATCGACAGGTACGGATATCGATCCCCGAAGCCGAAGAAAGAGCGAAGAGTTTTTGCCACAGATGAACCAGATTCACACGGACAAATGCAAAACAGAAAAATACAGGTAATCGGGTCTTTCAAAAACGTCACATGTGACCTCCTTGATGAACCGGCGCCTCCGTCAGCCCGTCGCCTGAAGCCCGCAAATCATCGCCATTCCTAAAACAACAGGAAACGCCCATGAACAAAACCGCCTCACACCTCCTCGCCACCCTTCTGTTAATGAGCATGCTCACAGCATGTGCGGAAACCGACCCTGTGGCCCCGAAAGAGGCACTTTCCGCCACCCCGACCATTTCCGCCGATCCGCCGGTGAAATTGGACACCAAACCGAAGGCCCCTGCGAAACCAGCCGATCCGCTGCTCGTCCCCACAAATGCAAACGTCCCGTACGGCACGCATGAGCGGCAGGTGCTCGATTTCTGGCAGGCGAAGTCCGGCCAGCCGACGCCGCTTCTGTTCTACATCCACGGCGGCGGCTGGGTGGCGGGTGACAAGAGTAGCGTCGGCCCCAGCGTTCAGAAGATGCTTGATGCAGGGATATCGGTGGTTTCCATCAACTACCGTTACTCGTGGCAGGCGCAGCTCGCGGGCATTAAGCCGCCGGTGAAGGTACCACTGGAGGATGCGGCGCGTGCGCTGCAATTCGTCCGCAGCAAGGCTGTAGAGTGGAACATCGACAAATCGCGCATCGGCGCGAGCGGCGGCAGTGCGGGCGCGTGCTCCTCGTTGTGGCTTGCATTTCACAAGGACATGTCCGATCCGAACAGCAGCGATCCGATCGCGCGCGAATCGACGAGACTTTGGTGTGCGGCGGTCGATGGCGCGCAGACTTCACTCGATCCAAAGCAGCTCAAGGAATGGACGCCGAACAGCCGCTACGGCGGACACGCGTTTGGATTTATGGATCCGAATGACATCAAGACCCGCGACACTCGCTTCGCGGAGTTTCTCGAACACCGCGAAGAGGTGCTGCCGTGGATCCTGGAATATTCACCGATCGAACACGTCACTCCTGACGATCCGGCTGTCTATTTGAATTACACGTCCGCGCCCGCACTCGGTCAGGAACAAAAAGACCCGACGCACACGGCGAACTACGGCGTAAAGCTGCAGGAAAAATGCAAGGAAGCCAGCGTGCCGTGCGAGCTGGTTTATCCGGGTTCGCCCGACGTGAAACACGCGACGTCGACGGTGTTCCTGATTGATGCACTCAAGGGCTTCCCAAAACCGCCGGCCGCGAACGGGCGGTAGTGCTTTGTCGAGAAAAAAAGATCAGATCAATGCATCACGAAGATGTTCATCGCAGTCAATTGACATCCTCGACTCGCCTGGTATGGATCATGTTTTGGGGTACGCTAGTAATTGGCGATTAGGTTGAAAAGAGGGAAACGTCGGTCACAAAGTGAAGTCAATCGTGCGGCACGAAAGCTTGTGGAGGCTGGAAGCCTCCACTACAAGAACGGACCACTACGTCTTGTATCAGACGTGACAATTCACTTTCGGGAACATGCGCATGATGTCCTTCAACGTTACTGCTCGACTTGCTTTGTTCGCCGCTTGTTTATTGAGCCGCGCGGTTGCTGCGGGTACAGACTACGTTGTGGTGGTTTCCCAGGCGACGCGTAGCGATCCCGAGTGGAATCGAGTTGTCGAAGTACTTGTGGACAAACATCGGGCTGAAGTTGTTGTCTATGAAAGGCAGGTGACCGAATCGTTGCCTGCGTTGCAGAAAACCTTTCCTCGTTACGTCTGTTTTGTCGCGACGAGCAAGGAGGCCAGTCGTGAGATGGTCGCCAATGTTCATCGACTGACACGCAAACTCGATGACGATCCGTATACCGATGTGCTCTGGGGAATCCTGACCGGTTACGACGCTGACAATGCACTGGTGATCGCTAAAGAACGTGAGCCGCTCGTGATCAAACGGGTCGCTTCCGGTACGGAACTGGCAATGGATCGCGTTACCGAAGGGGTGTGGTACTGCGAACTGCAAAAAAATCGCATGGTGTACAAAGCTGCTCGCGAAGAGGCGAAGCAGTTAGGGGGACCAAGTGATACGACGGCTGCTCTCGCCGCCACACTGAACGAATACCATGCAGATTTGTTTGTGACATCGGGTCACGCCACAGAACGCGATTGGCAGATTGGGTTTCGATATCGCAACGGTTCGTTTCAATCGAAAGAGGGCGAGTTGTTCGGCGTCAACACCAAAGGGGAAAAACTTCCGATCCGATCCGATAATCCAAAAGTGTATTTGCCCATCGGAAACTGCCTGATGGGGCACATTGATGGCCCCGATGCCATGGCACTCGCGTTTATGAATAGTGCGGGTGTGCGACAGATGGTGGGTTACACGGTACTCACGTGGTATGGGTATGCGGGTTGGGGTTGCCTGGACTATTTCGTCGAGCAACCGGGACGTTACACATTTGTCGAAGCCTTTTTTGCCAACCAACATGCCTTGATCGAACGATTGGAATCGAACTTTTCTGAGATCAGTCGGTTGGAAACTTCCCCCGGTACGATTCCACGGGCAAAGTTCGAACTCTCGGAAGCGGCGAAGAAATCAGGACTGACCGTTCAAGACGGCTTTGGCTTGCTGCACGACCGGGACGTGCTGGCACTGTATGGTGACCCGGCGTGGAATGCGAAGATGGCGCCGGGCAAGCTTTCCTTTGAGCAGACCCTGACAGAAGTCGCTGAAGGAGTGTTTTCATTCGACATCAAGCCGCTTGCAGGTGAAAAGTCGTTTGAACCCGTGAACACAAACGGATCGCAGCGCGGCGGGCGGCCCTTCGTACAAAAGTTGCCCAGACGTATCAAAGACGTTGAGATCATCCAGGGAAAAGAGCTGTCGCCCGTGATCACAGATGACTTTATACTGGTCCCCAACCCCAGGCTCTGCGATCCTGAATCGACATATCGCGTTTTATTCAAAGCAACTGACATTCTTCAAGCGCCGTCAACGTGAACGACTAACCTAAGAATTCACGTTCGTATTGCGCGATCTTTTCGACTCGTCGTTCGTGTCGGCCCCCTTCAAAGGGTGTGTCGATCCAGGTCTGGATCATCTGTGGCATGGATGCTGTCGCAATCAGATCAACGGAAAGACAGAGAATATTTGCATTGTTGTGACTGCGGCTGATTTGTGCCGAAAGGACATCGTGGCAAAGGGCCGCGCGAACCCCTCGGAATTTGTTGGCGACGATCGTCATGCCGATGCCGGTCCCGCCGATGAGGACTGCTCGATCGATTTCGCCGCTGGAAACGGCACGTGCGGCCTTTGAAGCATAGTCCGGATAATCGCACATTTCGTCGGTTGATGGCCCAAAATCCAGGGCCTCATGATTCAGCTCGCGCACAAGAGAAAGAATCTTATCCTTGGCCTTGAATCCTCGGTGTTCGCTGGCAACGGCAATTTTCATAATTCGTGTGGACCACTTTTTCGATTGACTCAGAATTTCGCTACAATTTCGGATAACCGAAATCATATTTCTTTCAACGCTTGCCTGACAGTCCAGTCAAAGATTCATGAGAAATCAAAGCAAACATCCCGTGTTCCCACCAAGAGGTCATCGATTCACAAAGAGACTTACATCTCTGGTTCTCATCGTTGCTTCAATCGCTGCCCCCGTTCTCGGCGATGATTTTGACAGGCTGGATGCGCTATTCGCCCTGTCACATGAACGTGGCGGAGTCATTACAATTCCGCCAGGCGATTACGAACTGGAGGGACAGAAGCCGCTGCCGCTGGCCTCGAATCTAACGATCAATGCTTACGGTGCATGATTTCATCTTCCAAGGGGACTCGGCGACAAGGCACGCGTTGTTGTGTTTTCGGGGGAGAACATCAGCGACTTAGCTGGTTCGGCAGACACTTCACCGGGCATGTGTTTGACCCGGCGAAGTCGGATAACTCGTGGGAGCCGAATTCCATTTTTTGCGCCGGGTGGCGACACCATTGTTGTTTCTGACAATATCTTTTTTGGACCCGTTCGCGATATCCCCCCAGCACCGGGATGTGACAATGTCATATTTCGGAACAACGTTGAGTCGGTCGATTAACGAGACCAGCCGAAAGACATGAATTTTCGGCGAAAGGTGCTCTATTTTCGTCACAATCGTTAAACTTTCGCGATCTCAACATCCGAAAACTACTGATGATCAGCCAATCCAACGGCTTCGTTGTCTCCGTTTGAGCTTCCAAAACAGCCTGGAACGTGTGATACGCCGATATGCGCTGGCCGTCGTTGTTACTGCTGACTGTCGTGATGTTTGCGGTGCCCGGCTGCCGCGTTCTTGGACCGTTTTCCCCGTTACGGCCTGTTGAGCAAGTGCTGATTTATCCACAATCGGTTGCTCCAACCTTCGCCAATAAATGGCAGGACGTCGGGCAACGTGTCTGGATTGAGACGGAAAGTCACCAACGTCTCGATGCCCGATATATCGCTCATCCAAATCCGCAGGCGGTTGCTCTTTATTGCCATGGAAACATGGGAACCGTCGACAAGTGGGCGGTTCTCGCGGAACGCCTTTCGAAAATGCATCGGCTTTCAATTCTGGTCTTTGATTATCGTGGATATGGCCGCAGTTCCGGTATTGCGAATGAAAATGGCATTTTACAGGACGCTGATGCCGCTCGTCGCTGGCTCGCAAATGAGAATGGGATCCGTCCGTGCGACGTCGTATTGATTGGTCGATCGCTGGGTGGTGCGGTGGCTGTCGACCTGGCATCGAACGGTGGGGCGCGGGGGCTGATTCTGGAAAGTACGTTTTCGTCTTTGCCAGACGTTGCAGAAAGTCACGCAGCCTGGCTAATGCCGGAATGGAACATGACACAACGGCTGAATTCCGTCGAGAAGATTAAGAATTACTCTGGACCACTTTTGCAAAGCCATGGCGATGCGGATCGCCTGATTCCATTGTCGTTGGGAAAAGATCTTTTTATTGCCGCACCGGGGCAGAAGGAGTTCATTGTCGTTCCCAAAGCGACCCATAACGATGACCATATTCGCCATTGCGCAGCGGAGCGAGAAAGATTCCTCCGTCGACTTCCCCCGGTCCCCTCGACTGACGAAGATGAAGCCGGTGTTTGGATACTCTCACAAGAGTAGTCGTGTATCCGGGATTTTCCTGTTCGAGGTCCAATGAAGCAATCGTTCAAGGTCATCAAATTCGCGCTGTCTGTCTGGAATGATTTTCGTAGTTCCCAACGGATTCTGGTTCCCGTCAACGTCTTCTACAAATTCGCTGAAACCTGGCTGATTGTTCCCGTGGTGGCCATGGGCCTTGCTGCTGTTTTGACTTTGGCTGGTCACAGTGCCGTGAGTAATTGGGACGCCTTCACGTTCCTGCTCTCTCCAATGGGGTTCCTTTACCTCGCGGTTGTCAGCACTGTCACCGTTGTCCTGTTGTTATTCGAACTCGCCAGCATTATGAGTCTCGCAAGTTTGGCCGACACCGTTGCTCGGCCCACGATGAGCGCCTGTTTGGTTGCAGCATTCCCGAGGCCATGGCGAGTTGCTCTCCTGGGGGCCGTCATACTGATGCTTGTCGTGCTGGCATGCGTCCCCTTTGTGTTATTGGCACTGCTGACTTACAAAAGTTTTCTTTCTCAGCACGACATCAATTACTATCTAACGGAACGCCCCACGGCATTTTGGTTAGCCGTAAGCAGCGGAATCTTAATCTTTCTGTTCGCATCAATTATTGAAATCATGTTGCTCGTCCGGCTATCGTTTGCGCTGCCTGTCCTGATTTTTGAGAATCGAAGCGCGTTTGAATCCCTGCGTATAAGTAACGAACGAGTTCACGGTGCAAGTTGGCGAGTCGGCAGCAGTCTTCTTGGCTGGCTGTTCGCCACAATCCTATTGGGGATTGCCGTTGAGGCGGGCTACCGACACTTTGCGGGTTTCGTTCTCGACTACGCGGGAGACCGCCCGTTATTCAAAATCGTGCTTCTGCTTACTGTTCAAGCAGGACTCTTTGCGATTTGTTCGTTCGTTACAGTGACTGGCAATGGCCTGATTACCCGGCGGCTTTATCTGATTCGTAATCAAGAGCTAGGACTTAATCGACTCGACAATGAAAGTGGGCTGGGGCGCTCGAAAACGTTCGATTGGAGTCTGCCGCTTGTAACTGTGCCACTTTTGCTGTTGACCCCCGTTGTTCTTTGGACACGCTTGGCTCAAGTCATGGCTGATCACCCACCTGTCAAAGTGACTGCACACCGGGGACATTCCCGCGCTGCCCCAGAGAATACGATGAGCGCCGTCCGCGAGGCGATCAAAAGTAATGCAGACTATGCTGAGGTCGACGTGTTACTGACGGCTGATGGAGTGCCGGTATTGCTACATGACAGCGACCTCAAACGAGTGGCGAGAGACGAGCGAAAAATCAGTGACATTTCCTTCGACGAAGTGCAAAAACTGGATGTGGGAAGTTGGTTCGGATCAGAATTTGTCGGCGAACGGGTTCCAACGCTGGAAGAGGTGATGAAACTGTCTAAAGGACAGATCAAACTTAATATCGAACTCAAGGTTTACGGACCTGATTCGCTGTTGATTCCGGAGGTTGCCCGCCTGATCCGCGACTTGGAATTTGAGTCTGAATGTATCGTAACAACATTCGATTACGACTCTCTTCTCGAAGCGAAACAACTTAATCCGCGACTTAAAACGGGCCTGATTGTCGCCCATGCGTTGGGAGATGTCAGTAAACTCGATGTCGATTTATTCAGCGTACGAGCGAACTGGCTTTCGGATCATGTCCTTCGGCATGCTCAAAGGCGCGGCAAAGAGGTTCATGTATGGACCGTCAATAACCCCGCCGAGATGCTGAGTTTTATGAAGCGAGGAGTTGACAACATAATCACAGATGATCCTGACCTTCTGATCTCAGTGCGAAACCGATGGGTTAATCTTTCGGCGTCGGAACGGATCCTTCTCGCTACTCGATTGCTGCTCGGACTCAATCCCTGAAAAAAAGAAACATCTTAACTCGGTAGCCATTTGTTGTAGTGTGGGCTTTAGCCCGCACAAGTTGTCGCGGCGCACGGGCGGAAGCCCATGCTACAACGTTCAGTTATTCTTTCCCCAGGTATTTCCGCAGTTCCGAAGGAACAGGGGGTGAGACGCCCGGCGGCGGTCCATGCTGGAAACTTGGGTCTGGAGTGCCGTGGAACAGTCGTGGCACAAATGGAAACCCATCTGTCAGGACGTAGTAATACGTCCCCTCAGGGAATTCTGGCGTTGGACCAGTTCGACCATTGCACTCGTCCAAGTCGCCGTGTCTCGGATCGAATTCAAAGTCTTCGACGAACATTCCGTCAAAGCGACCTTTCGGTCCGTCCTTTCGTTTTCCCTGTCGCAGTCGGTAACTCGAACGCAGCCGTCGTGTCGAACTCGTAAGATCAGTCGGGTCTCCTGGGCATTCGGGGCCGTAAATCGGATAGCCGTCGGCGGCATATCCCAGCAAATGCATCGGGCTATTAGGGGTAGCGACAGCAAGATTCCAGAGTAACCCGGTTGGCAATCCGTGGTAGTGATAGGCTCCCCACCCCTGAGTATGTGCCCGGTTGCAGTCGATGCCGAGTGCCACGGAGTTTGCTGGATGCAAGACTTCAAATTGCCAGCCGCTATTGCCGTCCGCATTCCAAAAGGGGCCAGAAGGATCAAAGGGTACGCCGTTCACCGCGACGCCGAAGAACCACATTAAAAGGGGGACCGGTTTCTCAGCAACTTGGGGCGTAAGCGGCATTTCCAGCTTGTGTTTCTGTGGTCGCATCGGAACGGGATCATGCCAGTTGGGAAAATCGCCTGTCGGATGATCGGGAAGACCATTGGCCATGATCAGTCGTTTATCGTTATCCGTGGCGATAACGATCTCTGATGAGGCACGCTTTCCAGATTCGGCGAGTAACCAAGTGGTTGCTGCCATTGCAGGGACACCAATGGCCCCGGTCATTAGAATCCGGCGATTGATTTTCATGGACCTGTTTCCGACAAGTTTTGAGTTCGCTGCATTCCCATCATCTTGGAATACACGCCAATGACCTCAATTGTAACTGCTCAAGCATCGCCAATCGATGATTGGGACCGACCTCTCTCAGAATCGATGTTCGCAGACCGCCGATCCGTACCCGTTCTTACGCTTTAGTTAGTCAATTGCGATGCCCCGATCGACACCATACAAGTCGTCACAGAAGTGGCCGATGGCCACATGACTGTTCCTCCAGGAAAGTTCTATATTCATGATTTCGCGCCGACGATTGTTGTTCATCACCGAACGATTCGCACCCGATTTGGGTGGCGTCGCGCGAAGTGCTTCGCGAACCGTCGCAGCCTTGGCACGGCTGGGAATCGACGTTGAGGTCTTCAGTTGGTCCCGTTCTCTACCCGCCGGAGATCGTGATATTCGCCAATTGCCGTTGGACACCGGCTCAGGATGCGTCACGCTTCACCGAATGGGACTTTTCGCCAATCTTGATTACTCTCTGCAACATACAATGACATTTCTGGAGTCATTTCATCGCGTAGCGCCCGTTGATGGAGTCTGGGGGCATTATCTTTCGACCGCAGGTTTTCTGGCAGTACTTTTCGCGAATACGGTCGGGATACCAGCGACCGTCAGCGCACGTGGAAATGACATTGACCTGTTGACCTTTCCACCGGGAGACTTCGCGAGACTAACATGGACTCTTGAACGGGCTCACTCTATCACAGCCGTCTCCGCTGATCTCGAACGAAAGATTCGAGTTCTTGCCCCCAGTGTTCAACGGCTGCAAGTCGTTCCAAACAGTGTAGACTTGGATCTCTTCAGATCCGCAACGGCTGATGACTCAATAAAGTCCGCACTTGGGATTCTTCCGGGCGAGGCAGTGTTGGGGTTCTCAGGTGAACTCCGGCATAAAAAGGGGATCACTCCGATGCTGGCTGCGTTTCGCGAAGTTCGTCGCGTTCGACCCGCTTGCTTATTGGTAATCGGGGAAGTCCGTGTCCGTGATCAGACGTTGCTGACGTCGTTTGCAGCAGAAGATCCTGATGCACACACTCGATTGATCGTCACCGGTCATCTGGATGATCAACACGAGATTGTACGGCATTTACGGCTTTGTGATTTGTTTCTCCAACCTTCGTATTGGGATGGGCTTCCGAACTCGCTCCTGGAAGCAATGGCGTGTGAACGAGTCGTTCTGGCCAGCGACGCCGGAGGTATCCCGGAAGCGATCGAGCATGGTCGATCGGGATTCTTGCTGTCACGCATGGAACTTCAGCGGCTTGGGGAAGCAATCTTGGAATTGTTGACGATCTCAGGGCGGCAGCGCGATCAAATTGGGGCGGCAGCTCGCCGCCGTGTCGAAGACAATTTCTCGGCGGCTTGCGAAGCAAAAGCCTTGAAGGGGGCACTGGATGACTTGTGGTCTTTGGGTGGTTAAAGCAACTTCTCATAAGCATCTAACAAGCGTTGATTAGCGATCTTCCACGTAAATCGTTCTTCGATTCGTTGCCGGGCATTAACCGAAAGAGATTGCGATAAACCTGATTCTTGAGTCAGCCTTATCAGCGCGTCTTTGATTGCTTTCGCCGAACCCGGCCTGACGAGAATAGCATTGATGTTGTTTTCTGCGATTTCCGTTGTCACAGGCAGATCACTGGCGATAACAGCGGCCCCACTGGCCATCCCCTCAAGTAACTTCAGTGGGCAGCATCCTTGAATCAGATTTCGATCATTCGGCATCAGAGGTACTAAAATCACGTCGGCTGCATGATGCAACTTTGCGAGTTCCGATTGAGTTACTGACTCCAGAATCTGGATGTATTGTTCAACATTCCATTGTGAAGCGATTTCACGAAGCGAAAGAATCTGGTCCGCTCGACCCGCTCCGACAATTGTTAATCGAGCTGGACCTTCCCTTAGATAGAGTGCCAAGGCTTCGATCGCAATGTGAACCCCTTGCCAGCGACTCAGCGTCCCGGAATACAAAAGCGAGATCTCTCGGTCATCCAACGATTGGGGTCGCCGGTAAGTAAATATTTCCGTATCGACACCGTTGGGGATGACCACCAATCGCCTGGCATCGACGCCTCGCTTAAGTAGGTGCCTGGCATTGACTTCGCTGACAGTAATAATCAGGTCCGCTACCTCAAGGCAAATTCGTTCCTGAGTAACCAACTTTCGCATCAATTCGCGGTCATCTGCAACCTGAGGATAATGATACTTCAATTCGATCGAAGGAAGTCCGTTCACTTCAAAGACCAGTTTGTCACACCATCGGTGTTTATCACGAGCAATCGGGTAACCTTCGTAGATCGATCGCACATGTGCGACGTTCGGTTTCCGATTTCTCCACCACGATCGAAGTTGGGTTCGGAAATTCAAGACTCGCTCGATCAACGTTGGCCCGAGCGCCGGCAATTCCGTGTGTCGAATGCCTGGTATCATGTGCGAGAGTGCGCCGATATTCGATGTTCGCGAACCGGAAACGGTGACGAGATCGACCGTCGTAAACTCGGTTGCCAGCCCCGCAACAAACGCCGAGATATGTGTAGCAGCCCCCTTCGGTGCGGGACACCGATCAAACGCCACATAAACAAGAGAGCTGTTCGACATCACTTGAAATTAAGTTGTCTCGCGGCAATTGAAAAGTCTGAACTTGTCCTGGGTCAGACATATGACTTGCCTTCCCGACCTTGATGGTTGTCATGCTTCGCATCAGCGCTGGAACAAAGTATTCTTTCGGTTGGAGTTCACGACGAAGTTCTGTGGAAAATGATCACACTCGAATTGACTACATTTGGGGGAAGTACGATTCATGTCGTTTGATTTAAGCCAATTCAAACGAGACCTGGTCTACGCTGATCAAGCCTCGGTCGCAGAAATTCGATCTTCCATTAACGACATTCGTGAGTTTGATCGCGAGACAGAATCGTTTCTGAAATTCCTGAAGACGGTCATGAGCGTTGCCGGTCTTTGTACCGTATTTTCGTTATGTGCTTTTTTTCCTTTGGCGGTTCTTCCGGGAAGTGTTTTGGTCGTTTGTGCGGTGATTTACTTTCAAAAGAAGAAATTGGATTTGCCGAACCGTCGATACGAATTCACGACAGAAGTGGTCAATGCCCTGAATCGTGACATGCCGAAAGATGGTCAGATCAAATTCAAAATGGACCTGACTCCCTCAAACGGCACGCACAAGAAAACCGTCAGCGAAAAGGTCCGGGGTTGGGATGTGACGTACTTCGAAGATCCCTGGTTGCGACTTGAAGGACGTTTTGCCGATGGGACTGCATATGACATTTCGATGATCGACCGCTTTCAATCCCGGACGAAGTGGGCACGGTCTTCAAGCGGTAAAAGCAAACGGAAGTCGAAAACCAAATCGGCGACCGTGGCATCAGTCAAAATTTTTCCCAAGCAAAAAAAATACACCAACCTGGGATTGGTGATGGGTCAAACAAATCAGTTTCTCAAACTGCCAACGTGGGTCAAAATTAAAAAGGTCAACGCAGAACCGGATGTACTGGCCGTTACCACGATCACTTCGGAAAACTGGTCGGTGCGAAGAACTGATCCCAATACAAAGTTTGACGGTCCTGAGATCGTGTATACATCGCTGCTCAGCCTCTATCAGGTATTAAATGCATCCAAAAGTGAGAACCTCTAATGGCAACGACTAAACCCGACGACGGGATGTGTCATGAAACATCGGGATTTCTATTCAGTCATCCGTGCGACCGTTTTTCGGTTCAGCAATGCAGACAATGTCAGAAGCCGATCTGTGAAGACCATGGGCATGACACCCCTGAGGGTGTCGTCTGTACGACGTGTTTGAAAAAGCAGAAACAAGCCCAACGACAAACGAGCCGGGATGATCAAACAACGACCCCTTCCGATTACGGACACACGACCTACGGAAATGATCCCTATTTCTACCGCGACCATTATTACCCTGGTTATGGCCACACCGTTGTTCCTGCGAACGCCGGTTCGACGCCACCGCCAATACCAGTCACACCAACGCCCGATATGATTTCCGGTACGGATTTCGACGACGCTGTCGACGATAAACGTCAGTCACATGATCCGGCCGATTTCACAGAAGGTGATGCGGAATCACTACAGCGAGAAGAGGACGCGGACTTTGAGTCTGACATGGGAGCCAGTTGAGCAGGCAGGCGACAGGCGCGATGAGCCACTGTGGATCATCTACGCGCTCGGTGGCGGGACTGGGCATTGGACTCGAGCGGTCTCGTTAGCCAGGCAAGCGGCACGACACGGAATCGCAACTCGCATCCTTACAAACTCACCCAGCCAATTCCTCTGCACGCTGGAATCCAAAACGAATCGAAAACTTGTCACGAATTTCATTCGGCTCGACCCGCGAATTGAAATCGTCCCGATTCCGGCGACATTTGCAAAAGACCAGATCTCAACCGTTTGTCAGCGAGAATTGTCCGCCGCCCGTTCGCAGGATGTCGTGATCGTTGATTCGTTTCCATGTGGTATCGCCGGTGAACTGAGAGAATCGCTAAGAGATCTCTCTGCCTATAAAGTCTTCATCCATCGAGACCTTAACCCTGATTATGTCCGCTGGGGCAATCTTGAAGACTACGTCAAGGAGTACGATTTTGTCATTTCACCTGGAGATGACGGGCCGCTGAACCATTTTGTTCATGTACGAACAAACCCGTGGCTGGTCTGCGATGCCGATGAATTTGTGCCTCGTAAGCTGGCACGCAATCTGTTTGGCGTCGATGAAAGCAGCGGACTACCGTTGATTGTTGTTTCGGGCTGTGGAACTTCTGACGAGTCTCTACAATTGGCAAAATTCGCCTTACGCTTAGACCGGGAATTTGGCACCAATTGCCATATCCGATTGACTTCACTGAACGAACGGGCGGTTCACGAAGCAGGCAAGATCGGGGCGACAATTTGGCCACTTTTAGCAGTTCTTGCTGGGGTCGATCTTCTCATTGGTGCGGGTGGTTATCACACAGTCTATGAATCGCGAGTGACTGAGACCCCTCTTTTCGCCATCGCTCAAAAACGCCTGTATGACCGACAGGCACGTCGACTTCTTACCACGGAACGGGCCTCAGATTTTAATGAGCTGAAAGAATGTGTTGGCAAATTCCTGACGAACGTTAACGTTTCCAAAACCGAGTTCCTTCAGACTTTCTCAAATGGCGCCGCAGAAGCTTTTGAAGTTATCGCGGCGTGCCATCGTCTTTGACGCACCTGTTGGCCGAACGTCTTTGGACGTACCCAGCCGTAATCGTAGGGTGGAACAAGTCTTCGAAGTTCCTCCACAACAATCTAAGAAACATGGCTAACTTCAGTACAATTTGCCAAATTCCATCAAACGGAATTCCTCATTTAATCCACGGGCATTGGTGCCGGAGGTGGCGTTTCCGAAGCCGGATCTGGAACAGGTGGAGTCGGTGATGGTGGAGGTGCTGACGCAGCCTCGGGATGTTCCTTGGTCGTGTACAGATTCATGACGCTGCCATATTGCGAGAACTTATAACGGCCAGCTGACAAATTGTACTTCACAACTTGACCTTTGATGTTTGTTTCGATCGTCCAGACTCGATCATTGGCAAACTTCTGAAGCGTGCCTGGCTTCATCGTGTATGAAGCACCATTCAGCGTGTATTGGGCGTCCTGAGTATTGGTCGGAGGGCTGAAAATCACTATCTCACCATTGTCGTAGGTCACTGGTGAAGGCGATGGATTTATCTTGAGAGTCGTAACAACCTGGGTGTTTCTGAGGTCGATTGGATTCGAGTCCACCTGCTGGCGATTGAGTGAGGGGACATAGATCGGTTGATTATTGATTACGGGAGCATAGATCGACGGGGCGTAAAGCCGCGTTGAATAAATCGGCGGTTTGAAATAGGAATAATTGGGTTGATTGTATGTCGAGTAAATTGGCTGGGCGTAGTAAAAAGGACTTCCAAGGCCGTAGTTGCCATACGGGTACCCAAAGCCACCTCCAAATCCGCTGGAATATCCAATTCCATATCCGTAATTACCAAACCCACCTACGGGGTTGCCGCCGAAGGCTCCGTTGATGGGGGAGAACCCATTGCCCGGGATATAGCCGCCGTTCCAACCCCCAAACTGACCGTACACAACATTGCCAGCGAGTCCGCTCACCATGAAAACAACTGCTACAAGCCATTTCCGCGACACGTTTTGAAACATCATTCAACCTCTTGGACGAACGGCATCGCCAATATTTCCGCCACAATCCAAATCCTAGACGTTGGTTCGTCATTCGAAATGAACTGTCACAACCGTCAGGAACGCACGATGACCCATCTGATTTTCCGATACTCACTCTAAGGCTGCCGCTCAGGCGACTGCAAGGTCGGAGTTTGATTTTCGACGAGAATTCCGTCGTAACGCTATCGCTGCCGCTTGAAGTCAATAAAACCTTGCTCAACATCAGTTCGCATCAACTGAACCCGCAGGCAACGGCCAACGTCGACACCCTCATATCCCGTTACTAAACGTCCTTCAACCGGTGGATGAAGGATACGAACCCAGGTCCCTTTCTTTGCATGTCCCGTCACAATGGCATCAAACGTCTGACCGATTCGTGATTCCAGCAGCAACGCAGCTGCCGATTTGCGGACCGCCCGTTCCACTTTTTTCGCCGCATCTTCCGCTTCAGTGCAATGAGTCGCCAACGACTTCAATTCGTCATCGCCGTAAGGTAACGCGCTCTTTTGTAACACGGCTTTCAGTAACCGCTGTGTAATCACATCAGGATACCGGCGATTGGGCGCAGTCGAATGGGCATAATCTCCGACAGCCAGACCGAAATGCCCGCCAGATCGGTCGCCTGCTGCTTGCGCCACATATTCCCCGGGTCCCAGCAATTTGATCACACTCAGCGATAAATCCGGAAAACGTGACGGATCATTTCCTTGGGCTTTCACAAGAAAGTCTTCCAACGCTGTGGAACTCGGTAATGTTGGCAACAGCGTTCCCCATTCCGCAGCCAGCTCCACGATCCGGTCCCATCGCTTCGGTTTGGTGACAACCCTCCGCAACGATGGAGAGTGATGAGAAGCAAGAAACCGCGCCACCACTCCGTTAGCAGAAATCATAAAGTCGGCGATCAAATCCTTTGCCCGATTTCGACGATCCATCTCGAGATCCGTCAGGACATTGCCAACGAACACAGGTCGAGTTTGAATCGTCTCCAGATCCAGAGCACCATAGGCATGCCGAACCGCCTTCAGCTGTTGTGCCACTTCATCCTGCAGGCGAATGTTCGCGTCGAGTCCTGCAACAGCCTCTATGGAGGGTGGAATCGGACCATGACCATCGAGCCAGCTGGCGACGCTGTTGTAAGCCAGCTTGGCGCGGTTGCGCACGATTGCTCGATAGATGTCCGACCGCTTCAACCTGCCATCAGGATCGATGTCCATCTCCACCACAATTGCAAGTCGATCGGATTGGTAATTCAGCGATGTCAGGTCGGTCGACAGCTTTTCCGGCAACATGGAAAAGGTTTCGGCAACAGTGTAGACCGAAGTCGTGTTCTGCGACGCATGCTGGTCAATCGCCGAATTCTTTGTGACGAGCGCGTCGACGTCGGCTATGGCGACCAACACCTGAACAATACCGTCGGGCAACGGTTCCGCAACCGTCAGCTGATCCAGATCTCTGGAATCATCATTGTCGATAGAACACCATAGACGGTCCCTGAGATCTCGAATCGAATCATCGGATTGCGTCGCCGGAGCTTGAATTCGATCAAGCTCCACCAAAGCCGCCGCCGGAAGATCAGGGGCAAGCCCCTTTTCCAGCATCATGCGATGAGCAATCCTTTGCAATGTAGCACGATGCTGACCATCAGCTGCATTTACAGACATCAAAGCGTCCTCAGAAGTTTTCAAATCAATTTCCAAACCCCAAGCCTCACACATGGGTCGTTTGGGAATCGAATTGGAAGACAACTAGCCTACCGTACTGCCTGAGTTGGCACAAACGGTAAGACCATCTTGATGGAGGGGGGATGAAGTATTCGACGATGCTGAGAGGCGATCGGTTTGTCAAGATGTTTCGACGCTGGCAGCGTCGACCACGGTGTGGAACTCGCCCTTGGCTTAAGACTGAGTATTATTTTTCGATTGTTTCTTTGACAGAACCGTCATCCGCTCGACTTTACTAAGTTCTCACTCTCGGGGACAATTCGACGAACTCAGTCCTGACGATAAGTGTACAACGATTGTTTCTCGTTCCGTCCCATCGTTTGGAGTGATATTGACCCAACAGTAGGGCCGCACGATTGGTTACAAAGTCAGGACCGCCATGAAGCCACTTCGGCATTTCGATTTCGCAGGGTTGTTGACGATCATTCATCTTCTCGCCGTGAATATTCACGCTGACGATGTCGACTGGCTTCAGGAAATCCAACAACCGCCCAAACAACTGTCGTCCTTCTCCGTTGGTACCATGCAGTCGTTATTAGAACGATCGGATGGAACATCGATCAGCTCGATAAACGGCTGGAAGGAACGCCGAAAAGAGATTCTTGCGGCATGGGAAACATTCCTCGGACCGAGTCCCACATTTCCAGCAAATACCGACTGGACTGTCCTCAAGCACGAGACGATCGGCGAAATCACCCGGGATCTGATCCGCTATCAGTGCGAGCAAGATCCAGATCTTTACGTCGAAGCATACCTGTTAAGGCCGGTCAAGAAGGAACCAGGAAAGGGTCTACCTGGAATTGTCGCACTTCATCACACGGCAACGGCATCGATTGATGAGATCGCCGGCCTGAGTGGTCGGCCGGCATTGTTTCTCGGTCCGAAACTGGCCGAACGAGGTTTCGTCGTGATCTGTCCTCGCTGCTTCCTCTGGCAGGATGCCCCCAGCCTTCCGAAGGCCGTTGAAAACTTTCGCGAGCGGCATTCGCAGTCGCTCGGCATGCGAAAAATGCTGTTTGACGCTCAGCGAGCGACCGAGATCCTCGTAGCTCAACCCGATGTCGATCCTTCCCGAATCGGTGCCATCGGACATTCCCTGGGTGCGAAAGAAGTTTTGTATCTCGCGGCATTCGACGATCGGATTAAAGCAGCAGTCGCAAGCGAAGGAGGAATCGCACTCGGTTCGACCAACTGGGACGCCCCGTGGTATCTCGGATCGCAAATCCACGAGAAAACGTTTGTTCGAAACCATCACGAATTATTGGCGCTCGTAGCACCTCGTGCGATCCTGATCCTCGGCGGCGAAACCGGTCCTGGTGCCGCAGACGGAGACCGAAGCTGGCCATTAATCGCTGCGGCTCTGCCCGTTCATCGCCACTATCGAACCACGCCGCGTCTAGGGATACTGAATCATCACCAGGGACATTCATTCTCGGAAGATATGTTTGAACGATCCGCGAACTGGCTGGAAACGTATCTCAAAGAAGTTGCGGAATCCAAGTGAGCAATACCAGTAATGCGCGGGTCTATCAACTAGTGTTAACGCTTATAGACAAGTCGAAGTCAAAACGAGGTGAGCCGGGCGGCGTAAGCCGTGGGATTCTTTCTTAGAATCTGAACGCGAATCAAAGAACGAAGAGTCCGAGGGCTTACGCCGCCCGGCTCACGTAGAACCTCTATCTAGCGGTGACACTCTATCGGCGACATGTACGAGGTCAGGAGACCTATACACAACAAATCAAGCTAGAACACTAGTCAGCACTAATCTTCGATAATTAGAAACTTCAACGTTGCTTGTCTCTAAACATCAGGAGTGCCTTTGACTTTCACCGGTTTTATCAGCAGCAAATAGGCCGAGAGAGCCGTCATTGGCAGGACGACCGACCAGTACGGCACGATCAATCTTGTCACAATATTTTTATGCCTCGGGTCAATGGATCCGTCATTGCAGGGCTTCGGCCCTTTGCCGAAATGGAAACCACAGGATTCCCATCGCCAACCCGCTGGAACATTGGAAAGCGGTCCGTACTTTGAGAGTTGAGCGTTGATTCGCGATGGAACCCGTACACCCGGATGAAATTGAAGTTGCATTTGGGGAAAACGAGCCCATTCCAGAAAAATGTTTGGATCAACCCAGGTCCGTTTATAAAGTGAAATTCCAAACCGACTGGAATCGAATTCATAAAAGGTTCTCGGGAAAGTTAGCAGAAGTATATCATTTACAAAGAATGACCGTAACCAACCACACATTAACACCAACACTAGTGCGAGTGTCACGCAGCCTGTCTTTCGCCGCCAGCCGTGGAAGAAGTCGCCCATGCTTACGTATTCTTTTCTTTGATTGGTTCGACGGATTGCCTTGGTGCCGTCACACGTGATTTGGTGAGCAGCAACACGGCCGAAATCAATGTCAGCGGCGTCATGAGATACCAATACGGAATGACAGTTTGACCGCAATCAATAAGGACTGATGTTGGGCCGGTGATCGACATAACGTGTTCGCCAACGTTTCCATCCGGTTGTGATTCAACAGTTTCCTGACTCTGTTTCTCATCAATGGGCTCCCTGTGGATTGAGACGAAGAAGTCGCCATCGAGATAAGTTACAAACTCATTCGTTTTAAGTTCGACAGTTCGAGTCTTGATCAAGCAGAAGTCTGTTTGGCGCAAGGATGCTTGATATTGAATCCCACCCGCCAACGGAATTGAAAATGTATCTGCTGAAATCTGGCTACGGCCCCAGGCAGCCAGCACTGTCAGCGCCATCAACAGCGTCACACAGCCCGTCTTTCTCCGCCATCCTTGGAAGACATTGCCCATGCTTAATCCGTTTTAAAAAGTGAGAGCTCGATTCCTCGTTGTGAACGGGTGACTGAGTCCTGCTTTCAACATCTTTGGGTCGCGTAGTAAGTCATCGGCAAAAGAGTATAGCCACAGATGCACACAGAACCACACAGATAAAGAAGAACAAATCCCTTGAAACACCTTAAAAACAACTCGTTTGCCTGTATTTTCCTGTTTTGCATTTATCAGTGTGAATCCGTGTTCATCCGTGGCAAAAACTCTTTTCTTTTTCATCGCGGGGCGTCGAAACACTTCTTATTTGCCCAGTCAACAAAGAACGGAAGATTCGGGCCGCTGGTGTGACCGCCGTCGTGCTGGCGCCAGGCGAGGACTCCATCGAGCAGACCTACGTTGACTGCGGGCATTTTTTCACTCTGATAGTCGTCTGAGACTCCCAGAGTTTCGGCACCGAATAATCGATAGGCTGTCTGAGCAGCGACGGTGGCCATGTAACTTCCCTGCTGGTCGAGCCACTTGGCGTCCCCCTTTTCTGGAATGCCGTAGCTGATAAAGACTGGCCTTGGGGCGCATAGCGCAATCAACTGATGTGCGTCAACCGGAATGTCGCCAGCGTTCCTGCTGCCGAAGTTTGCCTCGGCGGCTCCGTACTTCAAAAAATTACCGGCCATCCAGTGGTATCCGCCCGAACCGGTCAAATTCTCGACCGCTTCACCAAAGTTGCGGCGATGGAGTTTGGCTCCTCCTTCACCCGATGAGGCGACCAGCGCGGCAGCAAATCGCTGATCGAAGGCCATTGTGACGAGGGCCGCTTTACCGTATCGCGAAACCCCTTCGATACCGACTCGCTTTGAATCGAAGGCGGGATTCGTTTCGAGATAATCTAGGGCTCGTGAAGCCCCCCAGGCCCAGGCTCGCAGTGCTCCCCAGTCATCGGGCTTTCGAGGTTGGCCTTTGTTAGTCAGGCCGATAATCCCACGTGTCAGCCCTTCGCCGTTATCGGGTTGGACACTATTTGGAATCAGAAACGCGTAACCCCACCCTGCCCTGGCAAGAATTTCCTGGGGCAACGGAACGGGGAACCGAGATGGGGGACGAGGAGGAGCGGCGGTCCCGGGACGGGGCCATCCGAACATGCTGAACATTATCAGGACCGGAACCGGTTTTTCGGCAGACTTCGGTCGTCCGACTCTGAATTGAATCTTGACGTCAATCTCTGGACAGCCTGTGTTATCGACAATTCCTTCCAAAGTGGTCTCGATCATCGGAATTTCACCGATCGTGACTTCCTTTTCCTCAAGGACTTTCCAGGTCACCTTCGGTGTCGTCTCTGGAATTCGCCCGATCACCTCTTTCTCGAAGAGTTCCACAATTTCCAAACGTCGGCGTTCGATCCATTCTTCTTTTGTTTTCACAACCGTTCCATCCTGGCAAACCAGCAGTTCGGGAAGATGCGGAAACGGGTTTGCGAGGGCCTCGTCATAATTCGCGTGATTGGGAGCCGATTCGTTTCCATTCGGGCCGGGACGCAACCGGGTAATGCCAAGCTGCGTCAGCATATTCTGATGATCTTCCTTCGTCGTGAATTTTACGATGCTGGACGGCGACTTGTCTTGAGCCTTGATCGGGGCGAGACACATCGGCCCCATGCCGAAGCAGGTGACCAGAATCATTAAAGGTTTATGACTAATCATGAATGGCCCTATTTCAAAGACTGAAGATACGCAACCAGGTCTGCCAATTGTTCGGCCGTCAGATTAGCGACAAGACCTTCGGGCATCGCCGAGACTTTTTTGATCAGCCTTTCTTCGACTTCAGCCTTCTTGATCTCACGTCGACCGCCGTCGGATTCTTTGATGATCGTAGCGTCTGCACGTTCACTGACTACGAAGCCGTTGAAGACTCGTCCGTCGACAAGCACGAACTGATACGTCTCATACCCCTGAGCCAGCTTGACACTCGGCTTCAATACCGACTCGACCAGTTCACCCGTTTTGTGTCGTTTGCCGATTTCAAAAAGATGAGGCCCTTTGGGAGTCTGACCATCCGCCGTCGTATGGCATGCCACGCACGATTGGGCTTTGAATATCGCCTCCCCCTTACTCGGATCTCCGGTTGCTGCCAGCGTTCGCTGACTGGCGACATCGACATTCATGTTTCCAATCTGGTTTGGATTCGCGAGATCCGCCTTAGGAACCACGATTTTGATATCGGGTTCTTTACTGGCCAGGTCCGCCTCGTTGGGAATCCCGCTCAGCGAAACGCCGTGCCGTGAAAGTTCGCGTTTGAAATAGGCGATGCTTTCCGGATCGCTGTCTTTGATTGCTGTCGTCAGGACTGTGGCAATACGTGGACTCATTTCCCATTGGACACGATCGAAATACGGACCCGTGTTATCGGGTCGAATCCCCCACCATGAACCTTCATAGTCTGCTTCGCGGTTGTAAAGACGAATCAGTGTCACGAGGATGCCGCGACGAAGTTCCGGTGTTCGGGCCGTCCCGAGTTTCTTGATCAAGCCGTCCACAGTCGTTCGGTCATGGAAATACCTCATCGCCCAGAGTGCCCCGTCAGCGTAGGGGCCATCCAGCGCTTCAAGACAGGGATCGATCGCCTTCAGAGCGACTAACGCACGGACGGCCAGATGAGGTACGACTCGACCAGGGTCAGGCTGGTTCTGAAGCGGTCGCTGCGTCGGCATCACCGAGCCTGACTCGCGCGCGGTGAGAGGCAGAATCTCCTTGGCGACGGCGGAATTATTAAGCCGGCTAAGGCTAATCAGCGATTGTGCTCGAACTCGCGGCGACGGATCGCTAAGAGCTTCTACAAAGGGCTTTGTCTCAAGCCCATCCAACTCGGTCTTGCGATCGGTTAAGGCACGCAAAACGAATTCGCGAACTGGCGGGTCATTCACAAGCCTTAACAGAGCGGTGTGTGACTCTCTTCCATCGAGTTGCTTCAAGGTAAAGATCGCCGCGACTCGCCCCTCTAATGACGCGGCGGTATCCGACGCGAGAGCCACCAGACCCTTTGTTGTTTCGGGATTTTTCCTCCGAGCCAGGATTTCCCCTTGAGCATGATGACGCGTCACTGACTGTGGTGCGGAAAGATGTTTTATCAGATCGCTGATCGAAGCTTGCTTCAGATCTGGAAACGAAGGTGACTCAAGCCCCTTGGGTGTGACGCGAGCCACGAATCCAATATTCGGACCGACGTAAACCGCCGCTTCCCCGCCTCGCCAACTCGCCACATACAGTCGACCACGCCCGTCGATGTCCATCCCTGTGGCACGCGGAATTTGTACGAAGACCTCCTGCTTCAAGTCGAATGATGGACCATTTGCAGTCAAATCATGCCGATAAACTTCGCTTCGACCCCAGTCGCCAGTCAGCAGCGTATTCCGATAAGCCGTAGGCCAGCGAGGGTCTTGAATAAACAGCCCTCCAGTTCCACCGCTATTACCAAATGTCCCCAGCGTCGGCATGATTTCGTCAGTGAAGTTCGCGAAGAGCTGAGTGTACCCGTAGAGCGATGACTGTTTCAGCAGGCTGACACGAGTGTCCCAGCCAGCCCCGTCGTTGGTGTTGTCACGAGTGAAGATATTTAAGAACGGGTCGATCGCCAGATCGAACGGATTGCGAAGTCCAGTGCAGTAGATTTCCAGTTCGGTTCCGTCTGGTCGTACTCGAACAATTCCGCCACCTCGCAGAACGAGTGTTCGTCCATCTTTCCCTTTGGCCTGTTTGATGCCGTAGTCACCGACACCAATGTACAGCCAGCCATCGATCCCCATTCGCACGCAATTGGTAGTGTGATCGCCACCTCGATCGGCGATCTGATTCGTCGTCAGTCCTGTCACCAGCACATCCTGTGAATCAGAGACGCCGTCGCCATCCGTATCCTCGAATACAGACAGATCTGGAGGATGCATGACCCAGACTTTTCCATTGCGATAGGTCACACCACGTGGGTGTTCGACTTTTGCAAAGACTGTGACGTCGTCGACTTTGCCATCGTCATCTCGATCAACGCAGCGAAGAATCCGTCCTCCACCCGGTGTCCTCCCAAGCGATCCCTGTTCGTCCACGGCGACATAGACTGCTCCCGCTGGTTCGCAGGCAATCGCTACCGGATAACTGACTTGAGGCGGAGCGGCAAATAGCGTCGCTTTAAACTCCGGCGGGACGTGGACATTTTCACGAAAGCCTGCTTCGTCGATTGGTTGCGTCGCCGTGTTGTTTCGTTGCGGTGGACCAAAGTTGAAAGGTTGGGGAACGTATCCCTTACTTTTTCCATTGAGTTGCGACGCGATGGAGGCAAACCGCTTTTCGGCAAACGTCTTGATGTCTGGTGGCTGCGGTCCGACGGGACCTGGGCCCAAGCTGCCTGCCGGGGCAGGACGTGCGGCAAGAGCCTGTTGTTCTTTGTCACGAATTCCTTTCGTCGCGCTCTCGACAATCGTGGCCGATTTGACGAGCTTATCCTTTGTAAACGCCGTAGTGGTCAGCACGCCAAGCAATTCGCGATACCGGTCCGCAATGGCTTTGTTGGATAGCAGTCGATCCGGCAGTTTGTTTTCTCCGGGATACGGCTTCGTCACGCTCAGATCCATTAGTTGATCAGGCGATCCGAACAACATGAGATTGGCCAGGGAAAACTCCAGGTCACCCGGGATGAAGTGGAATTGTTTCGTCTTTGCGTCAAGATACAACGTATAGTTGTGTCCGAGCGCCAGAAAGCTTTCCAGATTGGCCGTGAGTGCATTCGCTGCCAGAAACTTGAGAAATTCATCCACATCAATAAACGAAGTGATTTCCTTTTCAAACTCGTCATCCGAAGCCTTGTTGACCAGTCTTGCAAACTCGATGACGCGTTTTTGTTCATCGGGAGTCGCATCGCGTTGAGGTCGATATTGACCCTTGTATGCTTCCCAATTCTCGCCCAGATCATCGATCCCCCGGACACGAAACGGCTTCATGGCAAGGCCATCATCGGAACCGAACTGTTCGCCGAAGAATCGTGCGTCGACATCTTCAACGACGGTGTAAAGACCGAGATATTCCTTGTCGTGCTTCCCCGGAACGGTCAGGGTCACTTCGGCAAAGGCGGTTCGCGGCGACGGAACGCCGCAGCCACGGAAGACCGAAAACGCCAGAGCTTCACGCGACTTGGAGGGATCAAGCGGCATTGCATGCAGGTTCACAGCAGACAAGCCGCCAAACTTCTGAGCTGCGAACTTATCAAAATCGATTTTCAACGGACGCTTTACGTTCGCCGCAGAAACAAGATAAGTCATGTCTCCGGCGTACCGGATGCCAACACCACGCAGCGTTTGATCTCCCGCAGTGAAGTCAGCCAGAGCCCAGCGAAACTCTGTACCAAACAAACTGAATTCACTCGCTCGTTTTTCCTCCCCCGGCTTCTGCACCGGCGGTGGAGCACCGAAACCAGGGGGAGATCCACCAAACCCACCGGGCTGAGGAGGCTGCATCGCCTCAAACTCTTTCGCGGAGATTTCCAGGTGGATTGACCAAACCTTTGCTGGTCCGAACAAGTTCTTATCGTCGTCCGTCGACGGTTGCTTTGCTTGAGCCGAAGAGTTTGACGGGAATGAAAACGCCAGAGTTAGGATCACAGACAAGCGAAGCATGCATGTTCGAGACATCGAGAGCTCTCCTGATATTGCCATCCGACGAATTCGATGAGTTGAATCGTGTTTGCAACGGGATGGAAGGTGTTTACGACTTGTCTGGTTTGACACCGGAAGGAATGCCAAACGGAAGCAACGTTCCCTTGATTGGTTTGCCAGTGATTTCCTGCCATTTCCGAATCTGTTCGTCCGTCAGGACTTCAAGGATTCGTTGATTTGGAGTGAGCGTTGGCGCATTTGATTCGGAAGTAAAGTCGCTTGAAAATGACGAACGATTTCTCCGCCGCATCCAACCGTACGCAGCATCATCTTCGATAACTCGAATCCGCTCTCGTTGTTGCGGTGAAAGTCCAATCGCCATCGCGACTTCCTGATCGCGGAACGCTGCGGCTCCTTCCGATTGACGACCGATTTGCCTGAGTCGCTGCTGCTGCTCAGGGGTTAAAAGTGTACCAAGTGCGACTTCATTGGCTCTCGCCTGTCCCAAAGTCCTGCGAGCCCGTTCCGCTGGCGAAGTGAGGCCGATATCTTTGAACGATTCGACCCATTCACGACCAACCTGAGTCGTCAATTCTTCAATTTGCGGACGTTGCTGCCCAGTGACGTTCAAATCTTCTAATACCGGTGGCTGGCACAAAAGGTAAAAGTGGGTTGCCGATCGTAGGATTTCGAGGTCAGCGAGAATCCTCTCCACCCGTGTCTTGGTTTCCATGATTTGAGCTTGTGCCTGGGAGTCATCGTGACGTTCGGCCAGGAATTCCTGGTAAAACGCCAGTGCCGATCGAAGGACTCGCTTGCGAAGAATTGCCGTTTCCGGACGGTCGGCCAGTTCCTCTTCACTAATGTGAAGCAGTTCGTCGACCGCTCGTCGGGCGAGCTTAAATCGCGATTCTGCTTCCTCTGCCCGCAGTCGTTCCTCACGGTAGGCGGCTTGTGTTCGACGCTGTTCTTCTCGTGTTCGCTCTTGTTCTGCGCCAACCAGCACCGCGATCAAGATTGAAGCAATCGTCGTCAGCACAAGTGTCATCGCACCGGCCGTGAGTGCCGTGGGATGCCGCCTTGCCCAGTTCCAGAACTGCTCGGACCTTCCAGGTGGCTTCGCGATGATGGGACGTCGATCAAGAAACCGTTGAAGGTCGTCGGCAAGTTCCTGGGCAGAACCATACCGGTCAGCCGGGTCTTTGCGTAACGTCTTGAGGACAATCGTTTCCAGACTCTCCGGGATTTCCGGGACGATCGAGCGTAATGTCGTTGGATCTGTTTCTGTGATTTGTCGAAGCAACTCGTGTCGATCGCTTCCGTCAAATGGAGGCCGTAACGTCAGCATTTCATAGAGTGTCGCCCCGAGCGAATAGATATCGCTACGATGGTCTACCATTCCGCGTCGACCAAGAGTTTGTTCGGGACTGGCGTATCGAAGCGTCCCCAGCATTTCTCCAGTCATTGTGAGGCCGCTATCGTTGGCGATTTGAGCCAATCCAAAATCGGTCACCCAAAGTTGTCGGCGTGCATCGATCAGCAGGTTGCCGGGCTTTATGTCGCGGTGGATCACACCTGTCTGGTGTGCATGTTCCAGTGCTAGAGCCGCTTGCTTGCCCAATCCGGCGATCCAATCGAAATGCAAGCCCTTATTGGATTCTCGCGCTGTCGCCTCTTTTGCCATTGGAACCGTCGACCCCGCAGGAACCGTTTCGGTTGGCCGACGGAGTTCTGCAATCAATGCGGCTAAGCTTTGTCCTTCGACAAACTGCATGGCATAGAAGTGGACACCACGTTCGCAGCCGACCGCGTGAACTGAAACGATATTTTCGTGTCTCAGGTGTGCTGCGGCTGAGGCTTCGTTTTTGAACCGCTGCAGTTGCCGAGGATCGAGCGCCGATGCGAACGGAAGAACTTTGATTGCCACGCGCCGATTGAGAGAAATTTGTTCTGCTTCGTAGACGATTCCCATGCCACCGCGGCCAACTTCTCGCAGGATGCGAAAATCGCCCAGCCTGCCATTTTCGGCGTCTGCTGGGCCAACTGAAACCCTTCCACCAAATGGCATCTTGTCAAACCGGCCACGATTTCGGACGAGATCGCCGAGACGCTCAAGCCGGTCACGTTCGCAAAAAAACAAAATGAGGTCGTCACTCAAGTCGGGATGATTCGCCAGGATCTCATCACGGATTGGTTCTTCGCCCGCTTCACAGGCCTCAACATAGGCCAGCAAAACTTCATTCAGTCGGTCATCGCGTTCTGTCGATGGCGAATTCATTTGCTGACCTCCTCGCCTTCGCGAAGCAATTCGCGTAACCGCTTCAAGGCGCGAAAAAGTAGGCCAACGACCGCCGGCCGGGTACGACCAAGTTGTTCAGCCACTTCCGCAACGGTCAATCCCTTCAAATGGTGCAATTCCACGGCGCTTCGCTGGTCATCCGGCAAACGGACAAGTGCTTCAGCCAATCGTAAAAGTTCTTCCGTCCTCACGGCGACGGTGCTTGGTGAAGACTGTTCGATGGCGAGGATACTTTCCAGCCGAGCGGACGAACGCTCCAGCTCCGTCTCCAGCGACACTTCACGACTCACTTTGCGTGCGGCGGTTTCAAACTCGCGGGCGACTCCACCAATCACATTCGCCAGGATGGCTCGCAACCAACCCAACCACTCTGCTTCTGTCCCCCCTCGAAACTGTTCTCGACGAGCGTGGGCCAACAGAATTGTCTGTTGAGCCACATCCGAGGCATCAAGCTTCCCTCGTAGCGGACCATTGATCTGAAGCCGCGCCAAAATGCGAAGGTAGTCACGGTAGGCACCCAATGGTCGCTCGTCGATGTTGGCCATACCGTTCATTCCGAAAGAATCTCCTTCTCTATTGTTAGATGCGATCCGGCGAGGTGTGTAGCGCGGAAATCCTAACCGTTTTTTAAGTTCTTCACCTGATTCAAATCTTCAATTTCTCCAACGCGTTTTTCGGTATTCGTTGATTCCGGAAAAATCTCGAAATCTGTGCGCGACATTGAACTGAATTTCGCATCTCTATGATCAGCGGACTGCATTTGCCAATAGCTTGGAACCGGTCTGGCATTCGTTTATGGTGATTTCGACTGCCGACGGCAATTCGGGTCTTTTCGTCGTCCGCATTCGTCGATCGATCGTGAGAGGAGTCTGAAATGACAACACGCTCGACCCGTCCAATCCCGTTGATTCTGCTGCTACTGCTGTGGGCGGTTCCGGCCAGGGCTCAGACATTTCCCGCATTTGATCCAGAACGGATTTTTATGTTGGGCGACGCTGATCTCGACGGCCGGCTCTCGCTCGATGAATACAAAGATTTCCTGCGCAGTTCCACACGAATGAGAAACTCGGCGGATGGAATCGAACCTCTATTCCGCAGACTCGATGCAAATCAAGATGGATTCCTCAGTTTGGGTGAATACCGAAGATCCTTTCCTGCACGACGAGGGGGGGATTCGGTAATCTCCGACCTTGAAGACTGGATCAAGGGTGGCGCTCCTGACCCGAGAACTGGTGGCATTTCAGTGGACAATTTGACGACGTCCAAGACCAACCTCGCGAAAGTTCGAGATTTCTGGTCGTTTAGGCCCCCGGTAATAACCGATCCACCTCACGTCAACGCGACAAATTGGCCGCGCGGTGACATTGATCGGTTTCTGATCGCCGCACTTGAATCGCGTGGGATGTCACCGGTCGCCGACGCCAGTCGGCAACGACTACTTCGTCGAGTGACTTTCGACTTGATCGGGCTGCCCCCGACTCCAGAGGAATTGGACGCCTTCCTTACCGATGAATCGCCGAACGCCTTTGCAACCGTGGTCGATCGACTGCTCGCGTCTCCCCGTTTTGGCGAGCGATGGGCTCGGCACTGGCTGGATGTGGCGCGTTATGCGGAATCGAGCGGCAAAACGAATTTTGCTTACCCTCAAGCCTGGCGTTATCGAGACTGGACAATCAATTCTTTCAATATCGATAAGCCCTATGACCAGTTTGTCCGTGAGCAAATTGCTGGCGATCTGCTGCCAGCTTCCGATGACTGTCAGCGAGCTGACCAGATTATCGCGACCGGCTTTCTGGCGATTGGTAGTAAAGCTCACGACGCTGAAAATAGGGGCCAGTTTGTACTGGATGTCGTTGACGAGCAGATCGAAGCCACGACACGCGCCTTCCTTGGCCTGACAGTCGCCTGTGCCCGCTGTCACGACCACAAGATGGATCCCATCTCGCAACGCGACTATTACGCCTTGTCGGGAATATTCCGCAGTACTCAAACCTGTTCGGGAACGCTTGCCGGTGTCTTTCCAAACTTTAATGCCTCGCCGCTGGTAGAACTACCAGCGGATGCGAAACTCCCTTCGGCCACCCCCGCACTGTCTACTGAACAGCGAGCGATGATGGAAGGTCGTCTTGCCGCTCTGATTAAGGATCGCGATTCAATTCCGCCAGACGAAGGAAACAGGGATCGCGTACGCCGCGCCAATTCCATGATTTCGACGTTGCGCCTGCGGTTACTTATCGATAGGCCGGGCAATTTGCCTCGCACTTTTGCGATGGGAGTTCAAGAACGTGACGAGGCCATCAATAGCCCGCTTTATGTTCGTGGGGAACTCGACCAACCAGGAGCGACTGTTCCACGTGGGCTCGGCCAATTGCTGGGTGAGCATCAACCGGAATCGATCATGAACGGAAGTGGCCGCCACGAACTGGCTGATTGGCTTGCTTCCCCGTCAAACCCGTTGACCGCTCGCGTCATCGTGAACCGCGTCTGGCAACATCTGTTTGGCCGAGGGCTGGTATCGACCCCGGATAATTTTGGGGCGGCCGGCGCGACACCAAGCCATCCCGCGTTACTTGATAGTCTAGCCGTGGATTTCATGAACAACGGCTGGTCAATCAAGCAACTGATTAGAAAGATTGTTCTCAGCCGAGCATATGGACTCGACTCGACCCACGACCCGCATAACTTCGAATCTGATCCCGATAATACATTGGTCTGGCGAATGTCCAAGCGTCGTCTTGACGCGGAAGTTCTGCGTGACACCTTATTGTCCGTTGGAGGTCAGTTGGAAACAACTCCGCCAGTGGGTTCCGCTGTCGCACGCGTTGGGGAAGGCCTGGCGTTTTTTGTTCGTGTCGAGGGTTTGGATACTTCAGACCATCACAGGTCGATTTACCTGCCAGTGATTCGCGACCAGGTCCTTGAAAGCCTCGCACTTTTCGATTTCGCTGATCCAAGCCTTGTTACGGGCGAGCGGAATTCGACAAGCGGACCAGCTCAGGCTTTGTATTTTATGAATGGACCTCTTGTCATCCGGCAATCGAATGCACTTGCAGAAAGGATCATTTCCGCATCCGGCGATAATACGCAGCGTGTGGATTTAGTTTATCAGCTGGCGCTGGCACGTGCCCCAACGATCGCTGAGAAAGATCGTGCAGCCACATTTCTTGCAGAATTTGGGTCACGCGTTAAGCATGCTGATCCGACTGGCGACGCCTGGTCGGCATTCTGTCAGGCCCTTCTAGCGAGTGCTGAATTTCGTTATCTGGATTGATCGATGAATGACCGAACCGCCATTTGGAGTATCGACTCAATGCCGACGCAACTCCTCAATCGTCGTGACCTGCTGAAAAGAACTTCGACCGGATTCGGATATCTCGCGTTCGCGGGATTGTCGACCGTGGCGGCCGGGGCTTCGCGGAAGGACTCACCACTTTCGCCAAGGGCGCCCCATTTTCAGGCTCGTGCCAAACGTGTGATCTTTCTCTGTATGGCAGGAGCTCCCTCTCATGTCGACACCTTCGACTACAAGCCCGAACTGTCATCGGCCAACGGTAAGACGTCGTCCCGGCCAGGTCGGATCCCCGGTGCAAAGCTGATGGGTTCGCCCTGGAAATTCCAACAGCATGGCGAAGGCGGATTATGGATCTCTGAATTATTCCCTCAGATTGCTAAGCACGCAGATGAATTATGTGTCATTAACAGTATGCATACGGATCTACCGGCTCATCCTGAAGCCTGCCTGATGCTGCACACGGGAAGTTCACAATTCATCAGACCATCGCTTGGGGCATGGACGTTATATGGTCTGGGCTGTGAAACGGATAACCTTCCCGGCTTCATCGCGATCAAGCCGACAGGACGCAACGGCGGCACACAGAACTATGGCAGTGCGTTTCTGCCGTCTGCATGCCAGGCAACTCGGATCGGAAGTGAAGGGCAACCAATCGCGCAAGCCCGGATCGGCAATATTGTGAACCCCCGACTCGACAACCCAACTCAGCGAATGCAGCTTGATCTGGTTCAGGCGATGAATCGCGACATCATCGAACGTGAGCGCGTTCACCCCGGAGTCGAAGGTGTGATCGAATCGTATGAACTGGCGTTTCGGATGCAGGATAAACTCCCCGGCGTCATGTACATGAGTAGAGAATCACCCGTATCGAAAGAACTCTATGGCCTGGATGACCCGACAACGGCGGACTTCGGTCGCCAATGCCTGCTTGCACGCCGAATGATTGAGTCAGGGGTTCGATTTGTCGAAGTGTCACATGGAGACTGGGACCAGCACAGAGGGATGAAAGCAGGTCACGCTCGAAACGCCAAAGCCGTTGATCGTCCGATCGCCGGACTTCTGACCGACTTGCGTTCGCGAGGTTTGCTGGATGACACACTCGTAGTTTGGGGAGGCGAGTTCGGCCGCACTCCTCATGGACAGAATGACGACGGCCGAGACCACAACAACAAAGGGTTTACCTTCTGGCTGGCTGGTGGCGGAGTTCTCCCCGGGTTTGTCTATGGCCAGACGGACGAATTGGGCTATGAAGCGGTCGACAACCCGATGCACATCCACGACCTGCACGCAACGATTCTGCATATTCTTGGGCTTGATCATCAGCGACTGACGTACCGTTACGCAGGACGCGACATGCGACTGACCGACATCAGCGGCACTGTCCACAACTCAATCTTGATGTAACGAGGATTGGCACAAATCCCGTTCAAAGAAATAAAAAACGTCTGCCGCTGCCGGCAGACGTTTTCCGTTCAATCACGAAATCAGGCTGGGTAATCGGCAACGTAAACAGCCTTGACCTGCGTGTAGTCGAGGAATGTCTCTTCGCAGTTGACCCCACCGCCAGGACCGCCAGAAATTCCCTGGCCGCCGTATGGCAGACCATATGCGATCGAGTTGTGGCAGTTAACCTGACAGGTTCCGTCGCGGAACTGCTTGGCAAGGCTCACACCCCGCTTGATGTCTTTCGTCCAGATGCTGGCACCCAAACCGTATGGAGAGGCGTTGGCCAGTTGCAGAGCTTCTTCCGCTGACGAAACCGGACAGATGGTCGCGTACGTGTGGAAAACTTCCAGCGGATTGACGTTAAGGCCCGGTTCGGTGCGATACAGAGCTGGCTTCAGATAGAAACCGTTCTTGCCCGCAACAACCGCTTCGCCACCCGCGAGAATCGGCTTCCCGCCCCGTTCGACGGTTTCCTGCTGAGCCGCAAGAATCCGACGGCGCTGGGTCGGGTTGATCACGGCGCCGAGTTGAGTTCCTGCGTCAGCCTGATAACCGATCTTCAGCTCTTTAAAGAAGGTGCTTTGAGCGTCGGTAAAGTCATCCGCAATCTTGCGGTCGACGAAGATGCGGTGAATCGTGCAGCAGGTCTGACCAAAGTGCTGATTCGTGTAGCGACCAATCATTCGAGCGACCACGGCGGGATCGGCATCGGCCAGAACGATGGCAGCACCGTTGCCACCCATTTCACGCTTCATCCGAGTCCCGTTTCGATCACAAGTCCGCAGAATGGCCTGTCCGACACCTGGTGAACCGGTGAACGAAATGAATCTCACTCCTGGATGCTCAGCGATGCAGTGACCGGTGATTTCACCGCGACCTGGCAACACATTGATCACACCTGGTGGGAAGCCTGCTTCCTGGGCCAGCTTGCCAATGTAGAGTGCTGAAAGTGGAGTATCTTCAGCTGGCTTAATCAAGATTGTATTTCCGGACAACAAAGCCGGGAACATGAACCACGCGGTCAACACGATTGGGTAATTCCAGGGAATGATCCCCGCGACAACACCCCAAGGCTCCCGATAGGTAAAGCCCTGCACACCGGGGGAGACTTGCATGGACGGTCCGTCACCCATCGCGATCTTACGTGCCACACCGCAGAAGTATTCGGCACAGGCGCGGATCTGACCAAAGTCTCCTTCAGCCAGTTCAGAAACCTTACCGCCGTCGAGAATTTCGCAGGCGAGCAACACGTTCTTGTCACGTTCGCACAGTTCAACCAGCTTCGTGACCAGAGCAATCTTCTTTTCGACGTCGACGTTACGCCAAGCATGAAAAGCGTGAGTTGCGACGGAAACGGCGCGGCCGACTTCGGCTTCGCCCATTTCACTGATGGTGGCGAGAACTTCGAGTGATCCCGGATCAATCGTTTGAAAGGTTGCATTCATCGATCCCGGCGTCTCTTCGCCGCCAATCAGGCCACCGAGTGGCTTCCCGCCGTTACGGCAAAACTCCGTAAACTTTTCAGGAGTTTTAAATGCAGAAGCGGTCAACGCGCGAATTTGAGATGTCGAGTTCGCCATGAAATTTACCCCAAAGTGTGCCAGAAAAACGAAACAGTACGATGTTGCTGAGAGTCTGATGTCATAGCGGTATAGACACGCCCATCGCCATCATGACAGACCAGCGGCATCGAGATCTCGAAGCAGTGATAAACGTTATCGAAAATTGTACGTCTTCCCAATCCGATTCACAATGTTCAGAATTTTCCTGTCGTGACAGGCGTTCCGTTTAGGGCTTTCATTTGCGATAATAATTCCGCTTGCTGTCCCGCCCCCGCCGTCGAGACCCGCCAGTCATGCCCCACCCAACGTTTCAGACAGAAGCCGGAAACCGGATATCACGCCGTCAAGTCCTGGCGACCAGTGCTTCGCTCGGCGGATTATCCCTTTCGAGTTACCTACAGCTCAAATCGGCTTCGGCAGAACAGCCATCGCCTGCAGGAGCCAAAGCCAAATCGTGCATTATCGTTTATCTCTGGGGTGGCATGAGCCACCTGGAATCATTCGATTTAAAGCCCAAAGCCCCTATTGAAATTCGAGGCGAATTCTCGCCCATTTCAACTTCGGTCCCCGGAATCCAGATCAGTCAGCACCTGCCATTGCTGGCTCAGCAGACGGATAAGCTGGCAATCATCCGTTCGATCCATCACGACGATTCGGCTCATGGCCGGGGAATGTACTGGAATTTGACCGGTCACAGGCCACCGCGAGCCGGAAATATCCCACCGGAACAGAGCGACTGGCCATCACTTCCCGCGATGTTGACGAAGTTTCGTTCCGCCCCCAAAGGAGTCCCATCTGCCGTTCGCTTACCCTATCCTCTCGTCGACAACGGGACATTGCAGGCAGGCGAATACGGTGGATGGTTGGGTGTGCAATCCGAGCCAATCGTGATCCGAACCCCAAGCGGAAAAGCGTTCGAAGGGGTCTCCAGATCGCTTGGTTCGGAAGTCCTGAACTTGAATGACGTCGATGTGCCACGACTGACGTCTCGACGAAATCTGATGGCGATGCTGGAACCCCCTTCCCGTCGAACGCAGGATCATCGAAGTTTTACTTATTTCCATGATCTGGCTGAGGACATCCTGACAGGATCAGCCGTAAAAGAGGCTTACAACCTGGAACGGGAAGCCCCCAAAGTTCGCGAGATGTACGGCAAGCACATCGGAGGCCACAGTTTGCTCCTGGCACGTCGATTGACGGAAGCCGGAGTTCCGATTGTCCAGGTCTGTCTTGCGGCGGGGGACTTGAACGGTGCAGCGGGTGATATGTGGGATACGCACGGCGATAATTTTAACCGACTGAAAAATCAACTGCTCCCCGTCTTCGACCAGTCAACATCGGCACTGCTGCAGGACCTGAGTGATCGTGGATCATTAGGAGAAACGCTGGTCGTGGTCATGACAGACTTTGGCCGAACCCCAAACATCAATGGTGGCGCAGGTCGCGACCATTATCCATACGTCTATTCAATGGCGATGGCGGGAGGCGGTATTCAAGGAGGCCAGGTCTACGGCAGCAGTGATGACAAAGGGGCGTTTCCCAAGTCGCTGGCATGTACTCCACCCGACGTACACGCCACGATTTTTCAAGCCATGGGAATCTCGCCACGCTCAGAGCTGCGTGACCACCTCAATCGCCCGCTGCCAATCTGCGACGGCGAGGTCTTACCGCTGCTTTAATTTTCTGATTATTTCAACTCGGCCTGGAAATGTTGCTTTTTCTACAGGATTGTTAGCATACCCGCCGAATTTCTCGAACTGAGAGTTTGAATATTCTGGAGAACGGACGATGCTGATTGGGTGTGTGATTGTTTATATGGTGGCCACCGTCGCCGTAGGACTTTACGCTGCGACTCGCGTGCATAGTGCAAAAGACTTTATGGTCGCGGGGCGGTCACTGCCGCTGTACATGAGCTTTGCCTGCGTCTTCGCCACCTGGTTCGGTGCAGAAACCGTGCTGTCGGTCTCGGCCAAGTTCGCCCACAAAGGGATGGGATTTGTTTCAGGCGATCCGTTCGGGGCGTCGACCTGCCTCGTTCTTGTCGCCTTTTTCTTCGCCCGCACGTTCTACCGTATGGGATTAATGACGATCGGTGATTACTACCACATGCGGTATGGCAAGTTTGTCGAAGTGATTGCTTCGCTCGGGATTGCCAGCTCGTATCTCGGCTGGACAAGTGCTCAATTGTCGGCACTCGGTCTCGTCATCAATGTGCTGTTTCCCGGGATCACACTCAATGAATCGATCATGATCGGCGCGGTGATTGTCACGATCTATACCCTGTTTGGCGGCATGTGGTCTGTCGCCTTGACGGACGTCATTCAGACTGCGGCAATCGTGATTGGACTAATCATCGTTGCGATTCTGCTGGGGAATAAAGCGGGTGGATTCAATGTAGTGCTGGCGGAGGCTCATAGTCAGGGCAAACTGAATTTGTTTCCGCACCTGACAGCATCGGCCTGGATGGCGTTTGTTGGTGAATTTATCACGATGTCCCTCGGGTCGATCCCGCAGCAGGACGTATTTCAACGAGTCACCAGTGCCAAAGACGAAAAAACCGCGTTTATCGGGACGCTGAGCGGTGGTTTATTTTATTTTGTATTCGCGTTCGTACCAATGTTTATCGCCTTCGCAGCAACCGTGATTGATACGGACTACGTCGCTCATTTCCAGGCATCCGATCCTCGCGAAGTTCAAAAAATCCTGCCGATGCTAATTTTGAACGATACTCCCATCTGGTGCCAGGTGCTGTTCTTCGGTGCGGTTTTGTCTGCGATCCTGTCGACGGCCAGCGGAACCCTGTTGGCACCGGCGAGCTTGTTAACGGAAAACGTTCTACAACAGTTCACCAAGCACTTTAAAGATTCGACCATGTTGTGGGTGTTGCGAGCGGTATTGATTCTCGTTGCTGTCATCTCGACTCGCATTTCGTTGAACACGAAAAGCACGATGTATGAGATGGTCGAAGGTGGATACAAAGTCACACTCGTCGTCGCTTTTGTACCCCTTGTCTGCGGGATCTACTGGCCACGTGCCACAACACAGGGAGCGATCTTCTCGATTCTCATCGGTGTCCCCGTCTGGCTCGCCACGGAATACATTTACATCGAAGAGAGTGATAACCTTTGGCGATGCGTCCCACCGCACCTTTACGGATTAACCGCGGCATTCTTCGGAATGTGGCTCGGCTCATCAATCCCGAACTGGATCAAGCACAGCCAACCCGATCCCGAAGAACTGGCGAAAAAACGCAGCGTGTCGATGGGGCATTAAGCCCCCTCATTGCGAACAATGCTGGAACAATTTCCGAAACCTCCAAGCCTTTCTCTTTTGAGCGTCAATTAGCGAAGATTAGTGTTCTAAACCTCTTTTTTGACCGTATTTCCTGTTCACCGATACCAGACAACATGGCCTGGTAACGACGGCAAAAGCAAAGTGAAATCCAAGGAATGCGGAACTGGATCACTAATCGTCACTAATTGGCACTAATAAGAAAATTCGGACAATTGACAGCATCCGATCACGGTCGCGATTGAGACTTTTGCTCAAGAGGTAGCCGACCAGCAGTTTCTGCCTGACTGTGTTTTGAACCGGATTTATTGGCCGAACTTCAATTGTATTTTTCGCTCCTTCGGCAGGAACCCCCATTCTTCTTCACTCGACTGCGGAATATCTGAATAAGTTCGGCGACGAGTGCCGATTATTCCGATAGTGTCGTATTTCGGTGTGAGCCGACCGCCTGCGCTCCGAGGACGAACCATGAGTTCGCGAGTCTTCCGATTGCTGTTTGCCATCCTGATAACGTTTGCCGCGTTGCCGTCGAGATCTGTTACGGCCCAGGAAGTCTCACCCGCATTGGTAAAAGTCGTCTCATTTCCGGCGTCAAACAACGTCAACGAGCTCTACGTTTCGATCATGGGTGAAGTCGAAAGGCCTGGAACCTATCGACTGACACCTTCAACACTCAAACTTCACTCGGTCGTACGCTGTGCTCATGGGTTTACCGCCAACGCGTCATCAGCAATTAAAATCATCCGCCGAGGACGAGCCAGCCAAACGGAAATCTTTTCTGATAAAGTCGATTCTCCTGTTTTGCCAGGCGACCTGTTGTTAGTCGAATCAAAAAAATCGAATGCCTCAGAACGGAACTACAGCGATGTTTCGGCTGGCCGGACACTCGTGACACGAGCCGATTTTTCGGATGCCGGCCGTCGATCGTATATACAAGTTGCGCTGCTGAATGTCGTCGAATACCCGCTGGTTCTCAGGCTGCATCCTGACGAAGCAAACGCCAGCTATCTTGTTCAAGCATTAGGGCAACCGATTGCGCTTCTTGCGAACACTCACATCATCACCCCGGATGTTCCTCGCCGTCAAAGTTCGGAAGCAGCCAAAAAAGCAATACAATTGCAGGACGCTTCAGTGATTGTCTTCGAACCCGGTAAAATCAAGAAACATCGACTTCCACCTGTGTTGCCCAGTCCGATCGACCGAGAAACAGCCTTGGCCTCCCAGTTTGGCCTCAACCGACTTGGCCGAGCGACAAAAGACATTCGCCAACTCGATCAAGACTTGTTCGCTGATGAATTTGACACGCTTGATCCAAGCCGGCAAAAATTCGGCAACCTCCTCTCCACACCTGACGAACAATTCGCCTCTGAAACCGAAATCCCGTCCGAAAATGCAATGAAATTGGTATCTCTCTCGCCAACTTCCGAAAACATTGATCCCCAGACAGATGAATCAATTCAGGTCGAGGATGAGCTGGAAAACGACGAAGCAGTTGTCGCGATGTCAACAGGTTCATCAATAACGATCGACGAGTCATTTGAATCTATTGAAGAGGAACAACCGAAATTCTCGTTCATTCGAGTTCTGATCATTTTCTTGATTGTCGGAACCCTAGTCGGTGCCGCTCTTTTGCTTCGCCGCATCCTCGCGGTTGATTCCATCGATGCGAAAGACGCGAACACGACACCTGACGTGATTGATGTCATTCAGATGCCGGCTCCGCCGACGGCAGCGCCAAGGCCCCGAATTCCACCAAAGTCATTACTCGAATTGGCCAACAAAGCCGATTTGACGAAACAATACTGGCAGGAAGGACTTACGCCAGGATCGGCATCAGTAGGTGAATTGTCTGGGACGGCGAGTGTTTTACCTCTTCGTTCTGAGAACGAACTTAAAGAAATCGTTCTCCAATTCGATAAAACCAAGTCGACTGCCACGACCTCAGCAAACCAGATTACATCCAGACCGACTACCGAATCGCCAACAATTCCCTTTCAGCTTCCGAATTTCGCGTCTGCAAAGGCTCGACCCGCTGCGACACCCGAGATCGCATCAGAAACCAAGGTTGAGCAAAATCCCAGCCCGACTCCGGCCGCCCCGGCTGCCCCGTTGGCAAAGGCGTTATTTGAACTGGAACGCGGACGCCGTTCGTAAAACCAATGACTCGGACAGATCAAAATCGGCAGCCGGGGACCAATCCATTTTCCGGCATTTCGAGTCTCCCTCCGGGTTGAAAATTGTCGATGAAGCGGAGAGAATTTTGTTCTGCCGTGTGGACTTGCATCAAACGGACGAATTCAATATCACATGGCACGAAACGACCTTTTCCCCGATAGCTCAATCGGTAGAGCGAGCGGCTGTTAACCGCTAGGTCCTAGGTTCGAGCCCTAGTCGGGGAGCTTTACGGGGCGGGATTTTTCCCGCCCCGTAAGCTTATTGTCTGAGACGATTTACGTTTACCGATGGACGTTCCATCGAGCAGTGAAAACCCTGAAAGATTCCGGTCAATTGACCGGATTTCAAAGGAGTCTGCTCGATGTCGAAGAAACTGCCATCTTATCGTTTGCACAAAACCAGTGGTCGAGCTGTCGTCACAATCGACGGTCGAGACTGCTATCTCGGGCAATTCGGTTCCGAGGAATCTCGCAGGCGTTACGGTGAATTGATCGCCAAGCATTCCGCAGGCGTTACCGTAGACCCGTTTAAGTCGGCACCGGGGCAACCTGGACTCACAATCAACGAACTGTGCTTGGCATTCCTGCGACACGCTGAACGTCACTACGTGAAGAATGGGGAAGTGACGGACGAGGTACAATGTTTCAAGTGTGCCATCAAGCCGTTGGTCAATTTGTACGGATCGACCACGGCATCGGAATTCGGCCCGTTGGCATTGAAAACGGTTCGACAGGCGATGATTGAGAAAAAGTGGTCTCGGAATTTTATCAATAAGTCGGTCTCTCGAATCCGCAGTATTTTCCGGTATGCCGTTGAGAATGAACTTTTTCCCGGCGCTGCCGTTCGCATCGTTGAGTTGAAAGCCGTTTCTCCACTGTTGAGTGGTCGCACGGAAGCGGAGGATCGACCAGCACGTCATGTTGTGCCACAAGCCGACATCGAAGCGGTCAAGGCCATAGTGCCACAACGGACGCGCGATCTGATCGACCTGCAATTATTAACCGGCGCTCGTCCCGGCGAATTGCTGATGTTGACCGGCGGAATGATCGACCAGTCGAAAGTTGTCTGGGTTGCCACGCTGAAGGATCACAAAACCGCGCATCGTGGAAAGACTCGCGCCATCGTGTTCGGGCTAAGGTGCCAAGAGATTCTAAAGCGATATCTCACCGACGATCCGGCACAGCCGTTATTCACGTTCACCCGGAAGTGGTACGGCATGGCAGTGGGTTTCGCCTGCGACAAAGTAGGCGTTCAACGGTTCACACCGCACTGGCTCAGACATAATGCGGCCAGTCAACTTCGTGAGGATCACGGCCTAGACGTTGCACAAGTCATGCTCGGCCATTCATCGGCGAACATGACGCAATTGTACGCTCACCTGGACATCGCGAAAGCTGTCGAAGTGGCACGCATCCACGGTTGATACCGTCGCCAGCAGTTTCGGCCAACCGTGAGCGATGACCCCGCCACGGTTCCACCCACAATTCCTTCAAGGGACACGACCCATGACATCAGATAAGGCAAAGTCATTGCAGAGCATTTCACAAGCTCGATACGCGGCCCTATTGTCGATCATTGCCATCCTAGACAAGCTCGAAGCCACTGAGAACGACACCGAACACGGGGACGGTTCAGAAGCTCGCGAATGGATCATCGCACAATTGAATGATGAGGAGTGAAGCCATGAAAAACGAACCCAAACCGATCCCGCATCGTTTGTGCGGTATTCCAAAGGGGCTGATCTGTCGCTCTGCCGACGTGAAAGCCGAAATGCGTATTTGTCACGTCACATGGCAACGATGGCGCGATGAAGGACTCGACGCCAGATACTTGCCTGGATCAGATACCGAATTTGTTTCGACGGACAGTCTACATCAACTCTTTGAAGCCGCGCCGAAGTACGTGAAGAAATCGGTCTAACGATACTAACCACCAGCAGCCCCACGGACCCCATGTTGCGCATCGTTCAGCATGGGGTTTTGTCGTTCTTTGGTCACAAGCCCGAACAAGAAATCAAAAGTAGTAGGGTTTCCATACTACTCGTAACAAACAGGACTATCCTTGGCTCGATTCGGCTTGTAAATCAGCACCCGTGACATTTAAGCACGTTCGATCACAGGGGGGATTTACGATGGCGATTGACTGCGACACTGAGGATTTGATTCGGTTCAATGAAGCTCGTTCAGCGTTTCCTGGACGCGGTAGCATCGCGCTGCAGACGCTGCACCGATGGCGATTACGCGGGGTTCGAGGCGTCAAATTGGAGACCTGTCTTTGTGGCGGTTTGCGAATGACGAGTCGTGAGGCGATTTCCAGATTTCTTGCAGCTCAGAACGCTCCGAAGGACCAGCCAGCACTGGCACCGATTACCGCCACCCAACGCCAACGCCAGAACGCTGCGGCCCGTCAAGCATTGGCCGAAATCGGCATCTAAAAAAACGTCTCTTTATCGCCCTGGCAATTTCGCCAGATGGCGACCACCCAAACCGTTTGAAGGGGTTCACACATGATTCGATTCGTAAGTCTACTGTTCGCCGCGCCGAAGACTCTCGCCACGGCACACGCAAGGATTTCCAGCGAGATTGAGAAGTTGCAGACCGATTGCAACGAACTTGCTCAACAGGTTCACACCTTGAAAGCCGATTCCGCCAAAGGTTTCAAGGTATCAAGCGCTCACGACGTTCAACAAAAACGATGGCAGCACCTGGAACGCGAAATTGCCATTCGCCACGAGTGTATCGAGTACCTGGAAGGACCCCACAAGCAACACGCCGCAGCGCTGTCAGAGGAAGCAATCAAGAAGATACCAGAGATTGAAACCGAACTTCGAACCGGCTTTCAACGCATGGGCTTTACCGTCGATCCAGACGCCGAAGATTGCATCCCCACGACGTTCTTCAGATATCACCCGAGGTATCGCCAAGCCGTTGCCGAAGCTGATTCTGCTGTCGATCTTGCTGGCCGGATTTCCGATCTGGTGAATGAACACCACGTCGCCATCGGCCAAGCCGAATCCCGGATGGAAACATTTCGGAATAAGACACTGCAACTGGCCTAACCGCCAACCGACCACCCATCAACCACGTTTCCAAAGGAATTGAAATGAGAGTCCAACCAAACCGACTTGATCAGATCGTACATGCTGCCGAAATGGTTTCGAAAAATGCGAACCCTCTACAGTTCGGCGCTGAGGCGGCAAGAACTCAAGCCGTCAGTGCGGCCCTTGACGAGTACAAACGGATTCGAGATGAGCACACTCCACTACAGCCGCAAGGATGGCGATTGCACCGACCCGGCAGTGACGCGGACCATTTCTACAACGTAATCGAACGGCAGGCGGTTCAAAATATCTTCGGTGCGTTGATGGGATTGTCTCCCACGCCACCAATTCCGCCAGTGGCACCGCCAGAGGTTCCCAAGAAGCCGCTGTCATATCTGGAATCAATCCAGAAGCAACTGGATCGACCAGAACGAAAGGTGATTTTAACGTGATAACGCGCGAAACATTGAACGACGTGGAAAAGTGTACGACTCGGATGCACCGGCGGATTCAGGCGAGGCTTAACAAGATGCAATACAGCCGAGACCCAAACCGCGACTACAGAACAATGGAAGCTGGCATCGAGATCGACCGTAAAAAGATCGAAGAATTGGACCTGCTTGTCGCCGCTGAAGACGTTGAGTCTGTCCGGGCATTTATGCGATCAATGTTTTAACCGTATCAAAACGAAAACGGCACCAGTGACAAGCTGGTGCCGTTCCCAATTTCTTCACCCCCGCCAAGAGGTACACTCATTATGCCGCTGATGGCCGTTTCTGACAAGACAAATTCACGTAAAATTCTAAAGAACGTCAAGAAAACGTATTGTGCCGATGATGTTCTGCTGCCAGTATTGGCAGACGATGACCGGACGCCACTGTTCAGTGGCATCGTCGATGGCGCCGAGGTCTACGTCACCGGCGGCAGTTCACCAGAAGCCGTTGTTCGAACCCTGATTGAACACGGGGCGTCAAACGTACGTGAATATCTTCATTGCCACTGTATCGAACCCGTCAAGGAATCTCTGCCGCCGTTCGATGGCATCGCATGGACCGTCGATCAAGTGGATTACGACAAGCAAACTAACGAATGGACCATCACCGAAAATGTACGATCTGAGATTGTCGAATCCTACCCGGCAGGAGTCGCCACGGCACTAATCGCCCACCAGATCCAAACCGGCCTACCCGACCCAAAAGCATTTGTAACCCGCCGATACGTTACCCTGAAATTCTCAGACACCGACCGTGCGAAAAGTTGCCAAGCATGGCTCACTTCAAAATACAAAATTCCGGCCGGCGCGTTGATCGTATCGGACGATGAAACCTGGATCGTGTACCCGTTCGAGTTTAACCCGACGCCAGAAGATTTGATCATTGCCAATGGACGGGAAAAACTCGCTGAACGACAGGCACCGATCAGAAAACGACTTCAGGAGGTTTCCAGCTTTCCAATTTTCGATGGCACCGATGAAGCTGACCGGCTCCTGGCAGAACTCGTTCGATTGTCTGCCGAATCTGGACGCGAAATTGATGAGGCGTTCGAAACCCTATGGTCAAGCGCCGAACCCCTGGACGACGACCAGCAATATCGAATCGACCACGGGGATTCTCGGCACGTCCACCGATTCATGGAGGCCATCGCGAGCCGTTTCGGAATCGACGTGGAAGAATCGCTCCGTCTGGATGTGTCGATACCACTGCCGATCATCGGATCGGCAACCGAAATCGTAATCGACCCGGATTCAAAAAATTGGTTCACACCAGTAACGGAAAAAATGCTCGAACAAATTGCCGATGAACTCTATGAAGAATTTTCCTTGTGGAATCCCGGTGGATTGATCCAGCAGATTATCAATCACAATCTTCGGACCTGTTACAAGCCACAGCCAGAGATGGCAATGTTCGGGGGGCTGTCTGCTTTCTCAGTCGTGACCGGGCAGAAGGTACAGGACGAACGAGGAATCCGGCCTAACATCATGGCGGCGGGGTTAGCCGATTCCGGCAGTGGCAAGGAACATGCCCGCCAAGTCAATAAAATGATTCTCACTCTCGCGGGTGGTTCTCGTATGCTCTCAGATAACCTTGCGTCTGACGTTGGACTCCTCAAACAGATGAGCCGTTCGCCAAGCTCGCTGATCCAACTGGATGAACTCGGCAGGATGTTGGCGACCCTGGACGGAGCCAGCAAGAATCCGCATCTCTTCAAAATCAAGACGATGCTCATGCAGCTATTTTCGAGTGCAGGAACAATCTTCTTAGGTGCCAATCATGCGGACTCAAAAAATGATGTCACCGTCCATAATCCAAATTGCACGGTTTTCGGAACAACCGTTCCTGGCAGTTTCTTCAGTTCGTTGGATAAGGAATCACTGTCTGACGGGTTTCTAAATAGATGGCTTGTGTTCGAGGCATCAAATAACGACCCGGACCCGACCGACGATCCAGCCAACATTGAAGACGTTCCACCAGAACTGATTGAATCAATCAAGTGGTGGCTCGCATACCAACCAGCCAGCAAGGAAGGACTGCCGCAGCCAGCACGCCGATTGATTGCCACGGACGCAGCCAAAGCCGAATATAAGAAACTGGAAACCGCTGCCCGAAGCAAGCACCGATCAGAAGCTGACCGGGGTACTCAAATCTGGTCCCGATGTTACGAGTACGCTCGCAAGCTCGGACTGCTCCACCAGCTTTCCCTGGATCGTGACGCGACCACAATATCGGTAGAGTCGGCCCGATGGGGTTGTAAGCTCGCTATGAAGCTGACCAGCCGAATACAGGAACTGACTGAAGAACACATCTCAGACGGCCAATTTGACGCCACTGGCAAGAAGCTGGTTCGTTTCATCAAGCTGGCGGGGGATACTGGCAGGAGCCTATCGCAAATTTCCCGCCATGTACGGAATCTCCCCCGTCGTGACGTTACCGAATGCCTGGACAAGCTGATCGAAGTCGGCGACATCGTGAAGGAGCCGCGACAAGCCGCAAAAGGACCATCGACGATCATCTACCGTTCAATCGTCTGACGCTGCTCTACTCTGCCGCCATTTCCTACTCTGCCGCTACCCTGCCCAACGATTTGGGCAGGGTAGTTTGCATTAAAAACACTGTAATTCATGCGAAAAACGTCGTGTGAAAACTACTCTGCCTACTCTGCCGTATGTCCCTGATACCACGGGAGGGAAAACAAGACCAAAACACATCCGGCAGAGTAGGCAAAGTAGATTTATAATTATGTTTTACACATAGAAAATAGCCTTTTTTACGAAAACTACTCTGCCGGAATGGTGCGCATAGTACCGGCAGAGTAGGCAGAGTAGTTTTTGAGACATGGTGGCCATCGGCCACCGATCCCACTGGCAACCAGACAGCCAACCGACAAGACGACAAAAATATCACCGTATTTTCTGATCGTGCTGGTTTCCATTATCGGCTCGGATGATTACCTGAGCAGCCAAGCAAGAATCGGTGACCCACGACCACCCGCAGATGGCAACCAATGGGAAAAGCCTTATTTTATAGGCGTTTTCCCGTGTTTCGCATGCAAGATAAAAAAACCATGTGAAAGAATGTGATTTTAGGATAGCTTGTCAAGTGTATACAGAGTAACGACTTGCGGCAGTAGGGACCCGTTAAGGCGGGGGATTGTTAAGGGATTCCCTCTGTCTTTTCGTCAAACGGGGTTTTGTTCGCAATGAATTTCGATTGATCCGTTTGCAGTGTGTTTACGTTATCATATGTGACTCCTTAGGTTTGAAGTGATTTTTCATTCGGAGCTGGTTAAGTGGGCAGGACGCCAAAACGGAAGCAAAAACCGCAGCCACTGGCAAATGTAACACCACCACCTTTGCCATCCCGCCGGGCGGTCGTTTTAAAAAAACTGGCTGATAACTCCCACTACATAAGCACGTGGGGGATGCTACTTGTAGCAATCGCCGCGCTTGTTCCCGCGTACGTTGGGATTGTTTTTCAGTGGCGGCAAATTGAGGATTTAAAACGGGGTAGCAACGACAGTGACAAGCACCTAAAGCTGCTCGCTGAGCAAGTCAAACAACAACGCGACTTGGAAATCCAGCCACGTTTAATGGCCGAAGCCTCAAGAAATCGTATTAAGCTCACGGTACCGGTACTCAACGAGGAATTTAAGCGCAACCCTCTCGCGCCTGTAACTCAATCGGACGGAGTGAAACGCATGGCGTTTGTTCCTAATACTGATGATTTCATTCGAGTGCGAAATGTAGGGCGGGGGCCCGCCTATAACGTTATTGCGACGACAATATTTGACAGGACTGTGACCAAGACCAGAGAGATTTCCAAAGCGAACTACTTGGACGAACACACAAGAAAAAACCCACCTATATGCCTCAAAATGATTCCCTCGGGAGAGGCGGTTTCTTTCGATCATTTTCATTATCAGATGGATTTGCAGGAGGACGTACAATGCCTTATTGGAAATTTCGGACTCTACTGCATTGACGAGGACGGCAACGAACTTACCTATGTTCAAAAATTTCGGTACACGGTTAATTTTGTCGATGATGCACCATACGCATTGATGGAAATTGATTCTCCGCGACTTGGAGATCGCACGAAATCAAACCCACAGACAAAACGGTCAGTCGAATACGTCGCGGACTATTTCCGCCGAATTTTGAAAAAAGAGGCCGAGAAACAAGCTGAACAAAAATAGCTTTAAAATCGCGTTGAAAGACTTGTAGTCGTGACCGGCCTGACTGGATCGCATCCGGTATACTGCGATTTCTTGCTATTTTATGTGACTTGATAAGACTGATTGACTTCACGTGAGACGACCGATAAACTCTACAAATCAGGGTGCTTTCACTGAAAAGCGTCTCAGACATAGGTATCTTCGAGCCCTAGTCGGGGAGCTTAAGCCGCAAGCCATTTATCACATTTGGTTTGCGGCTTTTTGTTTTTGCGATCAGAAATCAGACGTGAATTCTGTATTGCGAGTACTTTAGACGCACAATCAATCACGTCGCGAGGTTCGAGTCCCAATGTTCGGCGACTCTCACTCGAATCTTGCCCCACGAACTACGGTTTCTCTTTGGAGGATTGCACCAGGACGGTGTCGTCGTACCTCTACACGTCGTGGAGCTGCAAATGGTGAGTTCATTCTAACTGATTGACGCTATTAAAATTGCGCCAATTGGGGAACTTTTCGGGCGTTCATTGCGTCCGATGTACGAATGCACTTGCGGGAGTGTGGAAAGATCATGATCCGAATTGCCATCACAGGTTCGAAGATGACCAGTTTCTTCAAATGTTCGAAGTGGTTTTTCATGATGATCTTGGCGATGACGCTCAAAGCGGCAGCGTCGGCTCAGTCGGGCGAACGACTCGTTGTTTCGAATTCAGGGAATTCCGGGGTGGGTCTGTGGCGCATAGATTTTCATCCCAACCAGGCCGTTCGAACCTACGAGATCTACGACGACGGAACGGTGACATTCGTGGAAACGGGTTGGATCGGCAATTTGATCCCCGTGAATCTGCCGAATATCCGGGGACGATGGACTGTTCGATTCAAAGACGAGAACGAAGGCATCACCGAAATCATCACGCAGATCGCTGATGGCCGATTGCTCGTGGAACATTTCAATCCAGCCCAGACCCCCTTACCCCGGGTGGATCAAATTGGCATCGGAGAGCGACTGGATGTAAATCGTCCCGGACAAAAAAGTTCGCCAGACGCGCCGACGGATTTGAACTCCGATATCAGCCGACGTGTCAACGCGGTCGCCGACTTGCCACAGCGGGCAATCGATCGATATGGAGATGCCCGCTTGCGGCATGCAGCTCCTGTGACGAGCGTCGCCGTCTCGCCGGATGGTCGGTGGATCGCCAGCGGTAGTTTGATGGGCGAACAACGAATTTGGAACGCCGAGACCGGAGCGTTGTTGCACACTTTGGAAGAAGCCTATGGCAATTATGTTTCACTAATGGCGTTTTCGCCGGATGGTCAATCGCTGGCGGCATTCAAGGGGCGATTGATCTGCTGGGATCCTGCGACTGGTCAGAAAAAGTTCCACTTCGAAGATTACGGGTTTCCACTTGATCTCGCGTTTTCCCCGGATGGCAAGACGCTGGCGGTCGCAGCGATGAACACCGAAGATGTTGTGCTCTATAACACCCAGACCGGCCAAATTCGGAGTAAGTACAGCGGACACGCCAAGTATGCAACGTCCGTGGCGTATTCTCCCGACGGTCGATGGCTGGCCAGTCTGGATCAAGCGGGCACGCTCTTTCTGCGGGATTTAGGAACCGAAAAGACCACGCAGTACTCTGGTCTGCACGGCAAACTCAGTTTCAGCCCCGACTCAAACCGGCTGGCGATCAACACTGGTCCCACGGTGACGCTGTACAAGCTCGACGACGCCGGGCTGGTCACCCCCGCCGAGCGAAATTTAGACCACGGTCTGTACGTTAAGACATATTTGCGCACTGCCCGATTCTCGGCCGACGGCGAGCGACTTTCGTGGGGCGAACGCGTATGGGATTTGGCTACGGGCAAGCCGTGTGTCGAGCATAACGGCATGATGAACGGACCGGCGGAATGGTTTCCCAACGGAGATCGACTCGTCTCAGCAGGCGCTGACGGCATTGTGAGGGTAATCAATGCCCACAGCGGCGAGACGCTGCTCCCGGCGCCCGAACCCAAACGCGTCTTCAATCAACTCCTTAGCCTTCAATCGCGACTTGATATGCCGCACAATTGGCCGCAATTGGGACATCTGCAAGTGGCATTGGTAGGGTCGCACTCTGGCATACTGGCGTTTGTACGATCGGCCGACCAGCGCATCACAATGGTCAACACGCGGTCATCTCGTGAGGGAGAATTCGAGCGAACCGTCTGGCCGATCGGAAACATCGCCAAACGGATTCCATTCAGCGGCTTCCAATTGGGACGGAATGGATCGCAGATCGTCACAATGGTCGACAATCGTTTGGAAGTTTGGTCGGTGACCGCCGGCGAAGGTCCGCGATTCGTCCTACATGAGCTGACGACCTATGACATGCTGCAACCCGAGAAGCCATACCAGTCCATGACACAGTTCGAGATTTCTCCGGATGGATTGGAAGTCGCAGCACTCATCGCGGAAAATGTGATCGTCCGGCACGAACCCGATCCGGACCGAAAGGAAGCGGCTCAGCGACAGATCTTCAAGGTCTGGTCGCTCGGCAGCGGCGAAGAAACGCTCTCCTTGACAGGCCCCGTCCGACGAGTCAACGACCCCACAATGGGGAAGTTCTCTTTCGCCCACGATTCGATTTGGCACAACCGCCCCGATGGCACCCGGCCTAAGTTCTTGGCGACCGGAACCACAACGTTGGACGACCCGGACTCGGAACCGAATCGGCGGCACTTCAAACTGATTCCCGGCACGGATGGCAGCGGCGATTTCGGCACGATCAAGTTCTTCAGCCCGGATGACAAATGGATGCTCACCGAACGAATCGGCGGCGACAAATTCGCGACCGAACGCGCGGTGCGCGATCTGACCCAACCGGGATGCCCGATTCTGTGGCACCCGGAAGGGGACCAGTTTGCCGTCAGCCCAGACGGACAATGGCTGGCCTGTTGCGAGAGCGGTTGGGACAAACAGCAAAAGAAATTAATGCGAGTGTCCGGAGACCCGAGCACGTCCGAAAAACTACAAAAAATGATCGGCGGTCCGGACCAATCGTCGACGATCGTGATCCGTGTCGCCTCGACGGGAAAACAATTGATCAGTTTCTCCGGACATCTGGGGCCTATTCACTCGGCTTACTTCTCGCCAGATGGGCGATGCCTGGCGACGGCCAGCGGAGACGGAACCACCCTGTTCTGGGACCTGACGACGTTCGAAGGCAAAGCTCCGGAACCGATGACGACGGACGATGCCAAGCAACAGGTCTGTGATCGCTTCCTTGCCGAGGATGATCCGGATCCTCTTCGTACGTTCTGGCGGTATGTCCTGGATGCCGATCTGAATGCCGACTTACAGAGGCGACTGGCCGATTTACTGACTTCAAAATCTGATCCTGGCTTAATTGTGCGCCGCGCCATCGCAGTCGCGGAATATCGCGGGCTTCCCGATTCGGTCCAGCAACTCAAGGCGCTGGCGGACAACCCGTGGATTTCCCGGGAACATCAGTCGCTGGCCCGTCAGAGCCTGGCTCGGCTCGCTCACCGTTCGGAATCAGTCCCGGAGGGGGAAGCAATCCAAGCCCCCAGCGTCAAATTTCACGCCTATTGGATGGTGCGTCCCGACCAAGAAGGAGGAACCGGATATCGCAAGCTACTGATCACGCGCGGCCCTGTCGCGCAAATGGCGCAGCGGACGCTCAACTGGCCGCGTCCAACACCAGCAGATCATGAGCCCGCTCCAGTGCTGGATCGCGAGGCTTTCACATTTGACACATATGGCGATGATTGTCTCTGGGGCCGAGCTTTTGGGACGGTCGACTCGTTTGGCACGTTCAACGTGGCACGAAGGCAACTGACGATGAATGAGAAAGCCTACGACATCAGCGACTGTCCGATCGATGTGGTCCTGCGTTTGCTCGCCAACCCACTGGGAACCGCTCACCTGCATCGCCCCAATCACCCCTTGAGCGGCGCGAAGGAAACCGCACGGGCCTTTGAGTGGCTATTGAAGGAACAACAAACTCTGCAGTAAGGGTACCCGGCGTAAAATCAAATGAAACAGGCGAGCCGAGCGGAGAGATTAATTTCGCTCCCGGCAGTTTCCTCCAGACGACTGCTGCACCGAATTCTACGCCGATTTGGAGATCAGGATTAAGGGCCTTGACGTTGTGTTTCCTCTGTGAGAATCGAAATGATTTCGACGAATGACTGGTTTACCTGGGCACTGCTCTCGGCATTTTTTGCGGCGATGACCGCCATCTTCGCCAAGGTTGGGCTGGAGGGTGTCGATTCGGATTACGCGACGCTTGTACGCACATTCGTAATTTTCTGGATTCTGGCAATGTTTGTCGGAATCACACACAAATGGCGAACCCCCTTCAGCCTGACCCCACGGACCGTGCTTTTCCTTGTCCTGTCAGGAGTTGCTACCGGAGCATCCTGGGTATGTTACTTCCGAGCCCTCAAAGTGGGTGCTGCTTCCAAAGTTGCACCTGTCGATAAACTGAGTCTGGTTTTGGTGGCAATTTTCGCGACGATTTTCTTGGGCGAACGCCCAAACTTGCGAGAATGGCTCGGCATCGCAATGGTCGGACTTGGCGTCATCATTCTTGGTTTCAAACGGTAACACCGAGGTTACAAATTCACGAATGAGAGACCATTCGCTGAATTTCCTAGATTTCGGTTCGAAATTCGTAGGGTGGGACAAGTCTTCGAAGTCCCACCGCATCGATCAAAAAAAAGTTGGCAAAGTTGGACGAGTTCCGTCTTTCATAGGCTTTTCAACGTGTTTGAAGTTGGCCAACTTGACCAACGTCATTCGTTCTCGTTTTTTTCTTCGTCAGGGCACTGTTCCAACCGAGCCGTTTAAAATACCCTTTTTGTCTCCTTCGTTAACTTCCTTAACTTCTGTTCAAAAATCTTCTCTTCGGTTCCGCCACAATACGGCCTTCGCCAAATTTGGTGTCACAGTTCGATCAAGTTCGATCGACTTCGATCATTCC
>CAILLA010000093.1 GCA_903834925.1 uncultured Schlesneria sp.
GCGTTATCTGGTTTCCAAATTTGCTTCCACCTGGACGAGCCAAGGTGGAAAGCAAGAACACAATCTTTCGGGAGGGGCGTTATCTGGTTTCCAAATTTGCTCCCACCTGGACGAGCCAAGGTGGAAAGCAAGAACACAATCTTTCGGGAGGGGCGTTATCTGGTTTCCAAATTTGCTTCCACCTGGACAAGCCAAGGTGGAAAGCAAGAACACAATCTTTCGGGAGGAGCGTTATCTGGTTTCCAAATTTGCTCCCACCTGGACAAGCCAAGGTGGAAAGCAAGAACACAATCTTTCGGGAGGGGCGTTTTCTGGTTTCCAAATTTGCTTCCACCTGGACAAGCCAAGGTGGAAAGCCAGAACACAATCTTTCGGGAGGGGCGTTTTCTGGTTTCCAAATTTGCTCCCACCTGGACGAGCCAAGGTGGAAAGCTTGTGAACCAACCACTGCGCAAATCTCGACATTTTCGAAAACCGTCGATCGTCCAAGGCGCTCAAACCAACCCAAGAGACTCAACGGAAATTCGTTTTTGGTTTTGTTATACGAGTGAACAATATGAGAAGACGGTGGGACTTCGAAGACTTGTCACCACCCTACGTTTTTTCTTTGATCTTTGACAATTCGGTATCAATTCATACGGCTGACCCCGTCGTCGATTTGAGGCGACGGGCTGGCCGGGGCGGTTCGATGTGCGCTTTGAGGGTGCGGTCGAGTTTTTCTTAGCCCATTTCTGCGAACAATTTGGTGGGACTTCGAAGACTTGTCCCACCCTACTTGACCTACACGATCGTGTTGCGGTGAAATGACGAGGATGAATTCATTCAAGGAGTTGCCGTAGTAGGAGGCGGGGCGGGGTCGTCGGTGGGGGGTTGCCAGTCGCCCCAGTGTGAGAGGTAGTGCTTGTACGCGGGAATCGATTCGCTCATCTGTTCCAGCCAGACTTTGGTTTCCGCGACGATACGATGTTCGTCTTCCATGGTGAGTTTGCCGAGCATCACTCGTGTGCGGAGAAACACGAAATATGTGTCGAGTACGTCACAACGGCAATAGTCATTGATTGCGACCACCTCCCCTGCGTCATACATCCCCTGGACCTGGGAGCCGTCGACACCGGACTTTCCTGGTTTTCCAATCAAGTTTGCCAGAAGATTCAGTCCTCCGCTGATCCGGTAGGCTCCGAAGTTTGACAGCAGGTCGAGCAGGTCGAGATGTGCTTGAGAATTGTAACGATTGCGAGCTTGCTCATACTGACGAGCTTCGACATTGAACCAGGCGGGAACCGAATATCCATAGCGATAGGCTGCTAACTCAAGAACCGGGATGTCATAACCTCGACCATTGAAGCTGACGAGTGTCGGTCGACCGTAGGCATTCCAACCCTGCCAGAAGTGTCGTGTGATCACATGGGGTCGAAATCGGGGAGAATCGAGCACGGCGACGTCTTGCAGTCTGTAGTCTGCGCCGACCTTTGCGACAGCGACCGAAATCGGCAGCATGAACGTCGCGGGCAAAATATCCTTGCCGTTTTCCGCCAGCAATTGAGCTCGATAACGAGCTAATGCATCCTGTGCCGAAAGTCCTTCTTTCGGGTATCGGATCTTTGATACCAAATCGCCGTCGGCGATGGTTTCGGTGTCGAAGATGAAGTAGGCCACTTGTGACTTTTGGTCTGGCGTTGCCATTCTGTGTTTTCCTCAAAGGAAGAGACTTTCACGCCGGCCTGATGAATCGGCCATACGAACGTCAGGTCATACTGTTTCGCGTTATGGGAGGAATGACTTTCCAAACCCGGGGAGCCACGGTTTTGGACTTCCGCGAGTTTGAAACTTGACTCATTGAGTCAAGTTTCAGGAATTCTGCAAAAGTTGCCGTCTCGCTCCGCCGAGAAGAAAGCCGAATTGCCATTTACCTTATGGTCCATCGGGGCTTTCAAGTGCCAGCCAAGATCTGCTGCAATTCGGCGATCGTCTCGGCGGAGCGAGACGGCTACTTGGTCTGAGGCGAAGCCTCGCTGGAGCCTTCGACAAGGCCGTGTCTTCATGGTTCGATAACGCCTCCGAAGAACACGGCCTTACCGATGACGGTAAAACCGTGGCACCCATTTTGACAGCTCTCCGTTTCAAAATCGCAACGTCCCGAGCAATGCAAACATCCCGTCATCAATCCGTTACACACAATCAAATTCACACCGGTCGACTCCGTTGGCGCGGTCACCGTCGTGGCGCATGATGTGGGCTGTTTTCCGACTCTCACAATACCTCGTCCGCACCTTGTGTGAAATTGACTTTTGCTGATTGTAGAATCCCGGAACCAATTGTTGGCGGCTTTTCACCCGTCAGTTTTCCGGTGCTTAGCCGTATCCTCCTGTCTTAGAAACGACTTACCGTGACTGATTTGAATCCCCCTCCGATTACGCTCGATCAGTTTTTGAAGCAATCCGGGATTGTTGAGTCCGGCGGTCATGCGAAAATCTTGATTCAAGGAGGCGAAGTGTTACTGAACGGCGTTGTCGAGATACGTCGCGGTAAAAAACTGGTTCCGGGTGACGTCGTTGAGCTGTTTGGTGAGCGACTTGTGGTCGGCGAGGGATGATCTGTAGGCATCATTGCCACGAAGATCAGCACGTTCCTGAAAACCGATGAAAATGCAATTTCCCTAGAAAATATGGGGAAATCAGTGCGGATTGCTGAGTAAATTGCATTCATTGCATCAAACAATTCTGGTCCAGATGCGTTTGGAACGCGGGTTGCTTAACTGTCTCGCATTATGATAGCACTAAACGACTATACCACCGATGTTGTCCCGATGACTTCCCGCCACCCATCACTTCATGTGATCGGTGGAGATGCGACGTCGCGGGGCTATGTACTGAATCAACTGTCCCGCGTCGGGTTTGCTGCTCAAGAAGCACCAACACCCGCATCGCTGTTGGTTCACGAGTCAGACCAGGAATTGCTTCGACGTCGAGCCTTCTGGGCCGCCGTTGAGCAACGGGTCGCCAAGTTAACAATCAAGGACCGTGAGGTACTTGATCTGTTGATGGAATGTCTTCCAAACAAAGTCCTTGCGATGCGTCTGGGCATCACAGAACGAGCTGTCGAGATGCGTCGTGCATCGTTGATGAAGAAGCTGGAAGTTCGGTCGCTGACCGAGCTTGTTCGTCTGGTCACCAGGTTTGCGATCGTACAACAGTACGGCATTATGCTTTCGATTTACTAAATCCTGAAACGTTGGCTCGGTTCACTTCAGAAATGGGGTGAGATTCGGTTAATGTCGAGGGATGCAAGAGAATTTGAATCCTCAGCGTTTTCGGGTACCGCGTGAGAACCGGTCACTACTCAGTATTCCCGAACAGCACACCGTTAGCCGGCTTGTCGAAGAGAATCGAACTTTCTTCGACAAGTCTGTTTGCGCTCTGCATGGTCGCTCATTGACCAGCCTGCGAGCCGATGCACGTAGTGAAGCGGTTAAGCTGGCAAGGTCTTATACATCCAGCTTGTTGCAAACGGACATTCCAGAAACTGACGTTCAATCTTGTGTGGTCAGTGGACATCAACCCGAACTGTTTCATGTTGGTGTCTGGGCTAAGAACTTTACTCTCTCTGGAGTCTCACGGCGCTGCCATGCGACCGCCATCAATCTGGTCATCGATAACGATACGCTCAATACGACGTCGTTAAGAATTCCAGGGGGGACGCGCGAGCGATTGCAAATCGATCGCGTCCCGTTCGATACGCCGCGTCCAGCCCTCCCTTGGGAAGAAGCGAACGTTCTGGATCTGGATCTCTTTCGGGGATTCGGGGGGGCCGTCAGCCAACATCTGGCCAACGCGTGGAAATTCGAACCGCTGATTGGTACGGCATGGGATGCTGCGGTCAGGCAATTATCCGTTTCCACTCGATTGTGTGACAGCTTGACTGCGCTGCGTGCTCACGTGGAACGAAGCTGGGGTCTTTGCAATCTCGAACTGCCAATGTCGCAACTCTGTGAGACTGAACCGTTTCTCTGGTTCGTCGCACACTTATTATCACGGCTTCCTGAATTACACCAAATCTATAACCAGGCTGTTGCCGAATATCGTCGTGAACATCGACTTCGAAATCGCATGCAACCCGTACCAGATCTGGATACAGTGGACGAATGGTATGAAACACCGTTCTGGATCTGGCAGCGTGGCGACACTCAACGAGGACGACTTTTCGCTCGACAAGTTGGTTCGATCTGCGAACTGCGAAATCAGACGGAGGTAATTGCCCGCATCCCGGTCTCGGACCAAGGTTCGTTGGAAGGTTCGGTCAAGCAGTTGAGCGATTTCCCGGCGCGTGGGCTTCGATTGCGGACACGAGCTCTGACCACGACCTTGTTTGCTCGCCTGTTTCTGGCCGATTTATTCGTGCATGGGATTGGCGGAGCCAAGTATGATGCGATGACGGATGTGATTTGCGAACGCCTGTTTGGGATCAAGGCACCATCGTTCTTGACGGTTTCCGCCACGCTGTACCTCCCCTTGGGAGATCCGTTCTCAGCGACAGAACGCGAGCTTCGCGACATCAATCACAAACTGCGCGACTTGACTTATAACCCTGATCGCCATCTCGAAAGTGTCCCTGAAACGGCGACATTGATTGCGGAGAAGAACGCGTTGCTTGCGTCTGCGGCAGAGTTACGCCAGTCCCATGCCCTTCGCGGGCGCTTGACGCCGGATCAACATCATCGACTCACCGAAATTCGTGTGGCTCTGCAAAAACAGACGGATGCCGTTCGAACGGATTATGAGACAACTCGTGCGGATATTCGCGCTCAATTGTCAGCCAATGCCCTTGTCACCAATCGTGAATACGCTTTTGCGCTGTATCCCGAAAGCCAACTACGGCAGTTCTTATTGCCATTATCGGCCGGTAAATGACTCTGAACTTTTTCAGGGCAGAATGACATTCGGATGGCGCATGCGATGACCGACTTGATCGAGCAGCGCAAGCTTGCCGCCATAGGTTCGTCGCAGGTTTTCTGTCGTAAAGGCTTGCTCGACAGGACCACTGGCGACCAGACGCATGTTGAGTAACAGGACCTCATCGAAGTACTCGGACACGGTTTGCAGGTCATGATGAACGACGAGCGCCGTCTTGCCGGCAGACCTCAGTTCGCGTAGCAATTCAACGATGGCTCGTTCGGTTGCCGCGTCGACACCTGCGAAAGGTTCGTCCATCAGATAGAGATCGGCATTCTGAACGAGCGCTCGGGCGAGAAAGACACGTTGTTGCTGACCGCCGGAAAGCTCACTGATCTGTCGACCTGCGAATTCGGCCAGGCCAACCCGTTCGAGTGCCGCAAGCGCCTGTTGACGGTAATGCTTCGTCACGGGGCGAAACCAACCGATCTGTCGATAAAGCCCCATCGCGACGACGTCCAGAGCGTTCACCGGAAAATCCCAGTCGACACTGGTTCGCTGAGGGACATATCCGATACGGCTTCGTTGCTGCTGATAGGTCTTGCCGAAAAACCGAACATCCCCTTCGGTTCGCGGGATGAGTTCAAGGACCGCCTTGATCAGAGTACTTTTACCCGCTCCGTTCGGGCCGACGATGGCCACAAGTTTGCCTGGCGGTGCATCGTAGTCGATGTCCCATAGGACCGGTCGCCCCTGATAAGCGACCGTCATGTCGTGGATGGAGAGTGGCGAGGTCGGTGGATGGATTGCGGTCATTGTCCTGGCTTCGATTCATGCGGGTTAACGCCGAGTTGCCCGTTTAACCCCTTTTCCGGTGCGATGCCACCGAGTGCGCGTGAAATCTGAGTCGCGTTATGGTCGAGCATTCCAATATACGTGCCTTCGTAGGTGCCGTCTGCCCCCATCGCATCCGAAAAGAGTTCGCCACCGATCTGAACTTTCACGTTTCGTGACTCGGTTCCTTCGATCACAGCCCGGATATTCTTTTCGTTGACGCTACTTTCGACAAAGATTGCGGGAAGTTTGTGTTCGACCAGGAAGTCAACCAGACGATTCACGTCTTTAACCCCCGCTTCCGACTCGGTCGTGACCCCTTGTACTGATCGAACGTCGATTCCATAAGCTCGACCAAAATAACCGAAAGCGTCGTGAGCCGTTACCAGCACTCGTTGTGATGCCGGAATCGATTCGATGACCTCCCTCACGTAGTTGTCCAGCTTCGATAGCTTGGATTGATAGCCATTGGCGTTTTGCCGGTATTCGTCGGAATGTACGGGATCGGTTTTTGATAATGTTTCGACAACACAGTTGACGCAGTTGCTCCATGCGCTGACATCCATCCAGACGTGAGGATCATAATGCCCTTCAAATTCGGGCGGAGATCGAAGGTACGATTTCTCTAATTTTGACGTGACCGCGACAACCGGCCGATTCGAGCGATTCACTTGTTGCAGGGCTTCCTGCATCCGGCCTTCGAGCGTCAGGCCCGAATAGAAAACCACATCCGCCTCTTGCAACTGCTTCACGTCATGTCGCGTCGCTTTAAACAAGTGCGGGTCGACGCCCGAACCGATCAAGCACGTCACATCACCATGCGTTCCCACAACTTCCTTGACCATATCGGCCACCATGCCCGTTGTGGCAACGATACGGAACCGTTTCGGCGACGATCCTGCAGCGGGAGCTGTGCTATGACAACCGACGAAACTCGCCAAAAAGAGGCAGGCCAATGTGATCTTCGTAACGTGGACAGTCATGCGAGTCAACTTTTCAGGCTTGATCCGGGGATTAACTCATTGTCCAGATGATACCGTAAGAGTACTGGAAAGTAAAGTTTTGATTAATCAAAATCGTTTCGTCACAAAAAATCAGGCGATTCTTTCGGGCTTCGAATTGGCACCGCGACTTTAATCGGGTTAGTGTGTTTAAATTCGGGGAAGTCTACCTGCGGAATGGGTTCATAAACTGGAGACGGCTTATGTTGAGAATGCGTCATCACCGCCGCGGCTTCACTTTGATTGAATTGCTGGTTGTCATCGCGATTATTGCAGTTTTGATCGCGCTGCTGTTACCTGCCGTCCAACAGGCCCGCGAGGCGGCAAGACGGGCCCAGTGCAAGAACAATCTGAAGCAATTCGGAATTGCTTTGCACAATTACCACGACACGATGAATACGCTCCCCATGGGAATGAGCGGCTGGCCATACGATCTTGTGGGAACGCTTTGGGGTTGGGGGACCATGGTTCTGCCTTATCTCGACCAGGCTAATCTGTACAACGGACTCGCCGCTTCGTCAGGGGGAACCTCTCCACTACTGAATCAACCGGCGAAGGGGTTTGATGCCGTGATGGCGTCGTTCAATCCGCCGAATCCCCTTTTGCAGACGCAACTCTCGGTCTATCGCTGTCCGTCGGACACGGGGCTACCGACAGTGACCATTCCACCGGGGGGGCTCAATGGAAGCAAACGCCAGAACACTTACATTTACGGTCGTTCAAACTATCCGGGTGTCATCGGTGCGACGTACTCTGTCGGTGGCGGGTTACTGGCCCCGGACGGAGCGTTCGGCGAGAGCAGCAGTATCCGAATTCGAGATTTCCTGGATGGGACCTCGAATACATTTCTTGTTGGCGAACGACGATCTCCAGGAACGGTCAGTGGAGGCTACGTTGGCGGAGAAACGATCTGGTGCGGTGCAAATGACGATGTCAGTCCTGAGTCCGACTGGCAGGGTTTTGCGATTCACCTCGGAATCTGCGACCCCGGCAACCCTCTTAATGTCAGAACATCAGCACCACCAAGCTTTAACAATTCAAGTTCCTTCACTGCGTTTGGCAGTCAACATACGGGAGGTGCCCATTTCCTGATGGCGGACGGTTCGGTCCGTTTCATCAATGAAAACATTGCCTCAGGACCACCAAATAAACCAGGCAGTACGTATCAAAACCTCGCCAATCGCGCTGATGGTCAAGTGATCGGCGAGTTTTAGACCCGGCGCAGCCGGTTTTAGAGTTGCCGTTTCGCGGCAAGCTGGTCGCAGTGGTAGAATGCAATGGGATAAAAGTTCGTCGCTTTCAGGGAGACCAGCCGTGTTCAGTGCCGAGTTTGAAGCCGAAGTGAAAAACGGCTGTATCGAGCTTCCAGAATCGCTTCGTGACAAGATTCGTGTCCGCTTTACACAAGAAGAAGCACCCGCAACAGGGTCGATATTTATTCGTTGGCTGGCATCGCCGATTCACGTTCCCGGCTTTACGCCACGAGCGCGCGAGGACGCTCATGATCGCAGTCATGCACCCATTCAACGATTGGGTTTTCGCCGACTTCATTCACAGCTTCAAGATCAATGCAGTCATAGTTTCCATATCCATCATTTCGGATTGGGATGAACATCACGGGAAAAGTTTTGGGATGTCTAGATCGCAGCAACTTCGTCATGAATTCAAAATTCAGGTGATCGGAGCCACCGAAACCAATAATAGTCTCAGACCCGACGCCACCGCCTCCGAATCTCTCTATAAATGCTCGGTATTGCGTCGGTAACGTTACGCCCAAGTTCTGAGTGGCTTTAGCAATAGAGTCTTGATCGACCGGGCCGATCAAATCCACGAACTCGACGTTTCTCAATTCCGATTCAAAATCTTCCAGATTCATTATTCTTGTCCCTATAAGGTGCGAATTCTCATGCTGGAGACACACTTCTTTTGCCTGACACATGAGCTCGCAGCAAATTTCCGAACCAACTAATTGTAATAGTGTAAAGCGAATCCGCCATTACAATCGCGGAACGAAGCATTCTTCATGTTCTCACGAATCGCGGTGTCCCCTCCGGCAACCTTCGGTATTAAACACCGTTCGCGGGGCATCACCCCAGCGTGCGCTGGTGGTTTTTTTTCAAATGTGTGTAGACTCGTGTGTAGACTCGTGTGTAGGGAGCAACACATGGCAACGAATCTTTCAATCGATCCAGACCTTCTCGATAAAGCGCTTGAGGTGAGCGGCGAACGCACGAAAAAGGCCGCTGTGACATTGGCACTCCGGGAGTTCATCGCTCGACGAGAACAGCGGCGAGTCCTCGAGCTTGATGGGAAAACTCGATTGGGATGAGTCATATGACTACAAGGCCGAACGGTCGCGCAAATGACTTTTTGACTCTGCTCACCACCGATCAAGATTTCTCGCACGCGGCAAAACATTGCAAGCTAAAGGTCTGGTCGCCAAAGTCTCGTGCCAAGCGCCGGTAAGCGGCTATAATGCCGGAACTGCAATTCGTTCCGGGAGCGATGTATGGACGCGATTGATGATTTGCGACTCGATCGAATCCGCGAGGCTGAGGATGACGAAGATTCGTGGAAAGAATGGTATCGTCTGACGCCGTTGCAACGATGGCACGAATCGATGAAATTGTGGCAATTCTGTCTGAACGTAAAGGGCTCCCTTGATCCCGAACCCGATCATCAAAGTCCTTTCGACGCTTTCCTCCCGAGGGGTGCGGCACCTGCTTATGGGAGGACAGGCCTGCGTGTTCTACGGCGCGGCCGAGTTCAGCAGGGATTGGTCTGAACGGAGACGTGTCCAGCCACACATTGCGTTTCGGCAAAACAGACGGTTTTGACATTCGGTTGCGACGCTGGCAGCGTCGACCACTTAACCGAAACTGCCAGGATCGGACCCGAAAGGCTTACCGACGCGCAGGTTCTTTCCGGACGGGCTTTGAACGGTGCTCGCGAATGGCGTTTAGTGCCGTTTGGAAATCGTCAGGAAGGGGGGCTTCGAACTCTAATCGTTTGCCTGTAACCGGATGGTCGAAGCCAAGTTTCAAGGCGTGAAGCGCCTGGCGACTGATCAGGACTTCGTCCTGGTCTTCAGGGACGTCGTCCAGCAGATCCGATCGTTTGAGCGTTGAATGGCCTTCATACAGCCGGTCGGCCACGATCGGGTGACCCAGATGGTGCATGTGGACTCGCAATTGATGGGTTCGTCCCGTTTGCGGGCAGAGGCGCACAAACGAAAAACCCTTGAAACGTTCAAGCACTTCGTAAAACGTGGCTGCGTGACGCGAGTTACCACCTTCGGGACAGACCATCATTCGTTCGCGGTTGCGGTTGCTCACGCGAACGTGCGTTTCGATATAATCTCGGTCAAACGAAATCTCGCCCCAGGTGATTGCGCGGTATTCCTTTTCGACGGTTCGTTCTTCGAACTGACGGCTGAGATGGTGGTGAACCTGATTATCCTTGGCGACGACCAGCACTCCGCTCGTATCGCGGTCCAGTCGGTGGACGATCCCCGCTCGAAGTTTGCCGGCGACGTCACTCAGTTTATCGAAGTGAAACTGTAAGGCACCGGCGAGCGTTCCCAGATAGTTGCCACGTCCTGGATGGACGATCATGTTGGCCGCTTTGTTGATCACGATTAACGAATCGTCGTCGTAGAGGATATTGAGCGGGATATCTTCTGCTGGAAGGGTTCGATCGGGTGTTTCTGGCAGGCGGAACTCGATGCAGTCGTTGACGCGCAGGCGTCGAGACATTTTTACGGGGAGTCCATTGATCAGGACGCCGTTGTCTTCCAGAACACGTTGAAACGCGGCTCGACTGAAGTTTGGATAGAGTCGGACGAGGTAATGGTCAACTCGCCAGCCATGAGCTCGTGCTTCAATGATCAACTTGATGGGTTCGCCAGCAACTTCGGCCGGAACGTCTTCCGTCTGTTCAAGTTCTTCCGAATCGGGTTCGTATTCTGTGTCAGTCATAATGTTCGAATTTCAGTAAGGTCGGTTCACGCCGACGTGAACGTTAGGGGCAAATCCGGCGTTCAAAACGTGCAGGAAGCCCGGCACTCGTTCGGTGTCCGGGCTTCCCTGTGTGATTCGTCGCGAGCAGCCTGAGGCCGATAATCCTCGCTCGTTCAATCCACGAGTATAATGTTTTCTGGCAAACTTTTCATCTGAGGAGGCAGTCGAAATGGCGCACATGCCGCGTCGATCGAATGCCTCAGGGGATGCCGTAAAGAATAATCATAATCAGCATGACGATTCCGACGATGGCCGAAATCAGTCCCGGGATCAACTTTCGACGGATGTAGAGCAACAACACAAATCCGGTAATGGCTGAAATTGTCATCAGTGCGGCAGACAAATCGATGACAAGTGACCAGAGGTGGCCCGTATCGCGGCCCTTGTGCAAATCGTTGATCAGCGGCACGATCCCATGTTCGACCACGGTTAAATGGTATTCTCCCGTTTCGCGGTCGATGATTGCGTCAGCGGCGTATCCCGGACTTTTCCATGTCAAAGAACATTCGCCCTGATCCACGCGAACATCTGTCACCGTTCCTTTCAGTCGATGGTCATGACGCAGGAATTCTGCAATCGCCAGCCGGTCGACATCGCGATCCGGGTCGGCCGAATCGATGGCCACCCAGTTTGAGTTAATGGTTCCTTCGAAATCGTGATGTCGGTCCGTCGACAACCCAAACCAGTCGGGATGGTTCAACGTGATTCCAGTGACACTGAAGAACACAATCGTGCCGAATCCCAGCATCGACAGGTAAATATGTAACCAGCGACAAATGACAGCAACTTGTTGCCATAACCGGCGTTTCGATCCCGGTGCCGGTCTCGAACGAATCTCCCGTTCAGTTTTTGCCGGCGGGGGGGGACTGTCGGTATTCAATCTTGGCAGCCTTTATTTCAACATTGCTATCGAATTCTTCTGTGAATGGCTTATTGCCAATCGTCACCTTCTTACGCAGCAACTGATAAGTTCCATGCTCACGCGCCGACTCGATGTACAAAGTATACTCACCTGGGGCCACAAGCTTTCCGGTATTGTCTTTCCCGTTCCAGACCAACGAATATTTTCCAGGCTTGCGAGTTGCTTCCGAGACAAGTTCGACGAGATCCGTTTCTTCCGCCTGCTTGCGAACGCGGTCGCTGCGATACCAGCGTTTCAAATCCGGAATCCAGCGAGGACCCTTACCTGTTGATTGGACCCACAAAACCAGCGTTTTGACGGGGTACCCATCACTATTTTCAACCCATACCGCGACATAGGGTCGCCGGTAACGTCGTCCTTCTGCCGCCTGATTGATTTCGAGGTCGACCGCTAGCTCAAATCCGCCGTTCCACGGCTCGGTTTTTTCGTCGTCACCACAAAGCTCAGACGATGGCTCCGAGTGCGATAAGCCTGCCCAGCCTGGACTTGGGTGACGCTTTCCTTCCCGATCAACGAGAAAACATTCGACATTGTCCAGTGAAGCAACTAATTCGAGACTTTGCTCAACTGGCAGCACAGAACAGGCGGTTGCCAGAACGTCGGCCATCTCGGCAGTGGATGCTACGACGGTGGCGCTCAGCACGTGATCGACAGGTCGCCCGCTTCGTGGATCGATCAGATGAGAATACCGCTTTCCTTCGATCGTAAATCCCCGGTAAGCTCCGCTGCTGGTTGCCACCGCTCGGTTTGCGATTTCAAACTGTTCAATGATGGCCCCTCCCGTCAGCTCCGGACGCGGGGAGGGAATGGATACCGTATGCGATACATCACCGAGGCATCGAATATCTCCACCGATGGCAACGGAAATGGCATCAACACCAGGCACTTCCATCGCCACCAGACTGGCGGCATCAACGATCGCACCTTTGGCAATCGCATTGAATGTCACTGGATAATCAGTTTTCGGTTCGACTTCGGTTTCGTTCCATTTCCATGGCGCTTCTCGAAGCTTCAGTACCGCCGCGTCTAATTCCAATTGGTTCGGCAAACATTTCGCCATTTCAGCGGCACGCCAGATCCTTGAGATACGTTCGACTCCCGGATGGAACGTTCCATTGGTTCGCTCGCGCCACTGATCGCATGATCGCAATAGATGGGATAACTCGGGCGACAGTTTTTGAAAGCGTCCAGCGGATTGCCAGCGACTAAACTCACTGGTGGAATCGTATGTACTGACAATAAGTGCCATCCGGTCGATTTCTGCCAGTACAGCCTCTTCGGCCCGTGCAGCGACTTTTTCGGACCCGGACCAGACCCGAATTTCGAGTGACGTTCCGAGAACATTTTCGTAGTGCGTCACATACGGTTCGCCGCCATATACAGGCGAGACGAAACTCCAGGTAACGAAAAGCAACACAGCAAGTTTGATTTCATTCATACAGCCGTTGCCCTGTGTCGAAGAGTTGATTCATGCCCTTCGGGATCGCGGTCACGGATTTGACCAAATTGGCGATCTCGAACGATTGAATTCTACGATTCGTCCCGCCAGAAACAATCGAGCGATGCCAATTGCCATTCGGGGATACGTAACGAGACCTCAGAGCCGCTTCATAAAGATTGAAGCGTATCTCGTTTCAAAGAGCGGTTGTTGCCCCGCAGATTGTCTGTCGCAAATTTGAGTTGCAGAATCGTGCGTCATCAACTTTTCAATTGAGACGTGCGTAACCCACAAGCTTGTGGGTTTGCTCGGCCAATGGCATCAGGAGAATTCGCCATGAAAAGTACTAGTTCTTCTCAGCGGGTTTTTCGCTTCCCTCAGTTCCCTCTTTCTCAGAAGGTTTTTCCCCTTCTTCTGGTTTAGCCGGTTCGCTGGGCTTTTCAGGAGTCTCTGCTGGCGTTTCTGGCTTTTCAGTTGATTCTGCCGGGATTGCCGACTTCTCTTCAACGGCTTTTTTCTTGCCGCCAGGGGTCTTCTCGATCAGAAAATCGTCCGGGTCTTCTTTTGGCTCCGCAGGTTGGCCAGATTCATCGTTCTTGAAATCCCGAGGGCGAGCTTCCGGCGGCTTGGGGTTCTCTTTACTGAACCAGGCGTAGAACTCTTTAGCTCCATCCTTTTTCAAGGTCGAAATTCGATCATCAGCCACGACTTTGAAAATGGTTTCAGGAAACTCCGTGACCAGTCGTTGATACGCTTCGATGACTTTTGAAGTGTTACCGTCATTGGCGGACTCCAGGCACAGGGCCAAGCCCCAGAGTGACCGTTCACGAATCATCGGATCGGTCTTGTCCTGCAATAACGCTTCAAAGCCTTCGCGTGCGGCCTTGATATCCGTTCTCGCAACCTCTCGATTGGAAAACATTAATGGCATGCCGGTTTTCAGGTTGGTCTCGGCGACAATCAGTTGTGCCCACTGTGCGGGGGGCTTTCCCTTAAACTTGTCAATGACCGTACCGAACTCTTCCAGATTCTGAGCCGTATCGAGCAGAGTCCAACCTTCGGCACTCTCTGATTCGACGGTTCGCGTGAAAAAGTAAATCAGCCCGCCCAATGCCAATGCGGCACCGATCAGGCCAATGAGTAGACCGAGGTGACGCTCGAAAAAACCAACGGTTCTTTCGATCTCAACACCGAGATCGTTAGTCAGAAGTTGATGTCGCTCTTCACTTTTCATGCTGAGACTTCATTCGAAAGACAAGCCATCCTGGACGCAAGAAAGCGAGTGTAGGTCGACCCGGAAAGAGCGTCAAGGAAGGTATTCATTGTACCTCTTCGGATTAATCTCTACCTTTTCCACGTCGGCGACGACATAAATGGTTCGATTCCGAGACTCGCCACCATAGAACTCACAGAAAGTATCGCTCAATGTTCATCTTTGATGCTCATCTCGACATGGCGTGGAATGCACTGGAGTGGAACCGCGACTTGATGTTGCCCGTGTCGAAAATTCGCGAATTCGAGCAGCATTTCGACAAAATCATCCCCGGTCCATGCACCGTTTCATGGGATGAAATGCGCCGGGGACGTGTGGGACTGATGATCGTGACGCTTCTGCCGCGATTTCACCGAAAGGATAAACCGCTGACGTTTCCGCAATCGCGGGAAACGGCTTATGCGATGTCGCAAGGTCAGTTGGCCTATTATCGAGCGATGACGGCCAAAGGTGTCCTGCGTGAGATTCCCGATAAGGCGGCTCTCGACAAACACGTCGCCGAATGGCAGGCACTTCCACCCGGTGCTCCGGAGTTCGGCAAGCCTCCTTTGGGCTTTATTCTCAGTATGGAAGGAAGTCCGCCAATCCTCTATCCCGAACAGATCAGCGACTGGTACGCCGCCGGGTTACGCCTGCTGGGACCTGCCCATTATGGTCCCAGTCCCTATTGCTTTGGGACGGGGAGCGAGGGCGGTTTTAACGATGACGGCAAACGGTTGCTCAAAGAGATGGACAAGGTCGGCATGCTTCTGGATGTCACGCACCTCGCCGATCAGTCGTTCTGGGACGCCATGGAGATTTATCAGAGTCCATGCATCGCCAGTCACCATAATTGTCGAACACTCGTCCCGGCAGATCGGCAATTGAACGATGACCAGATCAAAGAACTGATTCGACGCGGTTCGGTGATTGGTGCGGCATTCGACAACTGGATGATCAGGCCGGGCTGGAAGATTGGGGTTTCCGATCCGTCAACGGTGAAGCTCGACCACATCATCGACCACATCGACCATATTTGTCAGTTGGCTGGCAACGCAAAGCATTGCGGACTTGGCACCGATCTCGATGGCGGGTTTGGAAAAGAACAATCCCCTTCGGATCTCGACACAATCGCCGATCTTGGCCGAATGGGAGAACTGCTGTCCAAACGGGGGTATTCGCCCATCGACGTTGAAGGAATCATGTGGCGCAACTTTGTCGAATTCTTCCAGCGCGCGTGGGGTTAAAACTGCCGTAACGCGTCTGACTTACTACAATTCCGCGAGTGTTTCCTGACCTGATCCAAGGATTGACATCATGATTCGATTGTTCCTTGCGCTGTTCGCACTCGTAAGTCTCTGTCAGCAACAGATCCAAGCACAAGAAAAGCCGTTTGTCCCGGACGACGGATTCGTGTCGATGTTCGACGGCAAGTCACTGGCGGGTTGGACGGGATCGCTCGCCGGTTATGCGGTCGAAAACGGAAACCTGGTTTGTGTCGCGGGGGGCAAAGGAAATTTGCTGACCGAAAAAGAGTTCACCGACTTCGTGATGAAGTTTGAATTCAAACTGACAGACGGTGCCAATAACGGGCTGGGAATTCGTTGTCCTAAACTCGCTGAAGGAAATCTGCACCTTGAGGGAATTGAGTTACAGATTCTGGATGACACGGCTGAAAAGTACAAAGAGTTGAAGCCATATCAGTACCATGGGTCGGCTTATGGACTGATCGCTTCCAAACAGGGTTCGCTGAAGCCATTGGGCGAGTGGAATCAGCAGGAAGTGACCGTCAAGGGGCGAAATATCAAAGTTGCCTTGAATGGGACCACAATCGTCGATGCGAATTTCGATGACGCGACAAAATCAGGAACCCTGGACGGACAACTGCATCCTGGCCTGGCACGAACGAAGGGGCATCTCGCGCTTCTGGGGCATGGTGACCGGGTAGACTTCCGACATTTGCAAGTCAAAGATCTGCAACAACTGACGCACACCAGTGATTCCCTCGAAACGGTGAAGAAAAACTTGAGCGACAAGAGTGCCGTTCTGGTCGACGTACGAGAACTGGCCGAATGGAATGAAGCTCACGTCTCGGGAGCGATTTCTCTACCGATCAGTTCGATACAAAAAGGGCTGGATGCCAGCGCGTTATTAAAGATTGTGCCGAAAGACAAGATCATCTATACGCACTGTCGAGCCGGTCGTCGGGCATTAGCCGCTGCGGAAGAGCTTTCGAAGCAAGGCTATGACGTCAGACCATTGAAGCCCGGAATTCAAGAACTGCTCGACGCGGGATTTCCTAAAGCCAAATGACCATACCGAACGGGAAGGAACTCATGTTCAATCAATTCCGTCTGATAGCCTGCTTGTTTGTCGTGATGGCTCACGGCTCATTCAACTTCGAAAAACTTGACGCCGGCGACTGGCCGCAAATCCTCGGGCCGAATCGCAATGGCATCGCCAGCGACGAGCGGTTGATTGATAAATGGCCTGGTGGGAAGCCCAAACAGCTTTGGGAAGCACGCATCGGATCGGGCTTTGCCGGCGTCGCGGTCTCGGGCGAACTGGTCATCCTGTTTCATCGAGAAAAAGGTAACGACAAGCTGACGGCGTTCAAACCCAAAACGGGGGAACCGGTTTGGAACACATCGTATCCAACAACGTTTCAGGCTCAGATCGTCGAAGACAATGGTCCACGTGCTGTTCCGACGATCTATGACGGCGCGGTCTATGCCTATTCGGCTCAAGGGGGCCTGTATCGAGCCGATTTGAAGTCGGGGAAAAAACTTTGGGAACGAAACACCCACGAAGATTTTGGTGCAAACGGCGGCTACTTCGGAGCGGGCTCATCACCACTCGTCGACGGTAAACTCGTATTCGTGAATGTGGGCGGCGACAAGAAGAAAGCGGGTGTCGTCGCCTTCGACATCAATTCTGGCGAGACCGTCTGGTCGGCAGTGAATGATCAGGCCAGCTATTCGGCGCCCGTGTTGGCAACGATTGACGGCACTAAGCACCTTCTCTGTATCACCCGATTGAATCTTGTCTCGCTCGATCCCGCAACGGGCGAGCAAAGGTTTCGAACACCGTTTGGTGCCCGAGGCCCTACCGTCAATGGCGCGATTCCGGTGATCAAAGGCAATCACGCTCTGCTAACCGCCAGTTACGGGATCGGGGCGCAATGGCTTGAACTGTCCGCAAAATCGGTCGAGGTCCTTTGGAGCAACGATATCCTTTCCAGCCAATATACGACACCGATCGTCGATAACGGCGTTGTGTACGGGGTCGACGGACGGCAGGATGGCGGGCCGATCTCGCTGAAGTGTTTTGATCCTGGCTTTCAGAAAATGCTTTGGTCGAAGTCGCTTTCTGGCTATGCGACCCTAATCGCTGCGGATGGAAAGCTGTTGGTCATGCAGACGGATGGTACTTTGAAAATCGTTCGGTTATCAAAAACGGGTTACGAAGAATTGGGATCGGCATCCTTGCTCGCAGGAACGACTCGGGCACTCCCTGCACTGGCCAACGGACGGTTTTATGTTCGCAATGAAAATACCTTGGCCTGCTTCGGCCTGTCGGAATAACCGGTGTACTACGAATGGACGATCATGCGTTTTGCCTTGTTTTGTGATGACATGCTGGCGAAACCCATCGTTGACGCTTTGGGTTCCCGTCGTGATGGGAATCAACTCAGCCACGCGGTCCGCGTCACTCCTCAATCCGATGCGCTATTGCACGGGCAAACCAACCTCAGTTTCGTCGAACATTGGGAAGATTTGCTGACTGCCAGGGACGTTGATGCGGTGATTGTTGGTGGCAGCGATCAACAGATCCTTGATGGAACCAGGCAACTCGCGGCAGCAGGGATTCCGATCCTGTTTATTCCTCGCGCGGCCCAAGGATCGACGTTTGCGTACGAATTAAGCCTGATTCGTGATGATAACAATGTATTACTATGGCCACTGTTCTGGCACCGCTTTGATTCGGCAGTGATTCGATTGAAACACGCGATTCAGTCGGGCGAACTCGGCAAAGTTCAATTCCTGCAACTGCAACGCATGATTGGTCAGGCTTCTGCAGGGATTCCAATTTCTCAATCTCAAGTCGATGACGAGTTGTTACATGATGTCGATTTACCCCGTTGGATGATCGGGGATTATGACCAGGTGACAGGTCTGCGAACTGCGGCGTCAAATGAAGGGGTTCTAATTCAGAGTGTCGTTCTGGCGGGACGATCACTGCCCGAATCGAACTGGTCGATTAATTCGGTGGAAGGGGCGAGTGACTGGAAGCTGATCGTTCGGGGTGAGCAAAGGGTTGCCACGCTTCGCCGAGACGGTACGTCGCGACGATGGATTTGTGAGATCGCCGGTGACCGTGTCGAGGGAAACGAAAGCGAGACCGCCAGGGCAGCGCTGACCGCATTTGCAACGTCGATGACCGCCGCCGCACGTTCCTCGAAAGACGCCCCGTCAGAACCACAGGGTCGCGATGTCTGGGGTGAACTGGTGAAATGCTTTGAGACGGTCGATGCAACTCATCGTTCAGTCAGGCGCCGAAGGACGATCGAATTGCATTTCGAGCCGATGTCCGAACGGGCGATCTTCAAGACTCAGATGACGGCCATCGGCTGCAGCCTGTTGGTCATCACGTTCTTTCTGACGCTTTGTTATCTTGGAATTGCCAGCCTGATACCGCTTCCTCCCACGGTTCTGGTCATCCTGCGGACGCTGGTGTTTGCTCCGCTGGTGCTGTTTCTTGTCGCTCAAATACTGCTGCCACTGACGCGACCCTCGTCTGCAGAAAGACCTCCAGCGGCGCGATGACGATTCCAAACTCGGCTCCACCATACACAGAACCAGTCGAGATACAAGTAAACAACCGGGGTGGTATACAGCGTTAACATCTGACTGAAGATCAGTCCGCCGACGATTGTGATTCCCATTGGCGTTCGCAGTTCAGAACCGACACCGGTTCCCAAGGCCAGTGGCAATCCGCCAAGCAGAGCTGCCAGCGTCGTCATGGTGATCGGTCGAAACCTCAGCAGGCATGCTTCAAAAATCGCTTCTTCCGGCGACTTACCATGATTGCGTTCGACTTCCAGTGCGAAGTCAATCATCATGATCGCGTTCTTCTTGACGATGCCGATCAAAAGCAGGATGCCAATCATCGCCATGACGTTCAGTTCGGCACCGTAATACCGCAGCGCCAAGAACGCACCAACGCCAGCCGAAAACACTGTCGAAAGAATCGTGATGGGGTGAATGTAGCTCTCGTAAAGCATTCCCAGCACGATATAGACCGTGACGAACGCAGCGATAATCAGAAGCAGTTGATTTTGTTTTGCGTCCTGAAACGCCTGAGCCGTCCCCTGAAATCGACCCTGAATGCTTTCGGGCATTCCCAACTCTCGCGACGCCTGCTCGATCCTGGGAACCACGTCACCCAGTGAGATGTTCTTGGCAAGATTGAATGAAATCGTCACCGATGGGAATTGCCCTGAGTGATTCACGGACAATGCCGAATTGTTGGCCGTCTGCCGATACAGCGTATTAAGAGGGATTTGAGCATCATTCAGTCCCCTCAAAAAGATGTGTCTCAACGAATCGGGATTCTGCGAGAATTCGGGCTCAACCTGCATCACAACATGGTATTGGTTCAGCGATTTATAAATTGTCGAGACCTGTCGCTGTCCGAACGCGTCGTAAAGCGTATTGTCGATCGTCGACATGCTGATTCCCAGGCGAGCGGCCGTCGCTCGGTCGATGTTCAGCCGCGTCTGCATCCCTTTATTCTGCTGGTCGCTCGTCACATCAACGATTCCATCCACCTTGCGCATGACTCCCAGCAGTTTTGGTCCCCATTGGTTCAGCTCTTCGAGGCTGTCCCCTTTGATCGTGTACTGATATTGCGCACTACTTCCTCGTCCACCGATCCTCAGATCCTGCACCGACTGAAGAACGAGCATAGCTCCTGGAATTTTGGATGTGTTCTGTCGGATGCGAGCGATCACGTCATCCGCTGATATTTTTCTTTCCTCAATCGGCTTCAACGTGATGAACATTCGCCCTGAGTTCGAAGCGCCGCTGTTCTGACCACCGACAAAGGCGATCATCCCCGAGACCGCCGGATCTTCACTGGCGGCTTGTGAAAACTGTTTCAGCAGGCGTGTGAGCGATTGGAAGGACGTGTCCTGATCCGCAAACAAGTTTCCTGTCAGTCGACCTGTATCCTGCTGTGGAAAGAATCCCTGTTTCGCAATCATAAACAGATAGATGGTAAAACCGATTGTCGAAAGGGTCACGACCATCGTAAACCGATGATGCCTTAACACCCAGGTCAGAGTTCGTTCGTAAACATAAAGAATGGCATCAAAGATCTTTTCGCTGAACTGATAAAGTCGTCCGCGCTGCTGGTCAGTTTTTGCCTTCAGAAGCATCGCACACATCATGGGTGTGGTCGTCAGCGACACCACCAATGACACGGCGATGGCGACTGTCATTGTGACCGCGAACTCGCGGAACAGTCGGCCGATGATTCCGTTCATCAGCAGAATAGGGATAAAGACCGCGACGAGCGAAACGCTGATTGACAGGACCGTAAAACCAATCTCTTTCGCTCCGAGCAATGATGCTTCCATCGGGGACATGCCCGCTTCAATGTGACGCGTGATGTTTTCAATCACAACGATCGCATCATCGACGACAAATCCCGTCGCGATCGTCAGTGCCATCAGCGAAAGGTTGTCCAGGCTGTATCCCGCGAGATACATCACGCCAAACGTTCCAATCAGAGAAACCGGTACAGCAACCGTTGGAATCAAAGTGGCTCGCAAATCCCGTAAAAACAAGAACACAACCAGGATCACCAGGCCGATCGAGATCAACAAGGTAAACTGAACATCATTGAGCGAAGCGCGGATCGTCCCTGTCCGATCCATTGCAATCGAAAGGTTCATGTCGGCGGGAATCTGTGCCTCAAGCTGCGGCAGCATGGCGACAATCCGATCGACCGTGGCGATGATGTTCGCTCCAGGCTGCCGGAAGATGATGATCGTGATGGCCGGCTTGGGGTTCGGCTTGCCATCGAGTTTGTCATCAGAGACTCCGTAGGCACGGACGTCTTCGACCGAGTCCGACACGATCGCCACATCGCGTAATCGAACCGGGGCACCGTTGCGGTAAACGATCATCAGAGGTTCGTATTCCGACGCCGTCATCAGCTGGTCAGTAGAGTTGATCGACCATGTTCGTTCCCCGTCAGAAACCGAACCCTTGGGGCGATTGGCATTCGCGTTACCTAATGCCGTTCGGACATCTTCCAGTCCGATTCCAAAATGGTTCAGAACCGTTGGATTCAGATCGACTCGAACTGCCGGTGCCGACCCGCCGCCAACACCCACCTGTCCGACACCGGGGATTTGAGCCAATCGTTGCTGCAGGATCGTCGATGCCGCATCGAACATCTGGGCCTTGGTATATGTGTCCGACGTCACTGCCAACATCATGATGGGCGAGTCGGCCGGGTTCACTTTCTTATACGAAGGATTGTTCGGAAGGTTGGCGGGAAGCTGACCTCGCGCAGCATTGATCGCCGCTTGAACATCCCGTGCCGCAGCGTTGATATCACGATCAAGATCGAACTGAATCGTAATCGATGTCGTCCCCAGCGTACTGGCGGAAGTCATCTCAGCAATACCGGCAATTCGGCCGAATTGTCGTTCGAGCGGCGTTGCCACCGCAGACGCCATCGTTTCCGGGCTGGCGCCTGGCAAGTTCGCCGTGACCGAAAGGGTTGGAAAATCAATCTGCGGCAACGGCGAAACAGGCAGCATCATGTAGCCGAGAGCACCAGCTAACGTGATCGCAATTGTGAGTAACGTTGTTCCCACTGGCCGATGTACGAAGGGAGACGAGAGACTCATTCAGTCTCTCCTTTCAGTGACCCCGACTTCGTTCCGAATCCGATCAATGTCGCCAGCCAGTCAAACCACAAGTAAATCACAGGGGTCGTATAAAGAGTCAGCAACTGACTGAAGATCAATCCGCCAATAATCGTGATACCCAGAGGTCTGCGAAGTTCAGAACCAACGCCTGTCCCCATCGCCAGCGGTACAGCACCCAACAGCGCCGCCATCGTTGTCATCATGATCGGCCTGAATCGTAGTAAACAGGCTTCATAGATCGCGTCGTGCGGTGACTTCCCATGATTCCGTTGGGCTTCCAGCGCAAAGTCGATCATCATAATCGCATTCTTTTTCACAATTCCAATCAGCAAAATAATGCCGATAAGAGCAATGACGCTCAGGTCGGTTTTGCAATACAACAGTGCCAGCAATGCTCCCACACCAGCTGAAGGAAGCGTTGAAAGAATCGTAATCGGATGAATATAGCTCTCGTACAAAACGCCTAGCACGATATAGACGGTAATCAGCGCGGCCATGATCAGGATCGGCGTATTCTTAAGTGACGCCTGAAACGCTTCCGCCGTCCCCTGGAATCCCGAGACGATACTTTCTGGAAGTTCGAGATCTCGTTTCGCTTCAGCAATCACTTCGACTGCCTCGCCAAGCGAAACACCGGGAGCGAGATTGAACGAGATCGTCACCACGGGGAACTGCCCCTGGTGGTTGATCGTCAAAGGAGTCGTTGATTCCACGATCCGAGTAAAGCTGTTGAGCGGGACCATTCCCCCTTCTGGTGAGCGGATATAGATCTCTTTCAAATCACGCGGTTCATTCTTGAACTCTGGTTTGACTTCCAACACAAGCCGATACTGATTCAATTGGGTGAACATGATCGAAATCTGACGCTGACCGAACGCATCATACAATGCGTCGTCAATCATCTGAGGCGTGATTCCCATCCGCGATGCGGTGTCGCGGTCAATCACGACATTGGCCTGTAAGCCCGCATTTTGCTGATCGCTGGCGACATCGCGTAATTGAGGCAATTCTTGTAGCTTGCGAACGAATTTCGGTGCCCATTCGCCCAGTTCCTTCGCGTCAGGATCTTCCAGGCTGTATTGGTATTGCGTGCGACTGACACGAGTTTCCACGGACAGATCTTGAATCGGCTGCATGTACAGCGTGATTCCGGTCACGGAAGCCAGTCGCGGAGAAAGTCGATGAATGACGTCCATTGCACTGATCTTCCGCTCTTCAAGCGGCTTCAGATTGATCTGAATCCGACCGCTGTTCATCGTGGTGTTCGTTCCGTCGATTCCAATGAAACTCGACAAACTTTCCACGGCGGGATCGGCCAGGATGGCCCGGTTCAATTCCTGTTGACGCGTCGACATGGCGTCGAACGAGATGTTCTGTGGTGCTTCGGAAATTCCGAGAATCACCCCGGTATCCTGTACAGGGAAAAATCCTTTTGGAACAATCAAATAGAGATAGACAGTCGCCGCAATCGTCACGATGGAAACCAACTGAGTCATTGCCTGGTAACGCAAAACGACGGTCAGTGTTTTGCCATACAACCAGATCACGGATTCAAAGGCATACTCAGATGCCTTATAAATTCCACTATGCTGTGAGGGAGGTGTGTGACGCAGCAGCTTAGCGCACATCATCGGAGTCAGCGTCAGCGAAACGATCGCCGACAACAAAATTGTCACGCTGAGTGTCACAGCGAATTCGCGAAACAGTCGACCGACGATATCGCCCATGAACAGCAGCGGAATCAAAACGGCAATCAGAGAAACGCTTAACGAAACAATCGTAAAGCCGATTTGTTCCGAACCTTTCAGCGATGCTTCGAGAGGTGATTCTCCCTCTTCGATATACCGCATGATGTTTTCAACCATCACGATCGCGTCATCAACGACGAATCCGGTCGAAATTGTCAGTGCCATCAACGTCAGGTTGTTGAGGCTGTATCCGAGCATGTACATCACGCCGAACGTTCCGACCAGCGACAATGGAACGGCAACACTGGGAATGACCGTCGCCGAAAAGTTCCGCAGGAAAACGAAGATCACGAAGACCACCAGGCCGATGGTCAACATCAGTTCGAACTGGACGTCTTCGACCGAAGCTCGAATGGTCAATGTCCGGTCCGTCAGAATTTTGATCGTCACTGAGGGTGGCAGCGTTCCGGAAAGTTGAGGCAATAACGCCTTCACGCGATCGACAACCTCGATGATATTCGCGCCGGGTTGTCGCTGGATATTGACGATGACTGCGGGAGTTTCGTTCATCCAGGCTGCCTGTCGAACATTCTCAATACCGTCGGTGACGTCTGCAACTTCTGTCAACCTGATCGGGCCACCGGGGCGATATGCGATAATAAGTTGACGATATTGTTCGCTGGTCAAAAGCTGATCATTGGCACCAATCGTGTAAGCCTGACGGCTCCCATCGAAGCTCCCTTTCGCCTGATTGACGTTAGCCGCAGCCAACGCGTTTCGCAGGTCTTCCATATTCAGGCCGAGAGCTGACAGCGCCATGGGGTTGGCCTGAACACGAATTGCCGGCTTTTGTCCGCCACTGATGCTGACCATCCCTACGCCGCCCAATTGCGAGATTTTCTGGGCCAATCGAGTATCCGCCAGATCTTCGACTTTTGATAACGGAAGAGTATCCGATGACAGAGCCAGCGTCAGAATCGGGGCGTCTGCAGGATTTGTCTTTGTGTAGATCGGTGGATTGGGAAGGTCGCGCGGCAGGAATGACGAAGCAACATTGATGGCCGCCTGAACCTGCTGAGCGGCAACATCAATATTCAGTTCCAGCGCAAATCGCAGCGTGATGACGGACAGACTTTCCGAACTGGACGAAGTCATCTGGGTCAGGCCGGGGACCTGACCGAATTGACGTTCCAGTGGCGCTGTGACAGACGACGTCATCACGTCAGGGCCGGCACCTGGATAAAAGGTGACAACCTGAATGGTCGGATAATCAACCTGGGGCAAAGCGGATACAGGCAGTTCCCAGTACGCGACGATTCCTGAGAGAAGCAGTGCCACCATCAGCAGCACGGTCGCGACCGGCCGCAAAATAAATGGCCGGGACGGGTTCATGTTGAACCCTTCTTGCCGCGCGCATTCTCAGGCGGACCTTTTCCATCCTTGGACATCGGCTTTGCGTCGGTTCCGTCCGGCGTTTTCTGGTCTTTGTCGGGACTCTTTTCGTCAGAACCCTTTTTTTCGGCAGCAGCCTCCTTTGCTCGTTCTTTTTCTTTTTCCTTTTCTCGCGTTGTTATGCTCGCCTTCGGCTGCAGTTTGTCGATCCCTTCCGTGACGACAATCTCACCTGGTTCCAGCCCCGATACAATCGAAGTCTCTGAACCTTCTGCCAGACCGACTTTCACCGTTCGCTGGTCGACAGTGTCATCTTCTTGAACGACATACACAAATACGGAATTGGGACCTCGCTGAACTGCTGACGTCGGTACGACGATCGCATTGCGTTTGGTATCCACCAGAAGTCGTGCGTTGACGAATTGATTGGGAAACAGCATCCCGTCTTCATTATCAAAGACCGCTTTCAATCGGACAGTACCGGTGGTTGAATCGACCTGATTGTCGATCGCCAAGAGCTTTCCTGAAGCGAGTTTGACTTTGAAATCGCGATCATAGGCGTCGACGGACAGTGGTTGACCATTGTTTTGCGGCTTCTGAACTCGAGAAATATCATCCTGAGGTATGGTAAACACCAGTGAGATCGGTTGAAGCTGAGTAATCACCGCCAGCCCCATCGGATCGTTGGCCCGAACGATATTCCCCTGATCCACCAGACGAAGCCCGATTCGACCACTGATTGGAGCGGTAATGTGGCAATAGACGAGTTGCAGTTTCGCGTTTTCCACTGCAGCCTGATCCGATTGAATTGCTCCCGCCATCTGTTGAACCAGAGCACGTTGTTCGTCGACCTGCTGTGCCGTGATAGACTTGGAAAGAATTAACTCCTGGTAGCGTTTAAATGTGAAGTCGGCTGACTTTAACGTGGCTTCATCGCGTGCGAGCTGACCTTGAGCTTGCTGCAGTTGAACTTCAAATAATCGCTTGTCAATTTCTGCGAGAAAGTCCCCCTCTTCGACCACCTGTCCTTCCACGAAAGCCACTTTGACCAATTCACCTTCGACACGGCTGCGAATGGTCACCGTCTTGAAAGCAGTGACCGTCCCCAAACCGTTGATGAAGACATCCATGTCCTTTTGCTGGACGACCGCAGTGACGACCGGAACAGGTGGCCTTGCCGGCTTTTTCGCACCTGCCGCACCACTTTCAACGATACCGAATTGCTTCGCGAACCTGGGCCACCAAGTCTCGCGATAGAACCAGCCTCCGGTACCCAGTCCGATCACGATCAGCCAGAACAAGAGGGTTAGGATTGCGCCCCACCACGTCGTTTTCGGTTCATCAGGGGGAGTGACAGTCGCCTTAGGCAATTCGGGCACCGATCGTTCAACTCGCTCAGGCGTGAACACGGGCCGATCTTTCAGAGCTTCCGGCGAGGAAACCGGCCTGGCGATAGGGGGTTTGGAAATCATTAAGTCGTAAACCTCTTTTATTTCCGAACCTTAAAACATGTTCATGTAGTCTTGCCGAGGGGCGCAAATCGACCTGCGACGCTCAAGGGCCCTCCCACAAACTAGAACCCTGGAAAAGGAATTTCCATAAACTCGAAATGTTTTGTTCAGATCGAGGGCAATTCAAGGAACCGTCATGACGGTTTTGCCACCAAAATCTGATGAAACGAGTCCGAATTTATGGATCATTCCTGTTGTTAGTGCGATCAGACTGCTTCACAACAATGTTAAAGATCTGCGCAGCAAAGTTTGCGCCATGACTTTATGGCAGTGGAACGGTTCGGAGTTCCTGAGTGCCGTCGGAAGCTTGGACCAGCACAAGGACGTCTTCGTCATTGACTCGATCGAGCTGCACAACCCCCGCAAGTTCCTTGATCGTTTCATACGACTGACCGGCAGTCTCCTTCACCGGGGTCGTGATCCCGTCGTTGCGGGCGATGTTCTCGGTGCTGATCTTCATGACGCCTCGGGCCGAGTTTGAAAGCAGAAGAAAATCATGACCATCTTTGCGATAGGCGATCATGTCCAGTGGCTGATTACGATTACCCAATTCCGCCACGGTTGTTCCACGGGTCTTTTCTGATGGCTTAAGATCGCTGATTGGAAATCGGACCAGCGGTGTGCAGACGAATCCAGCCAGCAGACTTGGTTCGCCATTGATATTCATTGGAACGAACGTCCGAATGGCTGACGTACTTTCCACTTTTCCGTGGGCACCATGAAAGATCTCGACACTGGTACCGGCCGACCCTTCGGTGAACGGAAACGGAATCTGATGCACGCTTGAAGGAGACGTGCCCGTGGCAAGTCCTGACGCGAAAACCTTTCCTTCCGCATAAGCCAGGTCGGTGATTGAATCGTTGCGAGGATTTCGCGTGCGACCGTTGGCCGTCACGTCTTTGTCTTCTGGGGCATCTGGCAGAACAACCTTCTGGAAGGGGATGTTCTGTAACGCGACCTTGGTCAGAGTACCGTTCTTAGCAACCCGAACAATCGCGGGCGAGGCATCGGCACCTTTCCCTTTTGTCACTGACAAAAATGCGGCAGCGGTCATGGGATTGACAGCCAGATCGTTGACCGAAACATTGTCAGGCGTCGTCTCTAACAGAGACGCGATTTGTTTATTCACACCTGAAACCTGGATTTTGACAAACGATTTATCACTTTTGGTGTCGCCCGTCGCAATTGCGAAGATCGTGGCACTCTTGCTGTCACCGACAAAAAGAATCCCATCCGGTCCAAACGCAAGAGAACCGGCCGACTTCAATTCAGGGGTCCCTTCTTTCATACCCCAGTCGGCAGACTGGCCAATGGATATCGATAACAACCAACAGACGGCGGCGCAGACGCAGACTTTCAGAACGCGCATTGAATGCTCCTCGTGTTTGAAACCAGATTGGGGACGATCAGTTTGAAGAGACCGGGCAAGGCGAACCACTTCCGGTATTCTTCGACTGTCACCAGTATGCATCACCGCCGGGAAATTGTGAAACTGACGAGACCCAACGCAAAGTTTCTTCACGAAGAATTCAGGTTGGGACGTACTCTTATCTCGTTACCAAGCTCCAGCTTGGTAACGCTCCTCTTCGAACCTCCGCTTCGCGAATGGCAAGTTACCTTCGATTCAAAATCCAAATTCCTCTTCAAACCGTCATCTCGTAGAAGTTCGTAAAAAAGTTGGCGAAGTTGGCCAACTTGACCATTTTCTTCCCTTCGTTACCTTCAAACCTTCTGTTCAAAGTCTTCTCTTCCGTTCTGCCGTAATCCGACCGTCGAGAAATTTGGTGTCAAAGTGCGCGCGAGCTTGACCATTCTTTTTTTGTTGTTAATGCAATGCATTGCAGCGGCAAAAGCGGGAGGAAAGGCTAGCTACCTAAGTTGTTAGACATTTCGATTGCGGAGTTGATCTCGAAGTTTTTCCAACAACGTCTTCAACTGCTCTTCGCTGCATTCCGATAATTCCTCACGAGTTGATTCCGTCGCTCCAACCAACCCCTGTAACGTCTTGATCCGCCCAAAAAGCTCCCCGATCCCGATTCCTTCTTCGCGGCCTTCTTCGCGGGCATTCTCGCTCGCCCTGGCACGGGCTGCTTCGTCACGTTGAAATTTCAGGCGAGCTTCGTAAAGCCGCTTCTGGTCTGGTGTCTTTGCCACCACGTCCAGAACGCTGGCCGCCTCGCTGAAGACTTCATCCGGTAACAATCGTTTAATCTCGTCCATCGTCAACGACTCCGCTCGTAACAGAAAATACGACCATTGCTCTAAATGGGTCGCATCCCGCAAATTCTCTTCTTTCACCTGCAGGTTTGACAACTGCAAAACATGAACTTGCAGATCCTCCGTCAAAATCACCCCGGTTTCCGATCGGAGTGCGAAATGCAAATGCAATTCCGGTACTTTGCGAAACATCGGGTCAGTCAACACGCAAATACTGATTACGGGCCGCAGCGACACGTAATCTTGCCCCTTGCCTAACTGTTTCACGTACTGGTTCGCCGTGTAATACGCCAGTCGCTGCCCCATCCCGGCGGGGACTGAGGTTTGCATCTCAATGATAAACGTCCGACCGTGTTCATCTGTCGCAAGTATGTCCAGGATTGAAAGTTTATCATCCTCTTCTTCCTGCTCCTGGATCGGATTCAGGAAGACGATCTTGTTGACCTTCAGCAGATGCTGAAGAATAGCGTTCAAGAAATGAATGGCGATCCGGCTATGTTTGGGGTTTCCAAACAATAGTTTGAATACAAAATCGACAGTCGGACATATCCCGATCGGCATCGACCTGACTCTCAAAACCTGACTCGCCCACGAATTGCATGACGGTCGCCATCCGCGTGATGATCTCATCACAACCTCGTGAGAATGTCCAGCAAGATCGATGCAGTCATGATTGAAATCGACTTTCGTACACCAGTCAAGCTTTTACGAAAGTGCAATGTCCCCAAGTTTGTCAATTGTGTGCAGAGAATGACGCAGTTGTCGGTCACTTCTTCGTCTACCCACTCCGGGTCGCCGCCGAAAAGGCGGAAGTACCTGTCGCGACTGTAAATGTTGTTCATAATTGCGTACCATCCGCCTGGATTTGTCTGCCCGGTGTCCCCCATCTCGGTCGCTAGTCATACGGACTGGGTTGGCGTCTTATACGCACAATGGTTAACCGCATTTTCTTGTCTCGTGGTGAGTCACGTATATCGGCGCCTTTCGATTTTTTTATGAAATCTGAATGCGATTTGCCGAACGAAAAGTCCGAGGGCTTACGCACCTCGGCTCGCCTGGGCACCGCGCGAACGATGATCAAATTCTGAACCCGTCGTCCGACGCGCGTGAACCGGATGTGCCGGATTGAGTCGAGAGCGCAGCAACGAAGGCCGCTTGAGTTTCGGGTGAAAGCAAGTCTGCGGTTAGATCCCCAGTCCGATCCCGTTCAGTACGCCGGTCCCTACCGTCCCGTCGGTGATTTCAAACATCGAGGGAAAACGTTTTACCCACGGTTTGTTTCCGGCTGGACAGAACTGCCGAGCGTTTCCTTCGATCGCCGCGACACCGGGAAGGTGCGCGGCGATGCTGGCGGAATGAAGGAACGAATAACCAGGGCACGTCAAATCCTGTACGCAAAGAAACATCCCATACTTCTGTGCGGCGGCACCCAACAGCAGCGTGTCGGTTTGCCCTTTGCATGCCTTCAAAGCGGCTCCCGTGTAGCCTTGTTCCCTGGCCAGAAGCAATGTGTCGAAGTCAACGAGCGATTCGTCGATCACGATTGGCTTGATTCTCGCGGCATCGTGCATCTTATTTTCTGGATGTGCTCGTAAGTCGCGATGAGTCGGTTGCTCGACATATTGAATCCGGTCGAATGCCGCTGCGGATTCAGACTTTATTTTGTTGAGGAAATCGACGACATAGGCTGCGTTGGGACATTTCTCGTTGAAGTCGACAGAGTAGTGCCACTGAGTGCAACCACGCTTTGACTGAGCGACTTCGGCGACACTGTTTACGGCGAGGGTTCTGGCGACATCCCAGTCAAAATTGTCGCCAGCCAGCTTAATCTTCAAATGTGTCAGACCGTTGAACGCAATCCATTGTGGCAACGTTTCGGGAAGTCCGTCGCCGATTTTCTTGGTGATATCTGCTTCTGTCAGAGGATCGAGCGCCCCGACAAGGTGATACAGCGGCATCCGTTCCTTCGGCTGACGGAGCGTGTATTTGTCGAGATAATCTCCCTTGAATTCCACGTCGAGGTATTCCGACAGGTCGTAATTCATGAACTTTGACGTCAGCGTGTCAAAACTGTTCAGGTTATGGATTCGACCATAAGCATCATGCAGAGCTGCATCGAACGGACTGGCCGCGACGAGCTGGGCTAACTCGGGCATTGCTTCCGGCAGCTTTAACTGTGTCGCCAGATGCTTTGACAGATGGTGATACTCGGCTGACAAGTGATAGACCAGGTCGATGGGATGCCCATACTCCGTACATTCGCCGGCAAGATCAACGACTTCTTCTGCGAAGCGTCGCATCATCCCTTCGCTTTGTTCCGGCGTCACTTTGTCAGAAGGCCACGACCAGATATTTCCCAGTGGCATGCTTCCGAAGCCGCTCGCATGACGCTTTCCGTCGCGTGATTCGACTTCCACGTCAACGTTGATCAAAAGCGAACTTTGGATCACACGACCGCCGAATTTCAGCGGAGCCCGAAATGGAAGGGACTCTACGGCGCACGCGGCACTCTTGATTCGGATGTCCGTCGCTTTCGACATAACCTCGAAACTTTGTTGATAGAGGGCAGAATAGATTGTCGTTTACACTTGTCAGTCACTACGCGATCTTATCGGGACTGACCGAGCCATTCAAGAAACGAATCGTGAATCGTTTACATCAATATCACCTGGCACAAAACTGGTCGATTTGAGGCGAATCTTGAGAAAAATGGGATGTGTGGTTGAAAACACTCGAAATTCGCGTGTATCGTGACAATTACAAAGCTGGCGAAAGCTGCGTCAAGTTTTCGGCCTGTCAAAATGGGCATACAGCCGGTAAATTCCTCCATCCTTCTCAAGGTTTTGTGGTCTTCTGCCGCCTGAAACCCTGTCGTCAAAACACTCTACGTTGACACGATTTCATGAGAAAACTACAGTCCCCTACGCCTTGGCACCCACGCTTGGGCGAGCGGAATTACCCAATGGACTGGGAATGAATCGCAGCATGACGCACGCGCTGGCTACTCAAGAAGCTCGCCTTGCTCAGGTTAATTCCTGGCGAGTTGTGTGGGGGGCGTGGTTGATCGTCTGTGGGTTGGGTTGTTCTGGGTGTTACCAGTCAACTGTAGTGCCACCGACAACTTCGATTGCGCCTCCAATTCGACCCGCCCCTGTAATTCCCTTACCGACAGAGCCTTACAGCCCTCCGATAATGCAGCCGATTGAACCGATCACAAAAACAAACCCATGGAAACCCGATTCCGAATCGAGAGAGTGGAACTACATCGTCCTGCACCATACCGCAGCCGACAGCGGCAGCGTCGACAGTATTCATGAAGAACATTTAAAACGCAAAGATAAGAATGGGAAGAACTGGTTGGGAATCGGATATCATTTCGTCATCGGCAACGGCAACGGAATGGGAGACGGCGAGATTGAACCGACATTTCGCTGGAGACAGCAGATGCAAGGGGCTCATGCCGGGGTCGCAGACTTTAATCAGCATGGAATTGGAATTGTCTTAGTCGGAAACTTTGAAAAAACGCCGCCAACCGCCGCTCAATTGACATCGATCAAACGCCTGGTTGGTACTCTGAAAAGAGAATATAGCATTGTGGAAAGCAAGATCATGGGGCATGGCGACGTGAAGGCGACTGAATGCCCAGGAAAACTTTTTCCCATGAGCGAAGTTCGAGAAAGTATCGCGTTTTTGGATGAACACGCGGCTGTGGATGCTGCGAATGCCTCGTCATGGAAAAACCCGAACGAACGTCGAGAATTCGTTCTCAACACCGAACGTACGAGCGTTTCATTGAACAACCCATCAGGAGATTCTCGGAAATGATCGAAGACTCCTTTTTTAGCTTCGATTCGCAGCCCGGTGGCTCCGAACGCTTCGAATCCACCCCTTGGGGCAGACGGTTCCAGGATTTGACACATCCTGCCGAAGAGTCGGTAATCGAGGGAACTTTCAACGAAGACGAGTTACCGACCCACGGCGAAATCATCGAACTGATCGAAACTCTTCACGCAGGAGAATCGAGTCCCTTTCTGCATCGCCCGACAACTGACCGACCGCATTCGATTCATTTGCCAGAACATTACGAAGCTGGGTACGCTTATCCACTTGTCGTCTGGTTCCACGGGGATGGCTTCGACGAAACCGAAGTTTCGACGGTGATGCCGAACATCAGCGAGCGAAACTTTATTGGACTGGCCCTCAGGGGAAATCTTGCTTGCGGCGAGGGGTTCAGCTGGTCGACATCCGGGGAGGAGCTCCAAAAACTGCTCGGCGATGTAGAATCGCTCGTTCTTGACATGCGCCGTCAATATCACATCCACAGTGAACGAATTTATCTCGCAGGATTTGGCAGCGGTGCGTCGGCGGCCATCGAATTGATTTTGCAAAAGCCAGAGTGGTTTGGTGGTGCAGCTTGTTTCTGCGGCTCGTTTCCGGAATTAAAGATTCCGCATCCACGTTTTCGTGAACTTCGAAACAAGCGAGTGTTGCTGGCGACTTCAACGAACTCAAGAACGTGCAAAGTCGGTGACGTCGTTGCGGCCGGCCGGCTGCTGTATTCGTCGGGAATGCAGATCGGTACCCGCGTCTACAACGAAGCGGGAACCTCTCCATCCAGCAAGATGCTCAGCGACATCAATCATTGGCTGATGGACGACGTCTGCTCGGCCGTATCGTAAGCCGGATGTGGCAACGACCGAAGGAATCTAACAGCCTGCCACTGGTAGCCGTTTTGATCCGCCTGTCATTATCAGGTTTCGTCCTTTGTTTGCCACTGGCGTGCGGGTTCGCACGCCAGTGACACACAAAGGACGAATTTCACAATTCCTGATAGAAATCGCATCCTCGCGCTTCCCCCCACCAGCCCGATGCGCTCTAATCTTTTCATCGCACAGGCTTCTCTGTAACGAGCCTGCTCCCACACACATCGGTTTGCGATGCCACCCCCTTTTTAATTGACATCTCGCTGAAATGCTTATCACACTGATTGGCTACCGTGGTACCGGAAAAAGCACAATTGCTCCTCGATTAGCATCCAGGCTGAATTTCGACTGGGTCGACGCGGATGTCGAGCTTGAAAACTATACTGGCCGGTCGATTCGGGAAATCTTCGCCACCGACGGTGAACCCGAATTTCGTCGACTTGAGCGAGAAGTATTGACGCAACTGCTGAAGCGGGATCGACTTGTCCTGGCGGCAGGTGGTGGTGCGATCTTGAATGATTTGACCCGGAAAGATTTTCGCGATGCGGGTCCCGTCGTTTGGCTTCAGGCCAGCGTAGAAACGATTGCCAGACGGATTCTCCGAGACGGGATAACATCGAGCCACCGCCCGAACCTGACTGCCACGGGAGGAATCGACGAGATTCGAGCACTTGTGTCGAAACGAGAGCCACTTTATCAAGAATGCGCGACGATTACGGTTTTATCGGAAGGGACTTCAATTGAAGCTCTTGTTCAACGAATCCTCTTGCAGCTTCCTGCTGAATATCGAAAGGAGCTTTGCCCATGATTCCCTACGATATTCCGCTTCCCGTCGTTCTGACATGGCTGTTTGTTTTTGGGGCTGTTGTCGGTAGCTTTCTCAATGTCTGCATCTACCGGATTCCCCAGCACGAGCGTTTGTGGGATCAATTACGCGGGTTGAATTACCCTCCCTCATCGTGTCCGTATTGTAAAAAGCGGATTTGGGCGATCGACAACATTCCCATCATCGGATGGCTGATTCTGGCGGGCCGCTGCCGATTCTGCCGTCATTCGATTTCGGTTCGATACGCGTTGATTGAGCTTTTTAATGGCCTGCTGTGGGTTCTGCTTTATATCGCGATCGTCCCGGTTGAGCGTTTTGCAAAGGTGGAATCGAGCGCCTTGTACTCGCCGATGGGAGCACTGGGACAACAGGGGTTGAGTTTCCAGTCGCATGTCTGGCTGGTGAATGCGGAATACGTTTATTTCTTGATCCTGGCGGAAGCACTGCTCGTCGCGACATTCATTGATATTGACCTGATGATTATTCCTGACGGCGTCACCGTTCCTGGGATGATCCTGGGGTGCCTCGGTGCCTTCATTCTGGGAGCGCCGACGTTATGGCCAGCCTGGTTCTTTTCGGCGCAAGAGTTGAACGTACTGCCGGATGTTCTACCCCGCTGGCTTGTTTGGATCACGGCACTTCCTGCACAAATCCCTTGGCTGACGGCACATCCTCATTGGCACGGCCTGATCTCAAGTCTGCTTGGACTCGTTATTGGCGGTGGTGCAGTCTGGTTCGTTCGCATCGCGGGACATTGGGCATTTCAGCGAGAAGCGATGGGGTTTGGTGACGTTGTCCTCATGGCGATGATCGGCAGCTTTCTCGGTTGGCAAGCCTCGCTGATTGTGTTTTTCGTAGTGGCTCCGGCCTGTGCCCTGGTCGCGACCGCCATTACTTTCACATTTCGTTCGACGCGGGAAATTCCTTACGGTCCCTACCTGAGTATCGGTGCCCTTTTTGTCGTCGTCTTCTGGAACAGTTTTTTTCCGAGATCGAGATTTGAAGCCGTTTTCAGCCAGGGGCTGCTGCTACCCATTGAGCTCTTGTTGATGGGGATGCTTTTCGTTCCTGCTTTAGTGCTGATGCGATTTGTCAAACAGCGACTCGGTTTTCAGGACGACCTTGAGGTGATTGAAGAATGGACGTCGGCGGATCAACTTTCATTTTTTGACAGTAAAAAAGAACTAAGCACCCCGTGGCCTGGGATCTCTTCCGGCCAAGGAACTTCTCACACGAATCGCTGGCGTGGGACGAACTAAACCTGTCACGAACGAATTCTCCATCGAGCCTGTCGCAATTGTGCCAGTTCCGATCCTTTGAGAATTTCGTACCAGACGGTCACCAGAGTTCCATCTTCACACTCCGCTGTCGACGGATAGCCCATGTCCGAATTGATTCCATCGGAAGAGATCTTCAGCGGTTCGCTCCACGCTGATCCGTCGTCCTGGCTCATGCGGGCCTGATTGCCGAGTGGTTGGCGACGATGACCGTAAGTCATCAGCAGGCGACCGTCCCTTAAGCGAAGCAGGTGTGATGGATAACCCCAGACGCCAATCGAATGTGGCACGGACCAGGTCTTTCCACCATCAATCGACTCTGATTGCAACGTTTCCAAATTGTTGTTTTGGTTGTGATTTCGCAGATGAACAATCAACTTTCCTGGCCGCGATTCAACGGCATGCAGTTCGTGGTAGTTTTTTGAATCGTCGCCAGGTCGCGTCGGCAATGTCCCGAGAAGTTTCCAGCTCAAGCCATCGTCGGTCGACGCCCAGGCTCCGACGATCCGATCCTCCGTCCACATTGTCACACCACAGTAAACCAGACGCCCGTCATGAGTCGCTGTGGGTCCGTGAGGGCTGTGGCAAGGGACTCGATATCGTGACGACCACGTGACGCCACCGTCCGTCGACCTCCACATCCAGGTCCCCAGTTCTCGTTGACGGTCTTCTGCATTAAGCCGGTAATGAGCTGCACGCCATTCCGCGAGTTTAATGGCTTCCCATGCACCAGGCTGACCTACGGGGATTTTTTCCGCTGCCTCGAATTCTTTCACATAGTGCAGCGATGTGAAATTTGTCAGCAGAATCGAGCCTTGAGGGGTTTCCATGATTCCCGCATCGCGATCATCGATCGGACCATCGTAGATCACCTGCGGCCAACCCCATGTCCGGCCATCGTCTTTCGAACGCATCAATTCCAACCGACCAAAGGGACAAACGTGTGATTCACGCCCACCGGAAAATGCGAGCAGCAGTTCCCCGTTTTTGCGTCGAGTCAATGTCGGCCACCCATGGAAAAGCGGTGGTTTCCAACTGATGACTCGAACGTCTTCAACGACGACCTGAGAAGGCTCAGCCGCATATGCTCGAAGACCCGTCACGATACTTAATCCGATGAAACCGGCAGCGGATTTCAGGCATGCGCGGCGCGATAAAATCGGATCAAACAGGGATTGGTGCATGAATTCACCCAAAATGTCGACTCGAAACTTCGAATCGTGCGATTAGAGCCACCATAGGCACACAATGGCCAACAAGATCCGATAGTAACCGAATGGGGTCAGCCCGTATTTGCCGAGTGCCGTGACCATAAATTTCACACTGATGACCGCCGCGATGAAGGCCGTCACCAAAGCCAGCATGGGCATCGTCACGCCATATTCGGCGATCATCTCTTTTCCGTGCTTCAATGCTTCGTAGACGGTGGCTGCCGATAAAGTGAGCAACCCCAACAGGAAGCTGAATTCAACGGCTGCCATCATGCGGACGTTGGCCCATCGACAAGCAAGAATCGTCGCAAGACTGCGACTGAATCCCGGCCATAGAGCGAAACATTGAATCACACCGACAAACAGTGCATCTTTCCACGACATTTGCGTGAGATCTTTCCCGGTCTCGTCGTCGGACTTTTTGCTCAGGAATGACTGCAACAAAATGATGACGCCACCCACAAAAAGCGCCACTGCAACCGGAAGCACATGAAGAAGGTGTTTCTTGAGCAAACTTTTGAAAAGCACCCCCATGATCGCCACTGGCAAGAAAGCGATAATGAGATTGACGAGCAGCCGGAAGCCCTCTTTGTCTCGGCCAAGCATTCCAGTAATCATTTGCTTGATCCGGCGAAAGTACAACAGGACGACGGCAAAAATGGCACCGATTTGAATACAGATTGCCAGTGAATCGGCCGCATCTTTTTGCGGCCCTTCGCCACTCATTCCCATCAGATGCTGCGCGATCACCAGGTGGCCCGTTGAGCTGACAGGAAGATATTCTGTTGCCCCTTCCACAACACCAAGGACGATTGCTTGAACCGGCGACAACTTAACTCCAGTCTCAGTTTGAGGCTCGTTCTTGGGGGTTGTTTCTCCCCATGCGCTTTCCATGGCGATCGAGCACGCCAGAAATGTGAAGATCAGGGCCTGGAGTCGAATGTTCATTAAGAGACTTTCAAAAAGTGATCGTCGCATTGAGCTTTTGGTGTGAAATCACGAGGGCTACGGGCAAGCGGATTGAATTCGTATCTTGGAAGCTTGTTGAATACAACAGATCCAAACAAATCGAGTCTAAAAAACGCAAATTTCACTGGTTGGCAACGCAAATTGCCAGCGGCTTGAAGAATTTGCGCTTCGTCCCGAAAAACTTGAATTTGTCGAGGCTGTTTAGGTGCGAATTTGATCGATTTCTGATAGAATTCACGATCCGGCAGATGGGACAAAACCGCTGCTGAAATGCGGCCAAAAGCCCCGTGTATCGGGATCGTCAATCCTCCTCCAGATCCGCTCATAACTATGCAACTGACCTGCCAGCGAAACTCGTTGACTACGGCATTTCAAACCGTGTCTGGTGTTGTTCCAACTCGTACCACAAAAGACATCCTCAAGAATGTCAAATTGCAAGTCGGTGGCGGCAAGGCAACGCTCATCGGTAACGATAGTGAAATCGGGATGAGGTGTGACGTTCCCGATGTGGAATCAGATTCTCGCGGCGAAGCGTTGCTGCCGACCTCGCGCGTGCTGGCGGTCCTTCGCGAATTGACGGACGATGTCGTCAAATTGGAGGTGACCGGGGATGCGACCTGGATTCGCTGTGGCTATAGCGAATTTCGATTGTCGGCCGAGGACCCTGCCGACTTCCCTCCTGTCGCAACGTTCGAGGACGCTGATTATTTCGTCGTGCCTGCTGCGGCTCTGAGGTTGATGATTCGCCGCACGATTTTTGCCACCGATAGCGAGAGTACTCGCTATGCCCTGGGTGGAATTCAAATGGAGCTCGGTCCTGAAAAGCTGACATTGGCGGCAACGGATAGTCGCCGGTTGGCGGTCGTAACAGCCGCTTCGAGTATTGTTGGAAGACCCGAGATTCCTGCCGTTTCACCTGTCATCCCCTCGAAAGCAATGGGGCTGATCGAAAAAAGTCTCGGCGACGGAACGGGCGAAGCACATATCGCATTACACCAGAACGACATTGTTGTCCGCTGTGGTGGAACAACAATTGCCAGTCAGCTGGTACAGGGCAGGTTCCCTGATTATCGAAAGGTGGTTCCCGATTCCTATAACTCGACAATCGACATGGTTGTTGCGCCGTTTTTCTCGGCAGTTCGCCAGGCCATGATCGTCACGAGCGAAGAAAGCCGCGGGGTCGATTTTGAATTTGGCAAAGGGACTCTTCGACTGAACAGCCAGGCGGCGGATATCGGTCAGTCCAAAATTGAAATGCCGATCGCCTATGATGGCCCCGATATGACGATCACCTTTGATCCTCGTTACGTTGCTGATTTCCTTAAAGTCCTCGATGCGGGATCACAATTTCATTTGAAACTGATCAGTCACGATGATCGAGCCTCATTAGTTACGGATGACAATTACACCTACGTCGTGATGCCACTTTCCAGAGATCGCTGAGATCACATTAAAGCGTCGAGACAAACTTTCACTGAACAACGTCTAGCTGAGATCGCACGCATGGTTGCTCGTGATCCACTTCCACTGTCCGCTGCACTCAGCGAGTTGATCGCGATTCGAGGCTTTGCTCGGGTTCGTAGTGACAGCGAATTGGAGGAGGCATGGAAACAGGTGGCGGGTCCGGAACTGGCCGCTCAAACGCGGCCACAAAAAATCAGCCGGGGAACCCTGACGGTCTCGGTCGAAAATGCACCGCTTCTTAATGAACTCAACTCATTCCAGGGACCGGAACTGATCCAACGGCTTACAGAAAAATATCCCCATTTGAAGATTCGAACCCTGAAATTCAAATTGAGTGGAATGTAACTTCTACCGCGACAACAACTGATTCGAGATGACCTTCAATCAGTTGCTGATCATTCAGAGATGGAGACCTATTTTGGCCGAACCGACTAAGACACCACCGAACGAAAATCCAAGCGATCCCACTCAAGGGGCCGTTTCCAATTCGGCACAATCAACCGCAAACAGCGAGTACGGTCCCGAACATCTTCAAGCCTTGAAGGGCCTTGAGGGGATTCGGCATCGGCCTGCCATGTATATTGGCGACACGACGACTTTGGGACTGCATCATCTGGTTTACGAATTGGTCGATAACTGCATCGACGAGTGCGCGAACGGGCATGCCTCGCATCTCTCTGTCGTGATCCATGCTGACGGCAGCGTGTCGGTTTCGGATGACGGACGTGGCATTCCTGTGGGACCAATGCCCGAAGAAGACAATAAATCCGCTTTGGAAGTCGTGCTGACGAACATCCATGCGGGTGGAAAATTCAACCGGGACGGGGGCTACAAAGTCGGCACCGGCGGACTGCACGGAGTGGGGATCAAAGCGGTCAACGCACTGGCCGAATGGCTGGAAGCGGAAGTGCGCCGCGAAGGACATGTCTGGACGATGGACTTTGCTCGTGGCAAGCCCACAACCGACCTCAAGAAGCTGGGCAAGAGCGACACCACCGGCACCAAAATCACGTTCAAGGCCGATCCAGATATCTTCCCGGACACGCGATACAACTATGAACCGTTGGCGAAACGGCTGCAAGAACTGGCCTTCCTCAATGCAGGCGTTCGAATCCGGATCCTCGATGAACGATCCAACGAACAGGATGAGTTCTGCTACCCCGACGGAATTGTCGAGTTCGTCCGCTGGCTGAATCGAACTGAGACCGCACTTTACGACCCCATCATTCGTATCAACGGGTTGATGGACGGAGTTGAAGTCGCTGTCACGATTCAGCACAACGACGGATTCAATGAAAACGTCCGAACCTTCGGCAACTGCGTCAACAACTTTCTCGGTGGAACCCATCTCAGCGGTTTTCGCGCGGCAATGACTCGTGCAGTCAACAATTACGGTAAGCGAGAAAAGTTGTTTGAAGAAATCGTCCCTTCGGGCGACGACTTCCGCGAAGGGCTAGTCGCCGTTGTGGCCGTTCGCGTGCCCGACCCTCAGTTTCAGGGGCAAACGAAAGAAAAGCTGGTCAACGCGGCGGTGGAAGGGATTGTCAACTCCATCGTCTTCGAGCAACTCACGAAGTTCATGGAAGAGAATCCGAACATCGCGAAGCGGATTGCCCAGAAAGGCCTGATGGCGGCGGAAGCGCGCGAGGCGGCGCGGAAGTCTCGCGAAATGGTTCGCCGGAAAGGAGCCTTAACCTCGGGTGGGCTACCGGAAAAGTTACGAGATTGTCGCAGCCGCGAACTCGACATTACCGAACTGTACCTCGTCGAAGGGGACTCCGCCGGTGGTTCGGCGGATACCGGACGCGACTCCAACGTTCAGGCAATCTTGCCGCTTCGCGGTAAGATTCTGAACGTCGAGAAGGCTCAGTTGATCAAGATTCTGGACAACACCGAAATTTCGAACCTGTTCAAAGCGATCGGGATTCCCCCGATGGCCGAATTCGAAGACGTTACCAAACGTCGATATGGCAAGATCATTCTCATGACCGATGCCGATATCGACGGTAGCCACATCCGGACGCTGCTGCTCACGTTCATGTTCCGGCATATGAAGCCGCTCGTCGAACACGGTTGCATTTACATCGCTCAGCCACCTCTTTACAAAGTGACTCAACGCAACAAAAGCCGGTACGTTCAAACTCACGAGCGGATGGTCACCGAACTGATGGAACTCGGACTCAATGGAAGTCGAGTCGTCTTTTCCAATGGCGATGCGATCGAAGGTGATCATCTGCGACGGATCGTGACGCTGCTCGGTCGAATTGAAGAACCGATTGAATTGCTCGAACGGCGCGGGATCACACTCAAGTACCTGCATCGACAATCTCCCGATCCCGATAAGCCATTGCCTCAATACCGTGTCTTCCTCGGGAAGTCCGAGCATTGGTTCCATAATCGCGACGAAGTCGAGCAATTTGTGCAGGCGGAAGAAAAGAAGCGCGGGCAAGAACTTGAGATTGCCGGCGAAGCGAACGGAACACCAGCACCGCTGAAAAATGGACCAGTGGCAGGAGCACCCGCTGTTCCTGGATCGCCGAAAGAAGGTCTGTTGCAGATCATCGATTTGCACGAGATGCGGACCATCAACGATTCGTTGCGCGAGCTTAAAGGCTATGGAATCAAGTTACCAGACCTTTATCCACCGGGCGCGAAGGACGGGGAAACATTCTACCCGTTCCGTATTCTGCAGGATGACCACACGGTCCGGATGACCAGCCTTCGCGAATTACTACCACAGTTGCGAGACCTTGGCGAACGAGGCATGAAGGTCACTCGCTTTAAAGGACTGGGTGAAATGGACGCTGAAGAACTGTGGGATACCACGATGGACCCTGCCGCCCGGACGCTACTGAAAGTCACAATGATTGATGCAGCTGCGGCTGACGAAATGTTCCGGGTTCTTATGGGTGATGCCGTTGAGCCCCGTCGTGAATTCATCGAGAAACATGCTCTCGATGTCAAAGACCTGGATGTCTGACGGACGGCAAATGCCGATGCCTCTTGTGCCACTGCTTCGGAGTCTTCGGAGAAGCAGTGGCTTCTCTTCTGTCGGTAAAAGAGCACTGCTTGATCGAAGACGATCAAGCAGTAGCACAAGACTTAGTAGATCGCTCTAGCGGTAGAGATGCCAATACCTCCTGTGCCACTGCTTCGGAGTCTTCGGAGAAGCAGTGTCTTCTCTTCTGTCAGTAAAAGAGCACTGCTTGATCGAAGACGATCAAGCAGTGGCACAAGACTTAGTAGATCGCTCTTGCGGTAGGGCTTCGATACGTTAACAGCGATTGAAACCTCTTATTCCGTTTTCGCCGGAGCTTCTTCGCCCTGTTGCGGACGAATCGATTCGAAGTATCGACGAATCGTCTGGCGATGACCTAACGGAATTTGTTCGTTTTCCAAAACCGCTTCACTCATTTTCTTGTATTTCTGGTAGACTTCTTTGTAACCCCGTTGGGCTTCTTGACGCCCTTCAGATGACGAACTGGTTTCAAAGTCCGAATCCCCATCTCCACCAATGCCGGTGATTTGCTCACGAGTTGCACTCGAGTTGAGACTAGTCGCGTCCCCATCAATATTTCCGCTTTCCGACATTCCCCAGCTCTCTGAGGGATTATTTGATTTCTGCTTTTTCTTTCCTTTGGCGGTGCTGTTCTTCTGACAGTTACATTTCCGATCACTCAGCTCGGCCAATTCGGCATTTAACAGGTCGTTGATTTTCTTCTTTCGAGCTTGTTTCCCAACTTTATCTCCCAGGCGTTTGGCCCCAGCCATTGCCTTATCGTCATCGTCATCTTCAATCCCTTCGGCAATGTCCTTGGCGGCTTCGCTGATCGCTCCGTCGGCACCATTCCCTGATCGCTTGGCCGCCTTCTTCAGCTTTTCAACCGTTGTTCTCGCTTCGTTGCGATCAAATTCCAGGTCACTCAGTTCAGCGAGTTCTTTCATCGCTTTGTCATACTTGCCTTCTGCCAACGCCTGGCCAGCCCCTTCAAGAGCCTTGGCGGACGCCATGGCTTCACCGATCTCCTGAAGCTGTTGATCGACTTGTTCGAGACTGGATTGGCTTTGAGCAGACTGGATCGCCGCCTGCATTTCGGAAATCTTGGCGAGTGCTTCTTTCACATCAACGCCAGGTTCTTTCAACTCTTCCGCCTTTTGCTTCAATTCCTTGAGCAATTGCTCGAGTTCAGGGTCTGAGTCCTTTTTGAATTCGTCTTCCAGTTCTTTGATGCTTTCTTCCATCGCCTGAGCTTCCGCGACGATTTGCTCGTCGGGAGCTGCCGCTCCTGCCGAAGCTTGTTCCTGCTTCAGAGGGAGGAGTGCGAAAATGATTGCGGCCGCCGCAGTCACCAATGCACCAGGCAACAGTCGAGGGGGCTTCAGTGGAGCGACGACTTGAGCGTCGACTTGGCTTAAATGTTGCATGGCATCAGCCAGTTGTAATTCGGCAAAGCCCTGCTTGTCGGCAGGAATTTTTCGGCCGGCGAAGTCGAGAGCCGATTCAGTACGATCTTTCAATCCATAGTGCTGATCAACAGCCTGAGCCGCAGCGATCCAATCGGGTCTTGGCAAATGCCAGACGATCGCAAGCAAGCCGCCGAGTACTGGGCCGATCAACAGCGCCAGTCCAGCCATCCAGCCGCCGTCGAGCCAATTCAGTGACAGTCGAGCGATTGCGCAGCCAAGTCCGACGCCGGCACCGCACAGCAAACCAGAGATCATCCACGTTGTCATGGCCTGCAACAGTTGACGTCGCTGCACAGGTTGTAGTTTTGAACGAAGTTCTTTGGTCACTGTCCGTCTCCCAAACTATGATCATTCAAGCCGTGGAAATACTGATCCCAACGGCATTCAGAGACAAAGCGTCTGGAAGACTACCCATCCAATCGTGGTTCGGCAAGTAGAATCTGACAAAAATTCAGGAAACGAGCTTGACCACGGGTTTGAAAGATTCTGCAAAAGTCTCAATTTTTCAGTTGCATTCTGAACGCAAAATCGCCAAAACAATTCTACTGCTGATTGAGTCACCCTCCGTTGTTAACCGTCTACTGAATCCCAATTCCTTGAACAGCCATGTGCTTGCCCCTGTTGGGTGCAGGCAAAATCCATTGCAAATCACGGTTCGGCGTTCTGTATTCCGGCATGTCCGCCCGAGCTAGCAAATAGAAGCATCCACAATCGAAACGAGTTCGTCGTCACGGTTCCGTAACCGACATCACGTTTCAAACAATCAACCCCTCCAAAAGTGCATTTCCCAAAACATCATGAACATGAAACCCCGTCCTTCTTATCCACGTACAAACCCACCTTCTTCGACGCCAGCTGCTCCTGCGGGCTGGGACATCCCGGAAGAAGCACCGCTTTCATCGTCCGTCCGCGAGACACCGATTTCTCGCGAAGCACCACTACAGCGGGAATTGGCCCCTGCAGCGGCACCGGCCAAGATCGTGGATGTCGAAGAAGACGACGATGATGCCAGCCATTTCGTCGCAGACGAACGTTACGAAGAAATTAAACGCGGTTCGTCCGACATCCACATCGCCGAACTGCAACGTCTGACGATGAAGGATCTGATTGTTCTTGCCAAGAAAGAGAACATTTCAGAATACACGGGACTGAAAAAGCAGGACCTCATTTTCAAGATCCTCAAAGAGAGGACGAAAATGAATGGTCTGATGTTTGGAGAGGGAACACTGGAGATCCTGCCAGACGGCTTCGGATTCCTGCGTGCTGCAGACTACCACTATCTACCCTGCCCTGACGATATCTACGTGTCACCCAGCCAGATTCGTCGATTCGGTCTTCGAAACGGTGCGATGGTGGCTGGTCAGATTCGTCCACCAAAGGAAAACGAACGCTATTTTGCCTTGTTGCGCGTCGAAGCGATTAACAATGAAGACCCAAATCTTCTGACCGAGAAAGTCTTCTTCGACGATTTGACCCCATTGCATCCGACGCGACGTCTAAAGCTTTGCAGCGATCCGAACGAGCTTAGCACGCGAGTTGTTGACATGATCGCTCCCATCGGGATGGGCCAGCGAGGTCTGATTGTTTCTCCACCAAAAGCAGGTAAGACGATCCTGTTGCAGAAACTGGCGAAAGCCGTTCTGGCGTCTGATCCTGACGTTTACGTCATCGTCTTGCTGATCGACGAGCGACCCGAAGAAGTGACCGATATGGAGCGTCAGGTGAAAGGGAAAAACTGCGAAGTCATCAGCAGTACGTTCGACGAACCCCCCAGCCGACACATCCAGGTTTCGGAAATGGTCATCGAGAAGGCAAAACGCATGGTCGAATACGGCCAGCACGTTGTCATCTTCCTTGACTCGATCACGAGGTTGGCTCGTGCGTGGAACACAGAATGCCCTCATTCCGGGAAAATCCTTACCGGTGGTGTTGATGCCAATGCGCTTCAGCATCCCAAGCGATTTTTCGGTGCGGCACGCAACGTCGAAGAAGGGGGAAGCCTGACGATCGTCGCCACGGCCCTCGTTGATACCGGCAGCAAGATGGACGACGTGATTTTTGAAGAGTTCAAGGGAACGGGAAATACAGAACTTCACCTTGACCGTCGGATGGTCGAAAAACGGGTCTGGCCTGCGATCGATGTGAATAAATCAGGGACCCGCCGTGAAGAACTTTTGATGTCAGAAGACGAACTACGCCGAATCTGGTTGCTTCGCCGAGTTCTGAACGACATGAATCCCGTCGAAGCGATGGAACTTCTGACCAGTCGTATGCGGCGGACCAAGAGTAACGACGAATTCCTGCAGACCATGAATCTGAATTAATGGAAGAAAGATCAATTTTTGATGCCGAATTTTATTGAAGGAAAACTGCTTGCCGGCGAGATCCGTGTTGCGATCGTCGTCTCGCGGTTTAACGATCTCATTACAGATCGATTACTGACGGGTGCGATCGATACATTCCGTCGTCATGGAGTCGCTGACGACCGAATCACGGTCGTCCGTGTCCCTGGTGCGTTTGAAATTCCGTTGCCGGCAAAGCGACTTGCCGAAAGTGGCCAATTCAGCGCTGTCGTCTGTTTAGGTGCGGTGATCCAGGGTGAGACGTCTCATCATGAATACATCAACCACCCCATGGCATCGGCCATCATGCAGGCATCTCTTTCAAGTGGTGTTCCGGTCACGTTTGGTGTGTTGACGTGCAGTTCGATGGACCAGGCTCTCGATCGTGCTGGCGGAAAGGCGGGAAATAAGGGGATTGAAGCGTCACTCGCCGCGATTGAAACGATTAATCTGCTTGCACAAATGAAATCACAGGGGCTGTAAAAAAACGTCGATGCGCCGTCAGAGCCGTCGCTTTCGATTGCACTCCCGGATCGCGGTCAGGTGACCAAGCATGATTCCGTATGCAACTGGGTCCATTTTTCGAAATGCACGCACGGTGGCGTATGCTGGCTTGAAGGAATCAGGAATCTGGGCAGGGGGATGCTCTATTGCTGGATAAAGCGTCTGAGATTCCAGGTCCGTCTGTTGTACGGAACCAATGTGCGAGCGAAGCGTCGCTTCCTCACAGATCGGGCACAACAGCAATTCATAGACGATGCCAGTTCGATTCGACTGGCTCTTTTCTCGCTCGTGTACTGCTTGCCTGATTCGGCCATGGGTGCCAAGGATCTCCATTGGAGCTTCAACGCCGCAATGAGGGCAACGTTGTACGGCAGTGAATCGATGTTCATTTTCTGTCATTGTGGCCACCCCCCCCCACTATTTTGATTTCACACAACGAAATCCCACGGCATCGTCTTTCTCGATACGAGAAATACTCCGTCTTGAGGTGCTCGTCAACTTTTCATAGTGATCTTTCCACGAGCCACCACGAATCACCAGCAATTTTGTTTGGTCATTAACGACGGAATTTGGCTTATTTTCTGCCGCGAGTTTGTAATCTGACGACCAGGAATCGGCGGTGAATTCCCATAAATAGCCGTGAAAATCATACAAGCCCCAGGCGTTGGGTTTGAGCACACCGACCTGTGGATCATTCCCGGCAGCGTTACCCGTATGCCAGGCAAATTCATTGAGAATCGTGGCGATCGGACCTTTGTCTTTTTCGTTCTGAGGATTGTCGCCAAAACTGTATTTCGTCTCAGTTGCTGCTCGACAGCAATATTCCCACTCCGCTTCGGTCGGCAGCCGAATTTTCTCATCGGCCTCGATCAACTTTTCCGCCTGCAGCATTTGAGTGATCTTCCGACAAAATTCGTTTGCATCATCCCATGTCATCATCTCGACGGAATTTCGGGGCCCCTTCCAACGACTGGGGTTCGATCCCATGACGGCTTCATACAGGTTTTGCGGTACCTCGTACTTCGCCATCGAGAATGAGCGAGACATTTTCACCAGATGTTGCGGTTGCTCGCTCGGACTTCCTGAATCGCTTCCCATTTTGAACGAAGCAGGAAACTTGGCTTCGCCAGGCGTAATCGATACGAATTCGTTCACGAATGTCTGCAAAAGCAAAGTCGTCCGCTTGTCGTCGGCTCGACTGGTTCCCGACATGATCACGAATCCAATCAACGGCATCAGAATTCGGCGGAAACTGACTGCTGGAACGAAATTCATTTTGAAGGCTCCTGAACCGAAAAAAATTTAGGGGTCGATTTGATTCTAACACCGGATTCTCTCATGGTCGCTAGTGCCACGTCAAAACTAGAGATTAGGGTACCACTGGATGACCGTCTTCGGTCACCCAGTGCTCTTCGATTGCTTCGAAAAAAGCGGAAGACACTGCGTCTCCGAAGACTCCGATGCAGTGGCACTCAACCCGAACCTTAAGTTTTGACGAAGCGCTGGTGACATTAATGAAATCTTGATCGACGATAGTTACGATCCGTTTCAGTCTGGTTCGTTTCCATGTTTCGTTCAGGAGGAATTGTGATGTTGCGTTCGTTTGCATTGTTGCTGGGTCTATTCGTATTGGTCGCATCAGCGGAAGGAGCCGTTCAGTCGAAAAAACTGACCTATAAGCATGGTAACGTCGACTGTATCGGATACCTTGCCTGGGATGACGCGATCGAAGGACCTCGGCCAGGTGTCCTGGTCTTCCACGAATTCTGGGGCCTGGATGCCTACGCGAAACAACGAGTCGACCAGCTTGCAAAGCTCGGTTATGTCGCCTTCGCAGCGGATCTGTATGGCGAAGGAAAACTCGTCGATCACCCCAAGGATGCAGGTGCGATGGCCGGTCAACTTCGTTCAAATGTCGAAGACTGGAAAAAGCGAGGTCTTGAAGCGCTCGACGTATTGAAGTCACAACCTCAGTGCGATACATCGAAGATTGCAGCGATCGGTTACTGCCTGGGCGGATCAACGGTTCAGCAACTGGCATTTGCAGGAACCGACCTGAAAGCGGTCGTCAGTTTTCACGGAGGTCTGGTCATTCCGACAGCCGAGCAAGTGAAATCCGTCAAGGGTTTGATCTTGATTTGTCATGGTGCCGACGATTCATTTATCAGCCCGGAGACCGTGAAGGAATTTCGTGCGGCTCTCGATACCAACGGTGGAAAATATGGTTTCATGTCGTACCCAGGGGCACGTCACAGCTTTACGGTTCCCGAAGCCGACGCCACCGCGAAGAAATTTAATCTCGATGGACTTCGTTACAACAAAGAAGCCGATGACAAGAGCTGGGCCGATATGCGAAAATTGTTCAAAGAAACGCTTGGTAAGTAGCCACTAATTTGCCAACGCTCGAATGGCCGAAACGGGAGTACACGCCTTAAAGACCATCTGCGGATCGGCATGCTTTTTGACGGTTGCGTTCTCATCAGATTCAGCCGGTTCATCATCTGGATGGAGATCGGCGGCTTGTCTTACTTTTGTTGGATGTCGGCGGCGGTTTGATGCATCGCCGCCGGCATACAGCGTATATGTTCGGCTCACTTGACCGACGACATTACCAGCTCCGTCCATGACGGGGCCACCACTTGAGCCCTGTCCAAAATCCGCCGTGACGTTTAGCCAGAGCAGCCCATTTTCGTCCCGTTCATAGTTGGCGACGTGGCCGGCCGAAAAGTAGAAAAAGCTATCGCCAGGATGGCCGATCACACTGATTTGCGATCCGGGATGAGCCGCTGGCCCCAAGGCCAGCGGCTTTAGTCCTTTTTTGCCAATCCGGAATAAGCAAGTATCACCCGTTCGATTTGCCGCCAGAATTTCGAGAACGGGATAGACCTTCCCCCGGACATCCATGACAACGACCGCATCGTCATGGTCATCGTGGTCGAAGACATGAGCACTGGTCGACAGGATTCCGTCTTCATGCACGACAAAGGCCGTCGAAAAAGACGTTTGCCAAACAGTCTCATCGCCGCTGGGTCGAGTCAGTCCTGCAACGAGAAACACGCTCTCTGTGGCACGGCGATAAAGTTCCTGCGATGTCAGCGGTATCGTTGAGGGCTTAGGGAGCTCCAAGGTAACTTGAGCCCGGTCGAGTTCCTCATGTAATTCGACTGCCGTTTTGGAAATCTTCTTTTCGATCATCTCATCCGTTGCCGACGTCAAGATCTTGATCACATCTTCGACATAAAATTCGGGCGGTGCTTCATCCGCTCGTTGGCCATTTTGCCCGGCAACCTCTGCCACTGGCTTCGAACGATCCTCCGTTGCCACAGCACGCACGGGTTCTTGTGCATCCAACTGCGGGCGGGGTTTCGACCAATTCAAGAACGCCAGTCCCAGTGCGGCGAACGTGACACAGACAATCGAAGCGGCAAGTCGTTTCATGTCGAAGGTTTCTATTCAGCGTTCAAATCTGTTCATCAATCGGTTTCGGGTTACCGCTAACCGCATCAGAGAGTTTCACATAAATGTACCCAAATCGTCCCTGGAGAGTTATGATGAATCCGAGTCGAATTCCTTAAAACTGAACCAGGAACTGTCAAAATGATTCTTCGCTCAATCTTGTTGGCGCTCGTATTCAGTTGTTTTGGGTTCGTACACGCCCAGGAGGATAACGGAGCAACGCCGCAAGCAGAGTCTCGTGAAAATGAGCCTAACAAGCCTTCGTCCGGCACGTCGACGACGGACAAAGTCAAAGAAGCAGCCGAAAAAGGTTTGGAGACGACTGCCGAAGAAGTGTCAAAAATCGCCCGGCAAGTCGACCAGAACCCTCAGGCCAAAGACGCGGCGGCCGGGGTGCTGCAGCCGATCTATCTCGTTGCAGAAAAACTCGCGTTTCCCGCGTTTCATTGGGTAGCCTTTGCGCTGATGGCTGCTGGAGTTGTCAGTTACACTCTACAGCTTGTACTCGGAAAGCTTGTCGTACTGACGCGGCTTGGTTTCAGCTTAAAAGAAATCGTGTCGGATGCCGTCGGGTTAGCAATCAGTATCGTCGGACTGGTTCTGACGACTCAAGCCGCAGCCGAGAATTCAACATTCACACAAAGTCCCGCGTCCGTCCTCTCGTCAACCGCCGCTGGTGTCGTCGTCGGGATCATCCTCTACTTTTGGGGACAGTCCCAAGAACTGGAAGCCGCCGCCGGCCGATCGAGATCAGTGGTCCACACGAAGAAGTAGTAGTAGAAGTGAGAAGGTTTTCAGAACGACCTGGTTGTGCGCAGGTCTCCTGACCTCGCACTCGCCGTGACCGAAGGTCTCCTCTTATCTTCTTCGCGTTTATTTCTTCGCGCATTCATCATGAGGGCAACGTTCAAAAACAAGAAAGACGAAGAGGAGACCTTCGGTCGATCGCCTGTGCGAGGTCAGGAGTCCTGCGCACAACGAGGGCACTCGTCATTCATCGATGTTGCCGGATCGATTGAATGCGTCGATTGAAACAGCCCGTGTTTAGGGTTATGAATTGAAATCCAATTGAATTTGACGTTATGCCAGCGACCAAGCGCGAATTCAACAAAACAACAGTCTGAGGGACAATCATGTCAGCGTTCTTGCCACAGCCAGCGCCACGCTTACCTCAGCGAGAGTCTTTTTGGAGCGGCCTGTATCGCAGTTCGAAATTGTGGGTCGACCGTAGACTTTATCAGTACGACTATACGCACGTGTCACCGTTAGCAGTCATGAAGCATGTCCCGATCAGGGACGATTTCTCGCTCAGCTGGTTGAAGGTCAGCGGAAAGCAAGTCCTGGCGATGCTTGAAAACCGTGCGAAGCTGGATTTAAGCGATGTCCGTACACGGCAAGCGACAACGGTCATCTCCAAGATTCGTGATGTTTTTGACCACGATGCCCATGCGATTGCCGATATCCGCAAGCACATTACAGAAATCTTGAAATTCGAATCACGTATTGGAGCTCGGCCGAATCCGGCACAGTCGCTGCAAGATTATGCCGATCTTTTCCGCTCGTTTGGATTGCCTCCGATCGCCAAAGATTTTGCGGAAGATCGTGCGTTCGCTGCAATGCGGACTGCCGGTCCGAACCCCGTGATGCTCAAACGCTTGAAGACTCTCGACGAGCGAATGCCGATTACGAATGAAATCTTCTCTGAGGGAATACCGAATGATTCGCTCGAAGCGGCGTTGGCTGAAGGGCGACTTTACCTGGCTGATTACGCACTGTTAGACGGAGCTGAACTGGGGAACTATCCCAACGGGCAGAAGTATGTCTACGCTCCTCTGGCTCTGTTCGTTATCACAGGACCGTCGAAAGAGTTGTTGCCAGTCGCCATTCAATGTCAGCAGAAACCCGACGCACACTTCAACCCGTTCTTTACGCCAAAAGATGGATACAACTGGTTGATCGCAAAAACGATCGTCGAAACGGCTGACGGGAATATCCACGAGGCGTCAACCCACTTGGGACGCACGCATTTGACGATGGAGGCCTTTATTGTCGCGTCGTATCGCCATCTGGCCGATCAACATCCGCTCGCATTGTTATTGTGGCCTCACTTTGAAGGAACACTTGCGATTAACAAAGCGGCGTGGAAACACCTGATCGCAGACAAAGGGGGCGTCGACAAATTGATGGGAGGAACAATCAATACCTCTCGCAAAGTGGCTGTTCATGGGGTTCAAAGTACCCGCGTCATGAACGATCTGCTCCCCCTGACATTTGCGCAACGGGGTGTCGATGACCACGATGCCTTTCCGGTTTATCCCTACCGCGATGACGCTTCGATGTATTGGGAAGCGATTCACGAGTGGGTCAGTTCTTACCTCAAGCTTTACTATCCGAATAACTCCGAGATTCAAAAAGACAAAGAATTGATGGCTTGGTCCCGCGAACTGGCGTCGGACAACGGCGGTCGAGTTAAAGGTCTACCGAATGACGGTCAGATTCAGACGATCGAAGAGCTGATCGAAGTCGTGACGTTTATTATCTACACCTGTAGCGTCCAACATGCAGCAGTGAATTTCCCTCAGTACGACCTGATGAGCTACGTCCCGAACATGCCGCTGGCAGGTTATCGACCGGCTCCCACGAAAAAGTCTGGAGCAACCGAAGCCGATTTTCTGGCAATGTTGCCAACACTTGATATGGCTGAACTGCAAATGGAGTTGGGTTGCCTTCTCGGGAACGTCCACTACACACAACTCGGGCAGTACGCGTCCAATCAGTTTGTCGATGGCCGCGTTGCTGCTCCGCTGCAACATTTTCAGAATCGACTTGCGGACATTGGTAAGCAAATCGCCGAACGCAATCAGACACGTCGACCGTATGAAACGCTCGCTCCCGGTGGTATCCCTCAGAGCATCAATATCTGATCGTCGTCGATCAGAATCGGAATTCCAGGGCAAAGTTCAGACCCTGAGCCCAGAAGTCGGTGTTATGGACATTCAAGCCTGGTAGAGCGGGACCAGTCAGAGCCGCTGGAAAATTATTGCTGATGGCGGACGATTGTGATGGGTTAATCACATGACCGATCTGGTCGCCCGGACGAGCCACCGAACTGATATAAAGGAACGAGTATCCTACAATGATGCTCGCCCACGGTCGCAGGCGAAATCCGACGTTCAGATTCATTTCAGGGACAACCGCAAATTGGTTTCGGGTGGCGGTTCCCATGTTCGTCGGTTGTGAAAGGTAGGCACCGGGCGCTGTCGCGTAGCCACCTGCGTTCGTCGCCGTCCCCCCGTTGACTGTCACGGTTTCAAACGTGCTTCCCATTGCCAGCTTGCCTGAGGTATTGAAGAAAAAGCGAGCCACGTCATAACTCGCGCGGACGCCAAGTTGTCCGCCGTAAAAATTGTTCTGAACATTGAACTGATCATAGGTCTGGAAGAAGGCAGGCGGGTTTGGTGCAACATTGGGACTATCGGTGGAAAAATTGAGATTTTCCTGGAAGTTCACGTAACGAAAGCCACCCAGCAGATCAACGCGAATGTTGTTGGAATAGTGGATATTGTGCAGGAAGTTCACGTCGGTTCCCTGAAGGAGACTTTGGAGTGTCACCACGGCATTTCCAGCGAACGATCCCGGGTACGCGATCGGTGAGGCACTCTCGGTTCCAGTAAGGGGGTTGTAGTAAGGAAATGCCAGCAGTGCGGAACCCTGACTGCCGTCGGAGTAGATCCCCTGTGCCACCGTCGGATTCGACAGGTAGAAGTATGTCCCTTCAATTCCCCACGACTGTTCGGCGTCGAAGGTGAAACCGAACGTGAGCCGTCCTCCACCCTGGGAAGGCAAGCCGATATTCTGATTTCCTAGCACAACGGATGTGCTCGGTTGACCGAGTGCGCCAGGAATCGCGTCACTGACACTCCCCGCCGTCACGATCGGCACCGGCAATGGGCTGCTCTTGGACCACCAGAGCAGTGCCTCGGGTCGAAACCAGACCCTGGGAAGGGGTGGTTCCGCATCAGCGACAAATACGGGGGGTGAGATCGACGTAATCGGGTTGATGCGACGAGGATTTCGCGGGTACGCCCGCTCATGGTTGGGGTAGCGATTGGAATTGGACCCATCGTAAACCTCCGAGCCATCTCCAGTACCAGAGTAAACTCGCTGATCTGGTGGCGAAAGCGGCATTGGGGTGGCCGGCGAATCATCGACGCCGCCGGGCACAAAACCTGGCGGTGGAACAACATTCTGTGCCGAAACGTTCAGACTTCCTGCCAGAATCAGGCCAAAGCAGGTTAGGGTGATGAACCGCATGACATTTCTTTCAATCGATGAAATATCTCTTCCATTCGCTGGTTTAACGAACGGGTGTTTGTCCTGAATTATCGATAGTCGGTTCGTGTTTTTGACCATGTTGTCTCCTTCGCCGGAGTCGGTGCTGGCGGCAGCGAGTCGCTCCCTTTGAACTTGCCTTTGATTTCCTCCAGTAATTGTCTGGCGACTTCGTCTCGTGATTCAATTTGTATGACTCGTTCGAGTTGTTCCATCGATTGCTTGTAAAAGCCAAGGTATCCGTAGTGGTAACCTGCGAGAAACCGTAGACCAGCATCGTTGGGCTTCACGTTGACCGCTTTCTCCAGCGCACGAAGCTGCTTGGTATAATCCTTCTGGTTACCGTAAAGATCGTGGTAACGGCTAATGACCGCACCCCAATGTTCTTTCGGCAAAATTCGCATCGCGGCCTGCGTTGCGCCAGAAGCTTCCTCATAATGCCCGGTAGCAAACAATCCCTGGCTCAGTAGCAGGACCAGAACAGCGTTTTGGGGATCATCCACGATGGCATGCCGCCATGCGTAAACCGCTCCCTCGTAATCGCCTTTCTTGAATGCAGCCTCACCACGATCCGAAAATTCTCGGGCTCTTCCCGCAGCCGCATTGTCCGAAACGGTTGTGTTGGAGGTTGGAACAACAGGGCTTGCGGCGGTGTTTGAACCATCAACGTAATAGGCGGAACCGGAATAGGCGCCAGGACTATAGACATAGACAGGATAGCCATACCCATAGCCGCCGTATCCGTATCCCGACGACAGGCCGTAACCAAGTCCTAAGCCGAGACCGAGACCCAGTCCATATCCATAATAGGGATATCCCCAGCCGTAACCTCGATAACCAATGGGACCGCGAAATCCACTGCCGTAGCCTCGTGCCCCGTAACCATAACCACGACCAACCCCCGCGCCGCCGTAATGTCCGACACCGCCAACTCGTCCCCCGCCCATTCCGCCACCGCGAAAACCGCCTCCGCCCCCACGTGAAATGCCTCCACCCCCTCCGCCGCGAGCGAATGTTGATGTGGGTAATACAAGAAGAATGGCGGAAACGATCACGACACGGATGAAGCCAAATTGACGAGGCACGTTACGCACTCCTTTTTTTCACCACCAACAATGGTGGGCATCCTTGTGTCCCAGTGACAATTCTCTGCCGCATGAATTGAAAAATATCGTTTGTCGGCAATTGATTGTCGGCTGATTTGCAATCATTACTTATATGATCGGCAAACTAACCCCAGATTAACGATGAACAACCCTGAAAGCGTAGACAGGAAGATTCGGCAGGTCTCAATCGTCGAGATTTCTAGCGGTTTCAAGGACTTGCGGAAATGCGAAATGGCTTAAAAGGAGGCCGTTGGGATCGATTCTTAAGGTTTCTGAAGGTTTGTGTCGGCATCCGATCCGGCGTAAATTACCCACAATCTTCAGTCTTTCTGCGGGAGCGTCCGTCGCGATGAATTCCGGCGATTCGACGTCGCTTTTCTTGAAGCCAATTGCGGCGTTTCCTGAAATCCATGCTTAATGACTTCAAAAGCGCTCTCTGCCGCTGACTGATTCCCCGACTGCAACGCAGTCAGGAATTCCTCAAATTCGTGCTTGAATCCTTGCTCATCCGAATTGAAGAAGGGAGTCGTACTCGGTGCGAATTTGGAAATCGACGACATGGTCATGGACTCCTGAAAATTGTTGGCAGTCGACTTGCGGTTGGGCGTCTCGTCTGGAGGAACTACGCCGGAAACCGGCAAGACCGTTGGCCGGTCTATCAATGTCTTCTGCAGAGGCTCGTTTCTACTAATCTACATCGGACGGGCTTGGCAGAGGTTCTCATGCTAATCACCCCCCTAACGAAGAATTCACGATACCGGTGATGACGTTGAATTTCCGAATTCTGAAAGAAACACATGGTCAGTGGAATTGATGATTGAACATCCTTGATAAACCAGCCCAATTCCATCCAAGCGCTTGTTTTTATGGAGAAATATCAGAATCGTAATGTGAAAAAAACGATTTTATGAAATCGAGATGAAATTCACTGAGATCGTCTATGAGACCGGCTTGAGTCGTGTTAAATGTCCGGCGACGGGGAGCGTTCAGGATGCGGTGTTCCGTAGAAACGAACCGCGATTTCCCGATTAACCTCAACGATGAATCGCTTCACAGTGTGACTGCCGGTTATCGACTGGTGCCGTTACTTTGAAGTTCAAACCGTGTTAAAGGTCCATTGGAATTATGATCAAAGCATCGCCATCCGACGCTTCCATGTCCGGCAACTCGAGCAAGCACTTTGGATCAACGGTCAAGCGCGATTTTCAGGTGGTTGGCAAAAGTGGGCTGACGATGTTGAAGTGTACTCAGCTGATCGAGCAAATCGCCGATTTCGAGGGACGAATTGTCATTTCAAACGGCGCAATTTCTGTTGACGGACGATCGATGATCGACATGTTACAATTAGCGGCCGTTTCAGGAACGGTCCTGACGTTCGAGATATCTGGTCGTGATGCTGATCAAGCGATGCATCGGATCGAATCGCTCATGGCCAACCCCAGCTGACGCCGCTTTTCACATACGATCGTTATTAAGACGAAAATGTGGTTCAACGGAGCCATTTTTTTGCGATGGGCTTCCAATTCCGGGTGAGAAACACAGGTATCACTCCCCAACGTTTTGTACGTCGTTTAACGTATTCGATTCACTGAATTCGGTTTCATCCCGATTTTCTCAAGAAATTTCTTGCCAAACCCGATGGCATCGCGGTATGCTTAAGGGTTACCCCGATTCTCGGAGCTTCTCTTGCAGCGATTCCACACGAATTTTGAGCAGCCTGTCAATCGTCGAATTCGACGATTGCCGCTCTTCGTGTTGGCGTTTTTCGCTGTTTTCGGGCTCTATGCACTGACTCCCTCGCGAGTTGAAGCGACCTGCGGTGATTACCTTTCGCATGGTCACATGATGTCACATTCGGACATGCTGGGCCATGACTTGTCCACGATGGGCCGCAGCCAGTCAGAAAATCCAGAAGGTGTTCCTTTCAGTAAGGTTCCAAAACAAAAACCTTGTCATGGTCCTTACTGTCAGCAACGACCAATTCAGAATCCGCTTCCCTCACCCGTAATCACTGCGGAACCGCAGGATCGCTGGGGCTGGATGGCTGATGTCATGATTTCAGCACCCACACTCGTTTCATTGATGGCTCATCCTTCAGAGCCTGTGGTGCTGCCTACGATCGCCTATCGGCTGGATCGTCCTCCCAAAGTATGACCTCTTAAAGAGAGGTTTGATTTTCTTTGATGAAGATCTTTCGTTCGTTTCCCGCGTATCCTCGTCGGAACTCGCACGGCTTGGGGCTCCCCAAATCGCCTTAACGAACGGAAGTCGTCTCAGGAAAATTAGCGTTTTTGTTTGTCTTAACAGAAAGGTCGCTTGTTCGACTCTTCCTGTGACAGAACAACAAACGCCGGTCTGTGACGCTTAATTCGTCGCGCCTCTCTGTCATTTGCGGCCACATCGCAGCACTCATCGTTGAGCTGAAATTCGTTTCACTTTCGACTCAGACTTTTTGCGGGTCAGTGTTCGCTGACCGTGTATTTTTTCCTTCTTATTTTCGTTCTCGTTTCTGGATTTGGAGATTTTTCATGCTTCGTCTTCGTTCGCGCCGTACTGGTTTTACCTTGATTGAATTACTCGTCGTGATTGCCATCATTGCAGTCTTGATCGCACTGCTGTTACCAGCGGTACAGCAGGCTCGCGAGGCTGCTCGCCGGACTCAATGTAAGAATAATCTCAAGCAATTGGGCTTGGCGATCCACAACTATCACGACACATACCTTTGCATTCCGCTGGCCGATGTGAATGGGACCGTCAACCCCGTATCGGCCCATGCACGACTTCTCCCTTATTGTGACCAGGCAAATCTTTACAATCTGATTAACTTCAACGTTGGGTATGACCACGTCAGCAACATCATTCCCCGCAATACGGAATTGACGATTTTCCGTTGCCCATCCGATCCAAACCGACTGACTGCGTCGATCGGGGGAAGAAACAACTATTACTGGAACGCCGGTTCCGGCGTCGTCATGTATGCTTCGGGAGCAACGGGTCAACCGACACCCAACGGAATCATTTTCCACAATACGCTCGTAAGATTCTCGGACGTGATTGATGGCATGAGTAACACCGCAGCAATGTCTGAAAAGTTGACCGGCGATGGAAGCAATGCTGTTTCCACACCGAAAGTCGATACCTTCCAGCCGGGAACTTATCCCAACACTGCGGACGAAGCCCTGCAGCAGTGCAATGCGACAAATCTGAGCGATATCTCAAAACAAGGTTACTCAAACGTCGGTGCCCCGTGGTTGCAACAATACCACTCCACGAATCAGTACAATCATATCCTTCAACCTAATGGTCTTTCTTGCATGTTTCCGCCAGGACGGATCGCCACCACCGCCAACAGCGAGCACGTTGGCGGCGTTCATTTGATGTTGTGCGATGGGTCGGTCAGGTTCGTCTCGCAGAATCTTGATCTGACGACCTGGCGAAATCTGGGAACCCGTAACGGCGGCGAAGTCCCAAGTGATTTCTAACCCGCCGACGTTTCAATAATTTCCAGGTTCGAGTCAGTTCTTCTTCACGCACCTGGTGAAGCACGCTTCACCAGGTCTTTGTGGATTCATTCTCTTTTGATCGGATTCCAAATCATGAACCGAATTCATGTACTGCGAATAGCTCTGTTGTGTGTGATGTCAGCCGGCGGAATTGTGGGATGTAGCCAGGCACGAACCTATGCACTGAATACCGATCTGGCCCAGGCGTCGGTGGAAGAAGCCATGCAGGCCTGGGTTAACGGAGAAACACCCGACGATCTGATGCCAAAGATCATCGTCAGTGATACGGAATGGAAACAAGGTCGAAAATTGGCCTCGTTTGAAATTCTAGAGGACGATGCGACAACGGATGGGTCAAATCTTCACATCCGTGTGAAACGCAAGTTTCTTAACGAGCCGGTTTCGTCCGAATCAACCGTGAAATATATCGTCAGTACGTCACCTGCCATTACAATTTTCCCTCAGCAATAGAGGTCTTTTATGTTAAAGAATTCCTGGAATCTTTGTCTGTTTTTCTCGCTCATCGGTCTGACGAATGTCTATTCGGAGAGTGGCCCGGCGTCGACTCGACCAGAAATGAAGCAGCGAATTGAAGCTTTAAAACAACGAACATCCCGCTTACCGCTTCCCGCACCAACCGAACAGGAAATTGCGTCGGGCCGGTCGATTGTAAACAACGGTCGATTGCGATCGATCTACCTGCCATCCTCATGGCAGTCGTTTGTCATTTCCGGTTGGGGCGGGGGTTCAAGGCGTCCGGCTGGCGGCACGGCTGCGACGCTCAAAGCACTTGAGGCCGATCCGAGCTACGGGTTTAAAACACGACTGTTCTGGATCGTCTCGCGAGCGAATGATTGCCAGTATTGTCTGGGTCATCAGGAGCTGAAGCTGAAACGCTTCGGCATGACGGACGACCAGATTGCCTCGCTCGATTGCCGCTGGGATTCTTTCCCACCGAACGAGCAGGCCGCGATGAAAGTGACGCGAAATCTGACGGTGACACCGCAACAGTTTTCTGAAAAGGACATCGCCGACCTCAAACAGTATTTCAGTGATGCTGAGATTATCGACATCATCTATACCGTCAGTCGATATAACGCCGTCAACCGCTGGACATCATCAACCGGGATTCCTCAGGATCAATCGTTTGGGGGAACGGAACACAGCGAACTGAACACACCGACCTCCGCCGAATTTGCCAGCGTTCCTTCCAAAGTGATTCCCGTCGACAGCAAGCCAAGACCCGAATGGGAGAAGCGAGAACAGGTTGAAGCCGCACTTCAGGCCGCTCGTATGCGATCCCCTGTTGTTGAACTTCCGTCGGTCGATGTTGCCACAAACATTCTCGCAAAGGATTGCCCTGGCGTTACGCCCCCTGCATGGTTCCGGGCAATGGCTAATCTTTCGGTTGGGCTGGATGCATGGGGGCAACGGCAAGCGATGGCTCGTGAGGGAAAGACTCCGCCCGATCTGCGAATCTTGATCGCATGGGTCAGTGCTCGTGAAAACCGAGCCTGGTATGCGGCGGGACACGCACGAACGCGATACCGAGCATCAGGCGGTGATGAAACCGTTCTGTATTCGTTTGCTGATCTCGAAAACGCCGCCACTCCTGGCAACGCCGAAGCGATGCGATTTGCACGAAAGCTGACATCAGCCCCGCATACGATCGTCGATGAAGACATCGTTCGACTGAAGCAGCATTTCACCGACTTCGAAGTGGCCGAGATCATCCAATTGACGTGTGACGCAAACGCGTTTGATCGTTTCACCGAGTCCCTTCGATTACCGCTTGAGATTTAGCCCGTTAAGGCAACACCCTAAAGCATTTTACAAAAGCCCCGCCCCACCGCCCCTGCGGCGGTGGTTAACGGGCCTTTGCCCTAGGACTTTGCATGATATTGTGTGTCGGTGAATGAAAGCTCGTGCTGGTGCAAAAGCCCGATTACCACCGCCGCAGGGGGACTGTCGTGATAATATTATTTGTGGCCGAAGCGATGTTTTCCAAAAAACGCGATTTCATCAATTTGATTGCGTTTGTTAGTGGATTGGCGAGATTCGGCGGTGTCAGTTTTGAGTTTAGCCGGGCATGAGCTTA
>CAILLA010000094.1 GCA_903834925.1 uncultured Schlesneria sp.
AACATGCTGTTTGGTATTCGCCTGGTTCTCGAACAATGCTCATCACGCGGAGCGATGATGGCTACTTTGGTCTGAGGCAAAGCCTCGCTGGATTCTTCGACATGGTTCTAAGAAATGGAATACACCGCGATCGATCGCACGGCGTTGTCGAATAAATCCAAAACCGTGGCACCCCAGTTTGAAACGCGAATCCCGCTTGCCCCCCAGGGCGGGTGAGCGAGTCAGAACATGTTTATATTTTGGACACGGCCGGCCTGTGATGTCCCGAACCGTCATTGTTCGTGCCATGGACGGGCTTTTTGTCATTGGAAATTTCGGAAGCCAACCTATTACGGGATACAACCACAATATTTCGATCAATTTTGATATTCCGACTCAGGCATTTGGTGTCGACCTTTATGCCTTCACTGGTTATGGCGACACAGCTGTCGCCAGGATCTATGCCACCGATCGGACGACTTTGCTTTACACATCGGGAACGCTGACGTTGAACACGAACGGAGATGCAACATTTTTGGGATTCGAAGACTTCAACGGAATTGGCAAAGTCACGTTAGACTCGTCGGGTGATCATGGCTATTTCTGGTCCCCGCTGATTGATAATTTGACCTTTGGTGTCGTTCCCGAACCTTCCACAGGGCTCATGTTGTCTGGTGGTCTGGCTCTGCTGATGGCGTCTCATTTCCGATCACGAAAAGCTCAGATGCTGCCGACGAATTGCGGCACCAAGTCGTAAACGACGGCACAAACGGTGGCGAAGAAGAATCTGTTGAGAATCCCGTGTGCATACCGCACTCTCACGCTCCCGTTCACGCGGTGCCAGGGTTCAAGCCGCAAAACGAACTTCTCAATGTGTCACGCCCCGTTTCGATCATGGGTGGTGGAATTCCCATTGGCAAATTCTTCGGATAAAACATGTTACCTTTCGTAAGCATTGTCATTCCGGTCGCCACCATGAAATTATTTTCTAATCTGCAGAAGACGACAGGTTACGATGATGCCATCGCGACCGGCTGTTGGTTCCTCGACATCCACCCGCCCGAGACAACGCTCGACAAGCCGTTTACCGGCTCTGGCTTTCAACCCAAGCCCTACGACATCAGTTATCGTACGCTTGTTCCCAAGACGGTGAGCAACCTCCTTGTCGCCGGTCGCTGCCACAGCGCAAGCAGTGAAGCCAGTGCCTCGAGCCGGGTTACGGCTACTGCGATGGCACTTGGTGAAGCGGCCGGAACTGCCGCCGCCCTCGCGATAAAATCGAATACCGAGGTCGGTCTTTTGGATGGCGTCAAGGTTCGTGAGACGCTTGCCGTCCAGAATGCCGGTCCTTTTTCTGAAGCTTAAGTTGAATCTTGGAACATGAAAATGAACGCCAACTCCACCGTAACCCGCCGTGATGTGTTGAAACGCGTCGTCGTCGGTTCGCTTGCCGTCGCGACATCAGCGCCGTTAGTCGCAGCGGAAACCTCGCCCAAATCTTCGTTTGTCGAAGCGGCCGAGTTTATTCCCGAAAACGATTATCCCTACTTTGGTTGGCATCCCGATGCCCTGTCGTCGTTCAGTAAAACAGAGAAATGACAACCACGCCTCTGCTCGTCACGGTTGTCGTTTTATTCATGACAGCGGCATTCGTCGCTGAAACTTTCTGGATCGGTCATGCCGACGACGATTTCCGGATCATCTCCTGACACGTTCCGTCTTTTCAACGCAAACTCAGGTCACATCAGCCAAATGAATCGACGACACTTCATCCATACCGCCTTCCTCGCCACGATTGCCGCTTCGGTTCACGCTGCCGAAAAACGCGCACCTCGCATCCTGCTCCGTTCGTCGTGGCAAGTCGTGAACATCGGCGACATTGCGCATACGCCGGGCGTGATGGCGCTGATCGAAAAGCACATTCCCGAGGCCGAGGTTCGCCTTTGGGCTTCCAATGATCTCTCGGACGAGGTCATGGCCATGGAGCACCGGCGTTTTCCCAAGCTGAAGATTGTCAAAGGGACCATCGGTGCTGGTGGCAAGGCGTCAAACGAGGACCTTGCCGAAACCATCGCCTGGACTGACTTCCTTCTTCACGGTTCAGGTCCGTCGCTCGTGGGGGCAAAGGACGTGGCGGCGTTTTCGAAATACACCGGCAAGCCCTATGGTGTCTTCGGGATCACTCACGGTTCATTTCTTAGTGGAAACGACCAGGCGACTCTCGATGGTGCAAGATTCGTTTTCTTCCGTGACTCCGTCTCGTTAGAACTGGCGCGTCAGCAAGGCGTGAAGTCGCCGCTCCTTGAGTTCGGACCCGACGGTGCCTTCGGCTGTGATCTCCGTAACGACACCGCAGCCGAGACGTTTCTCAAGGACAATGAGCTTGAGGTTGGCCAGTTCCTCTGCTGCATCCCGCGCCTTCGTTTCACTCCCTACTGGACCATCCGCGACACGAAGAAGGACGAGACACGCCACGCTCGCAACGAAGAGATGAAGGGGGCCGACCATGCGCCCTTGCTTGAGTCCATCATTGCCGTGGTCCGGGAAACGAAGCTGAAGGTCCTGATCTGTCCCGAAGACAAAACGCAGATGGCGATCGGCAAGGAACAGCTGTACGACAAGCTTCCGCCCGACGTAAAGCCTCGCGTCGTCTGGCGCTCAAACTTCTGGCTGCCTGACGAGGCTTTGAGCGTCTACGTTCGCAGTGCGGGACTTTTTGGTCACGAGATGCATTCTCCCATCATGTGTATTGGAAACGGCATTCCCGCCATTGTCTGCCGCTGGGCCGAACAGACGAGCAAAGGCATCATGTGGCGTGACATCGGCCTTGGCGAATGGCTTTTCGACATGGATTCAGAGAAGGATAAAAAGAAGGTCGCCGGTGCTGTACTCACGATGGCGAAAAACCCAGCGGCAGCAAAAGAGAAGGCCGCGAAGGCTCGCGAGTTCGTCCAACAGCGTCAGCGTGAGGCGATCAACGTGCTGAGGAAGGAATTACTCGAACAATGAAACAGACGCTTCACTTTGAAGGGCGGTTTTGCGACCGACAATTCACTGCTGCGACTTCGTGTTGAGAATCCAGTTCCGATGGCGATTGAGGCCATTGGGAATCGGAACCCCCATTTTGATGGCTGAGGGGTTGGCGAAATCTCCGGAATCGTTGGATAAACTCAGGTTCTGGTCCGCCGCAAATTGCCAAAAGTCATTAGCCGAGGCGGGGCTCGAACCCGCAAGTCCTGTTACGGACACAGGATCTTAAGTTCTGTTCAGACTCCACGGCAATCGCGTTGGAAACTTGTTGGCCTGACGCTTAAACACATAAGTTTTTCAGGCATTTACGTCATCGCCCGCCACCGTTTGCAGTGTAATCTCGTGGCATTCGCATTGCCAATTTTGTTACCAAATTGTTACCAGGGTTTTGGGGTAACAACACACGTGTAGAAACTGTTTTTCACAAACCCACCAGGTTCGTAACCGGTTTTCACGAGCGGTAAGCGTTTTTCATGGAGTTGCACTTTGCCACCACCACCACAGCAATCATTTGGCGGCGTATTTTCGGTGCAAATCGATCAGGAGTGCGTAGTTTCCTAAATCGGCAGCCCGCACCGCCTGCAAATAGACGTCACGGATGACACTTGTTGCCCCGATGGCATCCTCTGGCCATTCGGTCGGCGGCAACTTGTGAAGTTTTAGCCAAATGTTTGCCAGCAATCGTGACCAGCGACCATTCCCATTTAGAAACGGATGAATCTGGACGGCGCGATGATGCAGGTGGGCAGCTTGCTCGATGACATCGGGCCAGTTTTTGTCCCAGTATTCCAAGTCGGCACAAAGATCATGAAGCTGCGTGGGTACCTGATACCACGGCGAACCAAAATTGAGATCGGTCTTCCGTGTTACTCCGGCCCATCCCCATACGTCACCGAACATCTCTCGATGAAGCTTGAGCATCCATGAGCTATCGAACTTCGCCGTTCGGCGTGTCAGTTTCCCGCCAAGATATTTGACAATGGCCTTACGGACATTCTCGGCTTCTACGACCGAAAGCTCTTCCCGATTGGTGACTCCAGTAACCTTGAGACCTGAGATGTCGATCGGGGTTTCACCGGGTATGGATTTCCACACCACGATTATTCAGCCCACAGTCTACGGCGTGAACCCGCGAGAAGCTCTTGCACCGTTTTCTTGATCATCTGCCCGATATGCCTAGCAGAAACCCCTTGTCCCTCCAGGGCCGATGTTCCCTGAACCATGCGGACGAGCCGCTCGGCTTTTTTGCGCGCCTGCTGCTCAAGAACTTCACTCGCTTCAAACATTGGAACGACGTCAATTTGCATGCCCAACACCTGGGCGATGGCCAGCGTGTTATCAAAGCTGGCCGCAGGGCTATGGCCCGAGAGGATTCGTTGAACCGTTGGCAAAGAAACGCCGCTCCGTACGGCCAATGCGGACTGGCTTAGTCCGAGTTCCCGGCGACGGTATTCGAGCTTTTCAAAAAGCGGTTGGCGGTTTGTCATGTGAATTCCCCTGACTCAATTCTATATCATATATGATGCTGAATCAAGGTTTTTCATGAGAGCCAATCATGGGCTGTAGCGTCTGATATTTCGATGTTTTATTGGAAAAATCTGGATTAAAAGTACATCGCAACTCGAATTGTTCGCGTTTTTGGTGAATTACTCATGTTGCGGTGTACCAGTTGAACCGATTCAGATTTGTGCCGCAGCCTGCGGCATAATTTGAGCGATTCCAATTTCGCCGCAAGTTGCGGCAAAAAGGTCATGGGTCTCTTGCCGGGCACGGAAATCACTTCTCCCATAGCGTGGAAGGGTTGGAACAACTTACCAATCAATGGGTTGCAGCTTGTTTCTCTGATTCATGATGTAAGAAAAACACCGCTGTTTTTCTTACATCATGCTTCGGGTATCTGCCGGAGCAACAGCCATTTTCGGAGGCGTAGCCTGCCGATATCCCCGTATATGTGTCAAGTTTTACAGCAAAAAAACTTGACTATCGCTGTTTTCAGGGCGATAATCGGTAGCATGAAAGCCAACAAAATGAAAACTCCAAATACGGGCACGACCGCCGACATGGTTCGCAGGCAAATTGAGGCCAGCGGTGAACGTGTTTGGCGGTTGGTTGATTTCCAGGGCATGCCGTTTATGGCCGTGGCCCAGACGCTTTCGCGCATGGCGAAGAAGGGAACAATCCAGCGGCTCGGCAAGGGGTTGTATTACCGGCCTCGCGAAACGGCCTTTGGCCCGAGCAAGCCGAACACCGCACAGATGCGATCGCTTCCTGTTTACGGTCGGTACGTTTTCCCTGCCGGGATTGCCGCCGCAAATATGTTGGGCTTCACGACACAGAATGCGGCTACGGTGGAAGTTGCCACTGATGGTTCAAGTCTGCCTCGACTCATCGTCGGTCAGGGAACGGTAATCCATACCAGGCGTCCAGAGTCCTGGCGGGCGCTTTCCGAGACTGACGCTGCACTGCTCGACTTTCTGCGTAATCGGGGTGAGTTGAGTGAGCTGTCTCCTGAAAAAACCGTCCAGAAGTTGCTCGATTATTGCCGTGAATCAGGGCGATTTGATCGCCTATTCAAGGTTGCCGAATCTGAACCTCCGCGAGTTCGGGCCATACTTGGAGCTATCGGCCAGCAACTTCGCCAGCCGGAAATCCAGCTTAAGGCGTTGCGGAAAAACTTGAATACGCTCTCCCGATTCGATTTCGGTTGCCTTGCCGCACTGAAACACGCACGGGAATGGCAGGCGAAGGAGCGTAAACGCCGTGAAACTGTTTGAACATCCAGAATTTGAACAGGTCATTTACTGCATTGTTACTAGGCCCTCAACCTACTTTGTTAACCTTCTGGGTGACATTGGAAACACGCTGCGATGACGTTTAAATGTGCTGTTTTACAGGCTTAAACACTATTTCCTGACGACATTGGCATTGTACTCGCGTGGGGCTGATGTCGCCAGTGTTGTTACCATTTTGTTACCAAGCGGGTCGTGTGAGTGCTGCATCGTCCCAATGTGGAAAGACTGACGACCTCGCGGAATTCAGTTGCTGGAATTGAGGGGGACAGTTCGCCATCATGGACACGTTGACTTCACGAATGGGTTCAGCTGGTGCTTGTCGGTGATTCAAGCCTTGACCGACGTTGCGGGAGCAGATTGGTTTTCTGCTGCCCGTAGACTTCCCCTTGAATAATGTTAGAATCCTCCATCGGAAGATTATGGAAAAGTTTGCACGCATCATCGTCGGTTACCACGGCTGTGCCAAAGAGTTTTCCGGTGCAATTCTTCTCGGCAATACTCCAATCGGAGATTGGCAAAAGAGCCAGAATGTATACGATTGGCTCGGTGAAGGTGTGTACTTCTGGGAACACTCGCCGCAGCGAGCATTCCGATGGGCACGCGATCATTATGGCGATGAGGGGACAGTAATCGGTGCCGTGATCCAATTGGGAAGCTGCTTCGACTTGCTTGATGAAGAAATGACATTGCTGCTGACAGACACATTTGAGCTTTTCAGGGGCGCGTACGACGCTGGTGGGAAGGCGTTACCAATCAACCGTGGCAAAGAAAAGAAGCTTCGCGAACTCGACTGCGCTGTGATCAATGACACGATCGATCGATTGGCTGGGGGAGGCGTGATTTACGACACCGTGCGTGGCGCATTCCTAGAAGGTGAGCCCGTTTTTCCTGGAACGACGATTTCAGCTGAAACACATATCCAGATTGCAGTTCGGAATGTCGATTGCATCCTAGGGGTTTTTCGGCCAAATCTGCAGAGCGGAGATCAGAATGCATAAACAACCAACAATTGCCGAAATGCGTGCCGCGCTCAAGGCTTCAGCCGGTTCTATGACCCCAATAGAACACTTCGAACGGATGGTCCAAAGCGGACTCATAAACTCGCAAGGAAAATTGACCAAGCTTTTCGGTGGTGAAGCTGATCCAGAGTTTGGAGCACGGCGACCGAAAGCTCCAATCAATCTAAGTGGTGCAGGCGACCACTGATCGGGCATGCGCCTATTCCATGCCAGATTTGGCCTCGAGCGGGAGGGCCTCTTAGCAAAACAAACCAGCTGCGCTGCTGACCTTGCTTGAGATGGTCGAGCGTCGCGATCTGCCGACTTTGTCCGTCACGGAAGACGCATCCAAGGTCTTTGACACGGTTCGGTAGTGGACCGAGCAAATCAATGTCCCTCGTTGGGCGTTTTGAGGATGCGCCCCAGACGGTCATCATCAGTGCCCCTTTCAGTACGAACTTTTCCGCATGAGCCGAAACACTCAGTCGGTAGAGAAAACGTTCCATTGTGTAATACTGAAGAACTTCCCTTGATGAGGACCAACGAACCCTCAACCTTTTTATCTCCAAGCCATGCCTAAGAGTTGTCCTCTTTCGCCTCGACACACCCTTGCGGAACAGCGGACAAAATTGTCCTTGCGCCAGTTGGAATCCCTGATAAGTACATCCTTGTTTCCTGAATTGGACAATCGAAAATAAACGCATGTTTAAGGTAGGCTGGCAGAGGAATCGCCAAGTCGTGCGTACTCTTGCAGGCGTCGCATTCGATCTTAGAAACACAAACAAATCAGCCGCCGCAATTCGGGGGATCAAGCTCTACTTCTTTGAAGAAGACCTTCCTGGCTTGTCGTTTGTCATCGTCCCGTTTCCAAATTTCTGTGTTTTACTGCTGGACCCATCGGAACGATTTGTCAGCGTGCCGGTGCCGAACTTCTGTGTAGTTCCAGTGACAGTCTTGCCGCCCTTCGCATTCTCCGTGGTCATCGTCCCGTTTCCAAATTTCTGCGTTTTACTGGTGGACCCGTCGGATCGATTTGTCAGCGTGCCGTTGCCAAACTTTTGCGTCGTTCCAGTTCGCGCCTTGCTCGGAGAGTCTCCTCCGAATAATTCGGCCGACAAAAGTCCGAGAACGACCGCAATTGACGCAAGTAGTTTTGTCATTTTCGTCTTCTCTGTTTTCAAAAGTTCATTCGGAGTTATTCAGTATCAATTGGGATCACTTGAGTTGGCAATTCTGCGCGTTGCGATTCCACACACAACTTTATTAACATTTATGATGTGATAATGCGGTATTCTGTGTCAACCCCGCCACGGGATTTGCGAATTTCCTCAAAAATCCTGAAACGAAAGGGGCTTCGGTGGGGAACGATGTCATAAGTGATGGGCCAGAAGGTGGTTCAGTCACAGACTGGATTTCCGCTCTACGTCACGGAGATTAGCAAGCGATCGAACCCATTTGGAATTCCTACTTCCCGCGACTCGTCCGTTATGCACTCGCGATGCTCGGGATGATCCGAAGTCGCTACGCGGACGAGGAAGTTGACCGACCGCAGCCACAAAAATCAACGGACAGACAACCTTCCGTGATCTGAGTGGCTAAGTCACGGGACGAGCGACGACCACGAAGTCCCGGTAAGGTTGGTACGCACGAACTGTGGACTTCCTGAATCCGTCTCCTCACGCGACAGAAGACGACGGGGTGTGATGTCTGCGCTGCAAATCCCTCGGTCTGTTGGTGATCCGTTCGCAGGTTGGTAGGCTACTCGCAGTCGAAAATGGCTCGTTAGGTTTAGGTGAGGGGTTCGGGCATGGTGGGAAATCCGGGCGGGGGTTTGATTGGCCAGAGTCTGTCTGGCGGTCGATACCGTGTGGATGCCGAGCTCGGCGAAGGGGGCATGGGAGTTGTATACCGGGCCTGGGACAACAACCTGGGCACCGAAGTCGTAATCAAAGTGCCGCACGCGTCGATGCTCCAGGACGCGGAGTTCGCAGCGCGTTTCAGTCTGGAAATCCGCTCGCTGGTGGCGCTGTCGCACCCGCACATCGTCAAGATTAGCGATGTCGGCGAGACAGATGGTCTGCCGTTTGCGGTCATGCAGTTCTTACCGGGAGGCAGCCTCGAAGATCGACAGAGAACGAAAGCTGGCGGTGAGACCCAGCCGTTACGGCCGGATTCGCTGGAAGCATGGCTGCCGAGTGTGGCCGAAGCTCTCGATTTCGTGCATCAGCAGGGGTATATCCACCGGGATGTCAAGCCAGCGAACATCCTGTTTGATGCGCACGGCCATGCCTACCTGAGTGACTTTGGAATCGCCAAGCTGGCGGCAGCGAGTCACGCATCGGCTGGTTCAAAAACCGTCACCGGAGCGGGGCTAGTGATTGGCACGCCGGAATACATGGCTCCGGAACTGATTATGGGCCATCGCATCGATGGCGGCGTGGACCAGTACGCATTGGCCGTGACGACGTTTGAGATTCTCGCGGGCCGACGGCCATTCGAGGACGCTACTTCCACCGCCGTGCTGGTGCAGCATTCCACGAAGGAACCACCGGACCTGGCCTCGCTGAGTTCAAATGTTTCGGCTGGCTTGGCTGCCGTAATTCGGAAGACCTTGTCCAAAACCCCCGGCGATCGGTTCGCGAATTGCCGTAAATTTGCAGAAGCCGTGCTGGCGGAAGTTCACGCTTCGTCCGCCACGAACGACATAAGGGTCAACTGTCCGGTTTGCCACAAGATGCTAAAGCTGTCAGACAAGATGCGTGGCCGGGGCGTGATTTGTCCCGGCTGCCAGACTGGACTGCGAGTGTCCGACGACTTGCGGCAACTGGTCGTTTCCAAGTCTGCCGGTGACGCTGCTGCGGGCGGGACAGGAACAAAAGTCGTTCGTGCGCCCACGCCCGCTTCTTCTCAGGC
>CAILLA010000095.1 GCA_903834925.1 uncultured Schlesneria sp.
CCAGGTGGGAGCAAATTTGGAAACCAGAAAATGCATGAAAAGCAGCGTCTTTGTTTTGGCTTTCCCCCTGGGCGAGCCAGGGTGGAAAGCAAGAATACGTACGTAGGCGTGGTGCGATTGTCTGGTTTCCAAATTTGCTCCCACCTGGACGAGCCAAGGTGGAAAGCCTTTGTCGTCCAACCGGTACGTCAATCAAAACGTTTTCCAAATTCGCCCGTCCGAAACCGGTTCTCGAAACCTCAAACGCGCAACTTCAAAACTTGCGCGTCGGGCTAACGATAAACCCGAGCGAAATCCCGTAGCGGAGGCATCCTGCCTCCGGAAAGACGAAATGACGACGAGAAATGGCAATGATTCGGCATCAATGAAAATCCCGTTGTACTGGAGACAATCCATGCGTTTTCTATTCTGGTCGGCAACCATAATCTTCTGCGGCAATTCCGTGCTTTGTGCCGCCGATCTTCCCAATTTGAAAGTGAGTGACAACCGCCGGTTTCTCGTCACCGTCGAAGGGAAGCCGTTCTTCTACCTGGGCGATACGGTCTGGGAACTTTTCCATCGGCTTGATCGGGACGATGCCGAAAAGTATTTGAAAAAGCGGGCTTCACAAGGTTTTACGGTCATTCAGGCGGTCGCCATTGGCGAATTCGATGGGCACACGGTCCCGAATGCCTATGGGCATCTTCCTCTGACGGATCTGGACCCGGCCCGTCCCGCAATCAAAGACGGTCCCGATAACGATTACTGGGATCACGTCGATCACATTGTCGACCGAGCGAACGCCAACGGACTGTTTATCGGGTTTCTGCCAACATGGGGTCGGTATTGGCACTTCCGTGAAAACGATGCCAAACAGCTGTTTACCGTAAAGAATGCCGAAACCTACGGCGAATGGCTTGGCAATCGGTACAAAAACAAGGGGATTATCTGGGTTCTTGGTGGCGACCGCAGCGTCGAAACGGACGAGCACAAAGAAATCATTCGCGCGATGGCCAGAGGAATCAAGAAAGGGGATGGCGGAAAGCACCTGATCACATTCCACCCCAACGGAGGACAAGGTTCTGCACGCTGGTTTCACGCCGAAGACTGGCTCGATTTCAACATGCGGCAGAACGGTCACGGAACCGAATTCACCGGTCGCTATGACCAGACAAAAGTTGATTACGACCGGACACCGACCAAACCTGTCATCGATGGGGAACCGATCTATGAAGGGCATCCCATTTCGTTCAACGCGAAAAACCTCAGCCATTCCATCGCTGCTGACGTTCGACGCCCGTTGTACTGGGATCTTTTCAATGGAGCCTGCGGACACACATACGGCCACCATTCGGTCTGGGGATTCTGGAAACCGGGTGTCGTGCCGGTGAACGACCCGCTCGTTCCTTGGACTGAAGCGATCGATCTGCCGGGAGCCAATCAAATGATCTTTGGGCGACGGCTGATTGAATCCCGTCCGTTTCTGTCCCGAATTCCCGACGACAGTATTCTTGTTACAGACCGAGTCGCCACATCGGTACCCGGTGCAGGCCGATACCGATTCGCAGCAACTCGCGATACCGAGGGAACCTATGCGATGGTCTATGCCCCGATTGGACGCGCGTTCAAAGTTCACATGGACAAGATTACCGGCGCAAAAGTGAAGGGATGGTGGTTCAATCCGCGAACGGGTGACGCGACTTCGATTGGCCTGTTCACAAACCAGGGTGAGCAGGAATTTCGCCCGCCAGACATGGGTGAACAACTCGACTGGGTGCTGGTTCTTGATGATGCCAGCAAGAATTACCCGCCACCCGGTCAATCGGCTCAAGCCCCGGTCACAGCCAGGAAACGTTCCTTACTGATCACCTCGGTTCGTACAGGCGATACCGAGGTCTTTATTGTCGATCCCGATTCGGGAGATGCCTTCAACGCATCACTAAGTCCAAAATCCGAAGACCGATATCCTTGCTGGTCGCCCGACGGTCAACGGATCGCATTCACCTCCAATCGCGACGGTCCTTACAGTCTTTACGTCATGAATGCTGACGGCTCGAACGTGAAGCGGTTGGTCGATTCGCCCGCCGTCTGCTACATGCCCAGTTGGCAGCGTACCGCAAGCGGAGAACGAATCGTGTTCGGCTTGCACGGGGATCGACCTGAAATGGCCAGCATCGCGGCAGATGGTTCGGGCCTGACAATCCTGGGCGAAGGACACGATCCCACGCTCGCACCCGATGGAAAACAGATTTGCTATACGGGTCACGTCAGCGGAGGGGTGACCGTCTTTACGATGCTTCTGGATGGATCAAATAAAACCCAGATCGTGAAAGAAGCCAGTCGCGTCGGTGCCACGTTCCCGAATTGGTCACCCGATAGCAAAACCATCGTTTTCTCGTTTCCGGTGGACAAGGCGTTGGAACTGTTTCTGGTTAACGCGGACGGAACGAATCTTCGGCAACTGACAAATCTGCAAAAGGTCGCAACGCCAGCGGCCTGGTCGTCTGACGGAGAATGGATCTCATTCCGTTACACTGACGAACGGTACTGGAGCGACCCCGAAACGATGAAAAAGGTCTACGCAGAAAAGCCACAGGATAAGCGACCCGTCTGGGTCATCAGACCCGACGGCTCCGACGCGCACGTGATCGAAACGTTACGTTTCCAATGCGCAATGGACGGAAGCCGCGCCGCCTGGAAACCAGAGTAAACTAAACCCCGCCCCCCCTGCGGGGGTGGTTAACGGGCCTTTGCCCTAGTCCCTAGATACGAACACGTCGCCAACCGCCGATGAATCGAGAACATCAATCAGGAGAGCAAAGCTCCTGCTGAGCCCCGGAGCAGTGACGAGCATCGATTTTGCAGAATGGCGTATTTCTTGTTAGCCGCTTCGCGGCGACCGAACAAAGCCTGGGGCGGTTTCCGCCCCAGGATGGAATGCAAAACAAAACGTCACAAAAGCCCCATCGGGCAACGCCAGGATTTTCCAAAACGATACCGACGTGACGTGCCACTGCATCGGAGTCTTCTCCGACGCAGTGGCTTCGACCTGTAAACTAGCAATTGTAAGCCACTGAGTGACCGACGACGGTCATTCAGTGGCACAAGATCTCGTTCGAGCCCCTATTTTCTCGAAGAAAATTCCTTCACGGCGTTGCCCATCGGGGTGGCCGGGAAGCGGTGCATTTGCACGCGATCCTCGCTGCTAAGTGAGAGCGTTCCCTTTTGATGTTCGTGACCGACAATACGATCGGCCAAAATCCATGATCACATTGCTAGTTTGGGCATTTGCGACTGCTACGTGGCACGTATCATCAAAAACAAAAAACAGCACCCGAGACTGAATCGTCTCGGGTGCCGTTTCGTTTGATTAACAGCTAACACGATCGTGATTTAGAAATCACCGAGTGTTTCGCCGCCGTTCTTGGTACCGAGTCCACCCCAGACGCCGTATGGGCTTTTTCCACCCAGCGTCGAAGCGACACCAAGGTTTCCGGTGTCGATGTTATTGGAAATAAACCGGACTGCTCCGTCTGCCATCAGGGCTGTCACGCCACCACTGTGGTAACTGCTTGCGGACAGAAGATTGACCGCAGCATCTGAATTAGTGTTGTTATCGCTGACGCATGACACCGAATTTGGGGCGAGAATCGAGTAGAACGATACGTTTTCTGGCTGACCGTCACACCAGGTCGAACTAAATCGCCCCTTGACCAATGCTCCGTTCGTATATCGATTCGCGGCGACAATCGGCGCAGTGGCTGCCAGACAGGCGCCGGGACTCGAAGTAATCCCCGCAACGCTTGTCAAGGTCCCTTCGCGAATGTCGGGAGTGGCCTTTCCACCAATATTGAAGTTCGCCTGAACTCGTTCACTAAAGGCCAGTGTATTGCTGGTACCGTCGATGATGTCGCGCGTGCCGTAGGTGGTGTTGGAAGCGAACATCCCATTGGTTGTCGTGATATCGCGGTTGCTGGCGCCGAGGTAGTCGCCCATGCTGAAGGCATAACTGATGACACCTTTTGGCGCATTCGCTGCAATGCCAGGATCGGTTGGGCAGCTGAAGAATGGGATTCGCTGGTTATAGCCGCCGCCGACGTCATAGGGAGATGTCACGCCCCAACCACTCCATGGTGCCGCTCCGCCTTGAATCACAGGGGGAGACAACGCTGGATTGCCAGCTTCGATTCTTTGGTAGAGTGCGGCTTGATCCATAAACGGAAGCAGTGAGACAACCCCGGACCGACGATTGTAATTTCCGTCAAAACGGGTGCCGTTTCCGCCGCCATTTGTACCACCTTTGGCGTAAACGAACGTGCCGAATACGTCGTGATAATTGTGTAGAGCCAATCCGAATTGTTTGAGGTTGTTTTTACATTGCGTGCGGCGAGCGGCCTCGCGAGCCTGTTGCACTGCAGGCAGCAGCAAAGCGATCAAAACGGCGATAATGGCGATCACCACTAGCAGTTCAATCAAAGTAAAACCACGAAGACGACGTTGCATGAAACTCTCCTGACGCGAAAGGAAACCAGAAAACACAGCCCAGAATAGGACTGAAACATTCGAGAAAATAGTCTTTGGGAGTTGAAATTCAAACGCGAAACTGACACGATTGTGTAAAAACGATGAAGATGATCGTACCGACTCATTTCCCGCTGTCAATGGACTGTCGTCCTTTCTGTCTCTGAAAATGGCAATTTTTTTCAACAATCGAGGTTACACAGTGAAGAACATTGGTGCTCTTACGCTACTGATCTGTATCTGCTTCCAAATTGTGGGATGCGGAGGAGCAAAGTCGAAACGTGATCCGGTCTATAAGATCAGCGGCAAGATCCTTTACAAGGGACAGCCCGTCGATGGTGCCGATGTTGTTTTCAACTGTGCTGAGAAAAATCGAAGTGCATTCGGTCGGACGAATGAAGCAGGCGAGTTTAAGCTTACGACTTTTGTTTCAAACGACGGTGCCGTTCCTGGGAAGCATGTTGTCCTCGTCACCAAAATCGAGATCGGTGCGCCGGTTGACGTCGCAGATATTTCTGAGACGGCTTACGAACCACCGAAACTGCATGAATCCACCGACCCGAAACCGAAGAACGCAATCCCGTCGAAGTATGCCGATGCCAAAAAATCCGACTTGATCGCCGTCGTCAGCGAGGGCGATAACCCGGAAATGGTTCTTGAATTGAAGGATTAACGCAAGCGTAAAGCGGTGGGTTCATGCAGACTGCCTCAGCGGCAGAGGCAGTCTGCGTTCGTTTCACGATGCAGCAGGCACACACTGCGTGAGTTAATGGAAGGTGTAGTCTCGATAACGAAGAAAAGAAGGCTTGGACCGCTGATAAGCGCGTCTTCTCTAATCAGAAAACTCAAAAGTCTTTTGATTTTGCCTGATTCTCATTCAGGCGATTCGTCAGATTCGTGGTGAGAACTCTTTTGCATTCCCGCCAATTGGCGCAAAGCGTAAAATTTGAACAAAATGCAGCGGAGTTCGATGGCTTTCGCGCGTTGACAGATTGCGATGCGGAGCTTCGAAGAGGGCGTTCCCAAGCTGGAGCTTGGGAACGAGGATTTAGGACGAATAGGACTTTTTGGACGACACTATTTCACTTGTTTGTCCCATAAGTCGCATATGTCCCATTCGTCCCATCATCTTGGGATCACACTCATTTGAAACCTGCCAATTTGTTCGTTGCCAAGCCCGCGTCACGGTTCTTGCCAAGGGACCTGGCCACCCTGCTGAATCCGCAGCCTTAATGCGGCTGAAAGTTCGTGAAAGATTTTGGTTTCCCGACTGGCCAGGTTTGTCGTTTCTCGTGGATCGGTTTTCAGATTGTATAGCTCAAGCGGTTGAAAGGGGCTGTCTTGGACTAGCTTCCAGTCTCCCCGAATCAACGCTTCGATGGTTTTTCCACCATAAGCAGGACCACCTTCCCGGCGGACGAAATAGAGATCGCGGAGATGATTGGGTTGAGCTTGACCTAATAATGTTGGCAGAAAACTGAACGCTTCAACATCGATTGCTTTTTGAACCCCCGCCGCTTCGGCGACGGTGGCAAACAGGTCCATCGTGACGGCAACACGATTCGTTTCACTTCCTGCTGCGATTCGATCTGGCCATCGAGCGATACCGGGGACTCGCAAGCCCCCTTCGTACATGTGCTGCTTCTCGCTCCGCCAGGGGCCGTTGACCGCGCCCTGACCAAGAATTCCGCCATTATCGGATGTGAAAAACACAAGAGTGTTCTCGGAAAGTTTGAGTTGATCCAGAGTCTGAAGCAGTTGGCCGATACCGTCGTCCATATGTTCGATCAAAGCGACAAGCCCGACTCGCTTTTCTGTCATCTCCGGTTGCCGACTTCGGACTTTATCGACCCATTCCGGCGGCGGTTGAATCGGGTCATGAGGTGCGTTGTAGGCCACGTAAAGAAAGAATGGTTGCGGCTTTTGATTTTGTTCATTCACAGCGGTTCGATCCTTTAGGTAGTCACAAGCCCAGGTGGTGAAGAGATCGGTTGCATGTCCTTTCGGATCGATCACATCCAGATTTTTTCGCATGAAGTTCTGACCTCCTCGCCGATGCGTCAGGTAGTCATCCATCATGTCACCAAGGAACCCATGAAATTCGTCGAAGCCTCGTTCGGTCGGAGTATTCGGCGATGTCAAACCAAGATGCCACTTCCCGACAATCGCCGAGTGATAGCCTGCGGGGCTGAGTATTTGAGGCAACAGAACCGCCTGCGGCGAGAGCCAGCCCCACGAGTTATCCGGTGTATGCCGAATGACACCAGGGACACCGACTCGGTCAGGAACTTTTCCTGTTAACAAGGCCGCCCTCGTCGGCGAGCAAACGCACGAGTTTGCGTAGAAGTTGTGGAACGTCATCCCTTCGCGGCAGAGTCGATCAATATTCGGCGTGGAAATGTCTTTGGTTCCGAACGCGGAATAGTCTCCTCGGCCGAGATCATCGGCCAGGATGACGATGACATTCGGTGGTGTTTCTGCAAAGGCAAGGGAAAATGACAACGCACAGAACGAAGTGAATAGAAATGTGAAACTTTTCATGGCGTTTTTTCAAGAGGGGGGGGCGGATAAGACTGTTGTACTTGATGAGCGGAATAGCAGTTGAAAATTGTGGTGGCACGACTTTACCGTCGTCGGTTAAGTCGTGTCTTCATAATTCGACTGTGTGTCCAAAAAACACGGCTTAACCGAAGACGGTAAAACCGTGCCACCCCATTATGCTATCGGTTGCACAGTAACGTCTGAAGAGATCGGGCTGAACGCCGATCCGCCTGCGCCGGTGGCTGCGGGTTAAACTAAGAAATCCTTACTCGCCTTTTTTCGGTCGCTGATTTTTTGCTGCGTGTGGATGTGCTTGCTCGTAGGTCTCTTTCAGGCGTTTGGTGCTGACGTGGGTGTAGATCTGGGTGGTTGTCAGGCTTTTATGTCCGAGCAGTTCTTGAACCGCTCGCAAGTCGGCTCCTCCGTCGAGCATGTGCGTGGCGAACGAATGCCTGAGTGTATGAGGGGTCGTCAATTTATCGAGACCGGTCAGCATCAAATATTTTTCCAGCATCCGGCCTATGCTTCGGGTTGTCAGCCGAGTTCCAAACCGATTGAGGAACATCGCGTCATGGTCTTCAGGACCTGCACCTGGTTGTTCCTCGCGGACTTCCAGCCAGCGATAAAGAGCCTTGGCAGCGTGTCGACCAATCGGTGCGATCCGTTCCTTTTTCCCCTTACCGAAGACGCGGATGATGTTGGCGTCCTGATCCCAGTTGGAGATGTTCAATCCAACCAGTTCAGCCACTCGAAGCCCGGCGGAGTACAACGTTTCGAGAATCGCTCGATCACGCAGCCCTTCAGGTTCGTTGGCCGGGGGAGATTCCAGCAGTTTGACCACCTGGTCGGCGGTGAGGAAGTGCGGCAGTTTGCGACCGACACGAGGCGTTCGCAAGACCTTGGCTGGGTTCGATGTGACCAGCCCTTCTCGCTGGCAGTAGCGAAAGAAACTGCGGAGACTTGCCAGCCGACGTGCGATCGTGGTCTTGGCGTAATCACATTCGTGGAGGTACGAGATATAACCGCGAAGCTGGGCGATATGGACTTGACTCGGTTCAACGATTTCGCCGACGCGATCTCGAAAGTAGTCAAGCAAACTACCGAAATCTTCACTGTAAGATTTCAGCGTCAGCTCAGAGGCATTTCGCTCGATCTTCAGATACCGCAGAAATCCATCAATGGCACCATACATGGTTATCACAGCGCCCTGCAAAAGGGGTGGGCTACAGATTCCTCAAACACTTCCATTGTTGCAGTGAATTTGAGGAATTGCTCGCAGCCAGTCACCTTTTTTCAGGCGAAGACATTCAGGCAGCAGAGCGGCGAATGCGATTCTTGGGTTCTGCGGGGCCTGTGGCATCGGCTTCACGCAGTTTACGAACACGCTGACTGAGGGTTGCGGCATCATACCACGAGAAATTCAGTTCTGGATCAGCGGCATACTGACCCAGCGTTTGCAGCAATTGATCAGCACTTTCATCGTCGTAGAGAAACACGAAGCGTTCTTGTCCCTTGATCAACGCGAGTACACTGACGCCTTGCTGTGGCATGACTGCCCCTTCCGTGGGTCCGATCTCAAAGTTTTCTATCAACTGAATAACGTCAGTCCGACTGGCGTCATGAAAGGGATATCGACCGAACCGCCGAAGCATTGCAAGTTTCCGCAACAACACGGACTCAGGTTGAAGACTCATGTGAGATGGGTCGCGTGAATCGTCAGAAAATGCAGGTTAGTCGAGTTCGCTGCCGTGGTTTTTATCGGCAAACTCGACGTAGAAGTTTAATCCTGCCCAGTCGATGCAATCTTGCAGCATTCCGAAAAAAGGGGACGATCAGAGGATTTTTAGTAATCTGACGAAATTTTTTGGTTCGGAGGTGTGCCGACTCCCATTTGCGTGCCATAATTCGGTATAGATTGGGAAGATTGCGTTAAGATTGCGGCGCATACCACAACCGAGTTTATTACCAACTGGAGCATCCGTCATGTTTCGACCTGTTTGTCTGTTTGCCGTTTTGGCAATCGGAGCGTCCATATTTTCAACGTCGACGTTCGCTCAACAGCCTGCAGCGACGCCGTCGAAATTTGAAACTTTGACAACTGGAATGAAAAAGTATGATGGCGGCTTTTGGACCATCTACACGAAGGACCAGCAGATCCTGGTCGAGATTAAGCAGGCTCAGCTGGGGCAGGACTTTCTGATGCTCAGTTCAGTGGCTCGCGGAGTCAGCCAGGGGTTGGTCCTGGGGGGGATGACCTGGGGTGACGATGTCCTGTGGTCGTTTCGCAAAGTGGGCGACAAGATTCAAGTACTTCGTCGTCAAGTCAAATTCAAGGCCAAACCAGGAAGTCCTGAAGCGACAGCAGTCCGATTGGCTTACAGTGACGCAGTCCTTTATGCGCTTCCGGTTCTGACTGATACCGGTAGCGGCCACCTCGTCGACATGACACGGATTTTCATGAGCGATGACGAGATGATCGGTCGGATGCTGAGTGCTTCGTTCGTTTTTGATCGCAGCACGATTGCCAATGTCAAGACGTTTCCCAAAAACGTCGAGATCGATATTGCTTGCGTTTACTCACGCGACCCCTCGAATGAATCGGATGCGGTCCCTGATCCACGAGGTATGCAAGTCATGATGCACTACAGCATCAGCCAATTGCCTCAAACCGGTTACAAGCCCCGCAAAGCGGATGATCGCGTCGGGTATTTTCTGACGGTGACAAAAGATTTCAGCGACAATAGCGACGACCAGCACTTTGTTCGCTATATCAATCGATGGGATTTGCAGAAGCTTGACCCGTCGGCCAAGATTTCGCCGCCTCGTGATCCGATCGTATTTTACCTTGAGAAGACCGTGCCCGTAAATCTGCGGCCAATCGTTCGGGCTGGTATCGAAGACTGGAATAAAGCCTATGAGAAACTGGGCTTTGATAATGCAATCGAAGTGCGGCAGCAACGTGATGATGACACGTGGGACCCGGAAGACGTGCAGCACAATACCTTCCGCTGGATCACTGCCGAGGCTGGTTTTGCGATGGGACCTTCTCGAACTAATCCTCTGACCGGTCAAATCCTTGATGCGGACATCATTTTCGACGCAAGCTTTCTACGGTCATGGAAGTCGACTTATGAAAACTTTACACCGGCGAGCGTTGGTGCTTTGCTTGGTGACGAAGCCCCGGTCTCTCGATCACGCATGTTAAACATTCCAGTCAACCGTCGTACCCAAGAATGTCGATTGACCGAAGGAATGCAGCAGCAGTCCGGATTCGCTGCGGCCATTTTTGCCGCTCAAGGGTTGACGGAAAAGCGGGGCGAACTGCCGGAAGAATACCTGCGAGACGCTCTCAAAGAAGTCGTGATGCACGAAGTCGGTCATACGCTCGGCCTGCGTCATAACTTCAAAGCGAGTGCCTGGAAGACGCTGGCTGAAATGGAAGACGCGGCGAAAGCCAACGAGCCAACGGTCGCCAGCGTGATGGATTATTCGCCAGTGAACATCGTTCCTGCGGGAGTCAAGCAGCCTGCCTATTACACAACGACCCTTGGCCCCTACGATTACTGGGCAATTGAATATGGCTACAAGCCAATCAGCGGCGACGAGAACACCGAGCTTGCCAAAATCGCGGCTCGAAGCGGCGAGTCGGGCCTGGATTATGGGACCGACGAAGATACCGAACCTAACGATCCCGATCCGTTGTCAATTCGATTTGATCTTGGAAAAGATCCTGTCGCGTATGCACAGCGTCAGATTGCGATCGTCAATGCAATTCTTCCAAAACTGTTGGAACGAACCGTCGAGAACGGTGAAGGGTTCCAGCGAGCTCGTCAGGCGTTTGGAGTTCTGATTGGCGAACACTATCGTACCATTCGATTCGCAGCCAAGTTGATCGGCGGAGTTCACGTCCATCGCGATCATAAAGGTGACAACCAGGCTCACACCCCGTTCAAACCAGTTGACGCCGCACAACAGCGACTCGCCACAAAGCTTGTACTCGAACAGGGATTGGTGTCACATAAATTTGAGCCGGGACTGCTGAATTCCCTTGCAGCAACGCGTTGGTCACACTGGGGTTCACCGGAAACAAAACGAGTCGATTACCCGATTCACGATACTGTTTCGACTTTGCAAACCGGAATTCTGAATGGTCTGTTCAGCGCTCAGGTGCTGGCAAGACTGCAGGATGGCGAATTGAAAACGCCTGCTGGTGAAGACGCCTATACACTGGCGGAACACCTGAAAGCATCGATTGAAGGGGTGTTTTCAGAACTGCTGACTCCCCCGGCTGGTGAATTCAATAACCGGAATCAGTACATCTCGAGCTTCCGTCGTAACACTCAGCGAGCTGCCTTAAGGCGACTCAGTGAAATCGTTCGCAAAACGCCTACAGAAACCTCAACCCAGCTGAAACTGCCGGAAGACGCTCGTATGCTTGTTCGGGTCCATTTATCGGAACTCGCTACTCGAGCCGATGCCGCCCTGAACAAAGCCGATTTGAAACTTGACGATTATACGCGAGCTCATTTGACGGACGCCAAAATTCGGATTAAGCAGATCCTGGAATCGGAGTCAGAGGACTTCGGCAAGCCACAAGGTTCGGGTGGTGGTTCCTTCCTGTTGCTGAGTGAACCCGCAGCAAAAGACCGACAGGAGCGGATCGAAATTGTTCCTGAAATTGATCCGTGATTTGTATGTATGAAATGTGTCGCCCCATTAACTTTCGAGCGTAGACTTCAGCGACGACGTCTGATGTTGTACTGTCTAAGCAGTTCAACAATGTCAGCAGTGTTTATCTGAAAAAGCCGAAAACTGAAAACTGCAACTCTTCCCGCAATCATCGTTGGTTCGGTCCTGTCGATTGCCGTGCTTTGGCTCACATCACTCCCGCTTGGAATTCCAGGTGAATGGACGTGGGACCGCATGTCAACAGAACCTGACGTGATGTGGAATCTGGCGGGTTCCGCAGTGGCGGCCGCCTTGTATCTCGTTTTCGTCTGTTGGGGTTACCAGCGGTTATCCAGATATGCCGAAAAGCCATGCCATCGACTTGAGGTCGTGGCGTGGCTTTTTGGATTAGTTTCGATCAGTTTTGCCTGGCTTTGGATCGTGCAAGAGAGTGCTCCCGTCAAGAATAGACTGGGGAAGGCCGCGTTCGTTTTGTACTACGCGAACTCATCGGGATACTTTACTCGCGCACGCTATGAACAGCCGAGTTCGATCGACTTACTGGCAGGATATGAAGACTTGATGCGAAAAGGGGATGTCCTGCATACGGGGACTCATCCCCCAGGATTATTTCTCGCGTTTCATGGTTTGATTGCCGCCTGTAATTCGTCGCCGGGTATTTGTGCGGTCCTGGATGCGACTCAACCCGCTTCATTTCGAGAAGCGACTGACGTGATCGCAGCGAACAGTCTTCGACGAACGGTCCCCCGACGGTTACTGTCTGCCGACCGGCAGGTCCTGTGGTTAGCAACCTTGCTTGTCATGTTTTCGGCATCAATGACCGTAGTTCCGCTTTACGGTTTGCTTTGCCGGACATGCTCGATTCAAGCAGCATGGGTCGGGGCATCGTTGTGGCCCGTAATGCCTGCGGTGGCAATCTTTATCCCCAAGTCAGATACGATGTTTCCGCTGATTGGTCTGAGTATTTTATGGTTGTGGCTAACGGCCTGGGATCAGCGTTCTCTGGTTGTGGCATTTTTTGCCGGGATTGTGAGCTGGATCGGTTTGCTTTGCAGTCTGGCGTTTCTTCCTGTGTTGCTTGTGGCCGCCTTAATGACGCTGGGAAAGACATGGCTGTTCCCACTCGAACGTGACCACGATTTGGGGAGCGATTCGACCGGATCAAACCAATCGGTGAATGCTGGATTTCGGCGTTGGATATGCATTGGCGCTGCTGGAGTCGGATTCATCATTCCGTCCATTTGTCTGTGGCAGGCTGTAAATGTCAACATGTTTAACGTATGGCTACTGAATTATCGAAATCACGCGGGATTTTACGAGCAGTACCCGCGTACATACTGGAAGTGGTTGTTGTTTAACCCGTTGGAATTGGCGTTCGCAGCAGGTTGGCCAGTTACCGCCCTGGCCATAGCAGCTTGCTGGTCGGTGCTTTGTCGGCGTATCAGGCGGAACGATTTGTCAAAGGCAGAGCGTCAAGTCACACCCGATGTCATCACGGTTGTGTTGTCTATTATGTTCGTTTGGGGGCTACTCTGGCTGACCGGCAAAAACTCGGGAGAGGCAGCTCGGTTATGGATTCTGCTTCTCCCCTGGCTGATCTGGCTGGCAATGATCCAGTTCGACGAATTCGTGTCCTGGAAATCAAAATTCAAGTCCAGGGATTGGCGGACGATCGCGTTGCTTGCGACGCAGTTCCTCGTATGTCTACTGACCGTTGTTCGGGTTAACGGCTTTCAGTAATAAGCGGCGAACACCGATTGAAACGTATGAAAGAAATTCTCTCAAGAAGTAAGCATAGACGGTCGATAAATACCGATTTATCTGATGTCAAACCCGGTAGATAGATATTCACCACGTCTCTTTCCAGCCTGGAGCGTGTCAATGCTGCTTGATCGATCTCTGTACTTTCGCGTCTTGGAACACTGTCTCGATGTCATTGAAGGGACCCCTGCTGAGGATCAGCCGTTTCCACATATTTTGCTGAAACACGTCTTCCCCGATGACGTTTACCATGGTTTATTGGAAGCCTTTCCACCCGACTGCACTTTAGGGGAACGCGCGACTCGGAAATGATGTTTTAGAAACCCTGGCTCTCTGCGATGTTGTGAGTGTGAACAAAACACGTCACCGAGGGAGCCAAGGATGGCGAAGCGTAAAGGGTCATCGAAACGACCGCAAC
>CAILLA010000096.1 GCA_903834925.1 uncultured Schlesneria sp.
ACACTCCAATCAACGGGACGATCGCTCGCGACGTGATTCGGCGAAGGGGGTTTCGGCGGTCCAAGCGATTCCGCTTATCGTGACGCGACTTCTTGCTCGAATTGTGCCGGGGTTGCGGTCGTTTCGATGACCCTTTACGCGTCGCCATCCTTGGCTCCCGCGGTGACGTGTTTTGTTGACACTCACAACATCGCAGAGAGCCAGGGTTTCTAAAACATCATTTCCGAGTCGCGCGTTCCCCTAAAGTGCAGATATTTAACACCATGCCTGATTTGCTTTGCAATTCGACGATCCCCCTGATCAACGGCTTACCATTTCGCTCAATGGTAACCTGGCTCTTTTCGAAAGAATAAACGTCGTTGCCTGACGGTTTGGTCTCCGTATAGCCTTGCGGAGCATATATCGAGACGACCTTCCATTTCCCCTCGAGCTTACCGATGACGTCGCCAGCTTCCGTCGAATCGCCTGAGCGAACCTCACGCTGTACGCTGTTTTCAGAAATGATATCGGCAGTTAGTTTTGTAGTGTTCTTCGTCGCGTCATCACGTTGGTTACCTGGCTTAGCGGTCGTCTTATTTGACGATTGTTCGTTCTCTTTCTTTGCAATAGTCGTTGATGTCGGGACGGGATTGGCGAAATCCGAGTTGTCAGCTGGCTCAATTGTTATCGTTTGCGTTTCCGACGATTTAAGGTTTATTTTCTTCTGAACGATATTGGCTAAATGACTCGTGAAATCCTTTTCCCATCCGTTCAAGTTCATTAGCCGCGACGCCCACTGAGACTGCGGACGCATCTGCAAGCTGACGGGAAGCCAATACTCGAACTGGCTATTGGGTGGCCCTAATTTCAGTGACCTGCGGACTTGCTCGTTGGGCAAGCCAACGACGTACACGATATCGATATGGACAGATCCCGCCAGCATCTCCAGCTTGATATCTGACGTCTGTGCATCGTCAAGTTGAAGCTCTAAGTACCCTACGTTGTAAGGTTCTTGATCGGACTTAAAGAACGGCGTCCCTGCGACGCTTTGCGATTCCCGTACATTAATACTGAAAACCTGCCGAACGGCGCCCGCGCGAATAAGATAGTTTCGCGATCGATTCTTCGATGGATCTGACAAGTCCTTTGGAGGATAGACATAAACGATTAATGCCACTTCGTCGATGCCATTGCCGAGTGTCGGAAAAGTCGCGAATAGCTCTGACGTCTCACCAGGTTCTGCAACGCTCGGATTCCAGTAACCGCTTCCCTCAGGTTCGTGACGCTCACCAAACCGAAGTCCGTCAAGGTTTCCATGCTGAAATTTGCTGGCAAGAACGATTTTCGCGTTTGGCATCTGCGTGAGTAATTGGCTCTCTTTTCCATGTCGTAAATACCGGATCGCAACGTGTTCAGTGCGGCCGCGCTTCAAAACAATTTCGTCATTTTCAACGATTATACTGTCCATGTCCCCGTCCAATTCCACGCGGTAGTTACCGGCCGCGACGCGAATTGAGTTACCCGACCTGGTCACTGTCATCCGGTCGACGACCTTGTCTCCCTTTATAATTCGAATCGGAACAGCATCTGCCTCGGACTCAATCGTCAACGTTCCTTTGTCCGACTCCAGCAGGATGAAAACGCCAGCAAAAATCATTACAAAAGCGACGGCGGCAGCGGCGATGAACTTTACGATTCGTGGGCGAATTTCAAACAAAAGTCTCAAAAGTTTCCTGGGCGGACTCGCCGCGCCAGAACTTGCCGGGAGCGGTTGAGACAATTGATCAAGACTTGCGGGTAGTGACGTTGAAGCGGGATTTTGGACGTGTGCCAAACAGCCCTCCAGAAGTCTGGCAACTTCGTCAGCTGAGTTGAAACGGTCATCCGGTTGTTTCTGCATCAACTTGGAAATGACAGCACATAGCCACAACGGAATATCAGCGTTGATTTCTTGTACGGGCTTGGGTTCCTCGTCGGTGATTCGTCGCAGTACACCGTAGCTCGTTTCCGCGCGAAACGGAGCTCGTCCGGTACACATCGCGTACAGCACACTACCAAGGCTGAACAGGTCGCTACGGTGGTCGATCGCTGCGCCACAAGCTTGTTCGGGCGACATGAATTGCGGGGTCCCGGCAATCACACCTGTTCGAGTCATCGTTGCATCATCGACGGCTCGGGCGAGACCAAAGTCGGTGATCGAAACGCGTTCCACGCAATTGTCCAACATAATATTTGCAGGTTTGATGTCGCGATGAACGAGACCTTGTCCATGAGCAGCTGCCAGCCCAAATGCGATCTGACTGCCCACTCGTAGAACTTCGACCGTCGGTAATGGACCATTTTTATCAAGCCGACGCTGCAACGAAGATCCCCCCACGAAAGGCATAACCAAGTAAGGCAACTCTCCCTCGATCGAAACTCCGTGAATGGCGATCACATTCGGGTGGAATACGGCTGCCGCCGCTTTCGCTTCACGAGCAAATCGTTTGCGTGCAGAACCACTACTTGCCAGATGGGGTGCCATGACCTTGATCGCGACAATTCGCTCCAACGCACGTTCGTGAGCTTTTAGCACGACGCCCATACCACCTGCCCCGATTACGCCGGTGACCTCATAGACACCAATTCGTCCAAGCGAGTCAGGATCATCGGTTGGTCCAAGCGAGTCGAGCACTTGTCGGATTTGCAGTGACCATGGCGTTGCATCCTGTCGACCATCGGTCGAGCCCTCAAGCACTTCATGCTTAACTTCGCGCCCCAGGAATCGTTTGGCTTCATTCCACGAATCGTCATCAGCGGCAGCGTCCTCCAATCGATCTCGACACGACACACAATCATTCAGGTGCCGTTGCAACTCAGACTCGTCGTGCTCGCTAAGTTTTCCACGAAGAAACGTCAGAAGTTGCTCAATGGAACTGCACTGTTGTTGAGCTTGTGTCATTGGCCATGCGCTCCTAATTCAGAAATCACCTCACGCAGCCGAAACATGATGCGGCTGCGAGCCGTATAGATTGCCCCAATGCTTTTGCCGAGAGTTTTGGCCACTTTTTCAATCGACATCTCTCCTGCCACCGACATTTCAAAAGCCTGCCAGGAATCAGGGCGGAACTCTTCGCTCACGATCTGTGCAGCGCGCAGATAGAGTTCCCGACGGTACTCCGTGTCAATCAAAGCGGTCGTTACACCATCGCAGTCGACCACATCCTGTAGTAAGCTTTCAACAGATGAACCACCAACAGCTTGATCCTTGGGCCGACGCATCAGTGCATTGAGAATGGCATTCTTCGTGACCCGACTGAGCCAATTCCGAAACCGAGTCGAGTTGTCACGTTTCTCCCATTCCCCAATTGTGCTAGCCACTGCGATCAAGACTTGCTGGGACAAATCCAGTGCGTCTGCATGTTGTAGCCCGCGAGCCCTGGCAATTCGGAAAATCACCGGCCGATAAATCTGAGCAAACATCTCCCACGCATCCCGATTGGAGGGATCCTGAACCTGCAAAAGCAGGCTATCGCGTGTTTCCGGAAATTCGTTCAAAAAATAGTCCCCTACAATGTCTAACACATTCGGAGACACGTTCTGTCAGAAATTAACAGACATTGAGCGGAAATAGCCAACAATCGCCTCGCCTGAAGCATTTTCAAAGCGACCTGAGGTTTATCGATCAAGTTTCTCTCCGAACTGAACATGCGATCGACGAACGCCGTGAATTAACATATGCCGGACGTGGAGAAACCCTGACCCTATAGACACTGCACTTCGGTCAAAGCGCGATTAACTGTCGCACGCGTATGTCGACCGTAAGCCGTTACAATTGAACGAATTGTGGCCACGATTGAACGAACCAATACCCGCTTGCTGTCCCGTTTGAACTTCCTAATGTTAAGAAAGTGCTGTGTCCCAGTGCCCACAGCAAGAAGACTCGCAACCATGATGCAATGCTCGGCCTGTATTTCGCTTGGTACAACTTCTGCCGACATAATTCGACGATTAAAACGACGCCAGCGGTTGAAGCTGGCTTGTCTACCGAGAAATGGTCGATGGAAAAGCTGCGGACCGTCGCCGCCGCCCCACGAGCTAATCTTGCGGTTTCGGAATGCGGCGCGACAATAAGAAACGTCACTGCCTGGAATCAGTGGCGTTCTTTTGTTCTTCGGCAAGAGACATAGCGATTCATGGGCGACTTCTTCCGGGGACGGCAACGAAAATGATTGGTCTTACGGTTATCGCAGAGGTGATGGACAAGGAACCAACCATTGCCGAGATCTGGACCTTTTGTTTATGGGCTTCAGCGGTGACGTTCATACTCTCAATCGTGCTGTCACTCGCTGGACGACGTACCTTCTTCGTGATCTTCCCAATCTGCCTTTTTATCGCATACGGAACGGTTTCGGAGACATGGGACGCGTACGTTGGTCCCGCAATTTTGATCGAAGCAGGCCCCGACTATGTTTTTCAATGTCATCTCGCAGCTTCATGCATCATCATGGCATGGATCGCTGCTGGCTTGACAGTTCTGCTCATAAAGCCGCGACTCGGGGGACACAGCTTTTTCGCGAAAAAGCTATGTCCCCCGAGTTAACGGAATCGACGACTCCTCGGAAAGAGCAATTTCATGACCGATCCAATCGTCACGCTGACGATTCCTAATTCGACGGAAATAGTCCTTTGTCGAATGTCCACCAGGGAAAGTCTGGGGGAGCCGTTCGAATTCCAACTTGAACTCGCCAGTAATTCGCTCAGTCTTCAATACGCGGATTTCATCGGCCAATCGGTGACGGTCGCCTGGCAATTGCCGCCCGGAGTGACTCGCTATTTCAATGGGATTGTCACATCTTTTGGCCATGTTGCGACTGTGGATCAATGGCAGGTTTACCGCGCAATCCTGCGTCCGTGGTTCTGGCTGCTATCAAGAACGGCAGACTGTCGAATTTTCCAGAATCAGTCGGTGGTCGATATTTTTAAAACCGTTTGTTCCGAATTTGGTTTCTCTGATTACAAACTCCAGCTATCAGAAACATATGAACCTCGCGAGTACTGCGTCCAGTACCGTGAGACCGCTTTTGATTTCATCAGCCGGCTGCTCGAATTTGAAGGGATTTATTACTACTTTACTCACCAGAACGGTACGCACTTTATGGTCCTTTCGGACAGTACGAGTACACACGAAGCAGCCACCGACTACACCAGTCTTTCTTTCTGCCCGGATCCACGTCTTTCAGAGTATGTCGATTCGTGGACATCGCTCCTTGAGCTTCAATCCGGGTCTGTAGTGCTGAATGATTACGATTACGAAAACCCAAAAACGGATCTTACCGCCCAGAAACAAGCGGAAAACAAATATCCCTACTCGACGTTTGAGGTTTTTGATTACCCTGGTTGTTACACATCGAAGAACGTAGGCGATTCCTACGTCCGTGCCCGCATTGACGAAATCCAGTCGCAAGACTGCACCATTCTGGGAACCTCAAACGCACAGGGAATTGCCACCGGTGCGATCCTCGAGCTGACAAACCATCCACGCACTGATCAAAACACAACGTATCTGATTGTTTCAAGTCGACATCAGTTCGTGAACTCGGACGTCGTGCCAGAATGCCAGCATACGTGTGAATTCACGGTGATTCCCCAAACTTATAATTATCGAATGCCACGAAAAACGCCCGTTCCGAAAATCGCGGGGATTCAGACCGCCGTTGTCACGGGTGAATCGGGTGATGAGATCTATACCGATTCACTTGGTCGCCTTAAGGTCCAATTTTACTGGGACCGACTTGGAACCAATGACCAGAATAGCTCATGCTGGATTCGTGTAGCACAATCATTGGCAGGCAAAGGCTGGGGAGCCCAGTTCCTTCCCCGGATCGGGCACGAAGTTGTCGTCGAATTCCTTGAAGGGAATCCCGACCGACCATTAATCACCGGCAGCGTTTACAACGGTAACCTGGATGTGCCATTTGTCCTTCCGGCAAACGCCACACAAAGCGGGATCAAGACGCAGAGCACCAAGGATGGCACGGATCAAACATTTAACGAGTTAATGTTCGATGACAACAAGGGGAAAGAAACGATCTATTTCCATGCCGAACGGGATTTTCAGCGAGTCGTGGAAAATAACGATTCGTTGACCGTGGGATTGCAAACGAAAGATGCGGGAAATCAGACGATCGAGATTTACAACAATCGAACGGTGACCCTGGACCAGGGAAGCGATACGTTAAATATTCAAAATGGAAACCGTAGCGTCACGATCAGCGTGGGAAACGACACATTATTGATCTCAAAAGGGAATCGAACGCTGACCGTCAGTACGGGCGATGACCAACTCACCGTTTCTCAAGGAAATCGTTCGGTAACCGTCGGCGGTGGTAATGACACCTTGACCGTCTCAAAAGGAAATCGAACGGTGGCGGTGAGTGCAGGAAATGACGCGTTAACCGTTTCACAAGGAAATCATTCCATCACGGTCAGTGCCGGGACGTCAACCATCACGGCCGCCACCTCGGTTGAACTGAAAGTCGGCGGCAATTCCGTCACCATTAACTCTTCGGGAATCACCCTCACCGGCTCGATGATCTCGATCAATGCGAGCGGTACGCTGACTCTGAAAGGTGCTACCGTGAATATCAACTGAAATGTGAACTCGCACCGCCTCGACACGAGATTTCTTGAAATCGGCAATAATTTCCGAAGGAAATCAATCGCGGTCGCCTTTAACTTCATGTTCGTCGGTTTGTTTGACCGATAAAAGATAGTTTAATCCCAGCCGATCGTTCTTTCAGGCTCGCGGAACTTCAATGGTTTCGACGGGTGCGAAGCCTGAGAAACAAATCGACGGAAGCGGTTTGAACTGAAGGGGGAACGATTTGTGATTTCCTCGTCGAAACCTTCTAAGCCATCGAATCCCTTCGGTTTGACGAAACGAGAATTGGCCCGTTTCCTTAATCCATCTGCTTTAGTTTCGTGGCGTCGCCTTCGTGGAACAGCGATTGGAATCCTTTCACTGATCGTACTTGTGCTACTGATCCAGGCGATCGTAACACCGTTTTACCACAAAAACGCCCACCTCCGTTTAGTTTCCGGAGATCTCCCATCAGACGACGTGTCCCTGTCAACGGTCGTAAACGTGCGGGATTCCGTAAAAGATCGAATTAATTCTCCGCCTGACTTTGTCGCGAATGACTTCAATGCGATGCAACGATTGAATCACCTATTCGCGGCAAGCGGTCATCCAAAACAAGGTCAAACTTCGGGCGACATCGAACGAACCGTCAACCTCAACTGGCAAACGTCGCTGCATGATCAATCGCTTGGTCATTCGGATGTATTGATGGTCTTCCTGATCAGTCGGGCCAAAATCTCTGGTAACAGGGTTTTGTTTGAAAACGGTAACGACGACTCCGAACGCCAATCTTTCGACGATCTCTTGCTTCACCTGAAAAAAAGCAAAGCCGCAACGAAGGTGTTGTTTCTTGACGTTGGCCGATTTCAGCGAGATCCATCTCAGGGGAACGTCGTAAACTCGCTACACGAATACATCGAACGTGCCGTCAAGAATTCCCATGACCCTCACTTATGGGTCCTGATTTCGAACCAGAATTTCGAACAGTCAACGATTTCGCGTTCGAAAGAGAGATCAATCTTCGGCTGGCTGCTGGAACGCGGCCTGAGCGGCGAGGCGGACTTGAATCGGGACGATCAGGTTGACATTAGGGAATTACATCAATTCGTTTCCATCAAGCTTGACGCCTGGGTCCGTCAGGCAACGGGTGGTGCGACCACCCAAACGGCGACACTGATTTGGGGTGGAAAAGGACGTGAATATTCGCATCCCGTGCTTCTTCCCGTTTCAAATGCAATGCCCGTCACGACATTGTCTGACGACAAACATGAGAAAGACGACAACGACTCGTCAGCTGCAAAACTCTCGGTGACTTTCTCAGAGATCTGGGCATTACGAGACGCATTACAAAAAGATCCGTCTGATCCCCAAAACCCGGCGTTCGCGGCCCCGAAAGAGTGGCGTTTGTTACAGGAACACCTGATCGTTCTGGAAAACTCGTTTCGAGCGAATCCCGAAATCGATTTGAAGCAAATCATCGATGAGGTCACCAATCTCCAGAAGCAATTAAGCGAATTGGCGAAACCTGATCAGATTTCCAAACTTCAACCGAATCCATCATTATCCTCGACTCCAGGAACCACGACTGGATCGTCGTCGACGGCCAGTGCGCCGATACCGCCTGTTCCCGCAGTTGAGCTTGCACCGCCGTCGACAGAAAGTATGGCTGACAAATTCCAGAGTTCCGAATTGATCGGCAAAATCCGCCAGAACATCGCTCGACGCCCCTGCCGAATTGTTACACCGTTTTCCATCGGGTTCGCCGAGTTATTGCAGAAAAATGGTGGTTCGCCAATTCCTCAAGAGACCGTGGTTTTAATCAATGAGTTCGACCAATCGATCACTGCTGACTCTGCACAACAATTCCAGTCGTGGGTCAAAACGAACGAATCGCAATTGTCTCAATTCATCGAAACGCGATTGGCAAAATTGTTAGCCGATGACACATCGCTGGGATGGGAGTCGATCAAGCTGGCTCTTCAAGCCTGTCGATTTGCTGAGCGCACAGCGAACACCGATTTGAATTGTGTCTTATGGATGCCCCCTCAATTTGATGAGGCGGAACAACTGAGAAAAACGGCAGAACGGACGTTGCTCGATCAAATTGGAGTCAATCGTGAACGACTCGCGAGTTCATTGTTCCACCGGGCGTTTGAGCAATATCAGCAAGCGGCAGATGCCTTGAAGGTTGTCAACGAAGCAAACTTACTTGTAAAGACATTGATCAGCCGAATTGCACTCTATGTCGAATGGAATCGTGACTCTGTTAGTACCAAAACCGGTTTCGATCGAGCACTCGCCATTCAAAACATGAGTGATCAACTTCAGAGTTTGATCACGCATCTTGCGAAAGGGAAACATGATGAGATTCCCGAGATTCGACAACGGCTTCTCAAATTACGAAGCCTGTACGAAGCGATCGAGGTGGAACTGTCGTCGGATCGTCATCGTGGGCCTGCAGCGATTTCTCTTGTTCCCGGAGAACAATTGGCAATTGAAAACCTGTTGAAAACTCCACTCCCCGATCATCAACTCCGATCCAGGTATTTCGCGGCGATCACAGCTTTCGATCAACGAATGGATGCCCGCTTCAACGAGCCACTTGATTCATCGGGCAAGAGGAATGCGAATCGTCAGATCGATGAAGTCTGGGAGTTGCCTTTGCGGCAAATGCAACTGGAGATGATCGTCCCACAACTCGGAGCCACTCTGATTCCAGAGTTGAAACAGCCGCTTGACCGACTTGATGAGGCATTCAATCAAACCAAACAGACCTTTGCAAAAATCAAAGTTGAAATCAATTCACCCCAAAATACGAAAGAACTGTGGAATGACTACGAGAACTGGAGCCAGGTCCTCAAGTTGTTTTACGACAATTGGCGAGGCCATGCCCATTCGCTCACCTCAACAACTTGTGATTCACAAGACCCTGAAACCCATCATCGGCAGATCAATGGATTACTATCCGCCGAACGAAGTTTACAGTTGTTGCCAACACGGTTGATTGAAAAGAATTTCGATCAGAACCCGACAATCGCCTGGCAGCAGGCATCTCTTTATCACCACTTGTGCTGGCAGATTCACCGTTGTGAATTCTTTCAAACGGGCTCACCGTCGCGCGAAGCGGATGAGCTCACAAAAAACATCCTGTCTTGTCGCACTCAAGCTGCAAACATTCCTGGCCAACCACCTTTACCACCCTTGCAACCGCAGCAATTCGACTGGAAAGCGCCGCAGTCCCTGTCATTCGATTTGTCTGCCAATGATTCGAAGGAATTCAATCTGAGATGGCATGGCACGCCAAATACTCCCGTCTGGATTACGGTTCATTACGATCCTGAATTGATTGACGTCGAGCAGATTTCAGATGGCCCCATTCAGTTTCGGACCGAAACCGAATTCGTCGATCCAAGCACTATTCGAAAAGGGAGCGCCGGTTGGCAACTCTCACCAGCCGATCGATTGCCGATCCGCCTTTCCATCAAAAGCCTCAAACAATCGACTCGTCCGACGCGATTAATTGTTTATGCCGCGACGAAAAACGAGACGGCAAGGCAAGATGTCGTCATCGCGAGCCCGTACAAGTCGTCCCTGAAAATGTCTGTGGAAGGGATTCCCGGTTCGTGGGAGACCGTTAACGGTCAATTCCGTCTTTTTCCGTTCGCCAATCGATCCACGGCCTATCGCTTCAGCATCATTAATCAGGGTAAAACGGATCAAACACTGTCGGTCAAATGGGTATCACCAAGAAAGAAGCCCCCAGAGATTCCTGCCAATCAACTTTCCGAACAAGCCTACAAAACGCTGATAACTCAGATCGGTCTAACGGATACCCTTGTCAATGACATCGTTCTCGCTGTTCCTTCCGATGGAAAACCTGTTGTGATTTCTCCGCCACCGCCGACCACGAAACCAGAAACATCGGCGGGTTCTTCTGAACTCACTCCCAATTGGTCCGACTGCATTCTCTGTGTCATTACCAATAAGACCAATCCTGCCGACATTCGCTATTGGATCCAAAGTTTCACGATCCAACCTCAAAAACCTCGCCGCTTTTTACGACCTCTCGTTCGCTATCTCGCAGAAGAAGAACGGATTGAGATCACGTTGACTGGCGTAGAACATTTTGGAATTCCCAAAGAGGGGGTAAAGGTCAGTGCGACTTTCCTGGAACCCTTGCCCGCAGGATCAGCCCGCCAGCTTGAGGCCATACTGACCTCGACAGAATCAAAAACAAAATTATTCGCGGAAGTCCCGAGGCGCCCCGGCAAAATCGTGACGTTGCAGTTATCCGTTGACGAATATCCACGTGCATTCACCTACCGCATTCCCTGTGACCGGAATACGGGCGACTTACCACCGGTGACGGATGCATGTTCCGTTGTGATTACGGAACCGTCCTCGAATGCATCCTTCAAGACACCGCGAGATACAATTCCTGTCGAGGTTCGCGTTGACGTTCCCGAAGGGGCATTTCAACGGCCAGGTGACTTGCTCGAAGTCGGAATCGACCGAAATAACGATCGGTTTCTGCTTGACGAAACCGCTCTGTCGTTGACCAACGACCGGCAAGTCGCCATGAAGAGTCTGCAGTTCAGCCCGGAAGGACAACTCAATCTACTGGCCACTGTCTCTGATTTTCATGTTCAGATTCCAGCCACTGGCGTAAATAACGTTCACACACAATTGCTGGCTCGGCTTTCCGTCATGGATCAAACGACGTTCAGTCCAACAGTCCCTGTCATTCTCGACGGCGTTCCTCCGCGTGTACTGGATGTTCGAATCAGTCCACCAGGAACTGTGGTCATCGGGACGAAGCTTGACATCACGGCGACGATCACCGACGACACGTTAAGTGGCGTCGAAAAAGTTGAAGCCACATTCGATTTGGAAAGAACGGGCGAATTTCCAAGCGTCCCAAAACCAATGCTCCTTGGAGCCAATACGGATGGCGATTGGGTCGCACAGATTCCGTCGAAAGACCTGCAACCGGGTGAGCAGACGTTACTGATCCGAGCGACTGACGCCGTTGGGAATGTCAGCAAAGTTCTCAAGACCAGGTTATTGTTCATCACACCGGAAGAGGCGGAACGACGTGCCTTGACTCCTGTGTCCCTCAGCGGCGTTGTCAAATTCGGCGATCAGACTCCCTCCGGGATCGCTGTATCGGCAAAAACTGCCGACGGGAAAACCGCAGGCCCCGTGATGACCAATGAAAAGGGAACGTTTCTCTTGTCGGGTTTGACTCCCGGTATTTGGAAGGTCGAAGCGAAAGGGCTACTTCGAAATAAGAACCGGTCTGCGGGACAAGACGTTGTCATCAAGTCTGCGGAAAAACCAGAACCGACTCAAATTCTGCTCAAGTAATTCGTCAATTCGTCAGAGACTTTGTCGCGACGTGCAAGCTCAACTCAGGATCGCGAAGCAGACCGACCGATAATAAACGTGAGGATCGTCAATTGTTCAAAATCTGTTCGTCGGGCTGGTGGCGCGGTTGCCTGTTGAACTGATGGGATTTCGAATTCGGTAAACCTTCTACATGCGAAGAAAGCCTCCGCTCGTCGTGCTAATGCTGGCTTTAACGTGCGCCATCACCGGTTGCATGACATTGCCACCGGCCGCGCCACCGCCTGCGGCTTCGACGGTCGGACAAACGGCCGCTTTGCCGTCCCCCGCCAGGCCCACGACCATCTGGGATTTTCTTGGATTAACCGGGGTCTTCCAGGGGATTCATGTTTTTGCGGCTTGTACGCTCAATAAGGTTGCAACCCGGTTTCCAGCCCTTGAACCTGTTCCGCCGTTGACCGCCCTGGCTGATCCTGCAAACCTCAATTCACCAGTTCCTGCCGTGGCAGCCGCAGCTTCGGTCAAAGCCGAAGAAAATGCCGCGCCACAAAAAATCCAAGCTTTGGTGTACCTTGGGTCTGTGGGTTGTGGTGGGTGTTACCCGGACGTGGAAAAGGCTCTACTGGCAGGGCTTGACGACTGCACCGAGCAGGTACGATTCACTGCGGTTTCTGTGCTCGCATCGACCTCCCGCAATCGTTGTCGGTATTGTGATTCGGGTCGCTGTTGCAGCCCTGCGGTAAAAAAGAAACTACGCAGCATCGCAACCGAATTCAATAAGAATGGTTGCCACAAGGAACCCTCGGCGCGCGTGCGGCGGATGGCTCGAATCGCGCTCTGTCAATGTGCGTGCGAATCGATCGAAGATCTACTTCAGTTAGACCCCGAGATTCCGTTGGAAGGCCCTTCATCGGAAAGTGAATTGCCAGCACCGTCCGTGTCGAATCTCGATTTGCCAAAAAAACCAGTCGAACTGGCCAGCTTTCAAGAGACGGGCGTCGAACCCACTCCGTTGACGAAGTTACAATCAAGATTTCCTGAAACTCAACTCGCGGGACATAGTGTCGATCGCACGGTGGGTCCAGATAGCGAACTTGATTCAGCGCTCCAAATTCTCAATGAGAGCGATACCGAGAAATCGTCGTATCGAATCCGGTGGGAAGTCGCAGCCGTCTCGATCCGTCAGATGAAATCAAAAGATCGAGCGGAAATGGTCATGAACTATGTCAAACAAATGGCTCTTGGACAGTTAACGAAGACCCCGTCGGCATTAGAGTTGAGCCAGGTGACGACTCGCCAGATTGGCTGGTCATCGCCACATGATGTTAGATCACCAAAACTCGCCCAACTCCTTGCCGAATTGCCGGTTGGAGAGGTCAGTCCTGTGATTGAAGAGGGGGGATGGCTTCTGGTTTGCCGCGTTCTTGAAAAATCCACTGTCGCTCCAGATCCTGAGGGAAGCTTCCTGAGTCCATCATTTGCTGGCAATCAGAAAAACAGACATGAGTAACGGAGCCGATCATCGCCGTCCGCCAATCATTCATGTCTCCCGCCAGTCGGTCTGGTGGTTCATGAATCGAACAGTGGCGTGGAGATTCGCAGGGTTCGTCTCAGCCAGTCTACTGATGATCGCGGCATCCGTAGCGTTCTTGTTTCAATTGACGTATCCCTATCCGCGTTCTTCACTCATTTTCTTGATTCCTGCCCCCTACAAGCCACCCTTTTCGCCGCTACCCTGGTCGCAGGAGGACCTCGGTGACTTCCAGCATCTTGATCGCCAAACACTTGATCTCTTAAGCAATAATCGTGAATGGTCGACGACTGACGAGGGGCTTCGCTGTTTTGACGGGCTTCTGAAAAAGGTTGTCAGCAGGACGAATCGTCCCGAAACCGTGATCGTATACGTTCGAATGCATTCGATCGTTGACGGTGCTGGAATTCCGTATCTGATTCCGCCTGGCGGCTCACCAAATGCCCCAGAAACATGGATGTCGATCCGACAATTGATTGACCGGTTTCGCGAAAGCCACGTTCCGGATTCGATCAATAAACTGGTCATTCTCGACTGTTGCGATGAGCTTGTGAATTGGAATCAGGGTGTCTTATTCAACACATTTGTTGAACGTATCCCAACTGTTATTTCAGCTGCCAAGATTCCCAATTTAAGCGTCATCACATCGGCTGGCCCGGACGAGCAGTCTGCATCTTCCTACGCTTTAAAACACAGCGTATTCAGTGACTACTTGCAAAAGGGCATTTCCGGAGAAGCCGACTCACGGTTGGAGTCAGGAAACGGAGACAATTTTGTATCGATCAAAGAGCTTCATCGTTATCTGAAACGACAGGTAAATCAATGGAGCCTCAACAATCGATGCCGATTGCAGCAACCGATTTTGTTTTCTGATAACGATCGTGATTTTCCAGTCGTCTGTGTCTTTCAGTCACGAAGCGTTACGCCTTCTAATCCTTCACAGAATCCCACAATCCATCCATCACAGGCGGTCTCTGATGACGACCTTGCGACGCTTTGGAATTCGTACCGAAATCTATTGAAACTCGACTCGAACCGGTTTGATCCACAACTCTGCTCCGACATCGAACAACAAATCGTGTGGCTGGAAAAGGGATCCAGAAGTGGCGGTTACTATGCCAAAGCATCCCAGCGACGATTGACAGAATTGCGAGCTTTCTTTCACGCAATTCAACCGCAGATCGAACAGCTCACATCTCAGACAGATACGAAAATCAGTTGGAGTGACTGGGCCAGCCTGTCTAAACAGACGCGATCGATCAAGCCAAATTTGCACCTGAGTACGGTTTCGCTTGATAAGTTTTTTGGCATTTCACCGTCGGGTCAACAAGCGGATATCGCAGAATGTCTGCTGAAATTCCAACAATCACCAACTACGGATGAACTGCATCAGACTGCGAAGATTCTGATGGCATCCGATCCACTCAACCAACGAGAATTCACGAATTTATTCGGTCTATGGGATCGTTTCGAAGTAACTGGACTCTGGAAGAATTCGACGTTTCTTTCAAGTCTCGTCGAATTGCACCAGCTGTCCGAATCGGCCATCGTCCCGGTGGACGAACGAGTTTTCAGATGGATTCGGCCTCAATTGATGCTGGCAGAGGACAATCGCAGAAAGATTGACGATCTGGCGTTTCTCGGTGGTTTGAATCCAGAAACGGACCTGCTTAACGCAAAAATACAGTATCAGCAGTTACAACACCTGGGTGAACAGGTGGCGCATGCTTATTCCCTGCACGATCACGTTGCGCACGAGCTTCCTTATTTTGCTCAGTGGCTGAACTCGGTTCCTTTAAACGTCGATGATGATGCAAGTCGTTCGGTTGACGAGCAAGCCGATCAGCACCAAACGTTAAATCGACTGATCGAACGCCAGCAGTTGTTTGGTCAAATCTTATCTCAACGAAATCCCGACGATGAGCTCGGCACGGAACTCTCGTTCCAGGCACTTGTCAAAGAGATAGAAACGCTGCACAAGGAATTGTCGAACGGGATTGACGCCGCCTATGCAGACCTTTTGACGACGACGGATCAAAGTGCCAACACCTGGGACCGAATTCACAGTCTACTTTCTATTCCACTACTGCCACAGCCATCGAAAACCGGATCGCTAGACCCTGTGGCGCAACGAATCGGTCTCCGAAAGAAGCGTGACGCGATCGAAGAAGCGCTGTTACAAAAATTCCATTCGCCGAAACCACAAGAAACGGCTTCGTACGAAACAAAGGACACGGTTCGAAATTACCTGAGTGAATTGTTCTCAAAAGATTCCGGGAATCGGACGTTACAAATTGTTTTAAGGCCGTTTGATAAGAGCGAAATCTACAACCAGCGCCTGCATGTTGACCAGACTACTTCGAGCTTGATGACCGAATCAAAACTCCTTGCCGAACTGTATGGTGAACAATTTCGTCGTTGGATACGACAGATCCCGGAACTTGTCCACCAGGATGCCGCACGCGACGCGATGGCAACGTCTGAGCACGACACAAACAGCGTGGAAGCAGAGAATCTGATCCGGGCAACGGCACCCTTCGCTCTGACTCGAACTGAGGCGGTCACACCAACCTTTACATCCACCGGTCCAATCACCCAGCGCCTCCATTCCAATCTGCACCAAATGATTCTGTGGCAGGCTCAGCGCCAACTTGACGACTTCTGGGGTTCTGCAACTTCGGACAGCGCGATTTTTTTTGACAACGCCGCTCAAAACGCGATCGTATTGGATCAATCCATTCCGGATGCGACAGCCGAAACCCAAACGACAGTTAATCGCTTAACAGCCTTGCTTGACCAACGGCGCGTGGCAGCCAGGCATGGTCTAGAAACAAGGGCAAACCCCATTTTTCAATTGAACGATGACCAAGCACTAACGCCTGATGTCACCGTCTTTTTCAACGATATCAGCCACTCACTCCCCAAAGGCAAGGCTGGCGTATTAATCCGTAACGGCGATGAAGGGCGAGTTTCTGCGGTCGAACGTCTCGATATTCCCTGGAAGGGAGCGATTCAAAGCCAACCTCTTCCAGCGCAATTTCCCTTTGTCCTCGACCAATTCAAAACGGGCCAATCGACAAAGGGATTGAAGGCAATCACGCTTTTTCGTGGCCATGAATTTCCGGCAAATTTAGGAATTGATTCCATCAATGGCGTTGCCTTCGACTACCAACCGATCCCTCGATCGAACTCGAAAATCTCGGTCAGTGGAAACAAGCTGAGAACGTTGTCGATAGTCTTTATCCTTGATTGCTCAAATAGCATGGGGCAAAGCCTGCCGCTCGAAACGCAAATGCAGAATGCCTCGCGATTGCAAATTGCGAAATTGGCGATCCAGAACATGCTCGACAAACTGGCCCTGGACAATTCCCATCAAGTCGGCGTCATCTGCCTTGGGCATCGGGTCGGGTGGGATCTCGCACAACCGACGATGCTGTTGAAACAAAAACTATATCAGGGACCGATCCCGAACGATTTGCGTCCCTATGAAGATGTCGAACCCATTCTTCCTCTTGGCCGTTTCGATTCCAGTTTTAGCCAGGCGGTCAAAAATCGCCTGCAATCCGTGAGGAACTGGGGTGAAAGTCCACTCTATCTCGCCATGATTCAGGGGTTAAAACAATTTCAAAATGCGGAACCTGATTCGGACAAGTCTCTGATCGTGATCACCGACAGCATGAATTACCAGTTCAATCCTCCCGAAACGGCTCGCAAAACAAAAGACGACGTGATGATGGCCTGGAATCGTTTTCCAGTCCCGATCTATGTTGTCGGGCTGGGAATGGATCAGGATCAGGCCAACGCCCAGCAGGAATTTAGCGCATTGGCATCCCAGACGGGCGGAAAATACGTCAACGCGGATACGTCACTTTCTCTGGTGGAATCTCTCGAATCACTGCGTGGGCTAAAACAATTTCGAGTCGCCGATCTGCAAGGAAACTATCAGGATTCAAACTTCGGACAAGTGGTCGACGTGGGGATACCACAACCGGACGAGTCAACGTTTGACGTGTCACTCCCCCCCGCAACGGAACGAATCAGCCTGAATGGCGGCGAGTTGATCGAAATGGTTCCAAGCCGCGATGGTCAACGTTTGGAAGTCCTTCCCTACCTGGTCGGTTATCCTCAATTCTTTCCACTTGTCCGTGATGATCTCGTCAGTCCTGATACAAACTTGAACATAGGAGTTCATCGCCCCGTCCGATTCGGACGGATGACGACATTTGAATTTTCTGTCCAGCATGTTCAACAACTGTTTGTCCCAAGGCCCGTGGAAGTCTGGATTGAGGTCACGCCGCTTTCGACCAACAATCAAACCAACGCTACCTATCGCTTCTATGATACGAACTATCAGCCGCAAACATCGGTTCCCGTTTTGAAATGGACGGTAAACGACTGGCCGGAAGCGGCAACACATGCCAAGATCCAAGCCTGGTTCCGATGGGAGCAATCGCCGGGGACACTTGCTATTGATTTGAAACAAGCGATCAGCACGGGACACATGCGGGATGTCAAGCTTGCAGATCTTCCCGGGGTCACCTTTCAAATCGACGTGAAGAAAGGCCGATCATTGCAAATTATGGTCATCGAGCAACATGACCCGAAGTCCGAGGGGCTCGGAACTTTGAAGGTGTCCATTCGAAATTCAATGACAGCGACCCGAATTCGACATCAGTTCGATGATTTGAATCGAGTTGCCATCCACAGTTTTCAAATCTCCGCTGACGATCTGGATCGCAGCGAAATCCTGATTACAAAACGAACACTCGCTCTTGATCGTGCCAATCGTCCCCGAGAATCGATTATTGTTGACGTCACAGAGTCGACGAATTTGCAGAAAGTCACCGATGGCACACCCGGACAAAGTCGTTAAGCTCCAATCAAGAATAAGGACGACAATCTTTCGAATAATTAACATCCACTACTCGTTTTGATCTTCTCTGAACCGATCGTTGATCCGGTGAAGAAAGATGATAACAGTCGATTCGCTTGAAATTCATTGGTCCAAGTCTCAAACGAGGCGCATTCTCGTGCAACATCTTTCTGTCAATTGGTATGAAGGTCAGTTTCTACTGCCCCAGCATTTCCAGGCCTCGGATCGTTACTGGGCCGAGACGGCCATTACGTCTGAAAAGCTGGACCACCCTTACTATTATGGTCTGTACGAAATCGGATTGAACCAGGAAGCGATCTTCAGCGGTCATATCGATGTGCAATTGTTTCGCGCTCGCATGCGCGACGGTACGATTATCAGCTTTGACGCCGTGGAGACGATGGACCGTGTCGACTATCGAGACGCGATAACGCAACGCAGCCAATTAAGTCAAAAAGTTGGCGACTTATTTGATAAAAAACCATTGGAAACGGTCATTCGAGTTTATGTTGGAATCCCAAAACTGAAGTTGGGACGAGAAAACATCAGTTTAGAGAGTTCCGAATCACTCACACGTTACGAATCAACGACCGTCTCGATCCCAGACGAAGGGCCGGGTGGCGATTTTCATGACGTCCAGTTCCGAAGCTTGAAAGTCAAAATACTACTTTCGACGGACGATCTTTCCGGCTATGACGTATTGCCGATCGCTCAAATTAAGCGTTCCGGCGACGAAAGAGCCGTACCGGAACTCGATGATTCTTATATCCCCCCGTTGCTGTCGATTTCTGCCTGGCCGAACCTGGGAACAAAAATTGTCCGAGCCGTTTTCGACGTGATCGGCCAGAAGATCGATACATTGAGTCGCCAGCTGAATAATCGCGGCATCGGACTGGATAGCCGCAGCCCTGGCGATCTGGAACGGATTCTAACGCTCTCGGTATTAAACGGTGCTCACGCTCGATTATCCGTTTTGACCTTTGCAAAAGGGGTTCACCCTTTGACTGCGTATATGGAACTCTGCAGCGTGGTTGGGCAACTCGGAATTTTTCTACCCGAACGCAAAGCGAAGGCCATTCCGGTCTACGACCATGACGATCTCGGCCGCATTTTTCGGATCATTCAAGGCGAAATTATCGCTGCAATCGAAGCCGTTCGTGAATTCGATTACCAGCAAAGATATTTTGTCGGAGTCGGTCTGGGGATGCAGGCGACACTCGAACCCAAATGGTTCAATTCCGATTGGCAATGGTTTATTGGCGTGAAGAAAGGGGATTTAACTTACCAGGAATGTCGTGATTTGCTTTCGGCAGGGCAACTCGACTGGAAACTTGGCAGCGCACGACAGGTCGAAGTCCTGTTCGATCGGCGGGCTGCGGGGTTGGCCCTGACACCCGTTGATCGACCGATCAGGGCGCTTCCTGCGAGCAACGAATGGATGTTTTATGAAATCATTCAAACAGACAACCTCGCGTGGAAGGATGTCGAAGAGACTTGCACTCTGGCAATGCGTCTGAAAGACTCTTTGATTGAAAACCGCGATCAACTTCAAGGATCAAGCCAGATGGTCGTCACGGTCCAAGGCCGACGGATTTCTCTGGAGTTCGCTCTTTTTGCTGTACCACATCAATTATGACACCCCGTTTCGCTCATGCCATCGATCCCATCTTCCTGTACGTGTTGAGATTATTTGACCGACTGCAGGAAGAACAAGCGGCTATTTCTCCCGAAGAGGAACAGACCAGGCTAATTGTTTTGTTTGATCGGGCAGCAGCCAGTCTTGGTGAATCGGACGAATGGAATCGTGCAAAATACGCGCTCGTTTCCTGGATCGATGAAATCCTTTTACAGAGGAATTGGGTGGGACGAGACTGGTGGCAGAACAATGTTCTGGAAGTCAAATTGTTCGGTACGCGGCTCTGTTATGAGCAATTCTATCTTCGGGCTGACGAAGCATTGCAGTTACTTCAATGTGATGCACTGGAAGTCTATTACAATTGTGTATTGCTCGGTTTTCATGGAATTTATGACCATCCTGACATGGCTGCACCCTGGGCACGACGTTTTCGGCAGCCGCTTGACCTACAGGCCTGGGTTGATCGAATGGTCCTGGCAATTCGACTGGGACAAGCTCCGCCGGTCATGTCCAAGAACCGGTTTGAAATTGGCGGTGCGCCGCCGCCGCCGCTTTGGGGACAGACGTTGCTCATGTGGTCCTGGGTCATTCTGTTGATGCTGGCCATGGGAAATGCAGTCGCCTGGGCGATGAGGATACGATCATGACATTGGGAATAACGCCCGGATTACGGGCATTCCCCACCGATCGAGAAGGGATCATTCAATGAGTTCCGATGTCCCCGAGTCGGCGGAGAAACCAGCTCCCTTAAAAACGCCAGCGCCTCCCGTGTCTTTGCTAAAAAAGATTAAACAACCTTTGACCACAGTAAGACGGTCATTCCTGAATCTGTCGGGACCAGCCCGCGCGGCTGTTGTGTTTTTTCTCTTTCTCATTTGTCTTGTGATCGTTGTTTCAATTGCATTTCTTTCGAATCCTGAAAATATCGCCTGGCGCCAGGTGATTACGCTCAATCGAGTCTTGACCATCATCGGTTCGGTCCTGCTGCTTCCCTGTTTACTTTATCAAGGCTTGCGGCTTTGGATGGAAGACGATACCGAGACCTTTCGAGACCTGAATGACGCGTTCTATTCTGGCCTGCACGAAATCGAAGAACGCGGCATGTCGCTCACGGCTTGCCCGCTGTTTCTCGTTCTCGGTTCCACGAGGGAAGATCAAGAGGCGGTGTTGATGCAAGCCGCGTTCGGCTCGTCGTCGATTCAGTGCATGCCGCACGGCCCCACACCGCTGCATTGGTGGGTTCAACCGGATGGAATCTTCCTGTTCCTGACTGAAATCAGTCGTGTCGGACTGCTGAATGAACATCTTGATCAACGCTCCCCCCAATTGACTGCCGGCAGCAATCCGCATCACGACACTGACCGTTCAGACCAGGCATCGAAGACTGGTCGAGCCATCGAGTCGGAACTGGACGCAAACGCTCAATCTCTTCCCTCTGCGTCCGAGGCACAAAGACAACGGCGGCGGATTGAAGCGGTTTGCAGTCTGATCCGAAAACACAGTCGACCTGGTTGTCCCTGTCACGGGATTCTCGTCTCGATTCCATTTTCCGGCCTGAGCAGTGAGACACACGATCGAGCACAGTTCGAGTCTGCGATCCGAGCGGACCTCGTCGTTATTCAACGCGAGTTGCAGGTAAGATGCCCAGTCATGTTGCTTGTGACGGGTCTGGAACAGGATGCGGGATTCCGCGAAATCATCCTCCGTTTGGGGCTGGACGAAGCGAAGAGACGAAGGTTTGGAATCGATTTCGACGTGCATGCGAACGCAACCGCCGATGACCTCTCAAAAACAGCGACACTGGTCAGCCACGAGGTCGAAAACTGTGTTTACGAATTGTTTCGCCAATCAGGTGCATTGAATCAGCCAGGAAATAAGCCCCTCTTTTCATTTCTGGTTCAGTTTCGCACTGCAATTCAGACACGCCTTGCCCAACTGTTAACTCAAGGCTTCGGCTTCGATAAAACGATGAATTCGAACATGGAACCGATCCTGTTTTGCGGTTGTTATTTCGCCGCCACAGGACCATCTGCTGATCAGCAAGCCTTTGTGAAGGGGCCGCTCGACCGACTTGTGGCCGCGCATGATCAAGTCGAATGGATCCCCTTGCGGTTGAAACAGGAACAGCGGTTCGGCCGATGGCTGATTTTGAATCTCGTGTTGATCGCCGCGTTAGTCGTTTCGCTGCTTGTGTCGATGGGAATGCATTTTCGAGGGACAAATCGTGGCATCAAGACTCCCTCAATCGGGTGGTCACATGCTGTCGAAATTGACAAAGTCGTAGGGTGAAATCGCCCCGTAACGAAACGGAAGCCCGACGCGCAATCGAGGGAAATTTCAGCAAGGCCCTCGCGCTTCGGGCTAACGAATAATCGATAAATCCGATTTAATCGATTCATTCGATCAAATCCTAATTCGGACACGGCAAGCGGTACAAAGTTCTTGTGAACTGATAAAAAATGTTGCGTGTGCGTCGTGACAGGATTTATAGAGTTCTTGTGCAGTTTCAAAACGAGGGTGACTGCCATCGTATGATGACGACTCTTGTGCTTAACAGTGCCTCCATACAGGCTCTTTTTCTGAATTAAACGAACTGCTCACGTATCGTGTACCAATGATCGATGTTACAAGGCTGTTAACGATGAATTCTGAGGAATCCCCTTGTGGTGAGAACCTCGAATACAGCCTCGCGTTTTTGCAATTAGAGCGGTCAGCAGCCGGTCGACCCGAACAGCAGTATGGCCAGACGATCATCGCCGCAGAAGAACCCAACTGGAACGAAGTTCAGACGATCGCAAGCGAGTTATTAACGAATACGAAAGATTTGCGAATCGCCATTGAAATGGCCAATGCCGAACTGGCGATCAACGGAATTCAGGGGTTTGAAGCGGCCCTGCAAATGATCTGCGGCTATATCGAGAACTTTTGGGACGATTTTCACCCGCAGCCGCATCCAGATGACCACGACGATGATCCCGATCCGCGTGCGAATGCCTTGATGTCACTTTGTAGCCCGGAATCAACGCTGAGGCTTCTCAGGCGTTTTCCCATCATCGACTCACAAATGATGGGCCGCTACACCGTGACCGATCTGATTAAAGCCGGCTTAGGCTCGGAACATGCCGAGACCAAACAACCTTACTCGGCCGAGATCCAGACTGCGATCGAAGACTGCGATCTCGACCAACTACTCCGCGACCATGCCGCAGCGAAGTCATCGCTTCAAATCACAAAGAAAATCGCAAAACGCGTCCATGCGAACCTGGAATCATTCGCTGCGACCAATCTGGATCCACTCGATTCTGTGCTGGCTAACATCAACCGCGTGTACAACGCGATTTTCCTCAGATGTGGATCCAGACTCGGCGAGACGGATTCGCAACCGAACGTATTTCCAGGTTCTGGCTCAGAACTTAACCCAGGATTCGACGCCAATCTCGCTGTCGAACAAGTGGACTTGAACGACCATCAACAGGAATTCGAACTCTCAATGGGTTCTTCTGCTCAATGGGCGAATTACGACGAACCAGAGCAACACCTGCAATTCGACGAACAAATTCAAACTCGCGATGACGTCGTTCGCGTACTGGATTTAATCATTGAATACTACGAACGGCACGAGCCTTCAAACCCCATTCCGCTGCTATTAAATCGTTGTAAACGCCTCGTCAATGCAAGCTTTCTTGATGTTATCCAGGACCTTATCCCCGATGCATTAGAAAAAGCGAAGAATCTCGGTGGAAAAAATTAATCAATTTCATGAAATTGCAAATTTTTTCTGCTGGACAACGGTGCTGCACTTTAGGGGAACGCGCGACTCGGAAATGATGTTTTAGAAACCCTGGCTCTCTGCGATGTTGTGAGTGTGAACAAAACACGTCACCGAGGGAGCCAAGGATGGCGAAGCGTAAAGGGTCATCGAAACGACCGCAA
>CAILLA010000097.1 GCA_903834925.1 uncultured Schlesneria sp.
CCGTAGCTGCCGCCGCTGTACCCTGTCGCACCACCCGTCGCCGTGTTCCCGGTCGTGCGTCCCGCCGGATAACCCTCGTTGCTCACGTCGATCGCGCTCGTCCCGTCCACCGTCACCGTTCCGCTGACTTGCAAATCCAGACGGTGCATCACGCTTACTGATCCGCCGGTGGTGGTCACCACACCCGAGTGGACAACGTCCAGACGGGCCGCGTTCAACCGGTCGACCGCCAATGTTCCCCCGTCAACAGTCACGCCCTGTGCTACGTCGATCGTTCCGTCTGCCTGGAATGTGGCACCCTCATCAATTGTTAGTTGGTTTGCGATACGGAGGTAAGTACCTCCGTCGTTGGGAACAACGTCGTTAACAGTCGCATTGTGGATGAGTTCGATCGAATGGAAGTTGTGCGCCCCCTGTATCGTCACCGTGGATCCGTCGACAATCAGATCGGCTCCATCGTACGTTGAGTCGCCCGGGCCGATTGTCGTGTTGGTGGTAATCGTCAGTCCTGCAGTTGGAATCGGGGTGAACGCGTTATAACGTGCCAAACCGAAATCAGTGGTCGTGCCGTCAAATGCGCTCCCACCGACAACGAGTTTGCCATCAGCCTGAACTGCGATCGAAGTCGCAATATCATCACCGTGTCCAAAAACGGTAGTGACTTTTCCGCCGGTGCCAAAATTTGTGTCAAGAGTGCCGTTCGCGTTGTAACGCAGAAGCAGGAAGTCGGCTCCATTCGAAGAGTTTGTCGCAAACCCCGCCACGATGATCCGACCGTCGGCTTGAACCACGACACTGCGACCCTGGTCGTTTCCTCCCGCAACGTCGGTTGTCGTGTAGCCAACGTTGTTGAATGTGGTGTCGAGACTCCCGTCGGTGTTGAAGCGTGCGAGCGAGACATCGTTTTGCCCGAAATAGCTAAAGTCGATATAGCCCGTGGCGATAAGTTTTCCGTCGGGTTGTTGAGCCAACCCGAAGATCGCCTGGCTGTTCGCACCGCTGAACGATGTGGAAACAAAGCCGTCTCCACCGCCGAATGATGTATCAAGACTTCCGTTCGCGTTATAGCGTGCCAAGCCCCATTGCGGACTTCCCGTCGATGTAATTCCTCCGAGAACGATTTTGCCGTCTCGCTGAAGTAAGAACGAGTACACCACATCGTGAGCTCCGAAATCGGTGCGGACGGTTCCTCCTGATCCAAATGTCGAGTCGAGAGTACCATTTGTGTTATACCGAACCAAAGCAAAGTCCGACGTGGGAAATCCATTAGATGCGTTTCCGCCGACGATGATCTTTCCGTCGGGTTGGATCGCGACGTCCGCCGCAGAATCAATGCTCGTTCCAGGGAAGTCTGTTGTTGTGGTTCCCGCAGAACCAAAACTTAAATCCGGACTTCCGTCGGAATTGTATCTGGCCACCCCGAAAACAGATTGCCCCCCAACATAGATCTGACCGACAACTACGATGCGCCCGTCAGCATCAAGAGCGGCAGCTTTTCCAATTGCGGTGCTTGCTCCAAAACTGGAAAAATCAGTCGTCACACGCCCGCCTGAACCGAACCCCGTATCCAGGCTCCCATCGCTGTAATAACGGGTTAAAGCAAATTGATTACTGCTTGTGCCTGCAAGCACCGTCTTTCCATCCGCCTGAATCAGGACAGTCGCAGCACCGCTCTCACCAGTAAAACCCGTGGTCACGATTCCATTAATGCCAAATGACGTGTCCAATGAACCGGCTGCCAATAAAGTTCGATCTTCTAATTTCTCGATGCGCGGCCATGCCTGCACCGCTGCGACTCGATGTGACCGTTCAGTGAAACGTGAGGGCGATCTCTTGCGGCGAGAGAAGTTTTGACCGTGAGCCGAGCGGAATAAAGTGAACGACTTCAACCAAGACGTGAGTATCATAGGGCGAGCCTTAATAAGAAGTGACGAATGCCTTCTCTGAAAGCAATACGCGATTTTCTTGGGATCTCAACGAACGAATAAAATAACAGCTGACCACCGGATGTGGCACGACGTAACGCCTGTGGTGGCTATGTGAAATATATCGACTAACGATAGTAACCAGTCGCGACCCATGAGTTTGATGCGTTGGTTCCAATGCCGCCAAGAATTGTTCGCTTATTAGACGAATTGAGTCTGCTGATTTTGTACGTCCGCGGGCTACTTGAAAGCGCTTCATTCCACGTTGCATTGTACTCGCTGACGGTGAAGTTGTAGGTGATGCTGCCGTCATTGTTCGCGGTTTTTGTTGGTGTTGAGGTAATGATGGCGACGTGATTTCCGCTGTAGTTCAAGCAATCCCAAAGTGCTGGCTCATACCCGGTATCCAAAGCGCCAACAGCGGGAATGGCTGCTGTTGTAGAATAGGCGCTAGGTGGAACCGCAAGGCTGTTATCAAGTCGTGTCTTCGCGACAAACCAAGTGCATTGCCCACAACCTCGGCTCTTGATGATGCCCATAGCAGTGTCATTAAATGCAGTCGATGAGACTCCTGCAGATGTTGTTACCTTCACGGCAATACCCGATGTGATGTAAGCGCGTGTTGCGACGACTTTGACGCGAACTGTCGTTGCCGACCAACTAACGATCGTAATAGAAGTAAATGGGCTGGGGTTTGGTACGATCGAAACTGAACCTTGAACTGCGCCGAAATTTGATCCGTTGATGTCCCAATAATACGGATTGGCGCTGGTGCTCCCGTAGTTGTAGGAATCGGTCGCAAGATACCCCTTGTACTGATTTGAGGCCGTCGCTGGTGCGGCTGACGGCTGGCCATTCCAACGACCGTCGGTGACACCAACGCCATCCGTGTAACCCTTGATTGAGGTGATTTGTGGTGTCGCTGCCAAAGCAGGTTGCGCCGAAAATACGGTCGTGAAGAAGATAAACAGAGTCGCGAAGCGGTGTGGCATTGCATGGTCTCTTGGGGAATGTGGATTCTGGAGCGAGTCCTTGGTCCTGGCATCAAAAAAAAGTACCGGCGGCGTAGTCGCTGTCGGTGTTGAATGTCTCGTTAAATACGCCTTAAGTTAGGTGTTGGTTTCTTGTTCTGTGGATGTGGGGACGGAATGTAAGGAGGTCCCCTTGTTGCGCGATGATATACGTGTTAATGAAAGAGGCGTTACGATAAGGGAAAGCGATTTGAGTCTCGCTTCCTGAGAATAAAGTTAAAATCAGAGACGATGTACGACATGTAACTCGATTCTGTAACGCACTGAGTCGTCGGTCACTATTGAATGCCCTGATCGCGTCGAATTGTGACTCGAAATTTTAAAAAAGTTGGGATAGTGCAAAAACGGCGTTTGATCGGGCGCTTTACTGTGAGCATTTTCTCGCGTTAGAGGCTAGCACTTCAATGTCTACTCGTTCGGGGCCACTGCGATTTCGCGGCCTCAATGAGTGGCACAAGCTGACCTGCGTTCTGCAAGTCCAACAGCCACTGACTGATTCCCCGCAGTTGAACAAATTGGTCGGATCGATCGAAGAATCGAAAGACCCGCTCCCGTATTTCCCGGCGAATCGCCTTTGGAGTGACCGTCGCTTGTGTGGGTTTCGAAAGATACTGCAAGCGTCTCAAAAACGCGGTCAAGTCGAATGTCGATGTTTTTGAATCTTCAGGAACCTCGGTCTTAGGAAGCGATATGGACTGAAAGGAATAAGGCACGTTTTGATAAAACGGCGGTGGCGACAACTCGGGGGCCAATTCTGTCAAGAGATTCCGAATTGCTCCATGAATTCGGCGAACGCTTAGGGAGAGCCGTGTGATACCATCCCTCGGATCTTTCTCTCGAACTTGTAATCCACCCTTAACGTCAAACCGAAAGTCGAAGTTCCAGTTTCCCGGCAATGATCGAAGTCTTCGCGAAATCTCCGCCGACAGCAGGGCGATTGTGATTGCATTCTCTGGCCGGACGGGTAACTGGAAATCCGCGATATTCTCCCAGTTGGCAATTGTGTTTTCGATAGAAGTCATGGTTGATTAGAAATGCGCCAAATTTGTCGCATATCCTTGTATTGAATCCAAAATCGATTCGATTGGCGGCAAGGTTAGCCACTCGTTTTCCAATCAAATCGAATCTCACACGAGACGTGTCTCCAGAGTCCGGCGGCGGAGCGCGTTACCGATTCATCCGACAATCGATCCATCTCGAATCGCGGCTTGATACCAATCACAAATCAATTCGCCCAGGATTGAACGGCAACAGATTCCTTCATCGACGTTACGCGTGTCATCATGGATCGGTTTTGCACGGGGTCAATTGAATTTCGCAGCCACGACTTCCGATGGACCGAAGAGAAATCAGAGCCAATTTCCCAGGTCGCCGTTCAATCAGTGCGGTATTTGGTTTATCCGCCATCTGCTGCTTGTTCACCCATCCCAAGGGATGACGTGACCATTTACCGTGAAGATTGTGGAAAAGTGTAAAGCCAGTGCGTTCTGTATCGTTTATCTCTACCAAAATCGCAATTCTTCGGTTTGAGCAATTGAGAGTTTGTACGACTCTCGGCGGATGATTGTCGAAAAACGCAATGGGGTTGGTCTGTGTGGAACCCGTATCGGATTCGATGGAGGATAAGACGAGTTCCGTACCTTGGAATGTGCGTCTGATGTAGACGATCGCCGGGGAGCCATTTTCATCCATCGCTAACATCGGAGGGAACATACACTGAGGATCAACCAGAATTCGCTGGTCAGGAATGTCTGGTTTGAGGGATTGCAGAATGGCATACCGCAGCCCCACATCAGAATTCACCCGGTTTAACAAACCGAGAGCTACCACACGTCCCCCAAATGACGACCCCATGGAATGCAGCCCATCGCCCTGACGGCCCAACTGAGTTGTCACCCATCCCTCGTTCGTTTTGCGAGTGAAAAGCAAGCCCATGCGATCATAAGCGAAGTGAGTGAAAGCTGGACCTTCATCGTGCTCGAACAATGATTGTTCAAGGTACGCATTCCTTTCGTCACCGACAAGTTCTTCGTCGATCTTTGCCGATTCGATTTCATCCAATCGGTTAATACTGCACTTTAGGCGATCCTCGGTTGGGGGATCGGATTTCAGAAGCAGAGGTTGAAGAGTGATTTCAATTTGCTGAAGAATTGTACTGGATCTGGGTCTGCTGGCAGAGGTTTGAGGAATTCTTCGTGCAGCATTTCCC
>CAILLA010000098.1 GCA_903834925.1 uncultured Schlesneria sp.
AGCCTCGGAACAAATTCTGTGTTTGAATTCCTGAATTGAAAAACATGCTGAATTTGTATTCGCCTGGTTCTCGAACGATGCTCATCACGCGGAGAGGTTGTCAGTTTTTGTCGTGTGGGCTTTAGCCCGCACAAGATGTTGTGTCGCGCGGGCTGAAGCCCATGCTACGGGTTGTGGCTCACCATTTTCGACTTACAAAAACTGACAGCCTCGGAGCGATGATGGCTACTTTGGTCTGAGACAAAGCCTCTCTGGCCCCTTCACGTTGGATGTTCCTCAGACATTAAACGGGCACGGTCCCTGAGGGGAGGGGGGGGGTGATCAAAGGCAACCCCGACCAGCCTGGAAGTGAAACCGTGATGCTTTGAATGGCGGCGTGTTTGTTGTGAGTGGTTGACAGGTCCATTACGATGACGTCATGAACCGAAAACCACAATCATCGTCTCGACGTTACGAAACGTCCCGCCAGCCCGTCCGCGTCCGCCGCGAATTGCTTGAACAGCGCCCGCTTTGCCCTCCTGAGGGCGAACGTCTGCCTCAAGTCGAAGTCCGGCTAGGTGGTGCGCTGTGGCATCCTTTCGTCTTTCGAAAACAACTTGGCCAGATTTCCAGGGATGCGCAACCTGGTGATCTCGTCGAATTGAACGCTCCCAGCGGTGAAACGGTTGGTTTCGGGTTATACAATCCTGAGGCCGAAATTGCTGTCAGAGTGCTTCGGGCGGGTTTAAAACCGCCCGATGAAGTTTGGTGGAGCGACCGGCTGGCTCAAGCAGTCTCGTTGCGCCGAGAAACTTTGAAACTGGACGACGTCTCGCAGGCTTATCGACTCATTCATGCCGAGGCGGATGGCCTGCCTGGTCTGGTCGTTGATCGGTTTGGTGATGTTCTGGTGGCAGAGTGCTTTTCGCTGGGGATGTATCAGCGAGCCGAAGCGATTATCAGCCAGCTTGAAGTCCTGGCTGGGACGAAACACGGCGTTCTGCGAGCGGCACCGATGTCGCATGAACACGAAGGTTTTGCGGCTGACCCTTACGGATCTGCGGAAGTCCCCGCCAAGACGATCGTTCAGGAACACGGCACCAAGTTCCGGATCAACTTTGCCGGTGGCCATAAAACGGGTTTTTATTGTGACCAGCGAGATAATCGCAGGCGGTTAGCGGATTTTTGTGCCGGAAAATCGGTCCTTGATCTCTGCTGTTATACCGGCGGTTTCTCGCTACAGGCCAAGCGAATCGGTCAGGCGAGCGAAGTGACCGGGGTCGAACTGGACGAAGACACGGTTTTACTCGCTCGAGAAAACGCGAACCTGAACCAGCTGAAAATTAGCTTCGTGCAGGCCGAAGTGTTCGGCTACATGCGCGACATGCTACGCAATAAAAAGCGGTTTGATGTTGTCGTATTGGACCCGCCAAAACTGATCCGCAGCCGTATGGAAATCGAAGAGGGTCGGCATAAATACTTCGACTTGAATCGGCTGGCGATGCAACTGGTGAATCCCGGTGGAATCTTGCTGACATGCAGCTGCTCGGGATTGCTCGACATGGCGGAGTTCACGAAGATCGTGAATGCGGCTCCAGAAGTGGGTCGTCGAGGTCAAATCATTGCGAAGGGTGGCGCGGCTCCAGACCACCCGATTTCCACGAATTGCCCGGAGTCTGAGTATTTGAAGTCGATCTGGTTGAGACTTGATTGATCAATTTTGAAATGTTTGCGATCTCTTGAAAGGCTGAGCGACAACCTCAAGAATGGTCACTTCGAACCGCGTTCATTTTGTTTTTACGTCGTGCTACTACGAACTGCTTTTTAACGATCCAGGTCCGCGATGCCCAAGGAAGTTGTGATGATCCGTTTGATCGCTGTGATGGCGTTATTTGTTTGTGAACTCTCTGAAGTCACGTTTGGCGTCGAACCGGCCGGTCTTCCGCCCATTGCTTACCCCAAAGACAACCCTCCGTCTGATGAAAAGATCGCCTTAGGAAAGCAGCTGTTTTTTGATGGTCGACTTTCCGCAGATAATAAAGTTGCTTGTGCCACGTGCCATGATCCCGCCAAAGGCTTCAGTAATGGCGAGCAATTCGCAACCGGTGTTGAAGGGAAAAAGGGAGGCCGGAATTCTCCTACCGTGATCAATACGGCGCTTCAGCAGTTCCAATTCTGGGATGGACGAGCCAAGACCCTGGAAGATCAAGCGCTGGGACCGATCCAAAACCCGATCGAAATGAATTTGTCGCTCGATGCTGTGGTTGCAAAACTTAACGGAATCGAAGGCTACAAGGGTCAGTTTCAGAAGGTCTTCGGAACGGACGTGACGTCGGGCGGGATCGCCAAGGCGATTGCGGCCTATGAACGGACAGTCCTTTCCGGCGATGCACCCTACGATCGATTTAAGGCCGGCGATGCGAATGCGCTCTCGGAACCAGCACAACGCGGAATGAAAGTCTTTTTCAGCAAGGCCAGATGTTCGGTTTGTCATGACGGACGAAACTTCACCGACAACGGCTTTCACAACATCGGTCTGCCGGGGAATGATGAAGGGCGTGCTGCGATCAGCAAATCAATTGGCGACAAAGGGGCCTTCAAAACGCCTACGCTTCGTGAAATCGCCCGGTCCTCGCCTTACATGCATGATGGAAGCTTGAAAACGCTGGAAGAAGTCGTTGCCCATTACGTCAAAGGGGGAACACCGAATCCACAACTGGACGAAGAAATTTTTCCGCTGAAGCTCTCTGCAGAAGACGCGGCAGATCTGGTGACGTTCCTGAAAGAGGGGCTCAGCAGTCCAAGTTATCCAGCGCATACGGCCCCGGAGCTTCCGCAATAATCCGATCGCTGCATCCTGAAACTGCACTTGTCTCGAAAGAACAACGACCGTGACCGACCCCGAAAAAGAATCTGTATCACTCAAAGAAATGCCACGTAAGCAGCGCCGAGTCCTGGGAGTTTTGCTGGAAAAGGCGTTCACGGTTCCCGATCAGTATCCGATGACTCTGAAGGCGACCACCACCGGATGTAACCAGAAGAACAATCGCGATCCAATTTCCAGTTACGACGAAGACGATGTCCTGGAAACCTTGAATGCGTTGCAGGAACGTGGTCTGGTTGGCTGTATTCATACCGAAAGCGGGCGAACGGAACGTTACCGGCACTACATGCGCCACAAGACGACTCTGAACGAACAACAACTCGCGATTATGACCGAATTGATGTTACGCGGAAAACAGCAGTTGGGAGAATTGCGGACGCGAGCCAGTCGCATGGTGGGGATTGAAACACAAGACGATCTTCGTCGTGAGCTTCAAGCGCTGATGGCTGTTGGTCTCGTTCGAGCCAACGGTCCATTGGAACGCCGGGGGATCGAAGTTGATCATGATCTTTATCCCCATAACGAAAATCATGAGCCACTGGCAGTTTATCAGGCTGATGATGATGAAAGACCTTCAACGGTTCAATCAGGTATGTCGGCAAGCACAGCCTCGGCAGCCCCTGTACGCCAGTCTGCGAACGACGGGGCATCCGTTGGCAACGAACGAATCGTCAGTTTGGAATCGGCGATCCGAGACCTGCGTGATGAGCTTGCCTCAGTTCGTACCGAATTCCGTTCGCTCCAAGATCGATTCGATGATCTCCGCCGTCAGTTAGGCGGTTAAGAACGCCATGTCCGATATCGTCCTCGCCACATTGAATGCACGCTACATCCACTGCGCGTTTGGATTACGGTATCTGCAGGCGAACATGGGCGAATTGCAAAGCCGTACAGTCTTGCTGGAATTTACGACTCAGCAACCAACACTTGAGATCCTCGACGCAATTCTTGAGCAGCAGCCAAAGATCGTCGGGTTGGGAATCTACATCTGGAATGTGGATGAGACAACGCGACTGGTTGCGGATCTGAAACGGATTCGCCCCGACATCATCGTCGTCCTTGGCGGCCCTGAAGTCAGCTACGAAGCGGAAAGCCAGCCGATCGTATTGTTGGCGGACTACGTCATTGCAGGTGAAGCGGACCTCGCCTTTGCCCAGTTTTGTCGAGAACAAATCGCTGAAATTGGTGCCTCAAAGGAACAATTTCGAACATTAAACTCCAATTCGACAACATCTCCGTCAGCAGCTCTGACTTATAACGAAGAACCAAGACCGAAGAACGAAGAACAAAGAACCAAGAACTCTTTAAACTCCTTTTCAATCACATCCCCCTTACCCGCGTTGACCGAGCTTGCTCTCCCTTACGATCTCTATACCGACGATGATCTTGCACACCGCGTCATCTATGTTGAGGCTTCGCGAGGATGTCCGTTCCAGTGTGAATTCTGTCTCTCGGCGCTCGATATCCCCGTCAGGCAGTTCCCATTAGAAACCTTTCTCGGTGCGATGGAATCGTTGCTGAAACGGGGTGCTCGACAATTCAAATTTGTTGATCGAACGTTCAATTTGAATCTCCGAGTCGGTCGAGCCATTCTCGAATTCTTCCTTGAGCGGTATGAACCAGGACTGTTCCTGCATTTTGAGATGATCCCGGATCGCCTCCCTGATGCACTCAAGGATTTGATCGTCCAATTCCCGGCCGGCTCACTTCAATTTGAAGTTGGAATTCAGACATTCAACGAAACCGTTTGTGAACTGATCAGTCGACATCAGGACAATCACGTTGCCGAAGAAAATCTTCGCTGGCTGCGAGACAACACCGGAGTTCACGTGCATGCCGACCTGATCGTCGGCTTGCCAGGCGAGACTTTAGAAAGCTTTGCTGATGGTTTTGATCGGCTGGTCAGACTCGGTCCAAATGAGATTCAAGTCGGCATTCTGAAACGCTTGCGAGGAACACCGATCATCCGGCATGACGCCGAATGGCAGATGGTCTACAGCCCTCATCCTCCCTACGAAATCCTCTCAAACAAGTTGCTCGATTTTTCGGCCCTGCAAGAACTACGTCGGTTCGCGAAATACTGGGATGCGATTGCGAACAGTGGAAACTTTGTGGAATCGATAATATCACTTTGGAAACCTGTTTCTGACGAATCTATCGACGGCAAATCGTCCCGCGCGGCAGGATCGCCATTTCACGAGTTTCGTCGTCTCGCCGCCTGGATCTTCGGTCAAGAACGAAAGTCACACGGCATTCCGCTCGGTCGTCTAGTCGAGCTAATGTTCGTCTACCTGACGACAGTCAAAAAGCTTTCTGCTTCTGGCGTTGCCGCGACATTATGGCACGACTATCAACGAGGAGGCCGAAGCGACAAGCCTCATTGCCTCAGGCCGTTCATTGATGCGGCGATCCCCAGCGTTCAGAAATCGCCATCGTCGGTAGAAGGGTCCCCCAAAAGACAGGCTCGACATTGGATCGGGTGAGAAAAAACGGCGGGACCAGAACATTGATAATGTTCTGGTCCCGCCGCAGAAGCGTAGCATGGGCTTCAGCCCGTACCAGACTGGAGTGTATCCAAAACCCGACACCTACTGTGGCCGACGCTGCCAGCGTCGGCCTTCCTGCCAGACCGCACCGTCATGTCGGCTGGAAGCCGACGCGACGAAATCGCTTAACCTTTCACCGTAATCTTTTTTGGTTGAGCTTCTGGTTTCTTGGACAGCCTGATTCGGAGCACTCCATCAGACAATTCGGCGTCAATACTCTCTGCATCGACATCATCGGGGAGATTGATCGCCCGATCAAACTGACCATAAACGCGATCATTCACCCAGTAATTACGATTCCCTTCAGGAAGTTTGCGTTCGCCAGAAACGCGTAGCATCCCGTTGTGGACAGTCACGTCGATGTCTTCCTTGCTCACCCCGGGAAGTTCAAGTTCGACGAACACCTTATCCGCGTCGTCCCACATGGCGACGAGCGCGTGCCAGCCACGGGCAGCACCATTTTCGGGAGTCACATTCAAGAACCGCCCGAACAGATTTTCCATTTCACGTTGCATGGATGACACAGGGTCTACCGCAGGCAAACCAAGTCTTCGAGTTCGCACCAACATGTTCGATCTCCGTTAATTCAGGGGCATAAACCCCATCGGTCTAAAGACTGAATTGGTTGTTGATCGACCAGGCCTGGTCAGGTTTGCTAAGTAGGCAAGTCGTGTACCAAACACGGAATTCAGCAGATCGCGATAATGCACCAGGCTTCGTCAGCAAACGCAAATTAAAATAAGAGAAGAACTTGGGAATGCAGCCGAACAAACGAATCACAGAATTGAATGTCAATTTTCTAACGACTGTTTGCTTTAGCTGTCAAAGTGACAGCCAGGAAGGTTTCGGCGAAAATTTCGAAATTATTGAAAACGCCAAAATGACAGAGGCATTCCCTGTATGCCTTGATAGTTCTTGCGCGCCAGTTGGATCTTGACCACCGGCGTGCAGTTCATCGGAATCATCCATTAGCATTCAAGACCGGATTGAGATTCGTACCGACTCCCGTCACAACAGTTCGCTTCGCTTGGTTGTTAGGCTTGCCAAGGTCGTAAGTACGAGTACTGGTGGAAAAGCTTGCATTCCACTTCGGAATATTGCCTGAACTTTGGTGAATTCTCCATTAATAATCGAGAATATATCCGCAAACGGCAAATTCGACCTGTTGCTACGTTAACAATTCTGCTAGAAACCCGTCACCGCTCTCCGGAAAAATCTCGCCAACTGCATTCAGCAAATCGAACTTAAAACCAAGTTCGAAACCACGAACTATTTGTGTGTGCTGCTATTACGGACCATGGCATGTTACGAAATTTTTTCGTACGGATTTTTCTCCCAAGATTTCCGATTGAGCGACGAATAACAGGCCAGATGAATGCGCTCGCTGGTACTGTTAGAATTCTTTTCCAAGGTGAAAGCAATGTCTACGCCCGAATTTCAGAAATGCAATAACGTTGATTATGCGCAAGGTTTAGTTGACAGCAAGGTATCGTCAGTCTGCGCGGAACAGGTCAAAACGACCGACGCGCCAGCAACGTCGATCACACGCAGGAGACGGATGGAAGTCGCAATTTTGATTGCCGTTCTCGTCCTGCTCGCATTTCAGGGAATGACATTTTCGTTTGTAAAACGGGTTGATGAAAGACTTCAGGCAATTATTCAGGCCAACGGTTTCGGATCAGCTACCGAAAGTAATTCCGACGAAAATCAGAAGCCCCGATTTACGGTGGGGCGGCGATCGTTGAGTATTGCACACTGAGTTGGAAACCGCAGCCAGGCCGCTTCGCGTGAATTTCACGAGCCCGCTGAAACATGCCGACGCAATCAGCGTCGGCTACGTGGCCGATGCTGCCAGCATCGGTTAATTCGATTGCGAATTTCTTTCCGTCGTAACAGAGGGATCGATCGTTTGTATCGCAAGATCACAGGTCGTCTAACTCGTCGTCATCTTCATCATCTTCCATGTCAAAGTCGGGATGAAGAGGATCGCTGGGGTCGAAGAAGAAGTCGCCGAGTCCCATCGGCATCGAATTGCCGCCGAGCGACTGCTGCCGCCGTTTGGCGAGCGAATCGAGATCACTGGCTCCTTCGCCGAGACAATTCATCAGCGCTTCCTGCCACAGAACATCCTTACTGACAGGATGATCTTTGTCTTGCGCCATACGTTTCATTGCATAACGCAAGACATTGATGCCATCGCGCGTTGAAAAATCGAGATTCAACTCATGCGATTGCTGCAGAAAGCTGACCGTCAAATTCAGCATTTCGGTTTCGGCAAACGGTAAGTGGAATCGCAGGATCGACAATTCGTCTTCACGATTCGGGTGGCCGAGTGTGAGGGTCGGTTGGAGCCGGCTCAAAATATAGTCGGGGATTTCGAACGTTGATTCGTCATCGTTCATCGTTACCGCACAACGGAAATCGGGATGAGCGTGAATCGTGATTCCGGCGACGATCGATTCAACATACCGCCTGTGATCGAGTAGTGGAGCGAGACTCGCCCAGGACTTCTCGTTCATCCGGTTCCCTTCGTCGAGAATGCAAATGCCACCGCGAACCATGGCAGTCACCAGCGGTGAGGCATGATACTTGATATGACCACTTTCGGCCAAAACCGGAGTGACGAGCAGGTCTTCTGGCCTCGTATCCGCCGTACATTGGTAAATGAAAAGGTGCTGCTGTCGAACCCGCCCGGCGGAAATCGCAAGCGTTGTCTTTCCAATACCTGGCGTTCCTACCAATCGGGGTGAGAGCGGCAGGTCCTTTGCATCGACGACGAGCCAGCAAGCCAGTAGCTGTTGAAGAATTTCACGCTGACCGATCCATTCTCCTTCTGACGTATCGGGCTGACTTAAGTGAAGGCGAACCCCATCGATTTCGATCGAGTCGATCATAAAGCGTGTATCTTTCGTAAAAGCAATAACCAATAACCTGCAAATCGAGTCGTCGGAAACAAAATCGTTTCTTTTCCCGGGCGACAGAGACATTCTGATAGAAGGACGTCTCGCTATTGTGGTCAGTTCGGCATCCGCCGACAAGTTGACAAACGACATCGGCGGTTTCTGAGTCGCACTATTTCTCGTTGTATCGATCAAAGAGCACTGCTTGACCGAAGACGGTCAATCAGTGGCACTCGAATTCAGAAGATTGACAATGCACCGGAAACCCAAATTCCTGAAGCCGTCCGTACCTTCCTCTGTCAGGGAAGCTCTCGAACAAAAATGCTGGCAAATTCGATGGGGTCACCATGGTGTTGGAGTGCGATGGGGCCGCGAGCCGCAACACCGGGTAACTGAGCGTTTTCAATTACCACTTCGCCATTGAGCCGAACACTCAAGCGATCACCCCGCATGGTGATATGAAATCGATTCCATTGTCCGATCGGTTTATCAGCCACTTTTTTGGGTGTGACGCCAGCTCGAACCTCAGCCGGCTGCGAAGGATCAGTGCGGTAGCCGTAAACTTCTCCACTGCCGCAAGGTCGGCACCACATATTCACCTGACTCTTGCTACTGCCTCGCAGATAGATCCCACTATCTCCGGCATCGTCAACTTCGATTTCGACAGGCTTGCCATCCGCATCGATTTCATCTAGTCCCGTTGGCAAGACTCGCGGCCATTTCTTTTTGACGGGAGCGGCCGTCCAGCGCCAATCGCAAATCATTTCGATGTCACCGTATTCCTTCTCGCTCCAAAGACAGGGATCCTCGGCGTCACATTTTCCGTCGTACGCAAGCTTCCAGTCACTTGGCTTCCAATGCCCTTGATGTTTTTCCGTTGCGCGCCAACCAGTCAGATCAATTCCTGAATAGAGTGACTGAAAGCCCACCGCCTCATTACAAATCTCATCAGGGCCAGGATTCGTTGAGGGAAGTTCTTTGATACGCAAGTTTCGAAAGTGACATTCAGAACCTTCTGATTCCAGGCACAGATATCCCTTTCTCGGGTTGCATTTCGTCCCGCCTGAGACTTCTTTACCGTTGACCTCTAACTTGATGGTTCCGTTATTACAGGTGACACGATAGTGGTTCCATTCGGGCGAAGGCTTGCTTCGTTTCTCGCTCGGCAGGCATCGATCCCAGCCTGCGGGGTGCGGGCGATCAGGTTTCATTTTCGCGCCCCAGATCGGAAAGATATCTCCCTGGCTCGTATAGTTTGCCGTCTCGTGACCATCGAGAATCTGAACTTCGACGCCGCGTGAGAACGGAACACCGACGTAGGTGATCGGATCTGTCCAGACGAACAGCCCCGCGTTTCCGCCCGCTTTGAGATGTCGCCAGTCGAGTTCTACGACAAAGTTTTCGTACATTCTTTCCGTTCGTAAAGTCCCCGTGGGAACTCCCGTGCTGACGATCAACCCGTCCTTTGCGGTAAACGTCGATGGCGCAACGTTCACGGGAACCCATCCCGTCAAATCGCGGCCATTAAACAGCGGAACAAACCGATCGTCCTCGGCACCGAATACGGTTCCGACAAGTAACGCAAAGCAACTGAACGAAGTGAATCGCACTGTAAAATCCTCTAAAATCCTGATGGTTTGGGGCTTGTTGTCACTTGTTAAACGTCAATTGGATTGAGAATCACCGCGATTCAACATTCCGTTTCGGTTGATTGGATTGATTATGTCACTGGTCGCCTATCTCGTGGACGATGATTCGGTGATGGCAGTCCGCTGTGTTTCTTCCGCCGGCTTTGCACCGCGAGGGCGTCCGAATGACGATGGACGTTCGATCGAGAGATCAATGGCATCAGAAACCGGCCGCGGCCTGATCGAGTCGGTTTCGTCAGGAAGCTGAATTTCCAAGGGAACAACAACAGTAAATCGGCTTCCCTTTCCGAATTCACTTTGTAATGCGATGCCACCACCAAGTAGTTTGGAAAGCTCTCTTGTAATGGATAAACCCAGACCGGTTCCCTCGAATTCGCGAGTGAGCGGATTGTTTTCACCGGACGCCGTTGAACCTTGCCGAAATTTTTCAAAGATGCGTTCCTGGTCTTCGAGTGGGATTCCGATCCCGGTGTCTTCGACTGTCAGAACCAGACTGTCGATTTGACGCGAGGCATTAACGCGAACTCGCCCTCCTTCTGGAGTGAACTTGATCGCGTTCGAAAGCAGGTTATTCAAGATCTGTTGTAACTTGCCAACATCCTGAAAAACCAATGGCAGCTCTGGTTCAATCTCCCAGTTCAGGTCAAGGTTTTTCCGTTCGGCCAGGGGCATCATGGCACCAACGACGCGATCAACCAGATCGGAGACAGATGTCTTGATCGGATGCAATTCCATCTTACCGCTCTCGATCTTGGCAAGATCGAGCACATCAGTAATTAAGCTGAGGAGTGTCCGTCCCGACGAGCGAATGTGGGCCACATAACGTTGTTGTTTTTCGGACAGATTGGCGGGATTGGTCAACAACACGTCGCTGAAGCCGAGGATGGAATTCAGGGGTGTCCGTAATTCGTGACTCATCGTCGCCAGGAATTCGTTCTTCAAGTTATTCAGCTCAAACAACCGCAAATTCGCCTGCGCCAGTTCATCAACCTTATGTTCGAATCCTCGGTTCAATTTCTGCAGATCTTCCTGGACCGTCGTGAGGTGTCGCAACATCCGATTGAATGCCTGGCTGAGTTCCTCAAACTCGTCTCCCGTTCGAATATCGGCCCGCTGCTCAAGGTCACCTCGGGTAATCGCGTCACTCACCTCTTTCAAGTGAAGAACCGGTTTGACGATGACGTATCTCACGATGACGTATGTCGCGAACCAGGCCATGGCCGTGGTCAGGATTGCGGTCGCGAGCAAAATCGCATTATTCCAGCTCAGATTCTTGTTGATATCAGCGAGCGGATACTTAATTTTGACGATCCCCAAAACATCCTTTTCTTTGAGATGGGGATTCTGATTATGCTCGATATGACAGGCCAGACAGGACTCGGAAGCGAGCACTGGCGCATAGTAGACATAATATTTGTACTTCAGAGAGTCTTCTTTGACCTCCGTGACTTCCGTTTGCCATTCAGGTAGCCGAACAGGGTTTGCGGGCGATAATAACCGGATCGCCTTGTGGTCAATTTCGTCAATGGGACGCATTGCCGGGTTCTTGACAGATGCCGCCGCATCATCGACAGATGCCGCCGAGTCTTTGGGGGTTGCTTTCAACAACGCCCAGCTTTGCTCTTTCTGGTTTTCGGGCTTCAGGTCCCTCACCATTGCCGCTTTATTCTGGTGTTCGACAGATTCGCGATCTTCCGATTTGGGATCGAAAGACTCGGCGTGTTTCGCAATGATCGCGGTCGGAACGAGATTGCGAGCCACTTCAAGATTGTGTTCCGAGATGATCTTTTGCGTCTGTTTGGAATAAAAGTAAAAACTGCTCGAAATCAGCAGCAACAATCCTCCACCAAACAATAGCCGACACTTCCGCTCGAGGCTCGTTTCCCCCAACAGCCGTTTTAACGTGCGATACGACATGACAACTCCATCCACCCCCCGCGTAATGCGACCACAATTGGAGTTGCCATGATTACCAACTCTTTTCATGGACGCGTCGAGGGAGGAATTAGAGTCGGAATAGCCCTTCGGCGTAAAGCTCGACAGGGATGAACAAAGCCCTTTCGAACAGAACTCTCTTTCTTGAAGCACTGCTCTCCCGAAGACGGGCGAGCAGTGGCAAGACGAACAAAGCCCGTTCGAACAGAACACTTTCAGGTCAAGCAACAAACCTTATTGAGCAGAATCTGCGATACGGGCTCCACGAACGAACTTATGACATTCGAGGCACTTCATTGTTGCATCCATCCATTTCAATGCCGCAAGATCAAAGTTCTTCTTTTCACCGGCATCAAGCAGACCCTTGGCCGTGCGCTGGAATTCGCCACTGAACTGTCGGTACATGACGTCATGCTGAACCTGGAATTTCTCTGCCGCACTCAACTCAACCAGGATTTTCGCTCCTTTGGCGATCAATTCCGAGTTTTCCGTGGTTAATCCCTCCAGGATTTGCCCCGAAGCTTCTAACTTCTTTCTCATGAACGTGGATTGTTCGAGATCCCGTTTCGCATCGGGAACCTCTTTCTTTGGCTTGTCATCGGAAAAAGCCTTGTTGGCTTCTACGAGATACCAGCCCGAGGTAAGTACAACTGCCGCCAACACGAAAAACAGACCGAACTTGTTCGACATTACAGTATTTCCTTGTTTGAGACTCGTACGATGATTTGCTCGTGTCGAAAGAATGGAACCCTGGCATCATCTTTCGACTGTTTGCCACGACCGCAAATTCATAGCGGTTTTGACAATACATTTGTTACCTGTTCTGGGCTCGTTCATTTCGAACGTGTTGATGACATTCAATGCAGCTTTTCATGGTGTCGAACCACTGCAACGCGGCATTATCGAAATTCCCTTTCTTAGCCGCTTCTTCGAGTTTCTTAACTGTCGTGCGGAAGCCATCGCTATATTCACGGTATTCCGAATCCACGAAGACCTGCCATTTCTCAACTTTGCTCAACTTCAGAAGCTCTTTCGCTCCCCGTTCAATCATTTCTGAATCTTCAACGGTCAGACCTTCGAGGATCGTCGACGATGATTCCAGTTTTTTTCGCATGAAGGCGCTCAGGCTGACATCTGCCTTGAGATCGTCGTCGGCCGTTGCAACCCGCCAGAATTCGCAAGTCATTCCCACGACGACCATCATCGCGATGATCGATACGCCATAAACGATTGTGCCTTTTGATTTTCCCTGGCTGCTCATAAATGCTTCCTTTGAAATGGTGTCTGGTTCAATATCAAATTGGGTATTAACGCCACTCGTTTACCACAACGCTTACCAGATCGTTTGACATACGTGGTCTCAGAGTCTTCGTCTCACATGGTTTGCCTTATTCCGAGGTGACCTGGTCTTTCGAACCTTTCTCGACAAACTGATGACCATTCGGATGGACCGTCAGCACGGGACAGGTTGACATTCGAACGAGATTTTCCGCTGAACTGCCAAGAAGAAGATGAGACAAACCCGATCGGCCATGTGTCCCGATCACAATCAAGTCGATGTGGTGCTCAATCGCGTATTCGTTAATTGAGTTTACCGGGTGGCCGACCACGATCTTTCGAACCAGTTTCTGGCCGATCAAATTGAGATCCGCCGTCGGCACTGCCAAACTCAATTCGTGTTCGGCCTTTTCAAGCAGACGGGGCAGAATGTCATCGGGAACCGCCCACGAGTACCTTGAACCGTGTATGGGTAACGCAGGATCTTCAACAACATGTAAAACATGCAGTTCCGCCGAGAACTTCTGAGAAAGAGCTACTGCATAATGCTCGGCCTGACGGGCAGGCGGACTGAAGTCGGTGGGAATGAGGATTCGACGAATCGATGTTTCCACGATGTTCCTTGGTTGGATCAGGCAGACTGATTACCCGTTTTGTCCCGCACCAAAATGTCCGTCAGTTTTAAGCTGGGCGACGATCCGACAATTGCTTGCTCAGTGGCTTTCGTTCATTGACTTCTGATTGACAGTGATGACGAATTGGCAGAAGCCAGAACGATTGAAACACTCGTCAGGGCTTTGCATGACGTGTGCCGTAGCGAAGGAATTCTAAATTTCGGCCAGAGAGTTGCACTATTTGGTGCGTCCAACGATGGTAACCCACCATTCAGACTCATAGCGGGTGGCGATTTTTTACCACCTGGTCAATTTTAAGATGGTGTACTGATGAATGAATCGACTGGTAACAGCTCCGGAAGCTTGCTCGACCTTCAAGTCAGTTGTCGACATCTGATCGAAATCTGCCCTGACCCTGTGTTTATTCATCACGTGGACCGGATCGTTCTCGTCAATGAACAATGTCAAGAACTTTTCGGCGTAAAGCATCAGGACGACTTGCTCGGCCGCTCGCCCTACGATTTCGTACCCGCTGATGTGAAGGGATTTCACGAGGAACGGTATCGGATCGTCATCGAAAGTCATCAACATCAGCCGTTGTCCAAAACGACTGTTCTGAGACCGGATGGGTCTTGTGTCCCGGTTGAGCATCTGGCGATCCCAGTTCCACGAGCTGACGGAAGTACAGCGGTTCTGGTTGTCCTTCGTGATCTTTCTGATCGTCAACGGGCGGCAGAAGCACAGGAAAAAAGCGAGAACCAAGTCCGAACAATTCTTGATACCGCGATGGACGGGATCATTTCCATGAATGACCGGCAGAATATTGTCCTTTTTAACCGAGCTGCTGAAGCCATTTTTGGGTGGCGAGCCGACCAGATCATCGGACGTTCGATCGATACATTAATCCCCGCACGTTTCCTGGCCGGGCATCGGCAGTTGGTTGAACAATTTGGCCGTGGCGTGATCCCGAGTCGACGGATGAGCGCGCAGCGAACCGTCATGGCCCTGCGAGAAACGGGCGAAGAGTTTCCAATCGAAGCATCGATTTCCCATACGAAAATCAACGACGAACGAATCTACACCGTCATCCTTCGAGACGTGACAGAGTCCGCGAGGTATCGACAGCAAATCGAACAACAGTCACAAATGCTTGATCAGGTCTCAGACGCAGTCAGTGTCGTCGAACCGTCAGGTCGAATTGCGTACTGGAATCAAGGCGCAACTCGGCTTTTGGGCTGGACGGCTGCCGAGGCGGTTGGTCGGAATGCGATCGATTTGTTTTATCAAGGAAATGAATCACAAACAGCGGAATGGCAAGACAGTTTAAATAAAGCGGACTCGTGGTCCGGTGAACTGAAAATGACAACCAGAGCAGGTAAAACCGTCGTCGTAGACCACCGCCGGACTGCCTTAAAAAACGAATCAGGCTTCATCAAAGGCTATCTCTGTATCGATATTGATATCACCAACCGCAAAAAACAAGAATTACTGCTGAACCGTAGCCAGCGACTCGAAAGTATCGGGACTTTGGCAGGGGGAATTGCCCATGATCTTAATAATGTCCTGACACCAATTCTCATGGGAGCAAAACTGTTGGCTTCGGACCGTGTACCCGCCAACCGAGAAGGACTGTTGAACACAATGGTGGCCAGCGCCCAGCGCGGCGCAGGCCTGATCCAAAAGATGTTGTCATTTGCTGGAGGAATTCGTGGAGATCGGAGCCGGGTACGAATTGGTCAAATCGTCAATGAAACCCAAGGATTGTTAGACCACACGTTGCCAAAGTCGATTCAAATCGAATCGACCATCGAAACGGGCTGTCCAACTGTTATCGGCGATTCCACCGAGATTTCACAGATTCTGATGAATCTTTGCATCAATGCGCGCGACGCAATGCCGGATGGCGGCAGACTGTTGATTGAAGCCAGATCAATCATTCTGAATGGGAATTCCGGGAAACTGCATCCCGACGCAAAGCCTGGCTCGTATTTAATGCTGGAAGTAACGGATACTGGTTTCGGCATGAGCAACGAGGTCCTTGACCGAATTTTTGACCCGTTCTATACGACGAAGGAAATCGGTAAAGGAACCGGCCTGGGGCTGGCGACGGTTCAAGGTATTGTGAAAAGCCATGGCGGCTTTATCCTCGTCTACAGCGAGGTCGGGCGCGGATCGAAGTTTTCCGTTTACCTTCCGGCATTTGAGACGATTGAATCCGACAGCAATACCACGAAGATTACCGCAGCCGAGTCAGGAAATGGAAAGTTGGTGCTGTTGGTGGATGACGAAGCCACGATTTGTCAAATGACGTCGGTCGCACTGGAAGCAGCAGGATATCAAGTGATTACTGCCAGTAATGGCACCGAGGCAATAGCGATCTTCACAAAGCGGCATGACGAAATCTCGGCGGTTCTGCTCGACATGATGATGCCTGGTCTGGATGGATTGGAAACTCTTGATCGGTTATTGAAATTGCAGCCACAGGTCAAAGTCATTGCCTGCAGCGGCCTGAGAACGACACGCCGCGAAATTGAAGTGTTGGAACGGGGAGCCAAGGCGTTTCTCCCCAAACCCTATTCCGACTATCAACTGTTACTCGCACTTTCCAAGGCATTGGCGAGCACCCACCAGTAACGAACGGCTTTGGTAAGCCCAGTCGGTCTTGGACAAAGCGGATATTCACCGTCCGTCCGTCGGTCGAGACCGCGCATTCGATACATCTGTTCAATATTGCCGCCGCCGATGCGTTGATCGTTTTTTTATTCGAGAAGTGTTTACGGGTATTCACCAACACCTTTGTGATTCGGTGAAAAACTGCGTTATGATACGGATTGGTCGTGAGGAAACGGGACTGGACAATCCAGACACCTACAAAGACTGGGACATATGCCGAAACTGCTTGTTGTGGATGATGACACACTGATCCTGGATTGTTTTCGTTACACGTTTCCAGCCGATCAAATCGAAGTCGCAACTGCAAAACGGGCAGATGAGGCGCTCGCACTGTTTCGAGATCATTCGTTCGACGTTGTGGTGACCGATGTCAGGCTGCCCGACTCTTCGGGGTTGAAGCTGCTGCAAGATTTGCAGGAATTGGACCGAAAAGTGCCAGTCATTCTGATGACCGGTCATGGCACAGCGAATACGGCGATCGAGGCGATGCGCAAAGGTGCTTTCGAGTACCTTCTGAAACCGCTCGACCTCGATGCACTCCAGTCCGTCATTGATCGGGCTTTGGAGTCATCTCGCATGGTCCGTACTCCTGCTAAGATCGCCGTCGATACGGAATCCGATGAGGGAGATCTGCTGGTTGGCCAATGCGCCGCCATGCAAGAGGTTTACCGCCAAATCGGTCGCGTCGCGGGACAGGATGTTACCGTTCTGATCCTCGGTGAAAGTGGAACGGGAAAAGAAGTCGTTGCCCGAGCGATCTATCAGTACAGCAAGCGAGTTGACCGGCCGTTTCTCGCTATTAATTGTGCCGCAATTCCTGAAAATTTGCTCGAAAGCGAACTTTTTGGCCATGAAAAGGGATCGTTCACAGGTGCCGAACGGAAACGTATCGGCAAGTTCGAGCAGTGCGACGGAGGAACATTGTTCCTGGACGAAATCGGCGACATGACACCGCTGACTCAGACAAAAGTCCTGCGAGTCTTGCAGGACCAGCAATTTGAGCGTGTTGGAGGTAACGAAATGGTTCGTACCAATGTTCGCCTGATCGCAGCGACGAATCGTAATTTGACCGAAATGATGGAACAGGAAACGTTTCGAAGTGATCTGTACTATCGTTTGAATGTCTATACGATCCGGCTTCCGCCGCTGCGAGAGAGAAACGGTGACCTTCCTCTTTTGATCAATCATTTCCTGAAAAAATTCAGCCTGGAATCTGGTAAGAATGTTCGAGAAATCTCGCCTGAAGCGATGCAACTTCTTTCCAATTACACCTGGCCAGGCAACCTGCGCGAATTACAGAGCGTCCTGAAACATGCTGTCGTTGAAGCAAATGGACCGGTCGTTTTGCCTGAGTTTTTGCCAGACACCGTTCGTGAAGCAGTCGATAGCCCTGGGCAGACAACTGTTTCAGAAAACGATTGCATGACCGATGACGGTTTAATTCGTTTCATCCACAAACGAATCAAGGCAGGAACAGAGACTCTGTACGACGATGTCCTGCAGCGAGTCGAGCGAATTCTGTTGTTGGAGCTCTTGCAACAATTTGATGGGAACATCAGTCGCGTCTCAGCTCTCTTGGGGATATCCCGGTCGACGCTTCGAACGAAACTTGCCGCACTCGGAATTAATCTGGATCGCTCTGTTCGAATGAACGAATGACGCAGGTTACAGTGGCGGCTCAAAGCCGCCGCCAGTGCTACACAACGTCCCAGCGATGACGCAGACTTTTGGGAAGTGGTCGTTTTTTTTCCAGTTGGAGAAAATGGAGCCACTTTGCGACTCGATTGCCCGCTGACCAGGAATTTACCATCTGGAAATTCTTGTACTGAAAACAGTCTCAGTCGAATCTAAGTCGCTTGGCACGCGCTGTGCGTAAAGAATTTCGCATCAACTTGCTCGTGAAAACATCGGCTTTTTAAAGGCTGTGGACAACCGAGTAGTAGTCTTTTTCGCGTGGAGTTAGTGCGATGAGTTCATACGATGTCATACTTCATCCCACCGATTTTTCTGAGGACTCGGATCTTGCGTTTCAGCTTGCCTGTAGTATCGCAAGAGACCAGTTTGCGTCAGTTGTTGTTGTTCACGTTCTTCCTCCAGAGTTCTGTCCAGACGGTCAATCGAATGACGTTGCTCTCGACACAGACCTTCCAATGGTCCGCGACTGTCACGACAACTTTTGCCGGATGAAAGCACAAGCGGGTGATCTTCCAATTTCGTTTCGGATCGTTCGGGGCTACTCAGTTGGTGCAATTCTGAATGTCGCGCACGAGGAAAACGCAGATTTAATGGTCATCGCATCACATCAACATACTCGGTTCCACCTTCAGGTTCATGGAAGCGTTGCCGAGGGGCTGCTCAGGCAATCGCATTGCCCCTTGATGGTCCTTCGTCACCCAGTTCCAAACATTGCCAGACGAACGCTGCCGATCGACACCACGAAATAATCGCCCTGTGCTTCCAGGAAAGAATCCGTAGCGACCCAAAACATTTTGTTGGAATTGCAATCCGACAAGGAACGAAAAACAATGATCATCTCGATTCGTCGAATCTTGTTTCCGACTGACTTCAGCGAACCAGCTAACGAGGCGAAACAGTATGCCTTATCGCTTGCCGATCGGTTCGGCGCTGAGCTTCATTTGTTGCACGTCGTCCCATTGGTGATTCCTTACCCTGACGCAGCGTCTCCCTGGATCATGGCTGAAAACGAGATGCAGCGACAGGTCGAGGCGTCTGACCGGCGACTTGCAAGTGAACTCGATTCCACCTGGTCTCAACAACATGTGGTCATCCACAAAGCCGTCATGGGGCTGGCGGTTGATGAGATCCTAAGTTATGCCAAAGAACAGGAAATCGATCTGATCGTCGTCGGGACACACGGCCATTCCGGGCTCGCGCGGTTGTTGATCGGTTCCGTCGCCGAGAAGCTGGTGCGTACGGCAAGTTGCCCCGTCCTGACGGTCCATCCGAAAGGTCATCAGTTCTTGATTGAACCAAAAGCGGGGGAACCAGCTGGACGTTGAGTCGCATGCATGTTGTCTCGGCACCATTAATTTTCGTCACCAAATTCAGTCTGGCGGGAAGTACTTCTGCCAGACTCCACAGTGAATCAACTCTAAAATTGTGGAGTTTTCCATGTTTAAGATTCTTGTCCCTACCGACTATTCGAACTGCAGTGTGGCAGCACTGAAACAAGCAGGCGCGTTGGCGCGTGGCGCTGAAGGAATGCTTCTGATCATGCACGTTATGGAAAATGGTTCAGTGCCAGATACCAGCAACGAGCAGGATCCCTTGAAACACGATGTTGCCCTCTTGCTTCAGTCCTTTTCTGGAAGTAACCCACCGCTTCGGTATGAAGAACGGTTCGTCGAAGGGATTCCTGTTTCGGCGATATTGTCGGTCGCTGCCGAAGAAAAGGTCGACTTGATTGTCATGGGGACGACAGGCCGATCCGGGTTGAAACGCTTGATCCTGGGCAGTGTTGCAGAAGAAGTGACCCGACGAGCACCCTGTCCTGTACTGACTCTGAAAGCACTGAAGGACGAACCGAACGGTGAAACGCCGGCCGCGACCTGGCAGAACTGGACAACGCTCGGCCAACCTCCCGCAACTCCGATTCCAGCAGATGTGCTCACTTCAGCCGAGATCAATGACAACCCGACACTGGCGCTCATCTCACGAGCCATTGCGGCTCGAGCAACGGATATTCACATCGATCCTGCTGGCGAGGAATTCAGCGTCAGGTTTCGCATTGATGGTAAGCTTTGCAACTTTTGTCGATTAAGCAACGAAGTTGGGCGAGCATTATTGATGCAGCTGAAGGTGATGGGAAATCTTGATATCGCCGATCCGTTCCATCCCAAAGAAGGCCGTTTGGCCCTGCCCGAGGCGCTGCAGGATTACGAAGTCCGAATTACAGCAGTCCCCGTCGTTGACGGAGAAGCCATTTCGCTTCGAGTCCTTTCGCGACATCGCTTGATGCGATCGATGGATCAATTGGGACTTTCCGCGAACGCAACAACCAGGATTGAACAGATTCTGAGACATGGGGAAGGAATTGTTCTCGTCACTGGCCCGACAGGTTCTGGAAAAACAACAACACTATATTCGATGCTGCATCAGTTGGATGATGGAACGCGGAATATTGTCACCATCGAAGATCCCGTCGAATATGATATTCCCACCTTTAGGCAGCTATCTGTCGACACGAAACACGGAATTAATATGACAAGCGGGCTGCGGACATTACTTCGCCTTGATCCCGATGTCGTTCTGATCGGCGAAATCCGTGATCCGGAAGCTGCGGAAACCGCCATGCGTGCTGCAAGTTCTGGAAAATACGTCTTCAGTAGCTTACATACACGCGATGTCGCCTCAACCGTGACGGCAATTCGCGATTTACACATCGACAATCGGTCGCTGGCTGGAAATCTCGCCGGAATCATCTCGCAACGTCTTTTGCGCCGTCTCTGTGCCGAATGCTCTCGCGCCGCAGCACCCACGGAAGAGGAAGCTGCGGTATTTCGCGCCAACAAGATCGAACCTCCCAAAGAAATCCGTCACCCGGTCGGTTGCCCACGCTGTCGTGGCACGGGCTATTATGATCGAGTTGGATTGTTTGAGGTCGTGACTTCCGAGGACGGCATCGTCAGGGCAATCAACGAAGGAAAGCCCGAAGATGAACTACGCAGCCTGATTCACGAACAGGGAATTTGCACACTCCAGAAAGATGCTCTGCAAAAGGCGGCAGAAGGGATCGTCAGCCTCGAAGATTGCAGTACGATGATGGTGATCGAACTGGTCCCTCACGCCGCTATTGTGAACTGAATCGAACTCGTCTCGCTCATTTTTTGACAATGTCGATTAGTGTTTCAGCCAGTCGTTCTCCGGCTAAGGAGATTCGTTGCTCAGCGAGTTTCCTGGCCTCTTTCAATTCGTCAGCCGTAAGAGTCGGCACTTCAGCAAGCGGAACAGTGCCAGCATTCACATGTTCCCATAAAACAAGTTTCAGTCGTCCTTCCTGGTACACATGCGTCTTCGCCGACTCATAACTCTCGCCAGCCCAAGAGATGAACGTCCGATGATATCCAATATCAAGAAGCTGATTTGATGTTAATAACGCCGGATCGTGCGTCAGTCGCTCGGAGTTCTTGCAAACCTGGTCGAAGCGCGAGTCGGTCGAAAACATTTCATCCCAGAACCAGTGCAGGTTTTTGGGCATTGAATTGACATCCGCTCGGATCGCGAGTTTGTTTCCTCCTTGATCTCCATGCGGTGCTTCAGGAAACAATTTTGGGTCAATCAATGCCACAGTATGCAGTGGCTGGTGAAGATCACCAATCAGGTGAAACAACCAGGTCATCCGTACGGCCCGGTTCTGATCGTCGCTGACGCCAGACACTCGACCGTCATCAATCTTCGTGCGGCCAGTCAGGATTTCACGGCAAAGATCCAGTTGTTTCAAAATGTTGGTCTCATTCGGAAGTTGCTTCGCTGGCAATTCTGAACTTGCCTGTCCTGCTGTGTAAGGATAGTTCACATAATGCCACGGGCCCCGATGAAACTTGTAGAGCGGATGATTGGGGACCTCGTCAGGCGAAATGGATTTCGACGGTCGCACATAGTCGGCCCAAACGGCGGCTCGCAGGAAAATCCATTCCTCCTCTGTGGCTTCGGCGGGCCGGTCCTTGAGTAACAGGGATTCAATATGCGGGTGTTGCCGCAGAATCTTGACGACAGACGCACGGTCGTCGGCGGTCATCGAATCCCACGCGATCCTGGCAATCGTCATGTGACCTGCGTCGTTCCACGCAAGAACTGGGGAACACAAGCTCAAAAACAAAACCAATCCCATTGTCCACGAAAACAGACGAGACATTGACTTCACCTCAAAATGAGCTGACAAAGGTCAGCAACCGAATCGATCCCCGAAAAGGCTAAAGCGTTGCGCGTATCAGGCATAGTAAGCGTAGCCAGAATTCACAAAGTCTTCACACTGTGGGATTCCGCAATCGTGAAACGATTGTCACGCCATCCGACTCGAAATCTGCCACCTGACAAATTTTTCGCCATCATGGTCAGCGGAAAATATGGACTTTGTAAAAGAAGTGGCCCTCAAATCGGAATGGAACGCGATGTGCAAATAAGAAAGGTTGTCCGATTTCACAAGTTCAAATTCGAAAACGTCACTGACGAAACCGACGCTCAATGACGAGTCAACCATTTCCACTATTCCGGTTAGGGAGAACCAAAATGCAAATTCGTTCAACCATCGTCATCGCCCTCGCATGTCTGTCTCAAGCTGCCGGTGTTTCTGTCGCATTCGGCCAGGAAAAGGAGACAAAGGCGACCCCTCCAGAGGCCCCGGTCGGTTTTGTTCTCGTTGAAGAAGATCAATGGCATGTGATGGCTGATGAACCTGATCGACACATCAGTCGTGCGCGGGAAGCTTTTCTGATGGCGGACGCCAAGACGGCAGCTGCAGAGCTAAGGAAAGTCGCCGTCCACCTGAGGATCGCTTCGGCCCACGCATCGGAACGAGTCAAACGTGGGCTGGCTCATTCAGAACACGAGTTAACGACGTTGGCCAGACACATTGAGAGCGGTGCGGTAAAGTCTGTCGAAGAAGTCGACGCGGCCAATGCGCGAGCACTTCACGCCTTAGCGGATTATCAATACGTCAAAGCTGCAGACGCTTGGCGAAAGAAAGAGACTCGCGTCTCGGGGCAATATTTGCGAGCCGCAGCCGACAACCTCGAACGAGCTTCCGCCCGGACTGATGCACGAATGCGAGCCGCCACCACCGAAATTGCAAAGGAGACGCGTTTAATTTCCTCCAAACTCATCGCAGGGACGGGATACGTGATCGATGAAATTGGCGCAGGACTTGAAACAGTAGGTCACGAAATTGAACGGGTTGGTACTCGGGTTGCTCCCGCCAAAACGGTTAAGTAGCGTCTCGAAGTGGTTTTCAAGGAAGAAATAAGCCTATCGCGACGTCTGTCAAAAGCGATACCAAGTCTTGTTCTTGAGATATCTTGTGCCACTGGCGGGCGTCTTCGCACGCCAGTGGCACAAGATCCCCACTTCAGTCATTCGGCAGTGGGTGAGTTTCAAAGTACCTGAGAAGTGCTTCGAGAAGCGGGTTGATCGTAAACCGCTGGACGTCGTGAGGCGGATGCCAGCGTTTCCATTCGTGACCTGCATGTTCCGTCACGGCGATCGGGTAGTTTTGTGAAATCCAACCTAAAAAGATGACGAGGGTCTTCTCAACCCGATCCGTGCCAAATCGTGGTTCGATGGGAAAGTACTTTTCTTCGTAACGGAACACGGGATCGATCTTCACGGCATCCTTGGGAATGCCGGTTTCCTCCCACATCTCTCGCAACGCCGTCTCAAGTTCAGTCTCGCCGTCTTCTGTGTGCCCCTTTGGCAAATCGTACCGATGCGAGTGTTTCATCAACAAAAATGACAACTCGGGATCACGTCGGAATACGATTACGCCACATGATTTCACTTGAAGCACGAGATCCATCCTTGTTTCATATGATGAAAAGACCCGGTTGAAGGTTCGGACTCAACTCGGTCTTCGTTCTGGAATGTCTGGTTGCCAAATGGCACAACGGGAAACCTGCATGGTATAAGACACTTCATCTTAGAAGTCATTTTCACCAGTTGCAATCCGCTGGGCAATGCCAATCCATGCCGCCACAGACTCGTCAGCTCGTCTTCCAGGGAACCCAGTCGCAAACGATGCTTGTTTGCCATCTGGTCGCCGTAGGATTGGCAGTGGTCATGATCGTCGTGTTGTCACGCTACGAACGACACCTCGTTTCGCGGTCACTCGGAACGGGACTTCTCTTGCTTCGACTGGCTGTGCTGGCGGTCATTTTGATGACACTTTTGCAACCGACGCTCAGCTGGACCCTGGAACAGAACCATGCCAGTCGGATTCTCGTCGGAATTGATGTTTCCGGCAGCATGTCGACGATGGACAAACATGCAACTCAAGCCGAAAAACTCCGTGTCGCTCGCGGCCTGGAACTGATTGGTAATGCTGCTCACGAAGACCGTCTTGATCGGTGGCAGAAGGCCTTCGATGCAGATCAACAACCGGAATGGGTCGATGTCGATGAAACGGACGACGAAACTCGGCGCGCCGCGCTCACCGAGTCTCGGCAACAGAATTTGAAATCGATCTTTGCAGATATCGAGAAACTGCCGCGCAGTGAAATCGCCAGACGATTACTCACCGCCACGAAAAACCCGGTGCTTGACCAGCTTGAGAAACTGAGCCGGGTCGAATTATTTGTATTTGCGGGAAAGGCCGAATCGATTGAGAAACCACAATTGCCAAAGATCCTGGCCGAGCCTTCCGCCACTCTGGTCACTGATACGTCGGATCTTTCGCTTGGCCTGCAACGGGGAGCCATTGGTAATGGCGAAGTGATGGGCATTATCCTCTTCACGGACGGACGAGATCACTCACAGCAGAATCTTACGGCCGTCGCATCCTCATTGAAGGCGGTCAATTCCCCTGTCTATCCGGTCCTGATTGGCTCGACGTATCGACCTAAAGACTTGTCAATCCTTCAGCTCGATCATCCGCAGACCGTCTACAAAAACGATCATCCACAACTGAAAGTCACACTCAGCACACATGGCTTCGACGGAAAAACAATCGATATTGAATTGGTTCCAGAAGAGACACCCGATGCCACACCGATTCGTCAGTCGGTGAAATGTACTGGGACTTCCATCGTTGCTGAATTTGAACTTGAGGCAAACGAACTGGGACGCAAGTCGTACATCGTGCGTACTCCTGTCCAGGAAGGGGAAACGCGCGACGACAATAATAGCCGGACATTCGCCTTAAGTGTCGTCGATGATCGTGCCAAAGTCCTTCTTGTCGATGGGGATGCCCGCTGGGAATTCCGGTATCTCGACGCAGCATTGGGTCGCGACGAACGGGTTGACTTAAAGCATATTTTGTTCGAACAGCCACACCTCGGCGTACTGCCGGAACCTTTCTTTCCGCAACAGTTGAAGATTCCCGCCGATCTGACGGACCTTGCTGATTCGTCGTTCGCCGATCTTGATCTTGTGATTATCGGTGATGTTTCTCCTGATCGATTCACCGATTCTGCCTGGCAACTGTTGTTAAAGTTTGTGTCGGAAGGGGGAACAGTAGTCCTCTCAGCAGGACAGAAACATATGCCGCTCGAACACCGATCCCCGGCGCTGGATCAGTTATTACCAATCACGAGATTGCTCCCTGTCAGTCTCGTGGATAAGACCCAGGAAGAAGCCCCAAGGTTTCGCGGCCTTCCTTTACAATTGAATGCCGACGGCGAACAACAGCCGATGCTCCAGTTCGCTCAGGAACTTGTCCAGAACGTGGCGATCTGGAAAGGTCTGCCTGGGCAGATGTGGGCGATGCTCGGTGACGCAAAACCGGGCTCGACCGTCTGGGCCACGACGCTCGTCCCGGCGGGACGGGTGGAAGGCCTCACCACCGATCGCAAGTTTGGAGTCATGATTCATCAGTTCGTTGGTTCGGGACAAGTTGTCTGGCTCGGCTTTGACGCAACCTGGCGCTGGCGATACCGTGTCGGCGACAAATATCATCATCGCTTCTGGGCACAACTCGCCCGATGGGCCGCGACGAACAAAATGTCCGCTGGTACCGATTTCGTGAGGTTCGGTGCCGAAAGAGCCAATATCGAAGTCGGTCAGCCCGCGTCGATGAAAGCTCGTTGGACGCCCTCGTTCTTACAGAAATTCCCGAAACTGAAGGCGCATGCGGAATTCTTTCGACGGGATGACAAGAACGATCAGTCGTTCACCACGATCGATCTGACACCAGTCAAAGGGCAGCCACTGCAGCACGAAGGACGAGCGCTTTCGTTGCCGCCGGGGGAGTACCAGGTCCGCCTGACCGCCGAACAGGCAATTCTCGGCGAGAAAATGATTGAAACAACGTTGTACGTCGACGACAAGCCAAGTGTTGAGTTGAGCGATCTCAGCGCTAACAAAGACCTGCTCACTCAAATTGCCGATGCCAGCGGCGGACGATTGTTTTTACCGGATGAAGTCCGTGATCTCCCGAAAATGTTTAAAAAAGTCGAATCAACGACAACGCAATACGAGGAATTGACCCTCTGGGACCGCTGGCCCTGGTTGGCAATCATTTGCACGCTGATGATGACCGAATGGGTCACACGAAAACTCAATGGTCTTCCGTAACGAGCATCACGAAACACACACGCGATCTCAACGAAACCCCACCTCCCCTGTGGGGGTGGTTAACGGGCCTATGCACCAGCGCAATCAATGAAGAAAACCTGAATGTGAAATCCTAGGGCAAAGGCCCGATTACCACCTCCGCAGGGGAGGTGGGGTTTGGAATTCGATAAACCGTTTTAGCGGATGCTCCGACTAATCCAGAATGCTTTCGTTTTCTTGCGAGAACATCATGAATAACAACAGTTCACGCTGGGACATCTTTTGTACTGTCGTAGATAACTACGGCGACATCGGCGTTTGCTGGCGGTTAGCCAGACAGTTAGCTGACGAATACGACGCGGAAATTCGGTTATGGGTCGATAATCTCGACCGTTTTTCGCACCTGTGTCCATCAATTCTGACAGATGTCGACGTGCAGCATCTGGAAGGAATGGAAATCCGTCACTGGCGACCCAATCTTCCCTCTGTCGACGCTGCCGACATCGTCATTGAAGCTTTCGCATGTGAACTTCCGGCAAGTTATGTCAAAGTCATGGCCCAACGAAAAATCGCTCCCATCTGGATCAACCTGGAATACCTGAGCGCCGAAGAATGGGTCGACAGCAGCCACCTTCTGGCATCGCCTCACCAGACGTACCCTCTGAAAAAACATTTCTTCTTTCCTGGATTTACCCGTACTACGGGAGGTCTGATTCGCGAACGTGACCTGCTTTCCATTCGTTCCACCTTCGACGATACAGCCGCTGACAAGTTTTTGGCTGACCTCGGCCTACCTCCTCGAGAAAAAAACGAAATTTGTGTCTCGCTCTTTTGTTACGACAACCCGGCGCTGCCCGAATTACTTCAAGCATGGGCTGACGGTCCCGACCGTATCCGGGTTCTTGTAACTCCTGGTGCCCCTGCGCGTCAGGTGTCAGAGTGGTTTGGCGAAAAGTTCTCACCTGGAACAGAACTTTGTAAAAATTCACTGACGGTACACGCGCTTCCGTTTCTTTCACACGCGGGCTACGACCGCCTGCTCTGGGTGTGTGACATGAATTTTGTCCGAGGCGAAGATTCGTTTGTTCGTGCTCAATGGGCGCAACGCCCTTTCGTGTGGCACATCTACCCTCAGACCGAAAACACGCATCTCGTTAAGCTGAAAGCGTTTTTGACGCGATATTTGCACAATTTTCCCGAATCTGAGACCGTACAACGGTTTTGGCACGGGTGGAACGGGGCAGGCGAACTCGGGGCGAGTTGGCGAGATTTCGTCGCAATATGGCCTTCGCTTGAGTTACACACAAAAGTCTGGGTCGGACAACTTGACCGAACGAGGAATCTGGCCGACAATCTAGTTCGCTTCGTTCGTGGAGAGTGAATCTCACTCCAGGCTGCGTTGCGGGCGCGTTCTGACCACGGTTGGCGGATGCGAAATCACATGATCGACAGGCAATAAGGGAAGTGTTTTATGATCTTTAAGATCGCCAACAATCTGCAGTCAGGC
>CAILLA010000099.1 GCA_903834925.1 uncultured Schlesneria sp.
CCCCTCCACGGGGGTGGTTAACGGGCCTTTGCCCTAGCCACTGAAGTCAGCCTCGTTGACTGCCAATAATCCTGGTGCAAAGGCCCTGTAACCACCCCCGTGGAGGGGGTGGGGTTGCGTTGCCAATTGACCGTGATGAAATAGACATGGCGTTGCACTACCGGCCCTTTTTAAAGGAACTATCGTGATCGAGCATGCCGAATTCGTGAATGCCACCGGGCAACGTCTGACTGCTCGCTTGATCGCGATCACGATTGTCACAATCAGCCTGATTGAGACGCGTTACACAATCGGAATCAGCTATACGCTTCTCGCGCTGGTTGGAATCGTTGGCATATTAAGTCTTGATTCGGGAAGCTCGGTTGCACTGGGGTTCAACCCACGCCCGGTACAAGGGTGGGGCTTCTGGTTCCGTCTCGCTTTGTGGTTTTCCCTGGCGATCGGTGTCGTTTCACTTGTCTGTTTCGTTGTCTACCGGGTCAATGGTTGGACGATTCCGATTTATAAAACGCAGCCGAGTTTGGGGATGTTGATAAGCATGTGTATTGATTCGCCGGTTTCAGAAGAGGTGATCTTCCGATCTTTACTGACAGTCGCACTACTTCCGACGCTTGGCGAATGGGGGACAATCCTCGCGGGGGGAATTCTCTTCTCACTTTTACACGTCCTGCATGGCAACCCCGGCCCTGACAATCAGATTGCCGGATTCATGCTCGGGTGGACGTTTATCAAAAGCAAAACGATCCTTGTTCCACTTGCCATGCATGCCGGTGGAAATCTGATTGCACTCGGAATCCAGATCGCCGCGTGGTATTTTTATTGAAGAAGTTTTCGGCACCTACCTTCGAACCGGCATCAACAACGGAATCCTGTTCATGAAGTCTGACAAATCCCGAGTCGATCGCCGCACAGTACTTCGTGGTGTCGGTGTCGCCATGTCATTGCCGTGGCTCGAATCGATTTCGGTCTGGGGCGATGAATCGAATTCCGCAAAGCCGGAGAACCAACTTCCCAGGCGATTCGCGGCGATGTTTATGGGCAACGGAATTAATTCGAAGCACTGGTGGGCCAAAGGCTCGGGTGCCGAGATGGAATTAAGCCAAAGTCTCGAACCGTTAGCTCCGCTGAAAACGAAGCTGAACTTCATTAACGGTCTGTTTAACAAGCAGGCCACAGGAGTCGGAATCCATCCTGGGCAAACTGGAAATATTCTGTCGGGTGCCGCGCTGCAAAAGGGAGCCGTCCTCAAGGGGGGAATCAGCGTCGACCAGGTGATCGCCAATCACTTTGCCGATCAAACGCCTCAGTCCAGTCTGATTCTTGGCTGCGAGCAGCCGATCACAGGCTACCACGAGACAAATTTTTCGATGGCTTATAGTTCACACATTTCATGGCAAGATGCGAATTCGCCGGTACCGATGGAAGTTTACCCCTCGCTGGCGTTTGACAGCCTGTTTGATAATCAAGGGACAAAGCGGACCAAAAGCATTCTTGACCGAGTGAAAGAACATGCCTCGCATCTGAATCGTCAGGTCAGTCTTTCTGATCGCGCGAAGCTCGACGAATATCTCACTAGCGTTCGTGAAGTCGAAAAGCAGATCGAAAGAACTCGGGCTACAAAAGATCGAGCCGATGACTTGGCAAAAAAACGTGGCGAATCGCCAATGCTGATGAAGCGGCCTGATAATGGGTTGCCAGAAGATATTCGTGATCACATGCGGCTGATGTGTGACATCATTGCATTGGCATTTCAGACCGATAAAACTCGCGTGGCGACGCTATTGCTATGTCGCGATCTGTCTGGGCTCTTTTACCCATTCCTTGATGTCCGACTCGCTCACCATCCAGCATCCCACGAAGACCTATCGGATGCCTACGAGCGAGTTTCCCGGTACTACGTCAGCCAGTTAGCCTATCTGGCGACCAAGCTCGATTCCATGCCGGAACAAGATGGAACGGTTCTGGACAATTCTTGCGTCATGTTCGTTTCAAACATGTGGTCAGGAAGCAAGCACGACTCGACGAAACTCCCGCTTCTACTGGCCGGTGGATTAGGCGGGACGCTGGAAACTGGTCGAGTACTCAATTACCTCGACGATGGCGACGACAATCGTAAACTCTGCAGCCTGTATCTGTCACTTTTTAACAAAATCGGCGTCAACCAAACTCAGTTTGGCGACGCCGATCAGCAACTCAGTAAGTTATGACAGAGGCAACTATGCCTCTTCTGGCTCGTCATCAGTCGGACTCACAACCACCGACGATGTTCCGCAAACGGAAATCGACAGAGCCTGAACATGGTCTTCCTCGCTGGCAGGGACTGGAACGTCCTCATAGACAGCTGACTTCAAGACGACATCAACCGCTTTGCGTTCACGAATCTGAGCCTCAAGATTTTCAATCACGCCCGATTTGATCAGCCGTGCGCGAACTCGTCGAGGTGCTTCACCTCGTTGAATTGCCATCATCTGAATTTCAGTATCAATGTCAGCAGGAGTGACCTCGATCTTTTCGTGTTCAGCAATCTTATCGAGCACGAAATGCTCTTTGAGAGCCTGTCGTGTGGTGGTTACGGCGTTCTGACGCAATTGATTTTCGCGTGCCATGATCTGCTGGGTAGTGAAACCAGCCTGCTCCATTTCGAGCACTTCACGACGCAATGCGTTTTCGGTCTGCTTTCGAACCAGCTGTTCTGGAAGTTCCCAAGTTGCCGATTCCGTGATCTTTTCGATCACTTGACGTCGAACAGATTGTCGCTGTTCATAAACAACCTGACGTTTGAGCATGCCAAGAATTTCTTCTCGCAATGCCGCAATGTCGTTGTAGCCAACCCTTTCGAAGAACGCGCTGTTCAATTCAGGTGGTTTTAATCGTCGTACTTCGGCAACGATGATCAACGCATCCAGCGTTTCCCCACGCATTTCAATTTGTTCGGCTTCCTGAGAAATCGTGACTTGCGTCTTCTTCTCAGTCCCTGGAACAGCGCCTGCCATCAGCTTATCGAAACCATTAAGCTCCGCGTCACGGAACCGGATTGTGGGCTTTAGCTGCAATTCGATCGAAGAAATCTTGCGGAACGGCTGGCCGTCCTTCGTGAATTCCACGGCAGCAACAACGAAATCGTTGTGTTCTGCAGGACCGTCATGCGAAACATTGACTGCGTACTGAGCCAGATATTTGTTCAGGTAACTGTCGACGTCAGCTTCGGAAACATCACGGACGGGACGCTGAATTGTCAGACCGTCGTATTGCGGCAGATCAAAGCTCGGGCGAACTTCGACGTCGAATTCGTACTCAAAGTCACCCTGATCCGGGATTTCCAAGCTATCGATATCGAAGTTAGGCTCGTTAATTGGGTCCAGTGTGTTCTCTTCAGCAAGTTGCTCAAGGCTTTGCATGAGAACTCGTTGACGGACGTTGCTCGAAATATCCGCTTTGAAACGCTTTTGAGCGAGGCTTGCGGGAACGCGTCCCTTGCGAAAGCCCGGAACGGCAACCGTCTGAACGATCTCTTTAAGAGCCTCGCCCGAAAAATGGTCGATGTCCGATCGAGGGACCGTAACACGTACATGCTTTCGGCATGGTCCGATATTTTGAATATCGACTTTCAGCGACAACTTATACTTCTGATCGTCAGCCGCTTCCGAGACTGGGTCCGCGACAGGGGATTCGGCTTCACTCACAAATACACGTCCTTAATGAAACACGAGAGAGAGAGCGGGTGATGGGGATCGAACCCACGACAACCACGTTGGCAACGTGGTACTCTACCGCTGAGTTACACCCGCTTACATCGGCCTGTTTTTTTGCCGGGAGGGAATTATCCAACTTCATCTCGCCACGTCAAGCGATCGAGGTACAACTTATGACGCGGCGAAGAGAAACACGAAAAATTCCGCATTCGGACGCTTCCCGGAAACATGAGAATGCCGAACCTTTGCCAGATTCGCAGAAAAATGCTGGCGGTTCAATCTTGATTTCATAAAAATTCTCGAAAAATCCTGTTAATTCGCTTCGGCATAACCCTTGGCGGTCTTCTCGCCGATCAGCTTCTCGGCATGCTTAGCTGCATCGGCGGCGGTTGCGAAATTTTTGTCGTTAGTCTGACCGGCGGTGCCGATCCGACCGTAAACAACCGAGACTTCGGTTCCCTGAATCGAGATTTCCCAGAACTTGTTGCTTTTGCCGTCAGCAAACTCAAATCGTCGTTTCACAGTCTTTGTGGACGGGACGGTTATCGGCACGGAGGTCTCTTCTTTCACCGTGGATGTCGCTGTGAGTGAAATATCGGTTCGCATTCCGGCGAATACTGGGAATCTTGGAACTCCGTCGTCTGTCAGTTCCTGGTATTTCAAAGAGATGACCGTTCCGATGGCCGGTGCGTGGTTGCGTTGGGCATCCGTGAACCCCGTACCGACCTGGCAGCGAATTCCGTTGGCCAGTTCAACCGTTAAGGCACCCAGGCGACCTTTATGGCGGCCTTTGCCCGGTTCGTGTGCGATTACCGTGGCTTCGCAATCGAGGAACGTTTTCACTTTCAAGAGCGCGTCTGAACGGCCTGCGACATACAACGACCCAGCACGTCGCAGCATCAACCCTTCGCCTCCCAGGGTTTCGATTCGTTCGAGTTCCTCGTCGAGATGGTCGCGGTTCCGACAGACCGTTTGGCGATGTACTTCCGCGAACTTTGGTTGTTTTGATTTGACGATTTCCGTAATAGCCTCGATCCGTTGTTCGAACGGGTGAGCCAACGTCGGCGCGTCGAAGATCAGGTATCGCACGTCATTCCAATGATCGGACGCATCACTGCGGCGAACGATCGACACAGTCCGTTGAAACTGTTTGCGGCCGATCCAAAGTTCTCCGTCCAGCGGCGTCTCAGGCAACCCGCTCGTAAACCAATCGGGAGCGACAAAGCGATTCCCGTTACGAGAAAGAAAACAGGTTCCGTCCCAGAACGCTCGCACGCCATCGAGTTTCTCGCTAAGCCACCAGCCTGATGGGTCAACCTCTCCATTCCATGATTCTGCCAGCAGGAGCTCCGGCGCGACGGCATCGGATTTGATCGTCGAGGAAGACGTTGCCGTATTTGCTGTCCCAAGCCGGGCAGCTTCCGCATCGTCACCCCGAAATTTCTTAAGGTGCTTGCACGTTCTCTGGTCGATGGCGACGGATTGGTTCCTCCAGGCAGGGCACGTACAGGAATAGACGCCCCCGACGTTCTTCAATTGATAGGGCTTGGCCCCTGAACCCTTGATTTCAGCGGTTTCGCCATCGCGTAGATCGGGCATGGAAATCTCCTGTCCTAAGAAGTCTCACTTGCACTTTTCCTCTTATCGCAACCAAGATATGTGCGTAGTACGATTACGTGTTCGTTGACGAAGGACAAGAGTTTCGATTGCCATTAACTCAGAATCGAAGGGAATTGATCAATGAGACGATTCGGCCAGTACATCAGTCATCGAATGAGATTTTCTTTACTGCACATCGTCACAATTGCCGGAACAAGTCTCATTTGTTTCGGTGAAGGGGACCCCGCGAAGACGCCGGAACGGATTTCGACGACGACCGCAAACGCGAAGCCCAGCATTAACGAACGCATGACGTTGGAGGCATCGTTCCGCAGATTGGAATCGCAATACGCGGATAGCGAAGAGATCGCTCGAAAGGCAGCAAACGAATATCGCGAAGCGGCGGATCGGGAATCGCCCAACTCAAAAGAATTAGCAAAGTTGAAGCATGCGCTGGAAGTCGCGGTCGGCACGTCCTTCAAGAATCAGTTACTATTGGAAAAGACTCGACTGCAAATTGCCGAGTTGGATCTGATCGATCAGCAAGCCAGGCATTCTCGACGTGAATCGCTTTCGGAAAAAATCATCGCACGCCGCGTCGCAGATCTCATGTACGGTCAGGACCTGGGGTGGTTGATCGCAAAGAAAACAACGGATACGGAAAAATCTCATGAGGCCCATGAATCTGTTGACAGTCAGAGTGATCCGACTAAAGACGGCGAGGTGGCTGCGAGAAATCCGATACCAAACTTTGCCACGCCGCAAGAACTGTTGGACTATCTTGAAAAAGTAAATCTCAACGATGACGTCACAACACAACTGCAGACGATTGCTGAATTAACGGATCAAGACGAACAAAATCGCTTTGCAGGAGTCTGTTTGCGAACTGCTTCCGTGGTTCGGTCGGCATCCAAGTTATGCGAAGGGTTCAGTGCGCTGTCACCCGATGGTCAAAACGCCGAATTGATTCGAGTTGGCCGCGAGTTGGAAACTCTGGTCAAAGAAGCGCGTCTGAGTAAACCACCGAGGAAAGCACAGTCAGCCTACGAGTCGATTTGCGCCTCGGATATCAACGTGTTCCAATTGATGTTGAATGCTCAGGCGGTCGATACACCGACGCCGACTATTGCAGCGGATGTCTATTCGGCAAAGCTGCGAAAGGCTGCGGGAGTTCTCAGGGATCCGATTCAATTCACCATTGATTTCGTGATTTTGATGAGTGAATTCGATGACGGCAAAAAAGACAAAGAAACCAAGAAAGTCAAGAAACCCGCTGAGTGGGACATTACCATGGAAGGCGACCGGGCCACTGTCATCGATCGCTCTGCGGAGACCTATACGACTGGCGTGACAGTATCAACAAGTCGCATGGAATTGGTGAAAACCGGCGATACCTGGAAGATATCGAATATGATACCGGACAAGGTGATTATTGAGCTGCAACAAGGAATGAAAGCCCGCAACAGTTCTGGCAAGTCCGACGTGCGAACGGAATAATGATCAAGCCTACTTGAGACGCACAAGATCAATCCAATATTTCAGGATTTACTGTCTTCAATTCTCTGAATGCCGCCAATTCGCCGCAGGGTAGATTTCGCAATTGTTGGCAAATGAGTCCAGGTGTAATTCATCAAAAATCGAGGATTTCAGGTTCGGTGACGGAAACGCCGTCGAATGTCATGGACATGTTTTGAAGCCGCGTAGCGGTGACCGAGTTCAACAACAAATCCCAAATTATTGGAATTATCCCGTTTACATCAGCTGGATGTGCCCGATGCCTGACTTCCTTCGACAATATTTTGTTTTCCCGACCGAGCGGCCTGCACCATCTGATCGACGGTGCGATCTCCCTTGTTCAGAAACCGCTGGCAGAATCGGAATGTCAGGTCGAAGACAACCTCCGACTTCTGGTAACAAATCAGTTCCTGGTTGTTTCCATGCGGTGAAATAAAACCGGGCGGGGTTGTCATGGCAATTCGCTTCTGAACAACTGTATTGGGATGTGATCAGGGGGCTAAGGTAGCAAGTAAGGTAGCAAGAACGGACGTCAGCGAAAAGCAAAAAACACTGTCGGGATACGAACTTTTGTACTTCGAAATGGGACTTATGGGACCGATGAAAATTGTCGCATACGTCCCATCGGTCCCATAAGTCCCATGACGAACAGCACCGAGACTGGGGCACTGCCCTTCTCAAGAGCGAGACAAGGGTCCAAACCGGGAATTTGCGGTCGAATTTTCCCAACACCAATCTTGGCGAAGTGTTATGAACCGGGCACTATTAATGGTTTGTCACCACAAGGGAAACGGAGTGCTTCCCGAAGGCCTTTTCATGAGCGCCATCCAAACGTTAAGAAAACATCTGCATTTTTACATTGACACGACAAAAATTTATTTGTATTTTTATGTCGTTGTGTGTTTTGCGACGACGACGCCAAAACGACTGGAGAGTTGTTTTGAGACAAGTCCTCAGTAGAAAATTCAAGAACAAACCGGTGGTTTCCACCGCCTGAATTTCCGAAGCCAAAACCTGACGACAGCAATTGATCTTTGATAATTCGGAATGAATTTTAATCGGGTTACCCCGGCGTCGACTTGAGGCGCCGGGCGATCCGTGGCGGTTCGTTGTTTGGCTTGAGGACGTGGTACGTGAAGGGTAGAAAAATCAAGAAGAATCCGGGGGTTTACACCTCCCGGCTCGCCTCGGAGGAATGATGGGATTCGAACTCGATCGAAGTCGGTCGAACTGCGTCGAACTCGATCGAACTCGAACACCCCCAAAAAACGGGGAAATGGTCGTCCAAAGCCTATGATTTACGGGGAATGATCGAAGTCAGTCGAACTCGATCGAACTTTTCGATCAAATTTCGATGGCGAGACAACAGCAGAACATAAGAGAAGTTTTTTGAACGGAAGTGACTTTACGAATTCAGCATGTAGTTTAAAACCAGATGTTGTTCGACCATGACTCGTGTTAAAATCGTTGGGCGGCGATCGGCGAATCATTGAACGGCTCGTCGATCTCGCTATGAATGGATCAGGTTTTGCAAATTGAAGGCGAGCCACGCGCCGTAGCATGGACTTTACCCTGTGCGCCAAAACATTTTGTGCGGGCTGGAAGCCCAAATAAAAAGAACTGTCGCTCAAAACCGTAACCCGAGAATTTCCAGCCATCCGAGACTTTTGGTGAAAATTGAATGATCGTAACCATTGACGGCCCTGCAGGAACGGGCAAAAGCAGTGTTGCTCGCATGCTTGCCGACCGGCTGGGATTTGAGTTTTTGAATACCGGTGCGATGTATCGAGCGGTGGCCTACGCTTGCCTCCAGCGGCAACTCGATTTAGGTAACGAACAGGACGTCGGAAATGTCGCTCATTCATTGGAGATTTTCTTTTCCAACAATCGATTGCTGCTGGGAAATGACGATGTCACCGAGGCCATTCGTGGCCAGGAAGTGACTCAATCGGCATCGATTGTCGCGGCAAATCCTGTTGTTCGGACAAGACTCGTTGAATTGCAGCGATTGGTTGGCCAGGGGACGAACCTGGTTACCGAAGGTCGAGATCAGGGGACGATCGTATTCCCCAACGCCGAATGCAAATTTTTCCTGACAGCCTCGCCGGAAGAACGGGCTCGGCGTCGTCAGCGGGAGTTGCTGGAAAAAGGGGATCAGATTTCGCTTGAAGATCTGTTGGAGCAACAGAAACTTCGGGATCTTCGCGATGAAACTCGTGCCTGTTCACCGCTTAAGCCAGCACCTAATGCCGTCATCATCGATACCACACAGATGACATTAGCACATGTCGCCAGCCATTTGGAGCAGTTGGTTCAACATGCATCTGCTTCTGCTTCTGCTTCAACACGTTAGACTTCCTTGGGTTTGAATTTTGTCTCAACGAATCTAGTTGCAGAATTTCTTTCAAATTAACAAACTTGGCTCAAAGGTTCCCCGTTTTTTTGTAGAGGTTTCCAGCCTCTTTTCATCTTTTTTTCTGCGGCTGGAAGCAGCAGCTACGGATTGCTCGTCAGTGGATCCATATGCTTTGAATCACGCTTGACCGCGCACGTCTCTGAGTTACAGCGGCCGGTCAGCCGCAATCGGTTCTTCGCGAAAAGAACATAGCCGAGATCCAAACCTTGCGAAATGACGGGCAATCGGCTGAGAAACACGATCGGGCCAAACCCAACTGCCGTGTAAAGTCGGCGAAACACTTCCACACCACGAATCCAAGTTCCATCAGGAAGCCGACCATAAATCTGCTTCATCAACTCGTCATACGACTTTCCGACAAGTTCTGCATTAAAGTCTTTTGCATCGATGTCCGTGAATCGAATCTTTCGACGGCGATCCCAGCGCTTCAGCATCCCGATTTCCCGCACACAAAGCGGGCAGCCGCCATCGTAGAAAACTTCGAATTCATAAGGGGTTGCGTCATTCGTTGACATGATTCCCGGGCCTTTTTTCCGATCCAAGCACTCTTGCAGCCAAGAAAAAACCTCCAAATCATCAGCAAACGGATCATTTGAAGGTATTCTTCATCCACTTTTGAATGAGCAAATTTGCTCGTCCATAAACAAGAACCGCTTTTTGCGACCAGAATTAACCAGCGAAATCAAAAATTTCGTATCAATCGTTAAGTGGCTGCGAGCTTCTGAGATAAGCGAACAAATTCCGCAACTGTTCGTCTGACAAATCCTTTAACTGGCCTTCGGGCATCAACGATTTTCGAGACTTATTGAGCTCGTCCAAACTCGATCGTTCCAAAGAGACCGTTTGGCCGTCTGGACTGCGCAATGTCACCGTTTGTTGATCCTGTTCGACAAGAAAACCGGTGACAACCCGACCGTCGTTGAGAACCGCAATCTGAGTCTCGAACCCTTCCCGGATTTCCGCGCTGGGATTCACGATGTGGACCAGCATCTGGCGAACATCGTCTCGTTTGTAAGTCGTTAAATCCGGTCCAATTTTGCCTCCAATAGCGTGAAGTATGTGACATTTTCCACACATCTGCATGTAGAGTTTTTTACCCGGATACGGATCTCCAGCCCCGGCAAGAACTGTTGTGTACCGTTCAATCTGCCCCTGCATTTCGGAACTGGTCGCTCCTTCGATTTGACCCCAGTGCTTCAGAATCAGATTCGCAAGCTGATTGTCTCGATGAATCGTCATGCGACGAACGGTATCGAGGGGAAGTGACGACGCAGCAATCTCGCCTCGATCCACCTCGTGTACCAGGTCGATCGCCCAGGACTTGCGACTGACAAGCAGCGATTGGGCAACACTTCGAACGTCTTCATTAAGATTGCGATATTGAGCCAATACGGCCTTTGCAATCTCGGCGTCACCATACGACTGAAGCGCTGTCAGGATCGACGCCTTCAGGCCGTCATCGCCTGTTTCTGAAAGGGTGCCGAGCAGAATTGGGACTGATTTTGGCTGTTTCACCTCACCAAACAAACTGGCATATTCCGCCCTCTTCCCGGCAGGAGTCTTTTCGTTATGAATCGCCAGCAATGCTTCATCAATTGCCGAAGGATCGCCTTGGCGAATCTTGAGCGACAACGAACCGCCGCCCGCCGCCGAAAGAGCAGAGACAAGTTCAGAAGGAACATTACTCAAAGAACGGCCTTGAAACGCTTCTTCGAAACCTTGCATCAAAGCCTTTGTTGTGTCCGGCGAAGGTGAGTCATGCAGAAGCTTCGCACAAACCGCCAGATCGGTCCGCTGCCCCGTCGAAGCAAAGCGGCGCATCAATCGAGGCAGGATTTCCTTCAGCACAACGGGCCTGGACCACAATGATTTGTCCTCGAATAGTCTTACAGCCGCCAAGTCGCTACTCGACTGAATTGATGTGCGTTGTTTTGAATCGGTGACGAAGATTAATGGTCCCGAGGGGGTGGAAATCGCAGCTTCCAGTGCCCACCAGATCATCAATGGCTGGCGAGGATCAGGCAGATCTTCGTCGTGGAGCAACAAGTTTTTGATGATCGGTAGAGACTGATTCTGCGGCAATCGCTTTGCGGACGCAGCCAATTGGCAGCGAACTTCAACATTAGGCTCGGTGACCGCAAGACGTGCAACACGATTGGCAAAGTCAGACGGCAACGAGTACGTATCGGCAAAAAGGCGAACGACCCACAACCGGACTTGCGCCTCGGAATGATCAAGCGCCTTGAGCGCCGTCGCCTCATCGAGTCCTTTAGAAAGATTCAAAGCCCATAGATATTCCAGCGACAACTGTCCCGTTGCCTCAAACAGTTTTGTTCGAAGCTCGGGAACAACAGAAGCGTCCTTTCGGTCGGCGAGAACCCTTCGGGCGGTCTCACGATGCCACCGGTCGGGGCTGGCAAGAACACCGATCAATTCGGCGGAGGTCATCTGTCCAAGAGACTTCATTGGCAGGCCAGGAATGTGAGTGCCAGGCTTTGGGGACGTCTTGGAACGGATTCGGTAAATACGGCCATTTTCACGGTCGAGTCCCCCCTGGTAATTCGCCGTATGGGCCAGTTGACCGTCATACCAGTCGGCGACATAGATTCCTCCATCCGGGCCGTCTTTCACATCGACCGGACGAAACCAGGTATCAGAAGATTCGATCGCGTATCCAATGTCCTTAGTCTTGAACGTCGAACCAGTCCGCTCGACGTCGCTAATCACGACGTGATTGAGAATCGCAGCGGCCCCGAACAATTTTCCGCGATACGCATCCGGCAAACCTAACGAACCGCCGCTTCCCTCGTAAATAATGAATTCGTGCGTGAACCGGGGAACGTTGTGATGGTCCATGGCTGGGAAATAGCCAAAGGAATAGGGGTTTGAGAGTGGCCCGTGCTTGGTAAACCCTTTCTGCAGGTAAGCTCCCTGCATGTAGTGAAAGCCGCGCGTGTTTCCGCCGTTGTGACCAGAAAAAGCCCGTCCGGCCGAATCGATTTCAAGCCCGAACGCGTTTCCTCCCCCTTCCGAAAAAATCTCGTACCGACGCGTTTCGGGATGATAACGCCAGATGTTCTGCCCCTGGGAATGAACTGCGAGCGGCGCATTTTTTTGGGGTTCGTCTTTATTGGGATATCCGACCCGGACCGAGGCCGAGACTGTGCTCCCTTGTGCGGCGTATAGCCAACCGTCTGGTCCCCATCGCAGGCTGCTGACGACGGAATGCGTATCTTCAATACCGAACCCTGACAGATGAACTTCAGGATCGCCATCAGGAATATCATCGCTGTCCTTATCGGGATAAAACAAAAGGTAAGGGGGATTCAGTACCCAAAGCCCGCCGCGCCCCTGGACGAACGAAGTTGCAATGTTCAGGCCATCGACGAACGTCTTGTGCTTGTCATAGACGCCATCACCATCTGTATCTTCGTGGATCGTGATTTTGTCTTTTCCCTTCATTCCGTGCGGAGGAGGTTCAGGAACTTTGTCGTAGACGGCTCGCCACCACTGATCCTTGCTGAGCAACTTTAATCCAGCCGGTTCGGGATATTGCAAATATTGCATGACCCATAAGCGGCCGCGTTCGTCGAAGTTCATGAACAGCGGTTGTGAGACAACGGGTTCGGCCAACACCAGATCAACGGCCAGATCGCCAGGGACTTTGAAGTGATCCATCGATTGCTGTGGAGAAAGAGGTGTCTGTTGCACCTCACGCCGGATCACCGTGGCGAACCGGCTGACATCCGGCGCGGGAACAACTTTCGAAAACGGTTCCAGGCCCTGCTCGGCGAATTTCGCTGCCGGACTGTTGACCCATTCCATGTCATCGCCAGTTCGAAAGAGCCACGAACCGTTTAAAACAATCGCTTCATTCCCCGCAATGATTTGTGGCGCCCCGCCCGTAAAGCCACCGGCGCCCCCTTCATCAAAAACCCGGATCGAAACGGTATTCAATTCTCCAGTTTTCAATGATTTGTCGGGGATGACGTATCGGTGAAGGTTTTCAGCCCCGGCAGCATATTTCGGAGGCAACCCTCCGCTGACACCGACTTTGACTCCGTTAACGAAGCTCTCGCAGGCACTATCAATCTTTTCGACATACAAGAACGCACCGCGCCCCTTCCAGGTTTCCGGGATCTTGACCTGACAGGTATACCAGGCGTATCCATCGTGCTTTGCGAAGTTCTTGTGCGATTCCCAAGTCCCCGGAACGGTCAGCACCGTCCAGTCCGTTCGTCCGTCGTCTCCAGGAAATTGGGGAAGGATCGCACCAATCCGAAAATCAGCGGCAGGGACCGGCAGTCCCGCAGCCCAATAGATGCCGTTGAGTAACAGCCGCTGAAATGCCGGCTGCTGAAAGTCGTCTTTATGACCGAGCGATGTGTAAAATGTGCGGCCTCCATCCTGACGTGCAAACGTCCACGCGACCGGTTCCTGCTGGTCGTTTCCCTCGACGCGACCTCGCATTAATTCAGTCGCTTTCGGGTTGAGCGGAGTGTTCAGATACAGCGTTCCGCCACTCGTGAATTCTTCGACCGGAACTCCAGTCAGAATCGGGTGTGTGACGCCAGGAAGTACTCGAATCAAACCCTTGGTGGCACCTTCGGTATGACCTTTGTAATTACCACCGATCACGTCGCGGTCGATTTCCGGCCAGTCAGCCAGTCCCTCTGGTGGCGGTGCGTTGCGTAGCGAGAATGCGTGACTTGCCGTGCGGATACCAACCACCGGCTTACCCGCTGCGACGTGTTTTTTGATGATTTCAAGCTGAGCGGCGGGCAACGGTCGACGTCGTGCACTAATCAGTAGCACGTCGGCGTCGCTTACGACTTCCACGCCAGGCAAATCGTATTTTTTAGCCGGGTTTTCAAACACAAAACTGACTTTGAAATCCCGACCAAGCTGCTTTGCTGCGAAATCGGGAAGAGTGACCTCGGTCCGGTATTCATCCTCGGCGGACAGAACCACGACGTGAGGCCGTTTGTCCTCGCGGAATCGAAAGGGCTTGTCCCCCAGAAAATCGGTACTGGTGATCGTCGGGCACCAGTATTTTTCGATGTGTTCAATCACCAGGTCATTTCCAGTGAAATGACTGACAAACGGTTTCATCGAAGGGTTGTACATGGTGTCGGTCATGTCGCGCATCAGAGCGACATTCATCCCCTGATAGACCATTTGCCGAATCGAGAAGGGGCGTCCGAGAACGCACATATTGGTATGCACGCCCATCACGATCACATTTTCAATCCCTCGACTTTTCATCAATCGATAGGCTTCGTCTGATTCGGTGATTGCATCTCCATCATGGATTTCGATGTCGGCAATCTGACGTGACCAGGCCCGATAGTTCTTGACCGGTTCAGCACAATCACAACCTCCATCGGTGTCGTCGATCGGCAGCGGCGCTTCCTTCGTGAGATCGATCCGGCACCATCGCTCAAGCGGTCGCTTTGTTTCCACTACAGGAGCGGCCTGAGCCAGCTTCCGTTGCGGTGAGTCTTTATAAAATTCCATTGTGTCGCTCGGACAATGGACAATGAACGCACCACGCGACCGAGCCGCTTTCACGACTTCGTTCATTCGAGGTGCCATCTCGGCCACACGTAAAGTCGAATTCGGACACCAATGCTTGTCCCACATATCACAAATGACAATCGCGGTCTTTTGTGGATTCCATTCTTGCGGAGTCGTAATCGTATGCCATCGTTTCGCTTCCGGAGCGACTTCAACACGGTTTCGAAGATTCAACTTCAGCGGTGTCGCTTCCGCGGCTGGCAAATTTGACGACAGATTTGCCAGCCACAAGCAACTCACCAAACCAGCAATCACGAGAAGATTTAAACGCATAGCAATCTCCGAGATTCGAAAAAGCAAAGTATCAGAGCAGTTTGATGGGACTGCGAAAGAATTGCCAGCGAATGAAGAGCCGACCGAGGAACATTGAAGCGGTAATCGGCCGGTACAACCGTAACCATATTCCAATCGTTGAAGGCGAGTCGTCGGGATAATCAATGGCCCAAATATCATTATATATGTAAATTCCCCCACGCACCGCCAAGAAAGGTCATCGGCAACCCGCTTCGTTGTATTATTTTTAACCCCCAGGAATTGAATCTATTTGACACACCGCCTACAATTGCGTTGTCGAAATTTTCCACTACGTGGAATAATCGGTCGCTTTACGCGGCTTCCGGTTTGTCATTTCGCAACCTGGTCCGGCGGGATCTGAAAAAGACAAGGGTAGAATTAAGATGATCATTACACCGACTTTCACAGCCAACTTTACGACCAATTTTGGCGCGCACGCAGCGGCAGCAAAAGCCGCATGGATTGCAGCGGCCAGTGTTTTTACTCGCAACTTCAGTGACAACATTCACGTCAATATTATCGTTGACGCCGTCGCTGGAACTTCGGTCTTCGGCCAAAGTAACACCGGCCTGATTTCCATCACTTACGCAAATTTACGCGCACGCGTGGCCGCTGACGCAAAAACACACAATGATCAGGTTGCAATCTCGCCAAGCGGGTCGATGACGGTTACCGATCCAACGGGCGGAACCGGCCAATGGTTTTTGACTCGCTCACAGGCAAAAGCGCTTGGAGTAATTCCGGATGATCAAGTTAACGATGGAAAGACAACATTCGGTGCAGGTAACCACTTTACGTTTTCTGGTCCGATCGCGGCGGGGACTTACGATTTTCAAGGGATCGCAGCACATGAAATCTCTGAAGTCATGGGCCGCCTCGGCCTTTCGGGAAATCCGTTAGGCTCCGTGCCGCACGCATACAGCCTGATAGACAATTTTTCTTACACCGGTCCGCACCATAAGGGACTTAACGGGGGTCCGAACAATAATTTCTCCATTGACGGAGGTACGACGCTGCTCAAGTTGTGGAATAATCCTCTGATTAACCATCTTGATTCGCGGGACTGGGCTCCGGGAACCAACGATTCGTTCAATCAGTTCAGCAGTCCTGGAGTTGTCAATCCGGTCTCGGCCATTGACCTGCAGCTTTTCGATGTGATTGGTTATGACCTTATCGCTGGAGCGCATGCGGCTGCGGCTGAATCTACAGCTGCGGCCTCTGTCTCACCAAGTGAAGAAGTCTTCGAAGCAAGCGGTGTCGCTCATCCGCAGTAATCGTCAATCGGTCTCGCCGGGTCGGCACTCAATTTGATGCCGACCCGGTCCCCCGTCGTCGATTATCGAAGTGCCGATCCGCAATAAATTCATCAAGCGGTTGAACTCGAATTACGTGCTACCGGTATACGTGTTCAACAAAAGTCCTTCACTTATGATCCAGTGAGATCTTCAAGTATTCCTTCCGCCACGGGACGCGGACACGACCAGACCAGGAAAAACATCGCTTGCCGCACCCAGCGCTGTGCAGAATGCGGAACGATAAATCCTGCCCCTTTTGCAATCATCAATCCGGCCTGAGTGGATCGAATTGCAAGTTTAGTACTGTCGATACGGAGCGAAAGGATTTGTATCGGGTCGGGAGTCGACTCGGTGAACTTATGCAATCGTTCGCGGATGCCAGAAATTGAAACGTTAAAACTCTCGGCAGTTGCCCTCAAGTCCGGCCGAGATTCTGCTTCTTGCTCGATGAGATGAATTGCGGCCGAAGCCAGGCCGATTGCCAGGCACGACGTTTCTAACCCGCCACCCCCCACTTTACCGAGCACGGTTTCGGCTGGTCCAGCGAGAACACAGTCGCGGTCCACGATCACGTTTTCGCAGCGAACAAGACTTGTTCGCGATCCAACCAGGGCGGCCAAAGGCAGGGGTGAATCAATGATCACTCCAGTTCGGTCGGTTGGGACGACGATCAGCAGTTGAGACGCGTCTGGCAATGTCGCTCCAGCAACAATTGCTGCTGCTTGATCGGCTCCGGTCACCCACGGAATTTCGCCATCCAGTTTGAAGCTGCCATTTGATAGTCCAGTCGCTACTAACGACGGACCCGTGTGTTGTCTTGAAGTCGTGAGTTGAGACAAACCGACAGTGAGAAACTGATCGCCCGCCACCATCGAACGAAGATAACGATCCTTCAGCGCTGGTGGACCTTTCAGAAGTTGACGGACTGCGGCCTCGCGCTGACTCAACACAAATGCGGTTGTTAAACATCGTGCGGCAATCGCTTCCATCCCGATCAGGATCTCAACCGGTCTCAATTCCGTGCCACCGTAGCTTGCCGGGATCGACCACCCGAGAACACCAGCTTCCAACAAGACCTGCCACGAATCGGCTACCCAGACCGGAGAACGATCCACGATTTCGGCCGACGCCTCAAGCTGAAAAAAGGAGGCAATCGTTTTGTTCATTTTACTCTAGATTTCTGACGCATGGGCGACCCGTGAGCGGATCGTTAATTGTAATCCGACGCGTGCGGCTTCGGAATCAATTCAGACCGATTCACCGATCGGAATAAGCTGGACGTGGCAGAAGCGACGTCCTAGATTTAATTGGTTGACCGTTCCTGCGAGCGGGCGGTTGAAACCCAAACACCACCAGCATTTGGATTTAGATTAGACATGCCCATCTTTTCGCAGGCCGATGCCGACTCCAGCCGTGCTGCCGCTCGACTTTCCAGTTGCTATACCATTTTCAGTCTACTCTGGATCTGTCTCACTGATCTCGTGCTTGTCTGGTTTGGGTACACCGACGTTCGTGGGTTCCTGATGGCAGTTGGCAAAGGGACTTTGTTCGTCGGAGTTACGGCAGCGATTCTTTACTGGCTTGTACGGCGAGAGTTAGCGACACTCCACATGTCGAAAAGGTTGCTCCAGGCGGTGGTCGAAGGGACAACCGATGCGGTGTACGTCAAGGACCGCAATAGTCGCTACCTGCTTGCCAACGAAGCAGCGGCGGGATTCATTGGCCGGCCCGTTACCGAGGTCATTGGGCGCAACGACCGTGAACTGTTTGAGGCCAGCGATGCTGAGCGAATCATCACTTACGATCAGGCGGTCATGTCGATCGGAGAGGTTCTTAACAAAGAGCAGACTCTCAAGTCCGCCGGTAAGAAACGGACATACCTTGCTACAAAGGCTCCATACCGGGACGAGACCGGGGCAGTCATAGGCGTGATCGGAATCTCACGTGACATCTCGGAACGAAAGGCCGCTGAAGACGCACTCCGCGTCAGCGAGGAGCGCTTCCGCGAACTGGCCGATGCAATGCCGCAAATCGTCTGGACGGCCGCGCCCGACGGGGCAATGACCCATGTCAACGCAAAAACTATTGAGTATACCGGTCTGGATGTAGGCGACTTGACTGGCTGGTCATGGGAACGCGTGATCCACCCCGACGATCTTCCAACTGTGCTGACCGTATGGACGCAGTCGTTGCTGGATGGCGAGTCTCGGTCGATCGAGTTAAGAATCTGTTCGGCTGGCGGTGAATACCGATGGCACATTGCACGTAACCGTCCGATTCGTGGTACTGAAGGAGTAATCGCGTCGTGGGTCGGAACTTGTACCGACATCAACGACCTCAAGCACGCTGAGAATACGCTCCGTGAGACCGACACGCGGCTGAGGGAGGCGCAGCGTATCGCCCGGCTGGGCAGTTGGATCTGGGAGCCACCGATCGACCATGTCTGGTGGTCTGACGCCTTATTCGAGCTGTTCGGAGCGGACAAAATGTCTGTAGCCCCGAGTTTCGAAGCCTTCCTCGAACTCCTTCACCCAGAGGACCGTGCGATCGCAATTGCGAGAGTCGAAGCGATGAAAGCGGGAGCTAACGAGTTCGCCAACGATCTGCGGGTTGTCCGCCCTGACGGATCAAGCATTTGGATTCACAGTCAAGCCCGTGCCACGCGTGACTCCACGGGTGTACTTGTCCGGGTGGAGGGAACCGACCAAGACGTTACGGCGCGACGACTTGCGGAAATCGCCGCTCGGCAGAGCGAAGAACGGCTGCACGCAGCCGTCGAGGTTGCCGGACTTGGAGTGGTCGTCGTTGACTACGACCAACAGACCGCTGACCTTTATCTTAGGGCAGCCGAGCAATTCGGATTCCCACAAGTGACTTCAGTTACCCGAGCCGACCTGCATGCCCGGTTCCACCCGGGCGATCGGGCCGAACTCGAACGGCAAATTGCCAGTTCGCTGTCTCCGACGGGGAGTGGCTGGTTTGGCCTTGAACATCGCGTGATCCGGCCGGACGGAACCACTCGGTGGCTCAACGTTCGCAAGCATATCTCTTTCACTGACGGTCGCCCGCATACTGCGGTCGTGGTCACCGCAGACGTGACTGATCGACGGCTTGCGGAAGAAGCCCTGCGTTCAAACGAGGCGCGATATCGTCTTTTGTTCGAGGCGAACCCACACCCGATGTGGGTATACGACGTTGAGTCTCTGCGAATCTTGGCCGTTAATGACGCTGCGGCAGTGGCGTACGGCTATCGTCGCGACGAGTTCCTCAAGTTGACCATACGTGACATTCGGCCGCCAGAGGACGTTGCGCAGCTGGAGTCGTTTGTCGCACAATTGACTACTGGTCCATCCCGCTCTTCACTTTGGCGACACAGGCGAAAGGACGGAACGGTATTTAAAGTCGACGTGTCCAGTCACGATCTGCCGGACGATTACCACCGTTCGCGGCTGGTGCTGGCTCTGGACGTTACCGAGCGTTTGCAGGCCGAGGAGGCACGCGACGAGTTGCTTGCTCGCCTTCAACTCCAAATCGATCGAATGCCGCTTGCCTACATTCAATTCGACTCCGACATCCGTTACTCCAATTGGAACCCCGCCGCCGAGAAAATATTTGGGTACTCCCGCGACGAGATCATCGGCCAGTCCGTTCATTTTCTGGTCCACCCCGACGATCATGCACACGTCGATGAAATCGCTCATCAGCTGCGGTCCGGCAATGTCGCAGCTCAAAGCATCAATCGAAATGTCACCAAGGATGGACGTGTCATCATTTGCGAGTGGCACAACACTCCGTTGTTTGCCTTGGACGGAGCATTTCTCGGCGTTCTGTCGATGACTCAAGACATCACCGACCGCGTTCGTGCGGAGGATGCCCTGCGCGAGAGCGAGCGGAGACTAAGACTGGCACTAGAGTCGGCCGGTGCGATCGCGTTCATGTGGGACGTCAAGAGTGACGCTGTCACCCGATTTTTCAGCACCGAGCCCGCCTTGCCCATCACGGCCGAACATCTCGGAACTCTGAACGATGTCCGTGCCCGAATTCACCCCGACGACTTGGCCAGTTTTGACTCACGGCTGACGGATTGCATTGCTGCAGGGACCGAGTATCGCAATGCGTACCGGGTTGTCCGGCCCGATCGCACGACAGTAAGCCTTGAGGAGTACGGCTATCTCGACCGGGCTACAGACGGTTCCGCAATGTGCCTGACCGGCATATCGATCGATGTCACCGACCGGTTGGCAGCCACCGAAGCACTGCGTGTCAGCGAAACACGATACCGGAAACTGGTTGATCTACTACCAACAGCGATCTTCGTCCACGCGGATAAGGGAATTCTTTACGGCAACCCGGCATTTATTCGAATGATGGGGGCAAGCGGACCAGAAGAACTGCTTGGGATTAGTCCATTCGACATTGCACATCAGTCTGCACACGATGCGATCCGGCGGCAACACGAAGAGATGGCGCGAACCAACGAGGCCGTTTCGGGCTTCGAAATGCAGGTGGTACGGCGTGACGGCAGGTACGTTCCCGTCTATTCGGTGTCCGCTCCGATGTCCGGTTACGGCCAGCCGGCTACTCTTGTTGTTCTGTCCGACATCACCGAGCGGGAACGTGCTACAAAGTTACTGCGATCCGTGTTAGACAGCGTCGACGACAGTATTGTCACCATTGACGAGTTCGGCATTGTACGTTCAGTAAACCCAGCGGCGGCCTTGCAGTTCGGATACGCTGAAAATGACATTATCGGCCAGAACGTAAACCTGCTAATGCCCCAACCGTTTAGGGACGAGCATGATGGATATCTTGCCAACTACCTTCGTACGGGGGTCGCGAAATTAATTGGTATTGGACGCGAGGTCGAAGGGTACCGCCGCGACGGGACGCGCTTCCCGGCAGAACTGACCGTCAAGGAGTTTCGTTTCAACGGGGAACGCCACTTCACGGGCGTGCTGCGGGACATCACGGAGCGGAAGCGGCTGGAAGCACAGTTTCTTCAGGCTCAAAAGATGGACGCGGTTGGGCAGTTGGCGGGTGGCGTAGCGCACGACTTCAACAACTTGCTGACCGTCATTAACGGTTATTGTGAACTCCTGCTAACATCAGATTTTCCGGTTGGTGACCGGCGACGGGAGACGGTTGCAACGATCCTTGATGCTGGCGCGCAAGCGGCCAGGCTTACCCAACAACTTCTCGCCTTCAGCCGCAAGGCCATCATTGAGCCAAAAGTACTCGACCTGAATGAGCTCGTGTCCGAGTCCGCGAAACTCATTCGCAGATTGATTGGTGAGGATGTTATCCTCGCTGTGATCAGCCCTGCCACACCGGTCTGGGTGAAGGCCGACCCAAGTCAACTCGAACAGGTCATCATGAATCTTGTGGTGAATGCACGCGACGCCATGCCCACCGGAGGTCGGATGACCATCGAGACAACAACCGTCGCGCCTTCAAAGGGCGATCCGACGCCGTTAGCCAGACTGTCCGTCAGTGATACCGGACATGGCATGGCCGAGGATGTCAAGGGGAAAATCTTCGAGCCGTTCTTTACCACGAAGGACGTCGGCAAAGGAACCGGCCTTGGACTGGCGGTGGTACACGGGGTGATTACACAATGTGGTGGACGGATCGAGGTCGAGAGCGAAGTCGGCATCGGAACGACTTTTCATCTGTTACTTCCCATCGTCACGGGCCAGACGTTCGTTACAGTGGCAGAAACGCCGCGGGTCCTTAGTCGGGGGACTGAAACAGTCCTTCTCGTCGAGGATGAAAAGGCGGTCCGAAAAATTGCCCGTATGGCGCTTCAGGCTCACGGGTATACCGTTCTGGAAGCCGACGGCGGAGCGGCGGCAATCCGGTTGGCTCAGACACACCCCGGCGAGATCCATCTGCTCGTCAGTGACGTTGTCATGCCTGAAATGGGCGGACGAGTGTTGCTTGATGCGGTGAGACAAATCCGGCCTGGATTACGGGTGCTTTTCATGAGCGGTTACACAGACGACGCCGTCCTTTTACACGGAGTGGTTGAGGCTACCGACGCGTTCATCCAGAAGCCGTTTACACCACTCGGACTGGCGAGAAAGGTGCGAGAAGTGATTAACGCTCCTGCAAAGTGACGACCTCTCAAACTTAGCCAGGGTTGTGATCGATCTCCACGCGGTTGTTTTTCAGTAAGAAATGGTGAATGCGGGGGGCTGCGAATTCAGCCCCCCCGCAGCGATTTCATGGATCACGATTTACGTTGGAAATAACCTTCAACGTTGTTCGTCACAAAATTTGCGAACCCCGTATTGATTTAGGCCGAAGACCCGATTTGGCAAGTCGCTTTTTTCAATATTTCTGGAGTGAGAGCGACCTCGTGGCCGGAGACAATAACCATCCGATGACAATGCGAGCAAAAAAGCATTTTGTTCAACCTGCTCAATTCAGCAGATCGGCCAGCAAAAGTGCAATCTCAGGTATGTTTTTTAAATTAATCAAAGCCAATCGCACGAAGTCTCCGTGACTGGCGTACATTGATGCGAGCAACTCTTTATTGACAGCCACCCAATGGACCGCTTGTGCGTCGTCCCCCGCTTTAAGGTGCATCGCCGCCCGTTCGTCGGTTGTGAGATGCTTATGTAGGACGGTCGTTTCCATCCAGGCGTTGTCCGTATTACGGGGGTCATCGACAACACCCGCATAAACCATTGTCGCAATTTCGAAGTCAAATTTGGCTCCGGTTTCCTCGAAAAGCTCGCGTGCGACGGTGATCGCAGTCGTTTCGCCCCCTTCGACCATCCCGCCTGGAAGCGCCTTCTGGCCCGAATCTTTACGCGCGATTACGAGCAATTGCAAACGGCGAGACTGAATATCAATCGACGTCAGCAATGCGTCACCCGCTTGATTCCTTCCCCATTTTCCTAACAAACCACGCCCCGTCAGACCAGTCCGGCCGATCGGATTGAGTGGCCGTCCCTGCGAATCCAGTGGGACAGGAATCTCACCGTTTTGAGTTCGTGTGACGAATGTCCTGTTGACCGACTTGACGTCCGCAGGATCGGCCCATTCCCCTTCGTGCTGAAAGACGACCTCGGCCGTGTATTCCGGTGGCTTATACCAATTCAGCGATTTGGTCCACTTAGCGTCCGATTCCTCTACGTGCTGGCGTGGCGGATAACCGGGTGCAGTCCCATTACGAGATTTTTTCGGTGTGAGTGGATTCATGGTTTCAATCGGCCCCTATCCGTTCTTATTTCAATTTGATCAAGTACGAGGAATCTTGGACCCGTCGTCGTTGGTCTTTTGCCGCGAATCATTGTTAGAATCCAAGAGGTCGTTTCATTCCGTCAACTCAGTCGCGTCGTTCAACAACATCGTGTTTGACGTCCGTCAGAAAATCAACGGGTGTGTCATGAGTACGAACTGTCACAGGAGAATTTGGTGATGAGGGTACGTGATTGGAAGGTCGGAATCGCCGTTTATTGTCTCGGACTGCTTGGAACATTTGAAACGAATGTTGACGCGGCTTCGATTGAAGAATATCTCCGGGCCATTAAAACCGTTGGGCCGGAGGGCGAGAAGCATCAGGCGGCAATCGCCGCCGTCAAAGAGCTTTCCAAACGCTCGGCCGAATCACTTCCGATCGTGCTGAAGAGTTTCGAAGGGGCCAATCCGCTGGCAGTAAATTGGCTGCGGTCGGTCGTCGATACTGTCGCTGACCGGACTTTAAAAACGACCGGAAAACTACCTGCCGCGTCATTGGAAGCTTTCGTGAACGATACGGCTCGATCGCCTGAAGCTCGCCGATTAGCGTATGAATGGCTGATCAAGGTTGATACCACGGCCACCGATCGGTTGATCCCAGGCATGATCAATGATGCCAGTCCCGAATTTCGAAGGGATGCGGTTGCGCGATTGATTGCTCAGGCAACCAAACTCCACGAAGAAAATAATAAAGAGGCCGAGTCAAAAATCTTGCGACAAGCATTGAATGGCGCAATTGACGACGATCAAGTCAAAGCGATCGTCAAGCCAATGAAAGAACTTGGTGAAACGGTTGATCTTCAAAAGCACTTTGGGTTCCTTACCGAATGGCACTTAATTGGACCTTTCGACAACGTTGATTTAAAAGGGTTTAACATTGCCTATCCTCCAGAAACAGAACGAAACCTTAAAGCCAAGTACGTTGGCAAATCAGGGGAGGTCGAATGGAAGGTGTATTCTACGGAAGATGAATACGGTATGCTTGATATCGCCAAAAAGACCGAGCCCTTCAAAGGTGCGGTCATGTATGCCACCACGACATTCGTTGCCGACAAGGCCCGCGATATTGAAGTGCGTCTGGGTACCCCCAACGCTTGGAAATTGTGGGTCAATGGCGTGCAAATCTTTGCTCGTGACGAATATCACCGAGGAACTTTTCTTGACCAATATAAGGTGAGCGCAAAGCTTAAGCCGGGCCCGAACGAAATCCTGCTGAAGATTTGCCAGAATGAGCAGACTGAAGAATGGGCACAAGCTTGGACCTTCCAATTACGAGTTTGCGATCGATCAGGAGTCGCCGTTTCTGCCGTCACTTCTGCGACGACGTTAACACCATGAATGATCAATTGTTCGTGGATTGACATGATGCACCGATGCTCTGGTGAGATCGTGCTGGCGATCTCACCGATGCTTTACTTTTCAAGACTGAAGATCTCTCTTTATTTCCTGCTGTTCTTTCAAGACTCGACCCTTCGACTCTAATTCGGGTCATCTGATGCGTACATTACTTGTGATTGATGATGAGCCGAATATCGTTTATTCGTTCAAGTCGACTTTGGCTTCGTCTGCGCTGAACGTCATTTCGGCGAGCACAGCACGAGACGGAATTGAACTAATCAAAACGAAAAGACCTGATGTCGTCATGCTTGATGTCCGCTTGCCAGATTTGTCTGGATTGCAAGCTTACGAGCGAATCCGAGCGATCGACGAGCGGATGCCGGTCATCGTCATGACGGCGTTTGCTAAAACCGAAACGGCGATCGAAGCTATGCGGCTAGGGGCATTTGAATACCTCGTTAAACCCGTTGATCTTCGACGACTGAAAGATGTTGTCGCAAAGGCGCTCGAAGTCAGTCGATTAAATCGCGTCCCGGCTCTACTGAAAACGGAAGAAACCGATAATCTCGCCGCCGATCACATTGTTGGGAATTCACCGGCGATGCAGGACGTCTACAAGGGGATTGGTCGGATCGCGCCACAAGAAAGTACGGTCCTGATTCTCGGCGAGAGCGGTACGGGAAAAGAGTTAGTCGCGCGAGCGATCTATCATTACAGCCCGCGAAATCAGAAGCCGTTCCTCGCCATCAATTGTGCCGCACTGCCGGAATCATTGCTTGAGAGTGAACTGTTTGGACATGAACGAGGGGCGTTTACCGGGGCCGATCAGCGACGAATTGGCAAGTTTGAACAGGTCAACGGAGGGACGATTTTTCTTGACGAAATTGGCGATATGAGTCCGGCGACTCAGGCTAAGGCACTGCGACTTCTGCAAGAACAACAGTTTGAGCGAATCGGCGGGAATGTGACCGTAAAAACCGATGTCAGGATTATTACTGCAACCAATCGAGATCTTAACCAACTGGTGGCTGAAGGTCGGTTTCGCCAAGACCTTTTATATCGATTGAATGGGTTTACGATTCAATTGCCGCCGCTACGCGAACGACGCGATGATATCCCGATACTCACAGAACATTTCCTGAAATTATTCAATCGCGATTTAAATAAGTCGGTCGTTGGTGTTTCCACTGAAGCCATGCACATTTTGCAATCGCATGACTGGCCGGGAAATGTGCGGGAATTTCAAAGTGCTATCAAGTACGCAATGATCCAGGCAACAGGGGCTGTCATTACGCCCGACTGCCTTCCCCAAAGCTGCCACTCAAGCGAGACCATTTCTGACCTGACACATGACAAAGTTGTGGGGCCCGCTACGAGTGTCGATAAATCTCAGTCGACAACATTTGATTTGATTGGACGTGTCCGTCAACTGTTGACCGAAGATCACCCCGATCTCTATCGCGTCGTCACTCAAGAGATTGATCACCTAATCCTTCGAGAAGTCATGGCTTTTTGCAAAGGGAGTCAGCTTCAAGCTGCGGAGAAATTGGGGATTTCGAGAATGACTCTTCGCTCGAAGTTGCGTGTGCTCGGCATGATTCAAGACAAAGGGACTGGCGCGAGCGAAGGCTAATAATCATTATTCAAGTTTTTTCTCGAATCTTCCCGTAGGATATCCATTCTCATAAGAAATCACATACGCGCCATTTGACGTCTCATATCGAATCTCTTCTCGTCGAAAGAAATCCGTTGACGATTTCTTATCGAGGAATAACGACGAACCCGGTCGCAAATACTTCTCGGCAACGCGAAAAACAATCTCCGTCCGTTGTCCAAGTGAATGACCCATGCTTGTAAAAGTCCTGCCGTCGAGATGGTTCTTATTGACGAAGAAAGGCTCAACATCAATTTTGGCTGCTTTCATGGACTCCACCATTTCCTTGGCTTCTGCAAAAGGACTGACTGAATCCTCAATCCCATGAACAACAATAATTTTTGCGGTATGACCAAGTCGTTTCATTTCTGCTAAATGAACCGGATTGCCAATGAGCCGAATTTCGCGATCATCATCTGACAAAAAATAGCGATGGCTTGGTTCTCGGTGCCATCGAGCATTCAAAGTACTGCCACCAGGTAAACCGTAGGCGATATCGTCCGACAACTTGCACATTCCGCACATATCAATGACACAGGCAAAAGTTCGGGGAGCGAATTTGTTGCACATCAACGCCACCTGACCTCCTCCCGACCCTCCTGCAACGTAGATCCGTCCGGGATTGAACAAAACACTGTTGGCCCTTAAGCCTTGCTGGACGTACCACAATGCTCGCAAGGCATCCAAGGCTTGAAGGTAACCAAAATCATAGGGTTCCGAGGCTTCCAGTCCTTCGTGCTTTCCGCTCTGAAGGTAATCAACAGAAATCGAAATGACATCGAGACGTTCTGTCAGCGCTTTCGGATCGGCTGAACCAACCGCTCCAGTTCCACCCCAGTTGTGCAGCGTTAACATCAGCCCCGTTTTGCCAGTAACGCGATCTAATCGACCAAACGGATAATGAATGAATACGGGGACGTGTCGAGGGGCCGGATGTAACGGCCATTCCTGAGCCGGGATCTCGACGGAACCATTCTCAACGGGAAGCTTGGGCCAACCTTTTGGAATGACGTCAGCAGCGGTGAGGGTGATAGACCAGAATAGGATCAAACCGAACAAAAAAGCTTGAAGCCATCGGTTCACAATCCGTGATCTCCTACACAGTACTCATTACAACATGTGTTCATAAATTTGATTGTTCAGCCGTCGCAACCTTTGTCGCAGTCGAGACAAACAGGCTCTTTTAGAATACCTCGAACTTATTCAAAATGTGAGTCTAAAATTTACGGTTTTTGTTCAATTATTATCGCGAGGATTTGAATTGTTGCCACGAACGATCGTTTTTGGTGTTCCGGAGCGAGGAGTCGTACGCAGCTCTGCATCCTTCAGCCCTGTACTCGGCCGAACCGCACCTCCAAGACCGAGTACTTCCGGATTTCGAGCAACTTTGTCGCTGAATTCCCTTAAATCTCTTAAGACGGGTTCGAGGTTTTTCATCAGGACATTGGCTGATTCTGACGAGCGAACGAGTTGATCATGCAGCGATGGATCGGAGACAAATTTTTGTAATGAGCCATCTTTTTGATTGACCACTTTTGCAAATTGATTGAGTAAGGTCATGAATTCGTCGAATTTCTCTAAACTGCTATCAAGCTTCGACACCATCTGCTCTCCTCGTTTACCGAGCGGCTCTGTCACTTGGGAAAGGCTGACCAGATTACGATTCATTGTATCTACGACTTGTCGCGTTGAAGCGACTGTGTGGCGAGTTTCGTCAATCGTCGCTTTCGTCGCTCCGACCAGTTTGGGAAGCGCCGTCAGAGTTTCTTGCATTGCCTGCTGTGTGACTGGGTCAGAAACGAGCTTGTTTGCTGTGGCGATCATTTGGTTCGCATTCTTCATCGTAACGGTGAATTGATGTAGCGATTCTGCTGCTCGCTCAACGACTTCATCGAGGTTTCCACGTTTCGTATCCATCAAATTGTTGAGATTTTTTGCGACATCCCGCCATTCCTGGCTGGTATCACTAAATGCATTCAGTGCATCGACCGTGCGTACCTCTAGCCGCTGGATCATTTCAAGAGGATCAACGGCAGCAACTCCCGGAATGCGACTTCCTGGCTGCAAGACATCAGCGGCATTTCCACGAACAAATTCAACGCATGTTTCGCCAAGTAAAGAACGCGACACGACGGCTCGGCTGTCGACCGGCAATCGAATTCCTTCTTGAATTTCTACAAGAACGTTGACTCCTTTACGTGGATTCAACTCAATCTGTCGAACCGAACCGACCGCCAGACCGCTCAACAAGACCGGCGCGGTTGGATAAAGACCCGCTCCGTTATCAAGTTGTATTGTCAAGGAATATCGCTTGTTCCATACGTATCGCATGTCACCAAAGCAGATCACTAACCCCAGGCAAATCGAAACTGCCAGGACCACCAGTAATCCTACGCGAAATTGAAGTTGCCGCTCCGTAGCCATAAATTCCCCTCCAACCGGACCATTATCAGGCTGCGTTACATTCTCGCGATTCGTGTCTGGACGATACGGATCCGGTCCGAATTTCTCCTCGTACAAATTGAGAAACTCGTGGGTTGTCCGTCTCAAAAACTTCGCTACACGATCCTTCAAAAACGATTTGTGATTCGTCAGCGGTTAAACAATTCAGCGGAACGAGCATGATCACCCGGTCGGCCACCCTTCGAACCGTATTCATATCGTGAGTCACGACGACACTTGTTACGTGCCTTCGCGCCTGCGTCTGCACGATTAAATCATTGATGACACCGCTCATGACCGGATCAAGCCCTGTAGTCGGCTCGTCGTAAAATACGATATCAGGGGACATTGCCAACGCGCGTGCCAGTCCAACTCGCTTTTTCATACCGCCGGACAAATCACTAGGACACTTACTACTCACATTGTCCGTAAGACCGACTTCGCGAAGTCGCTCGAAAACAATTTCCCGAATCTGTTGTTCGGTCAAAGTTGTGTTCTCGCGCAGCCCAAAGGCAATATTTTCAAAGACGTTCATGCTGTCGAACAAGGCCGCTCCCTGGAAAAGATATCCAAGTCGCAATCGATCGCGGCGCCTTTCATTTTCAGGTCGTCCTCGGACCGGTCGCCCATCCCAAAGAACCTTACCAGACGTCGGTTCGAGCAAACCCGCCAGTAACTTCGTCGTCACGCTTTTGCCGCAGCCACTCTCGCCAATAAGGACCAGTGTTTCACCTTTACGAACTTCCAAAGACAGGTCTCGCAGGATCGCCTGGCCTCCAAATGACCGAAATGCATTCCTTATCTCGATTGCCGTAGCATGATTTTCACGCCGGTCAACCGACATTTTTCGGGGTGAGGTATCAGTCGTTGGTGGTATTTCAACCGAACCGAATTCCATTCGTTTTGACGAAGATACACGCGTATCAGCAGTGATTCGCTTGTGTGTTAACCGAAAACCGAACACTGGATTGTCCCCGATAACTCAAGTGATCTGTATGCCCAGCAAGAGAAGGATTTTTACGAGTTGAATCGTCAGCAGAGCCAGAATGAAGTCGAGCGCGAGGATCGCGATAAATGAGGCAACAAACGCCTCAGTCGCTGCACGTCCAACCCCTTCTGCCCCAGAACCGCATCGAAATCCGCGGTGGCAGGCGATCACTGCAATTGCGGCACCAAAGCTCATACTTTTAAAGACTCCGGTGACGACATCGAACGCGCTGACAAACCTGTCAGAATAACTCCAGAAGTGGTGACTGCTGACTCCGTAGATCTGTGTTGATACAAACCAACCTCCAAATATTCCGACCCCTTCGGCCACCATCGTCAACGCCGGAATCATTAAAAAGCAGGCGAGAAATCGCGGAACGACCAGATAAGCAATTGGATCGGCTCCAAGTGCCTGCAAGGCGTCGATCTGTTCGCTGACCTTCATCGTTCCAATCTCGGCCGCAATCGAGCTACCTACGCGCCCTGCCAACATGACGGCAGCAAGGACCGGACCCAGCTCTTTAACCAGTGTTCCATTAATGACCGAGCCAATATGAATCTGAAAATGAAGTTGGCTGAGGGTATCGTATGATTGGACGGCAAGTACCATCCCAATGAAGAGTCCGGTAATACAAACCACCGGCACGCTTCGTACGCCAACTTCGTAAAAAATTGGCCAGATCACACGCTCACGAGGCAATCGAGCCATTAACCATCTTGTCAGCATCCATACAAACGCTGAAAGTTCACCAATGGCGACAATAACTTCAACGGTGATTCTTCCAATCCAATGAATTGGCGTCGTCCCCGGAACTTTCGGTTCGACGGATGAAAACGAAGTAGACACATTGGTCTCGAAAAGGAAACGGCGTAAGAATAGTCGTCCAACTGATCAGAAACAGCCGGTGGAATAGCCGATACCCGAGATTTATGGGAGACCAATCTCTAAGCGGAAGAGACAAAAAATTGGGTCGGGAAAATAAATCTCTACCGAGCGTAGAAAAACGAAGAGACCGGTTGCACAACACCACTTGGAAAGGTCCGCGCAACGGCACAAGCCCTCAGATTCTTAAATATGCCTGGTCGATAAGTTCGACGGGCGAATCAGAGGGCTAATCCGAAACAAGCCAAAAAAGGTTATGCGATTAGCAGGACCCAATCGTCACTGCAAATGGCACTACCTAGCGATTACCGTTCGGGCTTGCTGGCAGGGGCTGGTCCACCCGTTGTACCACCACCGACCATTCGTTGAATGCGGGATCGGCGTTCTGCGCGACGACGGGCACGACGGCGGGTTTCGCTCGGCTTTTCATAAAATTCACGTCGCCGCATCTCTTTCTTGATACCGGCATGCTCTACCAACTTTCGAAACCGCTTAACGGCGTCGTTGATCCCCTCATTATCGCGCAACCGCAACTTGACCACACAATCCTCCAGTCGGATGTTTTTGAAAAACTTTCGCAGCGCAGCCAATTACCGGAAACGACCGCCGTGCGAGCAGGGGAGAAAGTGTAGCAACGCCGCACACTCATTGGAAGCGAAAGAAATTGATCGATCGGAAACCTGCCCTGGATTTTCACTTGCGATCCCTAAACAGTAGAATTTGCCAAGTTGCCGCTCGGCAATTTAGCGGAAGTGCTTTTCTCTGCCCCGAAAGGGATTGTCGTGACAACTGCCCAGATGGAAGACACGAAGTGGTATCAACCCACCGAATCTAATCTCAATGAATTGGCCGCGAAATATTTCGGGGACCCCGCCGCTTCAATTCAGGTTGAGTTCGGGGCGTTAACACACCAGGGATTGCGCCGCTCGAATAATGAAGATCATTATTCAGTCACACGGCGTTATCGTGCTCGAGATGTTTTACTGACGAATTTGCCCGTCGAAACTAATTGTTTACGCCAGGACGAAGCCTACGCACTTGCAGTCGCCGATGGAGTCGGCGGTGCTGCATTCGGAGAACTGGCAAGTATGCTGGCCCTGCGAACCGGCTGGGAGCTGACAGGGAAAGCATTCAAATGGAATTTTAATCCGTCAAAGGCAGAACTCGATGAAATGGAAGAAGCTGCTAACGTTTATATGCAACTCATCCATCAACGCATCCAGAAAGAGGCAGAGTCCCAAGGTGGATACAACGGGATGGGAACGACGCTGACCTGTGCGCTGACGATGGGGCTGGATGCCTTTATCGTTCATGTTGGTGACTCTCGAGCCTATCTTTTCCGGGACGGAAAGCTTTGTCGACTGACAACAGATCAAACTCTGGCCGAATCAATGGTTGCCGCAGGAATGATTTCGAGCGTTGATGAGGTCGCCAAGAAGTTTCGAAACACGCTAGTCAGTTGCCTGGGCGCGAATATGCACGAACTTGACGTCGCCACAAACCACGTCAAATTACAAAATCAGGATCGCCTGCTTCTTTGTACCGATGGTCTGACGGATATGGTCACCGAAGAAAACATCGCGGCGATCCTCGCCGTGACCGAACCACCTCAAAATCAATGTCAAAAATTGATGGACGCGGCTTTGGCCGGAGGCGGCCGAGACAATGTCACCGTCATCATCGGAGCCTATGCAGCGTCGAACGAGAGTCCGACCGACAGTCTAGATACGATTCAAACTCCATAACTGATCTCAGCACAGGTGATCCCGCCAACATTGAACCAATTCGAAAAACAAAAAATGGCCCATCACTCTCCACGGTTCTTACAACTCGTCAATGCTGTTCGCGTCAACATCCGCGAATGTACGGTCGCCGATGTTCACGAGCGAATCGCAGAGGGGGAATCAATCCTGTTATTCGACGTTCGCGAAGAAAGCGAGTTCGCGTCCGGTCATTTGCCTGGCGCAAGATCACTTGGTAAAGGAATTATTGAACGCGATATCGAAGTAGTTGTACCCGATTGTAATCAAGAGATCGTCCTCTACTGCGGCGGCGGATTCCGTTCGGCATTGGCCGCCGACAACCTGCAAAAGATGGGATACACTAACGTCATCAGCATGGACGGGGGATATCGTTCGTGGAAAGAAGCGGGGCTTCCGATTGAAGAATAATTCTTCCATCGTATGAGCCGACCAATCTACTTGTTCAGAAGACACTCCCTATATCGGCTGCAACCGCAAATTTTTTTTATGAAGCCAAACGAACTTTCGGAGATTGCTAACTTGTCGGATTTGATTCGCACTCGATTTTGGATGTTCTCAATCTTTGTGTTGTTGCTCGCACGATCGACATCGGCTTTGGCTGGGCCACCCGTTGCACCAACCGATCCACTGACCCCCGCCGAAGAACAGAAACAATTCAAGCTACCGCCGGGATTCGAGATCCAACTCGTCGCAGCCGAACCGGATATCCAAAAGCCCATGAATCTGGCGTTTGATGCCCGAGGTCGCTTGTGGGTGTCTCATTCGATCGAGTACCCGTTTGCGGCAACCGATCCCGAAACGACTCGTGATGGCCTGACAATCCTCGACGGTATCGGTTCAGGCGGAAAAGCGACCAAAGTCACAAAGTTCGCAGAAAAGCTGAATATCCCGATCGGTGTCTTACCGATGCCTAACTGTCGTGAGGCCATCGTCTGGTCGATCCCGAATATCTGGAAACTTTCTGACACTGATGGCGACGGCATCGCCGACAAACGAGAAGTTCTTTACGGCCCTTTCGACTTTGCTGACACACACGGCAATCAGAATTCATTCCGCCTGGGGCTGGATGGCTGGGTCTATGCCTGCCACGGTTTCAGAAATGCTTCCAAGATCAAGCTCAAAGGAGAAGGTCCTGTTGTCCTTGAAATGCAGTCGGGAAACACTTATCGGTTCCGTCCAGATGGTTCAGCAATCGAACAGATCTCGTGGGGACAGGTCAATCCGTTCGGAATGTGCTTCGATGCGCGTGGCGATTTCTTTAACGCCGATTGCCATTCCAAGCCAATTACGATGCTATTGCGAGGTGGCTATTACGACAGCTTTGGCAAGCCTCACGACGGATTGGGGTTCGCTCCCATCGCCACATCTAACGACCACGGCTCGACCGGCATTGCCGGCATCGTTGCCTATGCATCAAGCCACTTTCCACCGGAATACAATGGTTCGATGTTCGTCGGAAATGTTGTCACGAACATCGTCCATCGTGATCAACCTCAATGGCGAGGTTCGTCCCCTTGGATTGAAAAGCCTCAAGATTTCCTCACCTGCGATGATTGGTGGTTTCATCCGGTCGACTTGCAGCTGGGACCGGATGGAGCACTCTACATCTGTGATTTCTACAATTCCATTATTGGCCACTACGAGGTCGACCTTCTTCACCCAAAGCGAGATCGGCATCGAGGTCGAATCTGGCGAGTGGTCTATACCGGAGACAAGAAGCTTGAACCCCCAATTGTGCCGAACCTGTCGCAATCACCGATTGAAGGCTTGCTGGAAAATCTCCGCGACAAAAACCTGACAATTCGTCAATTTGCGGCCAATGAACTGGAACGACGGTTCGGAGCCGCTGGGATCAAACAGGCACGAGCACGACTGACATTACCCGAACCGTCAGACAAGGAAGAGTCTGCACGGCAAGCTGACGAGCGGGTTCAAACTCTTTGGCTCCTATGGCGCAACGGACAACTCGATCAACCATTGATCGACCGACTGGCAAAGGACCCTGCCTCAGTCGTACGAATCCACCTCGTAAAAGCGCTCGCCGAAACCTCCGTGTGGAACGCAAAAATCGGAGAACTCGTTCGTACAGCCATCCAAGACTCGGACCCATTCGTCCAGCGTGCCGCAGCCGAAGCTCTTGGTCGGCACCCCGACCCCGCGAACTTGCAACCGCTCGTACAGCTCTGGAAGTCCACCGATTCCAATGACTTGCAATTGATTCACGCGTCCCGAATCGCTCTGAGAAATCAACTGCGTCCCACAAATGCCGTCTCGAAAATCACAGATGTTCGGCTGAACCAGGACGAATTGGCCAGTGTGGCGGAAATTGCTTTGGCTGTCCCCAGTGAATCCGCCGCCTGGTTCACGTTTGACTATCTCCGACAACACGACCTTCCCCAACCGGTTATCGAAAAGAGTCTGTCGCACGTGGCCAAGCACGTCAGTCCACAGCGACTCGACGAAGTCGCTGAGTACATCCAGCAGAAATTTGCAGCGGATATTCCGCGTCAAGCTTCGTTATTCCAGGCGATCTTTACGGGATTGTCTCAACGAGGAAGCCGGATGTCCGCGGATACAGCGCTTGGAAAGTGGGCCACAAAATTGACGGTCACGCTGCTCGATCCACGCCAGCCCCGATCGGCCCCTTGGGAAAATATCCCTCTGAGCAGCGCGGCGACACCCAGTCCTTGGGGTGTACGACATCGCAATTCGACAGATGGAAATCCGGACGCGTGGTTTTTCGACAGTATTGTAAATGGCGAACAACTGACAGGCATTCTCCGTTCCGCACCTTTTAAAGTCCCCGAGAAACTGACATTTTGGATGTGTGGACATAATGCCCTGCCCGGCACGAACGCCCCCGCAGTCAACCACGTTCGCCTGAAACTGGTTGATTCCGGTGAAGTCATCGCCAAGGAAATTCCTCCAAGAAACGACGTCGCCAGAGAGTACTCCTGGGACCTGAAAGGTAGAACTGGACAGCTGGCTGTCTTTGAAGCGGTCGATGCAGATACCGCAACCGCATATGCCTGGCTGGCCATCGGACGATTCGAGCCAGCAGTCGTTGCAGCTCCCGTGCCCGAGTTCGCCTTTGCGGACGCGACGCTTGCGACAGCAGTAAAAGTCGCCGATCAATTGCACATTGAATCCCTCGCAAATCCCGTCGTTGAGCTGATTTCAAATCCCCAGGCTGATACTCCCGTCAGAATGGCTGCCGCACAATCCGGTCTAAACCTGTCTCGCAACGCCGCGATCTCGGCATTGTCCTCAATCGTTCAAAGTCCGACTGAACCATCGACGTTGCGAACCTACGCCGCTCAATTATTGGGTTCCGTAAATTCAACGGAATCTCTTGACGCGCTTGCCACGGCCCTTCGCAATGCTCCCGCTCCGTTACAGCAACCGATCGCCCTGGCCATGGCCGGAACGCAGGAAGGTGGAGAACTGTTATTCTCGTTGATTGTCACGGGACGAGCCTCTGCCCGTTTACTTCAGGACAAGCCAATACTCGATCGGCTTTCCTCTGTGCCAATCCCGGATCGCGAAAATAAGGTGAATGAACTGACTCAGGGGTTACCTGCTGCCGATGATCGATTAAAGAAATTAATCGCTAATTTTTCGGCGAGTTTTGCAACGTCCAAAGCAACGCCGGAATCGGGTCTCATCGTCTTCAAGAAATCGTGCGTCGCCTGTCATCGAATTAACGACGAAGGTGGTAAAGTCGGCCCTCAACTCGATGGCGTTGGCCATCGTGGATTAGAGAGAATACTCGAAGACATCCTCGACCCTAATCGCAACGTTGACGCAGCATTTCGGGGTACTGTCGTGGCCAAAAAGGACGGGCTGATCGTCGCCGGACTCAAGCTTCGAGAAGAAGGTAACACACTTGTCTTGGGTGATATCCAAGGCAAAGAGGTCCTGATCCCGAACAGCGATATCGATGAAGTACGGCTCACAAACCTTTCGCCAATGCCTTCAAACTTCGCCGAACAATTGAACGAAGCCGATCTTCGCTCTCTTGTCACTTTCCTGCTGCATCAAAAGCAGGTGGTCAAACCAAAATGAGATGAGTGATCGCCTTATGAGTTCAGTCTCGTGTTGCAGCCTGTTTCAGGAATCGTCGAGTCGCCTGCCGCACGATCCATTCTCCGAGTCGCGGAAACGCCTGGCATAACACAAACACCGGGCGTAACGCGGGAAAATTGACGATCAGTTCGGGCCGATCGTTGCGAATCGATTTCAACACCGCCCTGGCAACCGCCTCGGCGGTTGTTGATCCCAGATACCACGGAGTTCCGCGACCAGTCCTCTGTTTGATCACTTCGTAGACCCCCCCATCGGTTGCGAACCCTGGGCAGATGACAGAAGCGCTGACTCCAGTCTTATACAACTCTCCCCGCAACGCTTGAGTGAACGCAATCATCGCAGACTTTGTGGCACCGTATGCGGCACCGAATGCAGGCCCGTACTTTCCCGCTGTCGATGCCATGTTCACCACGTGCCCTCGTCCCGCTTTCAACATATGTGGCAGCACGAATCGAGTCAGCAGCATCGCAGAAGTAAAATTCACTTGAATCGTTTGAACGATATCCTTCGGTTCAATCAAATGATAAGGACGAAAGGCTTCGATCCCCGCATTGTTGATGAGCACGTCAATCGATCCGAACTCCTTCAGTGTTGCTTCAACCAGATGACGCAACTGAGTTTCATCCGCGACGTCTGTTGGAAAAGCGACTGCCCGAACGCCAAGTTGCCGAATCTCGGTCGCCAGCTGTTCAAGAAGTTCAGGCGAACGTGCGGCTAAGGCTACATTCATTCCCTCGCGGGCCAGGGTCTTCGCAACAAAGAGACCAAGACCGCGCGACGCACCCGTAATCAATGCCGTCCGTCCTCGAAGTTCCTTCATTCTGGCCTTTCATGAGTGATCGCTTCCAACTCGCCTGCGATCGTATTGTTGAGAACCTGTTCCAGTTCGATCAGACAATCAGCGACAAACGAACCATCCATCAATCGGTGATCGTACGACATTGTCACTCGGCATCGGCTTTGTTCGTCCAATGGTCCGTATGTCAAATTGCTGGTAAGGAATGCCGGAGGATCCTGGATCTCGACCCCTTTTCCAGCGAGAGTCGTCAGGAAGAACGTCCCTGCACGATGTCCCCGTTTCGATAGCGAAACGTTTAACGTCCACCACCACAGAATCCGCCTGAAGAACGTCGGCAGCCCGCTCAGTTGCCATTGCTGCCGAAAGGCCTGGGGGATCGGCTCCGTGAGGTATCTATCTAACCTTGCCTGCAAGCTTTGCAATGGTTGCAGTTCAGGCTGGACGAATCGAGACCATAACACCCAAGGCTCGTCGGCATGGACTCGATGAGTCGCCAACATTGCCACGTTTTCCGCGTGCTGATAAATGTGCGGCAAGGGCCAGCACTGGAATGATTGCCGCAACACCGGTCGGTGTGCGGCAACGATTCCAAACGCTTTGATGAAGAGGATCGGCCAGGAAATTCGAGTCGTCAACCGTGACCGAAGCTCGGCAACGTTTTTCAAATCGAATAGACGATCATGAGCACACGTCGCTGACTGTTGATGATAGTGCAGTACGTCCATCGTCAGCCGCCGACTGCGTGGTATCAACAGACGACCCGAAGTGCGCTTCATCGTCACGCGGCGGGAGCTCCCTCGACTTTGAGGCATCCCTGAATCTGGCGAACGGCCTGTCGCAAACGTTGACTGTTTTCAACGATCGCCAATCGGAGATAGCCTTCACCTTCCTCGCCGAAACCACGGCCAGGACTGACCGCCACGCCACCTTCCTGCAGCAGTTTCATCGAGAAGTCGATCGAACCCATTTCAGACCATGGTTCGGGAATTTTTGCCCATACGAACATTCCGGCCCTCGGCTTCTCAACATCCCAGCCAATTCGCGTCAGCCCGTCGACAAGAGCATCCCGGCGAATCTGATACTCTTTTGCGATCGCTTCCACTGCGGGTTCGCAATTTCTCAGAGCGATAATCGCAGCAATCTGACTGGCCTGGAAGATGCCGTAGTCGTAGTAGCCCTTGATCGTGGCCAGTGCCCGAACCATCTCGCGATTGCCCGAACAGAACCCGATGCGCCAACCGGCCATGCTGAAGCCTTTGCTCATCGTGGTCAGCTCGACTCCGACGTCGATGGCACCTGGAGACGCCAGAAAACTTGGAGCCTGGTAGCCGTCAAAACAAATATCCGCATAAGCGAAATCGCTGATGACGAGGAATTTATATCGCTTGGCCAGAACCACAAGCTCATCGAAAAATCGCTGTTCGATGCAGGTTCCTGACGGGTTGTGAGGAAAATTGGCGACAACCAGTTTCGGCTTTGGGTAAAGATGTTCGCACGTATAAGCAATGTTCCTCAGGAATTCAGCCGGATCGCGTACGTCCAGAGCAATCACGTTGCCGGAGGCCAACATCACCGAATAAGCATGGATCGGGAATGTCGGCGCTGGCACGATGGCTGTATCGCCAGGGCCCATGAGAGCCAGGCACATATGACTGAACGCCTCTTTCGAACCGAGACACGCGATGACTTCGTCGTCACCGTTTAATTTGACGCCGTATTTCCGATCGTATCGCTTGGCAACTTCACGTCGCAAACTGGCGATACCGTTGGCCACTGAATAACGATGATTCTTGGCTTCCAGCAATGCCTCTTGCATTTTGTCGGTGATTTGTGGATCAGGAGCGTCCGTCGGATTTCCCATCCCCAGGTCAATCACATCGACCCCGGCGACACGTTGCTGATACTTCAGCTTGTTGATTTTGCCGAACAAATAAGGAGGCAATCGCTTCAATCGATCCGCCACCGGGATCGAAAAAGGATTGTCTGTCAGCGGAATTTCCGATTCGTTACGCATGTTTCATACTCGTTCGGTAGAAATTGTCTCTGTCAGTCATCGTTGGATTCGGATTGAGTCGTCCGAGCCATGTTCGCCGATTCTAACAGACACTCGAAAATGCAGGAAGTTCGGCTCGATATCGCTGGAAATGTATGGCGGCACGTTATTTACCGCCAAATTCAACCTGTCGATCACGATTCTTCCGAGTCACTTACGGCGTGACCATTTGTCGAAGCATGATAGCGCCGAATCTGCTCTTCCAGTTCCCGACGCTCAAATCGGAGTTTGGCTTTGGCGATTTCTGAATACGTGATTGTCGACAACCAATCGCCCAACGCCATCAACACCATCCAGAATGTCAGCACAATGACGGCTCCGACCCAGACGAGGAACATCATCGGGCGCTGACCGAAGAACTTGTCCAACTGATCCCCGGCCGCAATCATGATTCCGATCGCGGCGAGCATGAAACTGACTTGGATCCGTCGACGAAACTGGCGGTCTGCATGCAGCTTCGCCCCATCATCTCCTTCGATAATCGAGTCTAATTCTCGGCGAGCACGCCAGACAAAAGCAGCCATGATAATGGCAACGACGACAAGACCGGCTCCGAAAATCAGAGCCGGAAGCGTCGTCGCATCGATTCGCAGTGGAACTTGCATGATCTACCGATAGTAATCGACCGATCAGTCTATCCCAAGTCTTCCAGCGCCTTCACGACCTCACGGATATGTCCGTCGACTTTGACCTTCGGCCACACGGCGGCAATCTTTCCCGTCTTGTCGATCAGAAATGTCGCTCGCTGAAGCCCCATCGACTTCTTACCGTACATATTCTTTTCGACCCAAACTCCGTACTTTTCGGCGACGGCATGATCCTCGTCAGCGAGCAGCGGGAACGGCAACGTAAACTTCTCGGCAAACTTTTCATGCGATTCGACGTTATCAGTACTGACCCCCAGCACAACCGTTTCCGCCGATTGAAATTCACCAATCTCATCACGGAACCCGCAAGCTTCTTTCGTACAGCCCGGGGTGTCGTCACGTGGATAGAAATAAAGGACGACGTTCTGCTTCCCTTTGAATTGGCTCAGCTTCGTGCGACCCTTGGGAAACGTTGGCAGGTCAAAGGCAGGAGCCTTGTCACCGACTGCGGGGATTGTACTTTCGGTCATTCAAAAATTCCTTGCTTGAAGATGTCGATCCGCTTTCAGCCTTCTGATTTCGTTAACTCAAAGCGTCACTTGTAAATATGTTTCAACAGATGATTATTCCGCGTCCCAGCTTTTTAGCCAGCCACTACGGAAAAGGATTTACCGAATGAAGGTTCTTCCCGTACTCGATGTGAAAAACGGCCTCGTCGTTCGCGGAGTCGCGGGACGACGTGACCAGTATCACCCGATCGTCAGTCAACTGACCTCGAGTAGTGATCCCCTCGCCGTCGCACTTTCCATTCGAAACTCATTTGGCCTCAATCAATTGTATCTTGCCGATCTCGACGGAATCCTCAAACAAAAACCAAATTACGAACGTTACCGTCAGTTGATCGCTAATGATTTTGAATTGCTCATCGACGCAGGTGTTCGCCAGCCTTTGGAAGCAGTGCAAGTTCAAGTCGAAGGTCGAATTCATGTCGTTGTCGGTCTGGAAACCTGCCGTTCGCCTGCCGATCTTGCCCGTATTGTATCCAGTGTGTCCAACGTGACATTCAGTCTGGATCTGCAAAACGGCGTCCCCCGTTTTTCGGCCGATTCCAGCGGCTGGAGCCACGACTTAGAAGAAATTATTCACCAGGTCGTTCAAGCAAATGTCACCTCGATCATCGTCCTGGATCTCTCGGATGTCGGGATGGGGACCGGCGGTTCGACCGATTCCCTCTGCCAATCCATTCGCCAGCAATTTCCGAAAATGCAATTAATCGCCGGAGGAGGAGTTCGTAGTCGAGACGACTTGAATCGCTTGAATCATCTCGGAGTCGACGCCGTATTAGTCGCATCAGCCTTGCACGACGGACGCCTCGTTCGCAGCGACCTTCAGTTTTGAAATCAAGATCCGATCAGGATTTTTTTAACCACGGATTCGTCGGAATTATTAGGAAATTTCGACCGTACGGCACGCATGTGCCTTCGATGGCAACTGCGGGGCAACGCGGGCGACGTCGGCTACCATATGCTTTGTGGCGCCCCAGACAAAACTCCGGTTTGAATTCTTCACCCATAAGTCCCATGTGTCACATCAGTTCCATTCATCCTATCGAAAGATTGAAAAAAAGTTGGCCAAGTTGGCAAAGTTGGCCAAGTTCCATTTTTTCAGGCATTTTTTCAGGTTTGAAGTTGGCCAACTTGGCCAACTTTCCGCCAGTTCTCGTTCCCAAGCTCCCGCTTGGGAACGCCCTCTTCGAAGCTCCGCTTCGCGTATGGCCAGTGACTCCGCAATTGAATGAAGCATAAGCGCCGAGATCATCTGGAAATTCAAGCTGCATCCTCTTTGTCTGCTTTCTCCTCACTTCGTTACCTTCGTTTCCTTTTGTTCAAAATCTTCTCTTCCGTTCGGCTGTCATCACGCCGCCGAGAAATCTGGTGTCAAAGTTCGACCAAGTTCGACCGACTTCGACCATTCCTCGTAATTCATAGGGTTTTTGCGATCGTTTCCTC
>CAILLA010000100.1 GCA_903834925.1 uncultured Schlesneria sp.
GCTCAACCCAACCGGCATACGCTTTCTCGGTTCGATAGGAATAGTGCATCAAGCGACATTCTCGGCGCAGTTGCTGAATCAATGGCGGCTCATTCGGATCGATCAGACCGATCAATTCGGTCATCGCCCTGTTATCGGTGGTAGCCCCATTGCGTCCATTTCGTTCGTGATCGGAAATCTCCGTCAATTTCTGTATGACATCGCTTAAGTTTGGCTCTGCCGAACACAATACAACATCCCGGTAGCATTCGATGGCAGACGCAGCCTGCAAACGTTGCCAGGCGGGAACGGAAGTGTCACGTAATGATCGCAGGAATTCGATGACCGTCTGGCGATCAACAGCCAAACGATCGGATCGCGATTTTTTCAGGAAAAACGCATACTTCCCGATCCAACTCGGAAACCACCTCTGCCCCTTCTCGCCGACATCAGCCCTGACCAGTAAACGGGAAAACTCGTTAACCGACATCGTCCCCCCCTACGCCAGAAACAGGTCTGCCGAATGAAACCACAATCATATCCTATAATTAGTTTTTACAGGATACAAGTGATGTCATCTGTTTTCCATTTTCAGCAATCCTTCGCCGATATTGATTCTTCGCCCGATGTGATCGTTGCGTGATCCGGCGTGCGTCGCGTCGACGCCCCCGTACACGGATTCTGCCTTCTCGACAGTGAACAGACGATTAGTGATCAAAATTATTCAACGTCGCAGCAAAATTCACTTGCAAAATGCTATCGCGGCAGTATTGTGATATCCGCGATGGCCGGAAAACCATCGCGCTATCGCGGATATCACCGGAAATTTGGTGTTATCCGCGATCAATCGCGGATAATAATTAGTTCGGCAAAGGAGTTCATACTTTTGACCGAAGCCGAGTGGTTCGCTTGTCTCGATCCCGACACCATGATTCGATCGCTGCCCATAGACAAATTCCAGCGAGAAATTCGCCTCTTCACCGCCGCTTGCGTTCGTCGAGTCTGGCAGTTGCTTCCTGACGGTTGCCGTAGCGCGGTAGACGTGTCCGAACGATTTGCCAAAGGCAATGCTGACGAGACCGAATTGGCTATGGCGTGTACCATTGCACAACAGGAAGCGCAGGCGATATGGTCCGGCGGCAAGTCACCAGATGCACTCGCATACGCGACGTCTGCAGCAGTTGACGCATCTTCCGCATGGCGACGAACTGCCGCAAATGTGTTGGCGTCCATATCGTGCGCCGCGTCGGCAGCTGGATGTGCGGCTGCGGAGACGGATGAAAGTCAGTATGATCAGATTTACAAGGATGTTCGCGCGGCTGAACTAGCCGCACAAGCAGTGTTGCTCCGGACGTTTGTCCCGTTTGCACTGGAGTAGACACAGTCAGGACTCATAAGCGCATTTCACGGCCTCGCTTTTCGTTAGCTGAATCAATTTGTATCGTAATTCGTTGAATGCCGAACCAAGGCATTCAACACGGACGGCGAGTACGCCGCCGGTTAATTGAACGTTGGCGTTGACTCCGTCCAGCGTAGAAGGGGGCGTGAGTCATCGGTTGACAATTACGATCTGTGCGATACGCTCGCCTGCGTCGCGGCGGTTTTACGCATAACAGCGTTGATGCGGAAACCCGCGGCGACGCAGGATGTGTCACCGATCTTCAAGGTCGTTTTCAGGTTTGTTTGCCGCAGCCGCCAAGCCAACACTACGTTGAACCAGAATGCGGTGACGTCTCACGTGATGCGCAAATCTTTGAACCCGCATTCCGGTTAACTTCGTTCGGCAACACAACCTAGGGGAGTCTTTTGACATGGGGCAGAACGAAATCCGTTTCCTTGGCCGTATCTTCAATGGGAATCAATCCGTTGCGAGTGACACTACGGTCCGCCCCACTTTCCCTGGGCCTTACCAAATTGGGTACGCATATGCACCCGTCATTGTAAAATGGAATGGCAAGTACCATCTTTTCTGCTGTGCCGCTGACTACGGCCTCCATGGAGTAGGGGGTGGGGATCTAACTCGGCATTCATCCTCTGACGATGGCATTCAATGGTCTGATCCGCAAATAGTGCTATATCCCTATTACGGCAGCTACCCTCCGGGTCCGATCGTCTGCAGTGACTGTTGTTGTTGCGATCCAAGTGTTGTTCTTTTTCAAGGTCACTGGTACCTCTTCTATAGCGGCTGTCCGACGCAATTCGGTACGGCTATGTACGTTGCTCGTTCAGATCACATTGAAGGGCCGTACGAGAAGTACACTTTGAGACAAACGTGGGAGTCGAATCCAGCAGATCCGGCAATAATTATCCAGCCAACCAATCCCACCGATGGCTACTATGGTGCTGGCCAGCAAACCGTCGTTGTAAGAGATAACAATCTGCTTTGTTGGTTCACAGATACAACACTACACGCACCTAACCAACAAATCAATTCAATTCGTTTTGTGACTTCGGATGACGCGGTCACTTGGTCATCTCCGGTGACGGTCAAGGACTTTGATGGGACTGATCTGGACGCGGCCTCAATTGATGTCAAGTTTGATGAAAGCAATGGGCAATACGTTTTGTTTGATTTGTGGGGTATTGAACCGCCTAGCAGTTCCACGCAACAAAAAATGGTGTTGAGACGACGATATTCATCCGATGGAATCCAATGGAGTCAGCCAGAAATTTTGGTCAATGAACCAGAATTCCCCAACTTCGCCCACAATCCTGGTGTAAGTGGAGACGAGAGGGGCTTTCTCTTGCCTGATGGCACTATCGTAGCTTTCGCTGCATCAAAAGTGGGTCAGAATGTTGATGATGTGTTTTCTTATACTAGCCCGCAATGGGGCTCTTGGGACACATATGCGTGCTATATCGAAAGAACGCTCAAATATACGTTTGCACGAGTACGTGCCGCCGTTAATACTTGGCAGGAAGGCCGTACCTTGCTACCACATCACACCTATAGCATTCGTCCCCGAACAAGCGATCGGTGGACACTGGACAGTGGTTCTCACTTTGTTGATTTTCATGGCAGCGGCCAAATGGATGGATCGCAGATTGGCATCCCTAAGAATCCCATTCCTCTGGGCGGACTAATTGTCCTTGTTTACCATTATCAATCCAGTGCAGGTCCGATTCCTCAAATCATTGACTTTCCCGCCGGTATTGATTCGGTGAATGTCACAGTCGGTCCACAGGGCGCAGACGTGTTTTTCATGATTTCGGACTTAGCAGGATCTTACGGTGACAATTTTGGTGACTGTGTAATTGCGGTGAATGGCTAAGAGAGCTGCCAGATACAGTTAACGCAAGAAGACGCCAACAGGGAAGTGCAAATACGATTTCCAAAATGAACACATCCAGTAAAATTTTCGGAAAAGGGGATAAGTCCAATTAAGGCAAAAGACCACAGCATTGACCTGCGAATGCGATTTCCAAATCGGACAAATCCGGTAAAATGCCCGAACAAGGCATTCAACGCGGACGGCGAGTACGCCGCCGGTTAATTTTAACGTTCGATTGAAATACATAAACGCAACACAGTTTCACTTCACTTAAATGGATTGAAAGGTTTCTCAAATGACAGAATTAAAACGAGGAATGATTGTTAAGCTGAAAACAGGCACCATCGAAATGATTGTCCAAGAACCTTCTACATGGCCAGGATTCTTTCTCTGCGTATGGCAAGACATCAATGGACACCACTGCGAACATCCCTATCACCCAGACATGCTTATTGTGGTCTCGGGATAGTGCGTGTTACGCACACGTCAGGAAATGTGTGATGCTGCTCAACCCCGTCTTTCGCTGTCCAAGCGCATGACACCATACGCACATTGTCGCTTGTTTCCATGACTCTCATCGCCACTCCTCCCGACTTCAGATAAACCGTTTCACCGATTTCAATTTGATTCCCTTTGGCTGATGCTTTTGCAATCAACGGCGATATGCACCACGCAACAGCGGCCCCGATTGCTCCGAATAAAGACCTTCGGTTCATCGCTTAACTCCTTTTCAAAAAAGACAATCGAACAAGGCGGTCAAGCGGACACGGACTACCGTGCCGCTTACCTCAGACGTTCGGCGATAGAACCGTACTTTTCACATCCGAATTCTGTTTCCACAGTTTATGAGGGGCCACTCTATGAACCAGCGATTTTTCGTTTTGATTCTTGTATTTGTTATGTCGGGCGCATCGATCGGCCGGTGCGACGACACTGATGAGATCAAACGACTCAAAGATAAAATTGAGTTGCTCGAAGCAAAACTTCAATTGGCAGAACGGAAGAATCAAGATCTGAACGCGGAAATTGAGAAGCTTCATGCCGCTGGCGACGATCAACCCGGTACCGCCGAGAAAGAAAAGAAAAGTCTTGCGGCGCTCGGGACCGTTTGGAAAGGAAAATACACGGGAGGAGGCATCTCTCAAAGCGCAGAAGCGAAGGTGGTAGCGCGGGATGGCAAAACAATGACCTTAGAGACTTCGGTTGAGAACGGGGCAATTATGCAATACGAGTGCCAATTTACCGGAAACGACAAATACAAGATAACGAACACGCGCCGAGTTCAAGCTGCAAAAGGCGCCATTAACCCTGCGGCAGTCGGCGGCGTTACAGGAACAGGTACGATTTCGAAGAATAAGCTTGTTCAAAACTTCGTGTGGAAACGCGCTGGAGAACCTGATCTGCAGCAGACATTCAATCTAAGCATCGTCGCCGAAGGCAAATCGGAATGATGGATTTTAAAAATATGATAAGTTTGATTAGCGACCAAGAGATTGCGTTGAACAAGCGTTTTCGTTTTTAGGTTCCATATTAACCACGGGGACACAGCTTTTCTGAGGTCCTCAGAAAAGACTGCGAGAACGAATAACGGGAGAAAAGGTTTCGAACGCCGCATCATCAACGCGAGAAGATTTTTTCAGGTCGGTGAAACGGGTGCCGTTTCATGTCCAAGGCCTTCGAATTGGCGTTTTTGCGACTGAATGGCGATGAAGAGTGCGATCGCCTTAGATGAGATCGCGATCGGTGCGTGACCCCGCGCAAAAGTTCGCGTTTGTCACCGCTTATTTCGACTTGCAAGCGAAGCCAATTAGCCCGCTGCGGAAATCACCCGGTTGGCAAGAGATCCCGAGTTTGTTTGGGGATGTGATAGCGGTGTCGACCGATCCGACTTCGGGTTGCGTCAATCGTTTGAGGCCGCCCGGCGACGTTCCAGAACAGACGACCAAATCCTCCCACGAGTTTACACCAGACGTGCGGATCGATCGACAACCGTTCGAAGGTCGGCAGAGCGTCTTGAGGCGTTGACCCAGGTTTGCCATCTGCTAACTTCCGCGCCGTCCAATCGAGCAAGTCGAGGTAATCCGCCACCGTTAACGGCAAAAAACCTTTTTGGCTGCACCGGAAACCATCGCTACTCGCATCGGGACCGATCGGATCATGCCGCTCGTCAATCGTTAATGGTGACAGAAATCGATCGGCGACAACTTGTTTGAAAGTTGCCTTTAACCAGGGGGACACAGCTTTTCTGAGGTCCTCAGAACAGTCTGCGAGAACGAATAACGGGAGAAATCGTTCCGAACGCCGAATCATTAACGCAAGAATCTTTTTTCACGTCGGTGAAACACGTGCCGCCCCATGTCCGAGGCCGTCGAATTGGCGTTCATGCGCGTAAACAGCGCGGAAGAAGTGCGATCGCATTAGATGAGATCGCATTAGGTGCGTGACCGCGAGTAGCGGTTCGCGTTTGTCACCGCTTATTTCAACTTGCAAGCGAAGCCAATTGGCTCGCTGCGGAAATCACCCGGTTGGCAAGAGATCCCGAGTTTGTTTGGGGATGTGATAGCGGTGTCGACCGATCCGACTTCGGGTTGCATCAATCGTCTGAGGCCGTCCGGCGACGTTCCAGAACAGACGACCAAATCCTCCCACGAGTTTACACCAGACGTGCGGATCGATCGACAACCGTTCGAAGATCGGCAGAGCGTCTTGAGGCGTTGACCCAGGTTTGCCATCTGCTAACTTCCGCGCCGTCCA
>CAILLA010000101.1 GCA_903834925.1 uncultured Schlesneria sp.
CGGTTTTAAGCAAACCGAAAACGGGGTCACGCGGAAAGTCCGGTTTTATCGAATCTGCCGGATTTTACAGGGTCCTGTGCCACTGCATCGGAGTCTTCGGCGACGCAGTGTCTTCTTCTTTTGCCGGTCAATAAGCGCTGCGTGACCGAAGACAGTCATGCAGTGGCACACGAATTCAATGCAATCGTTCGAACACGTCCTTCCTATTTGGCTCTGTTTTTGCTCGCTGTTGCCTTCTCTTTGACCGTCTTCGCCAGACTTTTAACGCTGATCTGAATCATTTCACGTAAAACGGCCTGATCGATGTCCGCCAGTTTCTTGACGTACAAACAACCGACTCCCGTTTTAATCTTTCCAAGCCTTTGCAGGTGCGATGAAAACTGTTCATGCAATCCGCAGGTCAGATAAATGCTGATCGCGGCCTTTCTCGGCGAAAACCCGACAACGAACCAGTCCCCCGAACATCCGCTTTCGTACTTGTAATGGTAGTCACCAAACCCGATCAGACTCGGCCCCCACATATGAGGAACTTCACCCGTGATCTCCTCCATCATTTTGAGGAGAGTATATGAATCCTCGCGCTTTTGAGCGTCGGGAACTGCGTCAATAAAGGCTTCAACACTTTCACCAGTCTTTTTCGTTTTTTGCTCAGCCATATTTCACTCCCAGAAAAATGTATCTACCAGGCGAGCCGGGGGAGTCATCCCCCAGATTCTTCGTATTAATTTGTCTTTTCATTTGAAAGCGTCGTTAACGTTTGTGGCCTAAGAATCCGGGGGATGACTCCCCCGGCTCGCATTATAAAACAAGGTTTTCATTTGCTTGGAACTTCAGCAGGATTCTCTCCCATTTCAAATTTCAGCGTGCCGCCGTTTGCGAGTTCTCCGTGCTGCAACCAAAGTTGATTGACCCGGTTCTCGTTCAACCAGATCTTTTGAACGTAGGGATGATCTGCTCCTCCATTCTCGGACATGATCACCAGTGGTTTTTCCTTTTCATGTAACTTGATTTCCACTCGATCCCATTGGGGACTGCCGATTTCGTAGCGATCTGTTCCCGCAGTGGGAAAAATTCCCAGCGAGCTCAAGACGTACCAGGCTGACAGTGTGCCTCCGTCGTCGTTCCCATCGATCCCGTTGTCGCGATGCCCGTATTTTGTGTCGAGGATCCACCGCACCCACTTTTGAGTCAGGTCCGGTCGACCCGCAAAGTTGAACAGATAAACGGCGTAAATGTCCGGTTGATTTCCGTGCCAATAATAGGCATTCGGATTCAGCCCGACTCCTTTCGGTGAATAGACAAAAAAATCATCCAACTGTTCGACAAAGTATTCACGGCTTTTGAACAGTGAAACTAACTCTGACGCATCCGACGGAACGCCCCAACGCCATTGCCAGGCACTCCCCTCAACATACGCATGAGTGAACTTTCCACTCATATCGAGATAGGTCAGCATTTCCGGTTCGAACGCATCGGAAAACTTCTTGTTGGAATTACGTGGTTGGAAGAATTGAGTCTCCGGATTCCAGAGATTGCGATAGTAGCGCCCATGCTTCTCGAAGATCTTCGCGTCTTCTGGATACCCCAGAGCGTCCGCAAGTCGAGCGATCGCCTGGTCGGCATAACAGAACTCAATCGTGCTCGCGACCGACTTCTTCATCAGATCGGCAGGACAGTATTCATGAGTTAAATAGTGCTCGACCCCGACTCGACCTGAAAACGGTGAACCAGGTGGGACGGGGCCAAGAGCGGTCTTTCGCATGAAATGGTAGGCCGCTTCTGCATTAAATTCGCGAAGTCCCTTTAAGTAGGATTCGGTGATCACGATGTCGGCCGGTGTCCCGAACATCGAACCTGTATATCCACCTCCCGCAGGCCAACGAGGCAAATATCCCCCCTGCTCCGCCATCTTCAAAAGCGACTTCAACATGTCCGTCTGTTCTCGCGGCGCGATCAGATTGAACAGCGGATGCACGGTCCGAAACGTATCCCACAAAGACATGTCCGTGTAGTACTCAAACCCATCAGCCTTGTGGATCAGGTGATCAAATCCGAGGTAGTCTCCATTCACGTCATTGAAGACCGTCGGCATTTGGAATGAGTGATAAAGTGCGGTACGGAAAATACGGCGTTGCCGATCGGTTCCACCAGTCACTTGAACCCGAGAAAGTTTCTCTTCCCATTCGGCGACGGCTTTTTCGAGGACTTGATCGAAATCGGCATTGCCCACTTCCCGTTCCAGATTGGCACGAGCGTTCGCGATGCTGACGTAAGAAATCGCCAACTTCAACCCTAAAGTCTGACGCTTGTCGGCGGGTTTGAAACTCAGATCGACGCCGACATCATCCCCCTTGGCAATGGTGTTTCCAGGCGACGTCGTCTCGCCTGCCCACGTCGAGAACTCGGTGATCGGTTTATCGAACCTACCAACGAAATAAACCTTCAATCCACCGTATCGCTTCGAAAATGTCCCGAACGTCTGAACGGAACCTTCGACCTCGTTAGCGTCTGGAAGGATTCTCACCTCACCAGACTTGCTCGAACCCTTGCCAAGAACGCTGGTTACATGAATCAGAATATGCGGTGTCTGATTTGCTGAAAACGTATAGCGATGGAGACCGACTCGCTTCGTCGCGGTCAGTTCGGCAGAAATCCCCAACTTGGGGAGGCCGAGTCCATAATATCCCGGAAAGGCCAGTTCATCGGTATGCGAATAGGCGGTATTGAGTCCCCGTCGGACGGACTTTGCCGATTCGGCCAGACAGGGAACCACCAGAAAATTCCCCCCCTCGGTCGCTCCTGTCCCCGCCAGCCGCGTATGGCTAAACCCCAGAATACGCGGATCAGGATAAAAATAACCCGATGAGTTTATCGCGCGCTGCCCCAGGCTGGAGATCGTATCGGGACTCAGCCGCACCATTCCAAACGGCAATGTCGCGCCTGGAAAATCATTGCCACACAGATATGAGAGGCCCCCAGTCCCGATAAAGGGATTCACATCGCGCCCCAGCTGCCCCGCCGGAACTGCGGGACTCGGCTTCCATGATTCCGCAGAAAAAGAATCGGAGATCGCACCGCCGAGGACGATCGCCAGGAAAAGGATCGCCAACCCGAATCGTTCATACGGACGCGCGATGGAATAAGTCATGTGCGGCATTCGATTCCGTTGCAAACAAGGCATCAGTCCGGCCGAATCACGTAGGGTGGGTCGAGTCTTCGAGCCCCACCAACACCAACGTAACAATCTCAATGGCCAAAAAAAATCTAAACAGAATCCGTTAAAGCGAACTTCACCCGTGATGAACTACGAGACCCATTCAGGACTATCTCGATTCAATGAAGTTTTCGTCGGCAACAGGATTGAAAATCGGGCGCCACAAGAATTCGCAAAATCGTTGGTAAAGTTGACCAAGTTGGCCAAGTTCCGATTTTTATAGGCTTTTTGTCACGTTCTTGAAGTTGACCAAGTTGGCCAAGTTCCGATTTCATAGGCATTTTTGCAGCTTCGAAGTTGGCAAACTTGATCAACGATGGAATAAAACGACCTTTGAACAGAAGTTCAACGAAGGAGACGAAGGAGACGAAGGAAGTCAGGATAAAGAATTTACTCCGACTTTCCCCGAGTGTCCTGATACTATCCTGCTTTTCTGTGATTTACTTCCCTTCGTTAACTTCGTGCCAGTTTCAAAATCTTCTCTTCCATTCGGCTTTCATTACGCACTAGAAAATTTGTGTCAAAGTTCGATCAAGTTCGACCGACTTCGATCAGTCCCCATAATTCATAGGCTTTTAGCGATTATTTTTCCTGTTTTTCGGGGTGTTCGAGTTCGACGCAGTTCGATCGAGTTCGATCGAGTTCGATTGAGTTTGCCTTTCTCTTTTTTGTGTTTTCGAACTTTCGTGATTAGTTTTCATTTTCATTTCCCGAACAGCGAAATCGCCAAGATGATCACGAAAACACGAAAGAATGAAAGCACGAAAAAATGCAGTCTGTTTTCGAGTCGATTCCGACCCCGTGCCGACGCGATGCATCCCCAAGGCAAACAACGACCCGCACGGATCAATCGCTGCGGGGCCATCCGTTATGAATTCTTTCCGAATTTTCAAAGATCAATTGTCGTCATCAGGTTTTGACATTGAAATTCCAGGCGAGACGGGCCGAAACGACCAGAAAGTAGTTAAAGAGAAAGTGGTATGTAGACCAGCATAAGAAACGAAATCGATGTCCTGATTGTCCTACTCTCAACTTTCTACGTTCAACTCTCTCGACGCTTCGCCGCCCCCCGGATTCTTCGGCCCACATTTGCCGAGACGCGCTCAACACCAAAACGCCTTGTTTAACAGCGCCTCGAAGAGAAGCGAGAAAACACACACTTACACGACACCCACATTACACATACACATGTCGCATGTCAACAGAAAACAGAGCACCTCTTCTTAACGTTTGGAAGGTACTCTGGAACTAAGTCTTCGCGAGAACATCACTCTCACGATTCCGCCACGATGATTGAGTTAATGGTACCAAGCGATTCTTTCTCCGATTCCTTCGCAATCTTCGCGGTGCTCTGCCCGTTTGCGGTAGTTAACGGTGATTTGCACCAGGATTTTCCATGATTTTTGGGTGTCAGTGAACGACGACTCGCCCGTACGCTGGCTTTGATTGTTGGGGAGAATTCGCGATTCCAAAGCAAATCTCCGTTTCAACCGCTTTGACAACAAAGAAGCTGACACACGATCCTGCCGCGACGGAAAGTCCGTGGCGTACGAGCCTTCCTGGCCAAACAACACGTACGAACACAAAACGCCGCAATAGCAAAACAAAACACAACACACACAACACAATAAAGTGAAGAGTGAAATCAAAACGAAACACAGAGCACAGCCAGAACAAACTAAAACGAAACACTGACTTGACACGCAACAAGCCTGCTCGATATTGTACTATTTAGTCGCAATATTGCTACGACATGGTATGCTGATATGATATTACGAATCACATTCAGCACACTTCTCGTACGAAAGAATGTTGCTTTAAACTACTCAGTGCGTTCACGAAAGGGACAAGATCATGGCAGGGTGGATTCCATTAACAACGCAACCAACATTTTCGGTCGACACCATGTTATTGCTGACGGATGGCAGCATTATGTGTCACGAGTACCAAACCGCGAATTGGCATAAGCTGGTTCCCGATGCATTTGGTGATTATTCCAAAGGATCATGGCATGCCACGAAGCCGATGCCAAATAACGCACCCGTTTCCCAGCATGGACCTGCGGACGCACCCCTGTATTTTGCTTCTGCGGTCTTGAAGGACGGTCGAGTCTTTGTTGCTGGCGGTGAATACAACGGCACGAGCAACGTCGCTGTCGATCTGCTGGCGGTGTCAATCTATGATCCGGTCGCAGACAGTTGGATCAGTGTTCCGAATCCGCCTGGTTGGGCGCAGATCGGCGATGCTCCCACGTGTGTTCTTCCGGACGGTCGCGTACTGCTTGGGAATATCAACGCGGTTGGGACAGTTATTTACGACCCTGTTGCAAACTCGTGGTCGACCGGCGGCGACAAGCACGACACGAGTTCGGAAGAAACTTGGACGCTGCTTCCCAACCAGACAATCCTTGTGGCCGAAGTCAATAACCACCCGCAATCCGAACGATATGTGATTGCCACGGGCAAGTGGATCGCCGATTCAAACATCCCCGCTGCGGCAGACCTGGTTCTCAATGTTCCGAACGTTTCAATCGAAGTTGGCCCCGCAATCTTAATGCCCAATGGAAAAGTCTTTGCAGCGGGTGCATCGGGCCACACGGCTATCTATACACATGGACCCACGACAACCGCCCCGGGAACGTGGGTTGCCGGCCCCGATTTCCCGAAAGATGCGAATGGAAATCTGATGCGCGCATTCGACGCTCCCGCAACATTACTCCCCAGTGGACATGTGCTCTGCGTTGCCGGGCCCGTCATCACATCCGGCGTCGATGCCGGATGGGCCGGATTCCCGACCAATTTTTTCGAATTCGACGGAACGGCACTTCATCAAATCCCAGGCCCACCAAACGCATCAAACACACTCACATTCAATTGCCGTTTCTTACTTCTGGCGAATGGCCAGGTCATTTTTTCCACTTGCACCAATAACTTGCAAATCTATCAACCAACAGACAATCCCGACGCCAGTTCCAAGCCAGTGATTGTCAGTTGCCCAACAGATCTGGCACCTGGTGGAAACTACAGTTTGAGCGGCAAACAGTTGAACGGGCTGTCTCAGGCCTGCTGTTATGGTGACGATGCTCAAATGGCAACGAACTACCCTTTGGTTCGAATTCGCAATTTGACCACGCAGCACTTGTTTTACTGCCGAACTCATCAGCATTCGACGATGGCTGTTGCCACAGGGGCTGCGATTCACTCGACACAATTTGCCGTGCCGTCAAATATCGAAAATGGACAGTCCGAACTGGTCGTCGTGGCCAATGGAATTGCCTCTCCCCCAATCACGGTGACCGTTAGCCCGTTCGCCGCCGGCGCATGGGTTGCACGACATGGACTCACCTCCGCTCAGTACCAGCAAACATTCAACGACCTCGTTGGACAAGGATTCCGCCTCGTCGATGTCAGTGGTTATGGTTCCAGCCAGGCACTGTATGCGGCTCTGTGGGTCAAGGAATCGTCGCCACCCTGGGAAGCTCATCACGGCATGACGTCGGCACAGTATCAAACGACGTTTAATACGCTGGTCGCTCAAGGCTATCGATTGGTCGAAGTAAACGGTTACGGAATTGGAGGTTTTCCATTTTTTGCCGCAATCTGGGAAAAATCGTCGGGGCCAGCCTGGGTTGCTAAACACAATATGACCGCTGCTGAATATCAACAGGAATTTAATTTGTTCGTCGGACAAGGCTACCGCCTTCGTCACGTCAGCGGCTATGCCAATGGAAGCAACACAAACTTTGCTGCCATCTGGGATAAGTCATCGGGGCCGGCATGGGAAGCGCATCACGGGATGACGGCGGCCCAGTATCAACAGACGTTTAATACTCTGGTGGGTCAGGGATACCGGCTGATTCAAGTCAGTGGGTATCCTGCCGGTGGAATCGCAAACTACGCAGCAATCTGGGATAAATCGACCGTTCCGGCATGGCAGGCTCGGCATGGCCTCACCGCTGCACAGTACCAACAGACGTTCAATGACCTGGTTTCCCAAGGATATCGACTGGCCCAGGTCAGCGGCTATACGTTGGGGACAACCGATGAATTCGCTGCAATTTGGGTGAAATAGCGATTGTTTCACCTTTTCAGAAAGCACAATCCAAATATCACATCAAGTCGCGGGCTCGACAATCAAAGTCGAGCCCGCGTTACTTTCCATAAATCTCTGGATCTCGGGTGGCACAGCTTTTTTGTCCAAAAACATTGGAAATTCATATCGTCAGTCGGCGTTCACGATCTATGCACGTGCGGTATCGAAAATCAATCAGCCTCGACAATGCACAGACAACCTGCGTTCTTTTCGTCGACGGCAACTGCGGCCTGTTGAAAAACATATTCCTGATTGCCGAGTCGCATTATTATAAAAAATCTGGACTGAGGCGAAAACAGCGTTCGAAAACTTTCTCAATTTGAAACGGCCACGCCTTGAGGGATCGTATCGCGCGTGTGGCCGATCTCGCTCCCGCCGACGAGTGCGGCGACGGCGTGTTCGCGAGCTTCGGCTTCGAAGACCTCTGGCATGGCGGAGGGTTTATTCAGCTGGCTGCGGGACCACAGGCTCCAGGTCACGTTCGATCCAGGTTTCATACGGCAGCCATTCTTCATAAGGTCATATGATCGTACTCCATTTCGAAATGTCGCGTGGGTTGAATTTCGTGGCAAGTTGTTCAAAGGAGTGTGACCACAAAATGGCGAACTTGCATTCAAATCGCCTACACAGAGAAGCGACCATGACGGCGAGTCAAACAGATCGTAGCATTCAATGTTCATTCTTTGAGATGACTTCCGCAAGTGCGGCCTTCGATGCTTGTTCCCATTTCGTGACAGCGGCTAAGAGTTCTGCTTCCGTTAATGGTACCCGCCAATCGACTCGTTTGAGTTCTGTGCCACAGCAAGGGCATAAAATCAATCGCTTCAATGCATTCAATTGGTCGTACATGGATCCTCGGGCTTTGGATTTGGCAGCGGCAAGCAGGCCAGTCGCCTTTTCCGTAGGGGAAAAAAGCCCTCGTTTGTGAGTGATCAGGCGCGATGAGACAAGCCGGTTCAAGCCCCCATAGAGTTCATCGAACGATAGAAATGTCCTGACGACGAAATTCAATTTGCCGACCAGGTCTGTGAGATCGCAATTCTCGCCAGAGCTGATGATTACAAAGGCGATTTGAAAATCCATTTCTTCGAATACAGGAGCATAAGCATCACCACGAGCCGATTTGAATGCAGACGACTGAAGATACCAAAGCGTGCCACGCTTTTCGGCATACCCCTCGTTTTGAAGCTCGGCCAGTGCCAGATCACGTTCCGTCTTGAATTGTTTCGAGTCTGTCCGACATCTGGTAAATGTACCAATGGAACTCAGCGACGCCCCGCGAAAGCGGTAATACGTCAGCGCCTCTGCCACCACACTCCGAAAATCGTCCGTTTCCATTGGTTCGAGTCCTTAACTGAACGGCGTTAAACATCTTTATTAGCGCAATTGATTGGAAAAAAGCTCTCCAATAGAAACTTCTTGTTAGAAAGTGATCCGGGTCTTTACTTCAGCCCCGGCCACGCCACCAGATTGGAACATGATTCACGACTTATTTCCGAGTTCGGCGGTGGTGTCTCGTATTTATCCCAATACAGATGAAACGACAAATAACACATCTCTTCGCATTCAAGATCAGAGATGGCGATAGAAGGATTCGCGTTCACCGCGTCGTAATAGCCTTTTCCGGCTGCTACGATCAATCCGCGCGCATACAGAAAGCCATCGTCTGAACCATCCGTGAATTCATGGATATCTTCTCGATCAATATCGTAAAGTTTTCTCTCCAGAATGCGATCAAATGCAAGTAGATCCTCCTGGGAAAGGTCGGAAAGCATGTCTTTCAATGCTTGAACGACCGTTTCGCGTGCATCGTTCAGCGATTCAATATCGCTTTCCGACGCGTTGCCGCTGATCAGGTTCTGACGGATTTCCGTCATTCCACCACAGATTTTCCACGCGTCTTCGATCATGTTCCAGAATCGGTTCTCGTCCATCTGTCAGTCTCCGAATCGGGTTTACAAGCATATAGTAAAGTGACGCTTCGGGCCCTGGATGCGATCATCCTACGATCTATCGTTTGGCGGCTTGATGATTCCGTCTGGATTGAGCATGACGTGATGACCGTCGGACATGCAAGGTAGTGTGGAAGAACTCCTCCGGCGATAACCGCAGCGCTCTGCGACGATCGCAAAAAATACAAAAGCGATAAACAAAAAGCAAATTATCCGATATTAATGTGGGACAATTCTCAACGGCTTCGATTTCCTTCGGCCACATCGAACTCGGAAAACTGGACACTGAGGCGAGCCGGGCGGCGTAAGCCCTCGGATTCTTTCATGGAATCTGAATCCGAATTACAGAACGAAGATGTCCGAGGGCTTACGCCGCC
>CAILLA010000102.1 GCA_903834925.1 uncultured Schlesneria sp.
AAGAGGAAACACACGTTCCCATTCCGAACACGACCGTTAAGCTCTTGCGGCCGATGATAGTGCCGACCAGCGTGAAAGTAGGTCATTGCCGGGCATTTTAATAACCCTCACACCTCGGTGTGAGGGTTGTTTTTTTCTTTGTCGCCAGCGAACTTTCACTTGTCATCGTGTGTCATTACTCGTTCCTAAACTCCCGCTTGGAAACGCAACTCTTCGAAGCTCCGCTTCCCAATGCTGCGGTGCCCAACGGCATAAGGAAAACCCACTGCGGCTGGAAGCCGCCGCTACGGGGGTGAATTTCTTGCATCATTCACAGGAAACAAGAATCTGTTTGAGACGGTTACTTCTTTCTCACTACAATCTTCCCAAAGCTGTTCGGATGTTGATGCAGATGTTTTCATGAATCGTGTTCAACGAATCCCCCAAGAATTTTGGCGAGGCGTCCTCGTGAAAAAGATTCTGATTCAAATTTGGTTGTTCGGTGTCATTACCGTTTGTCTGGCAATGTCGGCTCTGGCGGCGAATAAGCCCAGACCATCGGCGGCTGCCGTCGATTCCGATCAGGAACCTCTGCAAAGGGAATTGCAGGAATCATCAGAGTCTGTCGATCGTCGTGAAATCCTAAAAGAAAATCTGCGTCCCAATTTGACTTCGAGCACGTCCTGGTGGCAGGCTGGGTATACACAAGCGGCAAAGAAATGGGTTTCGATTGAAGAGAGTATTGCGGACGGTTCGCAGTCAACTCTTTTGGATGAATATCAGGAACAGCGGTCTGGTTTGTCCGATCAACCGCACGGGCAATGGCAGTTGGCCACCTGGTGTCGGAAGCATAGATTGTACGATCAAGAACGCGTGCACTTGTTGCGGGTTTTTTATGATCGAGATCCTTCCGTCAATGCGGATGCTGTTTATGAACGGTTGGGTTGCCATCGCGTCGAGAACTCATGGGTCTCGCCGCAAGAGCAGCGGGAAGCGGCTCGATTGAATGCGGAGATTGAGCAGTCTTACAAGCGGTGGAATCCAAAAATCGGATTGTTGATACAGCAGCTGGGCGGAACGCCGAAGCAGCGTACTTCGGCGGAAAAGCAATTATCAGAGATCACAAATCCCTCCGCCGTGCCTGCCATCTTTAGTTCGTTCTGCATGTCGACACGGCCGTTGGCCGAGTGCGGAGTGAAGACGCTTGGTCAGATTCCGGAATATCAGGCGTCACGTGCATTAGCGGGGCAAGCTGTTTTTTCACCTTGGAAGATGGTGCGAGGTCAGGCGACGGAATTGCTTAAACGACGAAAACTGAGCGAGTTCGCGCCGGACTTGCTTTTGCTTTTATCGAATCCGGTCCGGCTTGAGGCAAAGGCAATCACTTCAAAGAATCCACTGGACTCTGAATTGCGGATTAATTGGGATTACGCCTGGGTTGAAGAGACCCAGGATACAGTTCGTGTGTCAATGGGCCGGCTGGTTCCAACTTCGCTGCCAGCCGATACCGTGCAACTCGTCAGTTTGCGGCGCCCTTGGATTGCCGGCTTTTATTCCAACGGTCGAAAGTTAAACGCCGCTGAAGTCGGTGCAGCGGCATTTGAAGTATTTGATCAAGCAGAATCATTGAAATACCAAGCCGATTCCGTGAACGAGGTTCGGGTTGCGATGAACGAGCGGGTCGGGACCGTTCTTTCAGATTGCACTAACGAGCCGATGTCATCCGAGCCTAAGGATTTGTGGAACTGGTGGGCGAATTTCTGCCGTTGCCTCGCCAAGTCAAAAGGCTGTTGTGGTTGTTGACGAGCGGCAGTCGCGGCCCGTCGTTCCCACGATACGTCTCAGTTGTCTCGCTGCTGGTACAGCCATTTGGACAGAGCGAGGATTTAGGCCGGTTGAACAGATTCTGCCTGGAGATCGCGTCCTTTCAAAGGAGATTGGTTCGGGCGAACTAAGTTATAAACCAGTTCTATTGACCACGGTTCGCGAACCAACCTCCGTTCACAAATTTCACATTGAAGATGACGAGATCGTCGCAAGTAAGGGACATCATTTTTGGGTGAGTGGTGAAGGGTGGACCAAGAATCGCGAATTGCTTCCAAGGCAGCCATTGCATACCGCCACAGGTATGCGACGGATCGTAAGCGTGGTTGACGAAGGGCACGTTGAGAAGGTTTACAACCTCGTGGTTGCTGATTTTCACACCTATTTTGTTGGGAAATCCATGATTCTCAGTCATGACGTGACAACTCCCAGTCTGACGAACGTCAAAGTTCCAGGGCTTGTATCAAAGTAAGTCTGATATTTCGGTGAAGGGGCAGTTGGAAACACAAGCCTTGGTCGAAATTGTTCTCACCTGTATACTTCGAGCGGCAAATGTCGTGCGACGGAATGTGATCCTGTTCGCAGCAATCTGCCGGCGGAAAATCTCTCGAATTGAGTTGGAGCGGTGAGTGATGTCGGATGACGTGAAGCGCAGTCATGTTGAAGTGATCAAAGAAGGTAGTCGTCAACTCAGGGGGACGCTTGCCGAAGAGCTTCTCAATGACCATGAGTTTGGTAAAGACTCGGAACATTTGATTAAGAATCACGGGATTTATCAGCAGGACGATCGAGATACTCGTAAAGCCAAGAATGCCGACGGAACGGCCAAAGGCAAACAATACATCTTCATGGTACGGACGCGGATTCCCGGCGGTAAAGTGTCGGCAAAGCAATTCCTCGATCATCTGGATATCTGTGATGAATTCGGGAATGGGACATTGCGTGTCACGACTCGGCAGGGCTTTCAACTTCATGGTGTTATGAAGAGCAATCTGAAGTTCGCTGTCCAGAAAATCAATAAGACGTTGCTGACAACACTCGCTGCTTGTGGTGACGTTGAACGTAATGTCATGTGCTGTCCGGCACCGATTAAGAACAGCCCTGTTCATGACCAGATGCAAGCGATGGCTGATTCGATCGCCGAACATTTGAAGCCTCGTACGACTGCCTATCACGAAATCTGGCTAACGGACGAAGCAGGTGAGAAAACGAACGTCGCGGAATTCAAGCCGGTTGACGAGCCGATCTATGGAACCGTTTATCTTCCACGAAAATTCAAAACGACAATTGCTCTTCCTGAAGACAACTGCGTCGACATTTACACGCAAGATCTCGGTTTTCTGGCGGTTGTTGAAGGCGGGCGCATCGTTGGATACAACGTGTTGGTAGGCGGCGGGCAAGGAAAAACTCCGAGTGCCGAAAAGACGTTCGTGGCGATCGCCAAGCGGTTGGCATTTGTGTTGCCCGAACAAGTTGTGGGTGTTGCGGAAGCGATCGTCAAAGTTCAACGTGATTATGGTAATCGTGAAGATCGCAAGGTGGCTCGGCTGAAGTACACGATTCACAATCATGGCTTGGAGTGGTTTAAAGCCAAGGTCGAAGAGTATTACGGCCATAAGTTGCCAGCGCCACATCCGATCGACGTGACTGATGTCGACGATCACATCGGCTGGCGCGAGCAAGGGGATGGAAACCTGTTTCTTGGAATCAACATCGAGTGTGGCCGAATTAAAGACGAAGGGAAACTGCAGGTAAAGACGGGGCTTCGTGTTCTGCTCAAGAAATACGGTATGGCAACGCGGCTGACTGCGCTGCAGTCCGTGATTTTGTGCGACATCAAGCCACAGGATCAATCGGATATCGTCAAGATTCTTGCTGATCATGGGATCAAACAAGATCACGAGTTAACGTTATTGCGGCGGTATTCCATCGCTTGTCCTGCCTTTCCGACATGTGGGCTGTCGATCACTGAATCCGAGCGGGCGTTGCCTGGTATCATCGACGAACTCGATATCGAAATGGCAAAGCTTGGCATCCAGCACGATCGGATTTCTGTCCATATGACAGGTTGCCCCAACGGATGTGCTCGACCTTACACGCCGGATATCGGGCTGGTCGGAAAACAAGCGGGTGTGGGTGGGGCAGCGGGGAAATATACGATTTATCTGGGCGGAAACGTTCAAGGGACCCGATTGGCTTACATTTATAAAGACGCGGTTCCGCAAGAAGAAGTGGCTTCCACATTGGCAGTTGCGCTCCGTTTTTATAAAGCCAACCGGTCGAATGGCGAAACATTTGGTGACTTTTGTCACCGAAAGGGGCAGACAGAAATGCAGGCGATTGCATGAGTACTCATGCAATTTTTGATTTTATCCTCGCAGGAGATGTCGATGGGATTCGTTGTCAGATTGACGAGTATCCTGGGCTGGTTTACGTTCGACACAGCAGCGAAGACGTCTGCCAAGGACAGCAATGGCAAGACCGCCCTGGATCACGCTGTGAAGCGGAATCTTCATAGAATTGAAAGCGTGCTTCGGCGGTATTCCTGAACTCTTTTACGAATTCAAAAAATCAAGAAATCTTAGAATGGCGAACGCCCCGTGAGAGTTCTTACAATGCCCCATCGGACTTGTTTTCATGAGGGGAGTCATGGCGGTTCAGTTGGTTCGACCCGACGTTTCAGATCTGGTGCTGCGTACGTATTGTCGAGCGTTGCATCCGGAACTGTTTGAGCGTCATTGCGGACTGACGCTGACGAATTCGCACATGCGTCTGGATGTTCGGTTGAATGCGTCAGGTCATGTTCTGGCATTGCAGACGGAAAGCAATGCGATGACCGAAGTGATCATGGATCACCGTGAATCATTGCCGACATTCAGTCGGATTGTCGACTATCGCTTACGTGGATGCCGAACCGAATCGGCTGAGTTTGACTCGGGCCTGCGTTATGACATGAGCTGCCAACTTGAGCGGCTGCATCTCGACATTTTTCTGCGGATGAACGAGGAATTGGAGCAGGACCTCAGCCGAGCCGATTTGTCTGTTCGACTTCCCGCCGTCAATCGATTGCTTCCAGGTCCACTCAGTTTGATTCGAACGGAAGTCAGTCGCGAGAGCATTTTAGTCTACACTTTTCACACATTTCCCGAACACAGCGCCATTATCAAAACTCAAACGTTGTTCGAGCGATGTGATGAGTTCGCCAAAAAATGACTTAGACGGGATAGACTCAGTTTGAGTTCTATCCCGCCATCCCAGTTCGCGAAAGTAACATCCTGATTGTCCTAAGCATTGGTACTGAGTCAATGCGCGCATTAATGCTTTTTACCCGATATTCGACACGAGACTTTCTTTCCTTTCCAGCTGTGTTGAAACATTGAGTCCCAGGGATTTGAGTGTCGGTTCAAACCGATCCCATGGAGGGAGTCGGAACGGCTTCAAGCTTCCCTCTTCGACTTCGTCGATGGTTGGCTCGACGAAGTTTGTTGAAAGACCGAGATCGAGCATCCACATCTCTTCCAAGTATTGGGTGGAACGTCCTTCTCTGCGTGCGTTGGCAAGTGTCTGTTGCTGAATACCAAATTTGCGATAGACCTCCATCAACGTCAGGATTTTTGCGGCGTCTGACCCGTGATGGACCAGGATGTCCCGACACATTTCGAACGATTCAAACAGCTCTAAATCCTCTTTCCTTATTAAAAGGACTGTGGGCGCAACGTATTGAAGCGGGCGATAGGTTTCGAGTATCGGAGCCATCACCCACCATTCGCGTTGATTTTCTGATTCCTTCAATAAGGTTCGCAGGTGTCCGTGTAGCTCGCGCAACACGAATGATCCCAGCTTCCCTTCCATCGCGAGAACGGAATTCAATTCATCTTTCACCGAGTCGCGAGTCAGTCCTAGCAGATGCGAACGAATTGCATCCTTGGCGACAAACAAGTTGAGCGGTAAAGAGCCGATCATCCGCACGACCAGCCGACGACGGCCATCGATCCCTGTTGATACGAATGCATAGACGAATTCTAATTGCTGGAATTGTTGGCCGTGATGGATTTCTCGCATCTCACGCCGACGCCGCCACCAGGTTGCGAACCAGGCGGTGGCCAGCGCAAAGGCGGCACCAATCATGATTCCAATCGATTTCTCGTGTGCGACTTTCCAAAGTAATTCCCGCATGTTTGTTTACTTCCTTTCCAATTCAACGGGCGAATCCGTGTCACTGCATCGGAGTCTTCTGAGATGCGGTGCCTTCACCCTCTAACGACCAAAAAGCACTGCGTGACCGAAGACGGTCATGCAGTGGCACCTTTACTATGAAGTCTGGCAAAGTTCAGGCGTCAGTTCTTCATAACGCAGTTGATCGTTCAACGGATCATTTCGCATCAGCGTTGGTTGATTGAAATAGGCTCGGGCCGTTATCGTGATGCTCCCTTCGTCGGTGTCATGGCATCAAGCCAAACGATTTCGACTGTGTGAATTAACGACCTCTGAAATCCGGAGAATCCTGATGACGAACAAAGCCAGTAATTCGACCGATATCACGTCGACTTCCCGACGCAAGTTCTTGAAAACCTCTACCGCCGCTGCATCGACGGCATTCAGCTTTATGATCGTTCAGCGACATGTGCTTGGTGGTCCGGGGCAGACGGCTCCGTCCGAACGCCCGAATATTGCGGGAATCGGTTGCGGTGGAATGGGAGGCGGAGACATCGCCACATTCACCAAACTGGGAGCCAACTTCGTTGCACTCTGTGACGTTGATGAGACTCGTGCTGCGGGAACATTCAACGCTCACCCGAATGCCCGGCAGTACAATGATTTTCGCGAGATGATCGACAAGGAAGCGAAGAACATCGATGCGGTCACGGTGGGGACCCCAGATCATATCCATGGTGTTGCAGCGATGGCGGCGATCAAGGCGGGCAAACATGTTTATGTGCAGAAACCGCTGACTCATACCTTGCTTGAATGTCGGGAATTGACAAAAGCAGCGAAGAAGGCCGGGGTGGTAACATCCATGGGAAACCAGGGACACGCTTCGGAAGGATCACGACTGACGAATGAATGGATTCAAGCAGGGATCATCGGTGACGTTCGTGAGGTCCATGTCTGGTCAGACCGAGCGGGGCGGTTGTGGAAACAGGGGATCGCTCGCCCGACCGATACGCCTCCAGTCCCCGCAACATTGGATTGGAATTTGTGGCTGGGTCCTGCACGAGAACGACCCTACCATCCGGCGTATGCGCCGCATAACTGGCGAGGCTGGTGGGATTACGGGACGGGTGCGCTGGGCGACATGGGCTGTCATATCATTGACCATCCGGTCTGGGCCTTGAATCTTGGTGCTCCGACTACGGTCGAAGCGAGGACCACGCTTGATGGATCGTTCATTGATCAGAACAAACCCAACTTTGACAGCTTTCCGATTGCGGCCATTATCACATACGAATTCCCGGCGCGGGGCCAACTTCCGCCGGTCAAGATGACCTGGTACGACGGCGGGTTGATGCCACCGACTCCGTCTGAGATGACTGCCGGTCAGCGCCTTCCGGATAACGGTGTGTTGTACGTGGGGAGCAAAGGAAAAATGTATCATTCGTCCCACGGTGGTATGCCTCAACTTCTGCCGGGATCGCTGACCGAACAGTCCCGGTCGGTGCCCAAGTCGATCGAGCGGTCACCTGGCCACTACGAAGAGTGGTATCAGGCCTTAAAAGGTGGCAAGCGTCCGGTGGATAACTTTGACTACGCCGGCCCGATGACGGAAACGGTCTTGTTGGGAGTCTTGTCGTTGAGATCACCGGGTAACCGGCTGGAATGGGACAGTGATCAAATGAAAGTGAAGAACGCACCCGAATTGAATCAATTTGTCCATAAGGAGTACCGAGCGGGCTGGACACTCTGAAGTGTTGAACCTCGGGGGCAAACAGTGGCACCCGATTCGTGCTTGTTCCACCAGCCATCGATACAGTTTAATGCAAATTCCTAGGGCAAAGGCCCATTAAACCACCTCCGCACGGGAGGCGGGTTTCGGATACGTCACGACCAGCCTAGGCTTGCGGTCATTATTTACACAGGAGTTCACACATGCGTTTTTCGTTCCTACTGCTCAATTTCGTATTCACTGCATGGACCTCCGCGATTGCTGCTGACAATGTCCTTACGGAAAAAGAAAAGCAAGATGGCTGGATTTTGTTGTTTGATGGTCAGACCACCAAGGGGTGGATGTCACCTAAGGAAAAGTCGTTACCTGAATCACACGTTCAAGACGGAAGTCTGAATCCGCATCCGTGCGACTATATGCTGGTCTACGATAAGCCATTGGAAAATTACAAGCTGTCAATCGATTTTAGGATTTCGAAGAAGTGTAACAGTGGCGTCTTTGTGAGAACATTTCCGTTGACCCCCCGTCTTGATAAGGATGTAGGTTTTAACGGGATTGAAATCGCAATCGATGACACGGCGACGGCAGGGTTTCATGATACCGGTGCGATCTACGACTTGGTCAAACCGACGAGAAATGCAATGAAGCCAGTGGGTGAATGGAACCAAATCTTGATTACCAGCGACCGCAATCGACTTGAGATCGAATTGAACGGCGAGAAAGTCAATCGAATTGACTTTGATGAATGGCCGGAAGTGAATAAGCGTCCGGATGGGACGATGCACAAGTTCGATGTGGCTTATAAGACTCATCCTCGTCAAGGGTATTTCGGGTTGCAGGATCATGGCAGCGATTGCTGGTATAAGAATGTCAAGCTGTTGCCATTGAAGTGATGCGGTGTGGGGCGAAGGCGGCATTGCTTTCGACTCTAGATATCGTCGACGAGCCGAGAGTTGATTGACCTCTAGCGAAGCGGAGCTTCGAAGACGGGGCTCCCAAGTTGGAACCTGGAAACCCAGGACCATACGAAAAGCACCGTCCCAATATGTTGGGGCGGTGCTTTGAGTTGTCATTATGTGTTTTGGTCAGTTAACCGAGCGGGTTGCTCGATTAGGGGTTGATCAGAACGATCCGTAACCGTATGGCAGTTCGCCATTGTTTCCAACACCGCCCAGGAAGTAGCCGTTGGCATCGCCAGTGTTCGTGTATGGAGCGATGTCCAGCGGGAAGACATTGTCGCTGTCGGAACTAACACGCCACGTGCTGGCACCGATACCGGGATACAGGTACTGTGGGAAGGATGGTGGGCCGATGTTGTAGTTAGGAATATACGCGGCAAGTCTAGTTGCGTTTCGGGCGCGAGTCGCACTGTTGAATGGACCAGGAGTATTCGGTGCCGCGATGTTGTTAAGTCGTGACTTGAAGACCCCTTCAGCATTGTTGTAGAAGGCAACCAATGCTGGGTTTCGTGATGCATATCCACCGAGCGACGTGCCGTTTGTATCGATCGAGTTTGCATCCGTGATATTCGCCCGGAAGTAGAGGTCGAATCGAGACAATGGATCGCTTTGGTATCCTTGTGGGTTATAGACCGGTGTTGTACTGTCCCATCCACCACCCGTAGTGGCTGGCGTGACAGTGGAGACGAAGGATGTGAACACAATATCGTTTCCGAAGTTTCCACCAAATCGGTTGTCGTCAACAACGGCTGTCACACCACCCATTCCTGAGCTTAACCCGAATGGGCTACCTCCTTCAGCCAGTGCTGTGCCGTTGCTCGCGAATCCTCCAGGAAAGCTTGGCCCAAACCCGCCATCACTGGTTCCAACCCGGATGACAAGGCCCGTACCACCAAGTCCACTGTTAATGCCGTTGCCAAGCACCTGGTTATTTACAAAGCGGAGTTCAAGAACTGGGAAAGCATTGATCCCGCCATCTGCAAGTAATGGTGTTGTACTCGATGCCCAGACTGCCTGGTCAGCCGAAGCAGTGTTGACAATATACACACCTTCCAGTTTGTTGGCAGAGATGAAGTTGTTGTAGATGTCGGCCTGAGCGTAATTGAACGCTCGGTTGATCAAATTGATGCCGCGGCCACTGTTGTTGGTGATGGTGTTGTCGTGAATCGAAATTGAGGTCGCGATTGTGCTCGATCCGCGGGTCTGGAATTGGACGCCATCGCCAAAGTTGTTGTCAATCACGTTGTTCTCAACCGTAATCGTGCTTGTTGGAACGACGTTTAACAAGATTGCTGCATTTTCGTTGGCCGTATTAAGGTTCGCCAGCGTGCCGTTTTGGGTAATCAAGTTACTGCCAATCGTAAGTCCGCCACTTCCTGTTATTCCAGTGAACTCAACGCCGTTTAGAGCGTTTTGTGAGATCAAGTTACCCAGGTTCGTGTTGGTTGGATCACCGATCAGCAGATTGTTAACAGCTCCGTTCAGCTCGATACCACTTCCCTTGTTGTTCGTGATAATGTTTTGCGTCCAGGTACCCGTCAGCGCACGTTCATCGACGCCCGCGTTGATCTGTTCGACCAATTGAATACCATTGGTTCCGTTGCTGTTGATCGTATTCAGGTTCATGTTCGCCTGGATGTTGCCGTCAGCGCGTTCGTCGAACAGCACGCCGTTCAGGCGGTTGTTAGACATGTCGTTGTTGTTGATCGTGTAAGTGTCGGTTCGGAACTGGTTGGCAGCCCTGATGACAAGTCCGTTCGCTTGATTGTTGTCAAAAGTACCGTTCTGGATCGTAACATTGTTGATTTGGCCATTGGCGGTCCTGAAGAATTCGAGACCATTACCTGTGTTGTTGTTGAAGTTATTGCCCTGTGCTGTGGTGGCACCCCCAACCGTGAAGTTGTTGAGTTGGGCAAACAGTCCTGCGTTATTCCCTGTAACAGTTAACAGAGCACCGTCACCCGCGTTGTTAGTAAAGTCAGACTGAACGATGCCACCGGTCAGCGTTGAACTTCCTTGCTGATTCACATTCAGGCCTTCGCCGCCGAAGTTCTGGTCAGGTCCGTTGATCGTGTTACTGAATGAGGTATTCGCGATATTGAGCGTACCGGACGACGCACCCGTCATGCTGATACCGACTCCGGCATCAGAGTTACCCGTAATCAGGTTGGCATCCTTCGTCGTATCACCCAGGTTCCAGTTGAACGAAGCCTGGTCAGGTACTGTCAATCGAACACCCAATCCCCCGTTTCTGGAGTTTGTTGTTCCGATCGTATTGCCGTAGAACTGAGCCCCTTCGAAGTGGCTGCCTGTATTCAAGCTGATATTAATTCCTTCCTTGGTGTTTCCGTTGATCGTGTTGTCGGTAAAGTTACTCGTCAACACACCGTTGGCACCCATGACGATGTTTACGCCTTGGCCAAAGTTTGAGTTGATCACGTTGCTATCGAAGCCACCAGTCATGTTACGGTTGTCAGCCAGGTGGATGTTGATGCCGGGGCCACCCAGGTTCTGAGAGATCGTGTTCGACGCGAAGCTCGCTCGCAGGTTCTGTGCCCCGTTTACTAGCGACAGGTTGATGCCCGTTCCCTTGTTCAGATCGACGGTATTATTCGAGAAAACCGCACTGATTGTGTTGCCAACGGTCGTTGGGTTAACCATGTGGAAACCGTCGCCAGTATTGTTGTTCAACGCGTTTGCGTTAAACAGTGCGTTGGTGATGTCGCTGTTGACCACAGTCCCGTTGGCACCGGTGAACTCGATCCCGTGACCGATTGCACCTGCAGCAAGGCTGACACCGTTTCCACTGAATTGGTTGTTGCTGATGTTCAAATTGGTCAAGCTTGAATTATTCAGGTTAAACCGAAGACCATCTAAGCCATTCGAGGAAATCCCCGGTGAGAGGGCTGAGAAGGTTGCTTTCAAGTCTTGAGATAGGAGTCCGGTATTGGTGAAGGTTCCTGAAACCGAACGACCATCTGCCAGTGTGACGGTTCCTGACATCCCTTGTAGAGTGTTGCCACCCAGAGTGTTATTGCCCTGTGCGCTGTTCTCACCGTGTGCAAGTGAGTAGGTCAGTTGTGATCCAGGTGTAAAGTTATTGAATCCAAGGTCCATCTGTTGTGAGTCAACAGGGATACCGCCGTATGGCAGGACGTTACCGCTGGTGTCTTGGACAGGGTAATTACCCGGAGTAATCGCGACTCCATTTACCGAGTCCAAACCGACTGTCACGTCGGTCGGAGGAGTCGGCTCGAATCCAACTGTCACGAACGGAGTTTGGTCTGGTCGCCAGAATTGGCCGACAGGTGCAATGTTCAGCGAGACATTTGCGATATTGAGACCTGCGGTCGAGTTGTTGTTCAGGAACGTCGTCCAGATCAGGTTCGTGAACTGCAAGTCGACAGTACCGGCGACACCCGATGCTCCACCCGTATTTCCCACGATGTTCAGGTTATTGATTGGTGTATTGAACAGTTCGAGGTTGATCCCGTTAGCAGCATTCGCTTGAATTCCGTTGCTCGCAATCACCAGGCCGTCTGCGGTCACCGTATGGAAGTTCAGATGCAGACCGTCACCTCCGCTGCCTGAGATGACGTTGTTGGTAATGAACGATCCGTTGGCGGCAATATTTGAAGTGGTTCCTGTAATCAGGATTCCGTCACCAGCGTTGCTGGTTGCCGTAATCTGATCGATGGTGAGCGCGTTAACGGGAACAGTACCCAGAGAGTTCAGTGCGACAGTGACTGGTGCTGGCAGGCAACCATCCAATGGCGAAGCAAGGTTGCTATTCAGCGTCAGAACTTCAACCGTTGCACCATTGAAGTTCAGGTTGTTAACCAGGTTGGTGTTGAGGAGGTTGATGTCGATCCCGTCACCCCCGTTGTTGGCAACGGTTGTCGGGCCTTCGATCTGGATGGCTCCGTTGGTTACGTTGTCGAAGTTGACGTGAATACCGTCCAGCTTGTTGTTGCTGATCGATGAGAACCCGTCGACCACCAGCGAACCATTGGTGATGTTCTGCATGTTGACGCTGATTCCGTTGCCGGCACTGCCGTCGATCGTGCCTGGTCCTTCGATCGCGACCACGGCATTGCTGATGTTCTGCAAGTCGACATGCACACCGTCGCTGGTACTGTTATTAAACGACCCTGTGATATCGAGCACGACTTGTTTCATGTTCGAGAACACGTATGGGCTGAACGCACCCAGCTTGTTTCCCGTGAAGGTGTTGGCACCGTTCATCAACAGATTGAAACTGGTGTTCGCACCAGATGCGGTCGTCAGAATACCGTAGCCTCCGTTGTTTGATGCCGAGGTTCCATTTTCAATCACAGTTGTCATCGTCGCGCCATTCTCGGCGTCTAAGGAGAATCCGTTACCTTTATTGTTGTCCACGATATCACTACTGAAAAGCATCCGAGCGATTGCAGAGTTCGCAGGACCGGTTCCCGTCGCCACGACATTGACACCGTCTAACAGCCCGTTTGATCCGTTGTTGCTATAGGAATTGCCATACGATCGGTAGTTAATGGCTGCCGAGTCTCCGACATTGATCAACAGACCTTCGCTGCGGTTGTTGTCAATGTTCGAGCCCGCGACATTGAAGTTGATGAGCGAGTCGGGATTGACCGCTGTCAGCTGGATACCCTGGTTGCCGTTGCTGGTGATCAACGACGTTTCGATACAGGCATTCAAATTGCCGCCGCCCGTTGCGAGGCCGTTGAAACCTTGTCCTCCGAATGAGGTGCCGTTTCCATTTAGATTGATCGATGTCAGATCAAAGTTGGCAACGCTGTTCGCCCCGTCAACCTGAACCAGCATACCCGATCCGCCGTTCTGAGAGAACGATGTATTGACGTTGCTTGCGACGTTCAACTGGCCCCCGCCACTGACGACAAACAAGGCGCCCGTCGCACCACTTTTGTTGCCTGTGACGTTAGTCAGTGAGAGATTTGCAATCGAGCCTGGTCCGGTTACCGTACCATTGATGGCATCGGATCCGTTGTTCAGCAACTGGCTTGAAGTCATCGAGGCGTTCAATGCTCCACCGGTGTTCGCTTCAAACCGCATACCAACTTGTTGAGTTCCGAATTGAGCCGAGTTGCCAATCGTCGCACCGTCGATCCTCAGATCGACGAGTGAGTTCGATTGCGTTGTGACATTGACACCCGACTTCGTTCCGACGAACGGCGGCGGTGCGACACCGTTGTTCAAGATCGAAATTCCGGTATCGACCGGAGTCCCATACAGGTCGGTTCCGAGTGATCCCACAAAATTTGTACCGTTCGAAGCAACGATACTGATACCGTCGTTGCCGTTTCCATTAATGGTCGTCCCATTGAAGACTTGCAGTGAGCTATAGGGTGAGTCGGAGATGTTAAGTCGAATACCATCGTTGCTGTTCGTCGCGAGCTTTGAAGTACCGTTGCTGTTGACCGACCCGAGGTTAAACGAGGCTTCGACGATCGAACCTGTCGTCGAGATCACAAACACACCGTTTCCAGCGTTGTTGTTGATCGTCGTGTTTTCGAAGTCGAGACGGGCGGCTCCGCCGTTGTTAACGACTCCCACGACCCCGCTGCCGGTCAGCGTATTCAGGCCACTGTTCGAGATCGATGAACTGATGGCGGCGAGATTCAGCGTACCGCCCTCTAAGTGAAAGTTGATTCCGTTGTCGCCACTGTTATTAATGACGCTGCCGTTTATCAGAGCGATGGTGGCAGTTGAAGTGGTGCCAGTCACGGTACCGTTGATTCCGTCGGCACCGCTATTGTTGAAGCTGCTGTTATTGAATTGTGACGCCAACGTGCCACCGTTGCTGACGCTGAAGTTCATGCCATTATGGCCACTGCTGTCAAAGTTGCTGTTGGTGAAGTTGGTCGTGAGTTGTGCGTTATCGACGTTTGCAACAAACCCGTTAAGCCCACTGCGTTCGCCTGGCGTATTGAGCAGCGTCAAGCTTGCCATTGAACCTGATGCGACGTTGACATTCAATGCGTCAACTTTGGTGTCCGAGAAGTCGCTGTTATAGATGTTGCCGTTGAACAGGCTGTTGTTTTTGAGATCCAGAGTGAGGCCATATGCCTGGTTGCCAACAAGACCGTTAGGCTTGATGTTGTTACCTGGTGTCAGATTCGACAGATAGGTAATTGTCGAATTGTCTGAGACGATGTTGACCGCGCTGTAACCTTCCGGGACTTGACCACTGTTGGCGAAACTGCCATGGTCGATTTCAACGTTGGCAAACGATCCATCGGTTGCTTTGAGGTAGAATCCGTTACCGCCTGAGTTCGCCCCAGAGGTTTGGTCGGCGTAGAGATTCACAACGGAGTTCCCTGCGATCTGGCCATACATCGCACTACCGCCATTCCCAGTAGCAAAGTTGCTGGCGGTCGCGCCACTGTTACTCAGGTTGCTATTCAGGAGCACGGCATTGAATACCGTCCCTTGGCTGAGATGATAGTACAAGCCATTGCCACCGCTGTTCGATGCATCTGTATGATTGACATAGAGGTTGATGGTGGAAGCGGATGAGCCTTCGACGTGGAATGCGTCACTTAAGTTACCCTGCATTTGTCCGTACAGATTGCTACCCTGACTGTCTGTCAGGTTTGTCAGAACATTTGCGTTCATCAACGCTCCATTCGAGGCGTAGATTCCCAGTCCGTTACTTGCATTTCCAATCGCCCCGTTCGTGCCGTTTCCAAACACGTAAGTGTTCAAGAGGTTAAGCGTCCCAACGCCACCCGATTGGCTGAATACGACACCCGAACCTGTCACGCTGTTCGTGAAGTTCGAGTCGTTGAACGAGACGCCGACAGTTGAGGTGGCAATTGGATTCAACGCCGAACCAATCTGCAGGTTGTCGGAACCGTTCCCCCTCGCCGCGACATTGTCGCCAGTGATCGAGATCGATCCGCCCGTTCCCTGAACCTGGATACCGACGTTTGCGTTGTGGTCGGCTCGAACAAAGTTCATGATGGCCGTCAACTGCTGGCGGGTTTCACTGAGCTGGATACCGGTGCCATTCCCGTTCGCGAAGACGTTGTTCATCGTGACGTTAAATATGGGGATATTGTCCGTTTGATCGATCGGGGTCGCGTTCGCGGTCAAACTGATGCCAACCGGTTCAGGATGTTTCTGGTCGCCATTCATAGAGACATTGGTCAGGAACAGATCGAGTCTGTTCAAGGCCGGATTTGGGTTATAGCCAGAGCTGATTTGAATTCCGCCTTTAGCGTTTCCACCATATCCAAACGGATTTGGATTATTGGTGCCGTCAACGTTGATGTTGCTGATAATGCCACTTCCCGATGCATTGGCGAGCGAAATTCCGCTGCCACTGTTATTGCTGATCTGGAGATCATGCAAGAAGAAGTTCATCGAACCCGCAGCAGGGTTATTTGTGATCGCACTGCCAGCAGAATTCAACATGTTAAGTCCGGCGACTTCGTTGTTGCTGGCAAGGCTGACAATGTTTCCATTGTTGAGATTTGGATTGGTGTTGCTGAGAAACGGATAGATGCCCGTGTTGCTGGTCCCCGGCAGGTTGTAGGTTCCATAAATCGTATTGCCGTGTGTCGCATACAACGGAACTGTCGAAAGGATGCCGTCGCCAAGCAGTCGCTGGTTGTTTGACAGAGTGATTGATCCCGGGATCGCGTTGTCGATTGCCGAATGTGCGGCGTGAACCAGAATAATGTCACCAGGGGCGCTCAGTGGAAGTTTATTGAAGGGGCTTTGGATCGTGCCGTTTCCAGGGTTAGGACCCTGTTGCACATGTGTGATGAAGTACGGTCGGTTTGTTTCAGGATTGATTGCAGCAACGTCAACGGCCTGGTTGTAGGTGTGGGTTGCGACTCGCCAGTTGCGCTGGACAGGGTTCAGCATTCGCTGACGAGTGGTCAGGTTCGGGAAGTAGCGGGTTGGCTGGAATCCCGAGAATTTAAAGTCAACCGTCGCGTTCAATGTCGTTCCCCAGAGGCGGTCCTGCTGGATCATCACGCCGAGGGTCAGATCGTTACTGACCATCGCTTCCATACGTCCACGATAACCGAAGGTATTCTGTTGAGCCGTTCGGTATGCATAGATACCTGAGTAGGCACGCAGCCATTGAGCCTGAGGAGAAACGGGGACGCCGAATTCGACGTCACCACCACCCATCGACTGGTCGACCAGGTTATAGCCACGGAAGGCGAGCTCGTTTCCTGTGAAGTAGGGATTACCGCCGACACCCAGGGCTTGGAGTGTGTTGGATCTCATGCCATTCAAGAAATAGCCGTTGCCTCGCAGATCCCACCACTGCCCAAGCGTTTCCGCACCAAGGGTGAATTGGCTGTACCGATAGTTGTAGGAATCTTCGTCGTTGTCGTAGTATCCGTTGACCCCGAAGATTCGATCCAGGCTTTCAACATACCGACGGCCAACCAAACCGGTGTTTACCCCGACTTGGGTGCTGTTGGTAATGATCAATCGCGAGTTGGTCGCGATGAACATGTCTTCATTAATCCAGAAAGGCGTAAATCCGCCGATCTGGCTGAAGCTGTTCCGATACCCCACTCCGTCACCCGTCTGAGTGCGGAGGTCGAAGTAGGTGCCTTGCAGCATCCCACCTCCACTGTAGGTCTGGATGGCAGCTACGCCGGCATCCGAAGCGGGATCGACTGCCGTTTGCGCGGAGACTGCGCTGGCAAAAACAAGCCACGACAGGCACACGAGACCAATGTTCACACGTTGCATGGACGTCTCTCTCCAGCAGGATCCGTGATCCGCAAATATGGCCGAAAGTCGCACCAATTTCGACTTCCCAGCCCAGCTACCTATCCGCTCCGAATGCGCGGACTGTGACGGATTTCTCCCGTCTCCTCGTTATTCGGCACTTGACGCAATGTCGGATGAGGGAAACTTTGCCGGTTCTGACGATGTTGTGAGGAATAACAATTTCAACGGCAAAAACAGGCGTTTGAAGGCTTTCATTTTCGGCGAAAATTGCCGGAACGTCGCTGACGTTTGTTTAAGAATTAGGACTTATGGGACCTATGGTACGTATGTGACTTCGGATATTATCTCGTGAAATGGTAAATGGTTAACTGCTTTGAACCTTCATCAGGATGACTGACTTGAATGGACTACTGCCGCCATCGAATGATCCGACATCGATCTTTGAACACTTTCGAGGAAGTTATGGCAGCGAACTGCTGACCGCTGCGGTAGGGCATTTCCGCGTGTTTGAGCGATTGGCCGTTCGATCAATGCAGTTCGAAGAGCTTCGGCAGGAATTGGCTTTCGAAAGGCGACCTGCCATCGTTCTACTGACTGCAATGCGAGCCATGAAGCTGCTTGATGTCGACGAAGCAGGGCGCTTTCTGCTGGCCGATCTGGCAAAAGAACATCTTGTGCCAGGGGGCGAATATTTCGTTGGCGACTATGTCGGGCTTGCGGCGGAAAGTCCCGGTGTCGTCGAGATGGTCGCTCGACTACAAGCCAACCGGCCAGCCTTCGCCGAAAAAAATGATGCGGGTGCGGCATTCATTTATCGCGAAGGCTTGGAATCGGCGATGGAACAGGAGGCTTCGGCCCGTCGCCTGACGTTGGCTTTAGCCGGACGCGCAAAAAATGTGGCTCCGGTTCTTGCCGAACGACTGGTGCTGAATCAGGGAACGCTGCTGGATGTTGGAGGCGGAACCGGCATTTACAGTATCGCTTGCCTGCTGCGAAATCCGCTGCTGAAGGCGATCGTCTTCGACCGGCGGGAAGTGCTGAAGGTCGCATCCGAGTTTGCGACGCAATACGGCGTTGCCGACCGCTTGCAACTCATCGAAGGGGACATGTTCGCAGACCCACTCCCAACCGCCGACGCGATCCTGCTTTCCAACATCCTTCACGACTGGGACGAACCCGAATGCCAGCAACTGGTTTCGAAATGTTCGGCATCATTACCGCCAGGAGGTCGATTATTCGTTCACGACGTGTTTTTGAATGATAATCTCGACGGCCCGCTTCACATCGCACTGTATTCAGCTGCCTTGTTCACGCTAACCGAAGGTCGTGCCTATAGCGCGGCCGAATATCGGCACTGGCTGTCAACGGCGGGGTTGGTTCCAGGCGATGTAGTTCCAACGCTGATCCATTGCGGGCTGTTAACTGCCAAAAAGCCTTGAGCGCCTTCGATCGGGTTGCACGCCTTCGATCGGGTTGCACGCCTTCGATCGGGTTGCACGCCTTCGATCGGGTTGCACGCCTTCGATCGGGTTGCACGCCTTCGATCGGGTTGCACGCCTTCGATCGGGTTG
>CAILLA010000103.1 GCA_903834925.1 uncultured Schlesneria sp.
AACAGCCAGATCACACAGATCGTCACGATCACCGCGAATAACTGCCAACCAAGATCGACTAGTGTCGGAACTCGCAGATCTGAATTCCACGTTGCCAATAAGCTTGTGCGATCGAGTGGTTGTCGCGGTTCCAACGGGCTGTGACAACCAATCAACCGTGTTTCTTCCGGGTAATGGAGGTCCCATTTTTGCTCAAGGACTTCGACCGGCAAAGCCGTTCGCTGACCTGATTCGACTGTCAGGGAGGGCGGGGTCTGCTTAAGCATACCAATCTGCGAACCGGTCGCGACTTCGGATCGATAGAATAATTGCAACTTTCGTACGCCACCGACAGTCTGCTGAGGAGGTGTATTTGTTGCGGTCAATGGGATGAGGTAGACATCACCGCTTCGCCGAATTTCCACCGGTTGACCATCAACCAGTGTCGCCCAGAGAGTTGTGCCGTTTGGTAACGTCACATGCATTCCTTGAACGCCAACAACACTGAGCCGAAATGTTGCGCGATGTTGAAGTTCACCGGTTCCACCAAGGATCGTCGAGATTTCAAGTAGCGGACAGATGGCTGTCGGAATCGGAAGCTTTTCGAATTTCTGCTCGCTGAGAGTCAGCACCGCACCCGGAGCCAGAGCACGGTGTACGGCGACGATTCGTTCTTTGGGCTGGTAAAAAACGTTTGGTAGTTCGAGTGGATCGACTTCAGGAAGTGCAGACCCACCCGCGTCTGTCGCAGCAATCGTTAGCCGTTGCTCACCTCCCGCCTCGATCGCCAAATATCCATTCTGACGCTCCGCATCGACATACCGGCATTGTGGTACGACGAAATCCTTCGATTCGCCGCGCGGTAATTCAATATCGCATACGACTAAAGCCTGGCCTCGCAATCTTTGTTCGAACTGTAACGTCCAGACCCGTTCACCATTTTGTGGGGCTGCCGCCTTCTGTTCGATGATACGCGGGTTGGGGCATTCGAATCGTAGCGCCGTCCCTGCGGATTCGGGTAACGCGACGTTGATCGTTCGGATTCCGCCACCCTGAACTTCGATTACGCTTTGAATGAACGTGTGAAACGTTTGTGGGTCGATCCGACCGAACGTTACGGTTTGTGCCGCAATTCTTGACGCCTTGCGAGTGATTTTCAACTTGCCCGAATACCGTGTATCCTGTGATTGAAATCGCAATCGTTCGAACGCCGCCTTGAGTGGGTGTGGGTCGAGGCCCGTCAGTTCAAACGCTTCGAGGTCGAGATCGTCGTCGCCACGAATGACAAACGTTCCTTCGGAAAGGCTCGATTGCGGAAGGAACAATTCAGGCAGGTTGATGGTGATCGGTTCCGCTTCCACTGGCCAGCCTTCGACGTCACGACGTAAGCCGAGGCGGATCTGGCCGCTGGTGTTTGCTGCCAACTCTGCGTTCAGAAGAATCCGTAACTGATTGGTACCCGGCTGATCCAGGCTGACCATCTGCCATTTCAACGATTGATTGTCCCTTTGAATCGTCAGTACCTGCCATTCTGCGGGCAGGCGGATGTCGAGTTCAAACAAAGACGCAAAGTGAGTCTCAACCGTGAGAGCCGCCTGTAGTTCGAGGCCAGTTGTGTTGACGTCCAGCACAGCAGCGACCGCCGATTGAACTTCCCGCTCTTTCGGTTGAGTCGTCAATCGCAAGAAGAAGTCAGACTGCCAGACGTCAAACCGAAGTGATTCGGATGCATTCATCAGGGACAGATCATCAGGCATATCCGCAGCTGGCTTTTGTTCTTGAGTTGCCCGGCGTACACCCGCTGACTCGTCCACCCGCACGCGAACTCCAGCCGGATACTGGATTACCACCTGCCCGATATGTGAAGTCACGCCAACAATTTGCAGCGGCGGGACTGTCCAGGCCGTACCGCTTTCGACCGCCATAACTCCTTTGAACGAGATTTTCCTCGCTCCGTCGAATGCCTGCCCGAACGTCAGCGAGATATTTGTTCGTTGAGTGTCATTCGGGTCATCCGTCAATTCCCAGCTTTCCAGCCCGGTCGATTCGACGTCGGCAATTTCAAGGTATCTTGGTATTGAAAACGATAGGCGGTCGACCGGTTTGCCAAAGATTTGCAAAGTTGTCAGCGCGTGCCAGGTAACTTCGCCAGGAGCAACGTGTAATCCGTATCCCGTTGAAGCGAATGTCAGCGAATCGGCTGCATTTTCGGCGGCACGGTCAGTGATACGTAATTGAATTCCGCCGGTCCCACCGACGGCAATTTTGTAATCGGCGACTTGATCGAGCGAAGCTGGGCGTTCCAGTTGCAGGTTGCCGATTAACAAACGTTTGCCTGCAGGCAACGATAATGTCAGCGTACCGCTAGGTGCTCGAAGTAACGAGAAGGCGGCGACCTGATCGCTTCCCAACGCGTTGAGTTCTGTCGAGAGTTGTAGTTTAAGAGAATGTTTACCCCGTGTGTCCGTAAACAGAGATACCGATCCATCCGTATGACGCCCGACAAGTGCCGGAGCGTCGTCGACCAAAACCTGCTCCAGTGAAAGTCGCTGTAAGGCGAACCGCGATTCACGCCAATCGTCGTCAAACTGAGTCACCTCGGCAGTCACCGAAATCAGTAACTGGTCACCGACGATTTGTGCGGCATAATCGGCACTCGTCAAAACGACGGGAATACCAGCAGGTACAGCATTCTTTTCGGCATTCGCCTTTGCTTGTGTCAGCAGTACATCAAACTTGGCACGGGGCAACAACACCCCTTGCTTGTCTCGTTCGATGATCACATCAAGATCTTCAACCGGAACAAAGACTCGCCGTGCTTCATTCAGGTCTGTGACCGGATCACGTAATTGAGCCTGTGCAAACATCGGTGATGCGGCCACTATCAGCAGCATCGCAATCAGCCATCGAGAAAGTCGCGTGTTCATATAAAACCTCGTAGCCGAGGAATGGTGTTCGTAGTATTCGTTTTCGTAGGTTGGGCCGAGTCTTCGAGTCCCACCATCTTCGGGATTCAGCAGTAAAAATTCGTTTGTTTCAATGGATAACACCGTGTTGTCAATTTTTCTTCCGACGTCGTTATTTGATCGAATGCGAGTCCACTTACCGTTGAGTTTCTTGCGTTTAGTTTTTGTTTTGGCTGATTGACGATCTACCTAGGGTGGTGGGACTGCGAAGACTTGTCCCACCCTACGCTGGTTCAGCTGGCAGCGGCGTTGTCGGCGGCGGTGGTTCGATTGTCGAAACAACGGTAGGCTTCAAACTCAGTAAGCCATGGATTAACCAGATCGCAACGAGTGCTCCTAGCCCGTACGATGCCACCTGCAGCCCATTGAGAATCAGGTCGTGATCCTTAAGGGCGTAGGCGCAGGCAGCGAAAAGCCCCAGAACGACAAGCGTCAGCTTGTTGTCCCATGATGTGTTTCGCAGGAGCAGGGCGATCAAAACCAGGGCACCACTGACGACCCATGTATAGAACGGCAGATGCCACCAGCCGACTTCGATCTGTTTACTTCCACCAAGGTTCATGTACTGAAACCATTTTCCTTCCGTCGGAAAATCAAAGATTCCCCCAGTGTCATGGCCGATCCAGGCATCGAGATTCTGTTCGCCAAACGTTGAACTGGTTTTACCCAGGATTGATTCCCTCAGACGAGTTCTTGTCTGGACACTGAAATTCTGTTGAATCCGGCTTCCTTCCTTAATGGTCGGAGTGCCGATCAGTGAATATTCAGGTGGAACCCAGATCTTGGTATAGAGTTGTTGGACAGCGACCCCAGCGTTTCCTTCACCACCAATGACTGGCAGACGGGCGAGCAGCTTTCCGCCTGCGTTAGCGAAGGGAGCGGGATTGAATGAATGGCGGAAGACAAGAGACAGCGTGAATGGTTCGTCAGACGACTTCGTCCGAGCCACGCTGATGAAGTACGAGGTCCAGCCCTTATCTGCTTTCAGGTCGGCTTTTTCGAGAGCGGTTTGTTTACGATCAACAAACACTCCCAGCACATCGACGTTCTCGGGCAGGTCGATTCGAAGTCGCTGTCGTTCGCTCGACTTCAGCACGTACCTGCAACGGTAAATGCCGACCCCAGCGCGATCCAGAACCATCTCGACCAGGGCCTTGCTGACGACAGTCTCGATCACTCCCTGGATATCGTATTTGCTCGACGCCAGATCGAATTTCACCGGTTGCTTGAAGTACCGGAAAGCAACGAATCCGTCCTGAGCGAGGTTCTGTAATTCTCGAACGTCTATCGGTTCGACATCGCCACCGTTTGCCGTCGCTGAAACGGATAACGCCCGATCCTTGAGCACCGTGATTTCGCCGATTGTCCGCGATAACCTGATGTCCCGTTTTCCCTGGGGACCATCGGTCTTGTCATACGGATCGATCGCCTGGATCGCCTCAATCGTTGCGGACTCTTTATTTGCTCCTGCTCCCGCATTCGGCACAAGGTCATATTTGATTTCAAACGGCTGTGCTCCAAGCACATCGCGTGGCGTCACAACTGTGCATGTGACCCAGCCATCAACGGCCGGACTCTTTTTGATGGGAGGCGAAGAACCGTCGGTCGATGAAGTGATTTGCAGTCGATCAGCAACCGCTTCCGGCGCCAAAAATCGAAAGGTATCGATCCCCGCATATTCAACGATATAGGTCAGATGAGTTGTGACCTGCACTTGCCCTTGTTTGACGTTCGCTCGAGTTCCCACCACTGCGGTCAGTCGAGTCGATTTGCGAACTGTTCGAACGGGAATTTCAATCGGTCGTCGATTAAACAACCACGATGAAACTAAGCGGGCATTCGGGACGGCTTCCGGCTGAGGTGCGGGATCACGCTGAACTGAGACGAGCTTTTCGTCATCCGTATTCACTTCAATTGCGTCCGGGGCGTAGATCTGAACTTTGCCATTTTCAAGCTAGGTTCCCAGCGGTTCCACTAGCGGCAAAACCTGGTCTGTTTTTTCGGCAGTTGGGTCCAGCGTGCGAATCGAAGTGACCATCAACGCCAGCGTACCTGACGTCTTTTCCCTCAAGCTGACTGTCAGCAATTTTTTGTCGGGCGAGACATAAAATTGCTTCATCTTATCGCAAATGACGTTTTCGATCGTCAGGTCGTCCGGCAGTTTAAACTTCAGTTCGAACACGCCAGCCCGATCAATCGTGTAATTCAACACTGACCTGAGTCGAAGCTGGTCATCCCGAATAATCAGTTGCGAAGCATGGTCGACGATCAACCGTGGCTCGACCGGCTTCGTAAACAGTTTCAGCCGAAGCGAGGGGTTGTAATAGTTGTAATATAAGGCTCCAGGGCGTCTGATTTTGGGATCGACATCACTTTCTGCCACGCGGAGAAGCCCACGTTGCTCTTCAACGGTTAAAGTCAGTTCACTTCCCGACTTCACCGCGATTTGGCCGCTTTCGCGGATAACGTCCATTGCGTGAATACCAAACGCTGTCGTCCCGTCCTGACCGGCAACATCAAACGCTTCAACAGGCGCCGCTCGTTCTGTATGAACTCCCAGTTGAACTTTTCCATCGGCGCGACTGAGTAACTCGACGGTGACAACCTGCCGATTCTCTTCGTCAACAGCTTTCCATTCTTTGACTTTCCCATCAGAGGTGATGTCCAGGATGCGATGCCCTTTTGGAACGGCAAGTTTAAATTTATCCAACTGACCGCGAAGGATTTCGTATGTCAGCCAGGCGTCCGTG
>CAILLA010000104.1 GCA_903834925.1 uncultured Schlesneria sp.
CCTGGCTCCGACTTGTATTCGACAGTCTTGAAGCTCATAAACCGTCGGCGGACTGGCTTTGAATCCCCGGTCGGCTGATGCGCCTTGTTCAGCATGGATGACACGATGATACAAATTGATTAGGGCACCGAAAAGAGAGGACGCGAAATGCATTTATAAGTCCTGACCTCTTTGAATCGTCCGCCAGACGCCAGAAGAGTCGTTGTTGCAAAAGTCGAAATCGAACAATTCTGGTCGAATCGCTGGTTGGCTGGACCGTAGCCGGTCCGGTGCAGTGGCTACCGTGATCGGCATGTCGAACGTCAACCCGCTATTGCAAAAGAAAGTGAAGGTCAAGCCATTGAAACTGCCGAGGGCGAAGCTGGGCGTCGTGAAGACGCCCAAGCCCTTCAAGGCGATGGCCTCGGCTGTGTTCAAGCCGAAGCAATCGTCATGATGGCGATGACTGGTTCATCACTGGCAGTCGTGGCAGTTGCCGGGCTGGTGGATGGGCTATCGCTGATTGCTTCTTAAATTCATGTTCAATCGTCAGAATTCTTCGCACAGTCCTCGAACACCTGAAGGATCTCATTGTGCAGCGGTGCCGATGCGACGGCGACTGCGTTGTATGCTGGATGAGATGCGACAAGTTCTTTAGCGTCACCCAAACTCACGCCGAACAGTTCTCGTGTCGCTTTGATAGCATCAATAATTGTGAATCCACGCCGCTTCATTGAGGCGATCACATCTGACTGCGTTCTTCCATCCGACATCTCTGAGCGAAGATCGTTAAGCTGGGATTCCATCGTTTCTCCTTATTGGTGGTCACTTCGTTCAAGTTCGACGGAGACACAGCTGTTTCGCGAAAAAGCTATATCCCTGAGGCAGTGGCTATGGCTGGTTGCTTCTTGTTGTGCCGTGATTCGTTAGCGAAATTAGCAATAGCTCTAATCGTCGTTCGCAATTGGACGCCCGTCAGTGAGTCCAACGAACACCACAACCCGACCACTGGTCAGCTGTTTGACCTCCACTGGAGGAAACATCGCATCCTCAGGGCGAAATATCGCCGTAAATGATGTTGGCGCACCGATAGGAATTGCGTCCCATCTAGCCACAGAATCTCGGGCGCAAGGGACGCTTTGGTCACTCACATCTGCGACGCCCAAGTTTCCCAAATCTATAGCACCGGTCGGCATTCTAATCGTGACGATGGGCGCAAGTTCATCGAGCGACTTTTCTACAAGAACACCCGACCAAGTAACCTGTTTTGAGCCGAATTGCGATGCAATTTCACCGTTGGGACTACCTCGAAGTTGCTTCGCAAGGAAATCGACAAACACGTTCCAGTCACGCTGCCACTCGCCATTCACGGTGTCTTCATTTGGACTCAATTATATCTCCCTAAAAATCCGGCTTGAAATTAGTCTTTGTGATGGCCTCTCGCAGCTTATCCGCTACGCCTTGCATTAACTCCGCTATTTCACAGTCACTCAACTGTGCTGCCCTCGACTTAATGAGTGCCAGTTGTTCGAGAACCGTCTGATTGTATGTCGGATGGCCACCAAAATGTTCAATGTCCTTGATGAGCGCAATGCCATTATTTTTTCCATTGATGTTGAAGCCGCCTCGTGCGGCTCTCTGCATCAGATCTTTAAATTTACCAATTGCTTCCAGTGGAATCAGATGGTGTGCAACTTTTCCAGTCCCAAGCGTTCCAAGTGCCTTACGAAGCAACGCTCGCTGCTCATCCGTTGATAGATCGAGTTCGCTGACGAGTTTCGAGAATAGATTGTTTGCAGCATTTGGAGCCCCCGCTGAAGCTGCTGAAGATTTCGGACTGCCGCCCGTATCCAAATCTCGTTTCGGCCTCGACATTTGAGCGGAGGTGGTGTCAATGGGGACACAGCTCGACTGTTCTCCGGCGCGCACCGTCAAGGGTTAGGCAGCATTCCGTGCCTCACCACTCCCATGAGGGCAACGCATCACCCTCGGACAGCGCGCATCCGTAAAAGCTTGCGCCCTTGACCTTGATCCCGTCGAGTATGGCGCCATTTGTCTTGATTGACTCGACTGCGGCAAGCTCGAAGACGGCACTTGTAAGGTCCGCGTTTGAGAAGTTGGCGCACTTGAGATTGCACTCCCGAAAGCTCGTGCCGCGCAAGCTCGCGCCAGAGAAGTTTGCGTCAAAGAACCACGAATGCTTCTCAAAGTCCGCGCCATCGAGATTGATCCCGGACAGGTCTGCGTCGCTCAACTCGGTATTTGGAAAGCATCGCTCTCCAGCGGCATAGCGGCGCTCAAGCTCCTCGCGGCTCTCGGGTGGCCTGTAGTCTTTGGAATGACGAGACATTGGATTCACCTTATGCTGCAGAACGTTCAAGGTAATGCGGCGGCAGTCCGCTCGCATTGACCGCCGAGTCCGGCGGTCATGTCAAGTTTTTGCGGTCGACGGGGACACAGCTTTTTCGCGAAAAAGCTGTGTCCCTGAGGCTCGTTTTGGGATCAAGCGAGGCAATATCAGTCCCCTTAAAGCGATAACAGTCGAAGCAGGCCAAGGCGAGGTTTTCCGATGCCGTTTCACCGCCGTGCTTTTCAGCGATGATATGATCTGGTTCGTGCGGGAAGAAGGTGTCTTTTTCGCTGATGAGGCAGTATTCACACAGGCCACGTGATCGCTCGCGAATTCGTCTGCGGAGTGGGACAGAGATATGGCTCACGCTCATCACCGCCGATCCAAATACAGCCGAGCCCGCGCTTTGACCAATTGCATCAGGTGCTCGATCTCGCCGAGACGTTGCAGTTCAGCCGCTTCTTCCGGAGTGATCTCGCCGGACTTGCTTCGCCCGAGCAAATACCGAACCCGACGCTGGGCTCGTGCCGAGGGGCGAAAGGCCAAGATCGCTTCAGCGTCGGTGCCGCGAGCGAACAGATCAACCATCTCGTCGTAGGCTTTTTCGGCAACGGTCATGTTTGAATTCCCCCCGATGAAATCTGTTTCGAGTACTAAAGACGCTAACCCCCAATCACGAGTTCATTGTACCAGCCCCTTTTCCCGAAGATTGGGACACAGATTTTTTCGAGAAAAAGCTATGTCCCGGAGGCCGCAGACACACCATTCGTGGGCGCCTGTTCTGAATCAAAAAGACCCAAGGCATGGGGACACTTCACGTTCTCAGGATCGGGAATTCAAGACGAGTCGGCGACCATGCGTTGATTCGACCGACATTCGCCACAACTCATTCATATTTATTGGCTTATGGACTCTGTTCAGCTACGCAGAGAGTCGGAGTTCGATCGACGTGCAGTGTCCCCATTGTCTAATTTATCAGCGTGGGCGGAAAACATCTGATACTCCCATCGCTTTTGAGAATGGCGATTTGCCTCGATATCGGCAAGCTCTTGTTCGGTAAATTTAAGTGGCTCGATGGAGTCCAGCCAATATAACCAATCAGCGATGCCTTCGGGAGAATCGTCCCAGTCGCACTCGCTTAATCCTATTGATTGGTCAAGCGGTGTGACTTGAACGACCACGCAACAATCCTTGACCACACAACGGTACGTCTGGCCTGGCGTCAAATCGACCTCGGTCAACCTTCCGTCAACGACATGCTCATCGGTACGCTGCGCTTTCGAAATTACGCATCACGAGATGACCCATTCTAGCAGCGAAGTCGCCCGGCCGAGTAGTCACCAAGAATTCGAAAGCTGTCGTCGGGGGCACAGCTTATTTTGGAGAAAAAGCAGTCGCCCTGAGGCCACCTACGAAAATCAGAAAAACAGATTGACTGAGAGGTTTGGAACACTGATCTCCACTAATTAACGCTAATCAGAAAGAAGGCACGAATTGGCGTCAAATTCCTTTCCTGGATTTTCCCGATCAGTGCAGATTTAGCGAAAATGAGTGTTCCAAAACTCTTTCGTATTTTGAGCGGATGCTCGGTCACGGGGACTCTTCGTCGTCGTCGACATAATGACAGGCGACCCTGAAATAATCGAGATCCAGCAGCGGGGCGATGATCATACTGGTGGTACGGGGATTCTTTGTCAAAACACCGGAACCAAGCACTACTCCCCGTGTCACGAAGCGACGTGTCGCAAAAGTCTGGCTGGAGTCGCTTCTGTATTTGAAATGTGCTACGTTCCAGCAGAGAATTGATGAGTCTTCGCCCTGGTAATGGATGCATCATCATGCTGATCGGTATCCGCCCCATCAATGACTTTGCGTTCAAGAAGACGTTCGGATCACCCGAGAACAAATTGGCACTGATCAGCCTGCTCAATGCCATCCTTGATTTGCCAAATCCGATTGTCGATGTGACCATCGAAAACCCGTACAGCCTTCAGGATTTCAAGGACGATAAACTTTCGATCCTCGACATCAAAGCAATCGATCAGACAGGTAGGATCTACGATGTCGAAATGCAGCTGTCGATTTTTAGCGGATTGATCCAGCGGATCGTTTTCTATGGGTGCGAAATCTACACCGACCAATTGAGGTCGGGCGATGACTATGCGTTGCTGAAGCCTGCGTATTCCATCTGTCTGCTCGACGGAGTCCTCTGGCACGATTCGAAGAAAGTGCATTATGCCTTCCGATTCACCGATCAGGAAACGGGACGGACCTTGAATGATACTTTAGAAATTCACACGATCGAGTTGGGACGTTATCATTTCGAAGAGAAGGATCTGGCCACGGCGAGTTTCCTGGAATGTTGGCTTTATTGGCTACTCCATGCCCATGAATACGAACCCGAAGAGTTGGTAAGGCTGTTTCCACAGGAAGCAATTCGCCTCGCGACTCAGACAATCACACAGATCGCACAAGTTACTGAGGACAAAGCGATGTACGATGCACGAGAAAAAGCGATCCGCGACCGAGAATGGGAACTGAACGCCTCGCGCAATGAGGGCCTTATTGCAGGGGAAATCAAAGGGAAAATCGAAGGGAAGATCGAAGGGAAGATCGAAACGATTCGGATGCTTCAAGAGATTTTGAGTCTTCCAATCAGCACCGATTCGGATTTCGAAGGCAAAACCTTGGAAGAACTTCAGTCACAAACGGCTGATCTTCAAGAACGCCTGCGTAACCGTCGCGTTTCCTGAAGATCCTCGACCACGGACCACGGGGACACAGCTTTTTCCATGTTTTTCTTGGATTAAACGGGCGCATTGCCTACTAAAGCGTTGCAAGAATTAAAGGATTTTGCGTTTACTTATGCCCGCACTGAGAACGTTCGCAGTGTTGCACGCCTGAAACTGGAAAGCATTGCATTGCATTGCGTTGGTTGGCCACGTCTGTGACCCGAACGAACGTGGCTTACGCAGGAGTTGGGCGGTTTCCACGCCGGTTGCCAGCGCTCGGTTTTAGAATGCGAACAAAATTCGCGTCAATCGCCACTTTTCAGCGATCGAAGAAATCCCGCATCGATGCATTCGCTGCTACGCGGTTGGCAAAAGATCCCGCGTTTGTTTGGGGATGTGATAGCGGTGTTGACCGATCCGGCTGCGGGTTGCGTCAATCGTCTGAGGCCGTCCGGCGACGTTCCAGAACAGGCGACCAAATCCTCCCTAGAGTTTACACCAGACGTGCGTGTGGATTGACAACCGTTCAAAGATCGGCGGGGCGTCTTGAGGCGTTGACCCAGGTTTGCCGTCTGCCAACTTCCGCGCTGTCCAATCGAGTAAGTCGATGGGATCGTTGGGAGCGGACTGGTGACATGGTTTGGTTTCGAGTCCCTGCTGGCTTTGATTCATTGTGAACCATATGGCACAAATCGTCGTGTTACAAGAAATTATTCGCACCTGTTGGTTCGCATTCGGCGAACTTTCGTCTTGCCTGTTCGTGTTTCACGAACTAGAATGGCTCGGAATGCTGATAATGGGAGGTGGATCGGATGCGTATCATCTCAAAAACGAGACTTCGAGAGTTTTGGGTATCGCCCAAATGCGAGGACGCCGAAGGCCCATTGCGAGCGTGGCACGCTCATGTCAGCCATAAAAGCGTGGCCTGGCATTCCTGGTCGGACGTGAAAGCGGAGTTTGGATCGGCGAGCCTTGTCGGAAATTGCGTGGTCTTCAACATTGGCGGCAACAAATTTCGTTTGGTGACGCGCATCCTTTACCCAAGCCAAAAGGTCTTCGTTCTAAGGTGCATGACCCATGCCGAATACGACGAAGACAAGTGGAAAGCCGATTGCGGTTGCTACGAGCCGCCGCCAACGAAGCCCGCCAAAAAGATCAAAACCGTGCCGTTCAAGAAAAAGAAGCGAGGAGAATGACAATGACGAACAAAACGCACTTCCGCCTCATGGGGAAGATTCGAGACTCTTACATGGAACTTGTGCTTGATTTCCCGTTGGCGTCGATCAAGTCGGACGAGCACCTCGCCGAAGCCCAGCGGGTCATGGACCGGTTATTGGCTCGTGGCTCACTTGACGAAGGCGCCGAGACTTATCTCGACGCCTTGAGCGACCTGGTGGGTTCATACGAGGATGAACATCATCCCATTGCCCCAGCCTCGGACGCTGAAATGCTGCGTCACCTCATGGTTGCAAAGGGGGTGTCTCAGATACAATTGAGCCGTGACACCGCTTTGCCGAAATCCTCGATTTCGGAAGTGCTGTCAGGTAAGAAGAACTTCAGCCGTCAAATGATCCGCAAGTTGGCAGAGTATTTTAATGTCGATATCGGAGTGCTTGCAGCGAACTTCTGAGCGATGTTGATTGCAACTTGAGAACGCTGATGCTCATTGTAACCGGTTCACCATCGATATTTTCCTTGTAAACGTTTAGTCCACCCGTTTGGAATTGATGTTGTCACGAGCGGGATTTTTGGATAATTCGGCATTCATCCTTAATCGGAACGGACGCCGATGGAATTTTGCTTTTACCCAGAGCTGGAACCGAGTTGCCTGATTGTGAGCCATTGTCCCCATCTGACTACCACGGGAACACAAGCTTTTCCATGTTTTTCGTGGAATAAACGGGCGCATTGCCTATCAAAGCGTTGAAAGAATTAGAGGAATTGGCGTTTACTTATGCCCACACTAAGAACGTTCGCAGTGTTGTACGCCTGAAACCGGAAAGAATTGCGTTGGTTGGCCACGTCTATGACCCGAACGAACGTGGCTTACGCAGGAGTTGCGCGGTTTCCACGCCCGTTGCCAGCGCTCGGTTTTAGAATGCGAACAAAATTCGCGTCAATCGTCACTTTTTAGCGATCAAAGAAATCCCGCATCGACGCATCCGCTGCTACGCGGTTGGCAAAAGATCCCGCGTTTGTTTGACCCTCGGGACACTGCACTTCGGTCAAAATACGATTATTTGTGACACGCGAATTTCGATCGTAAACCTCCAAACGCGAAATTGGTTGCGGCGATTCTCGAACATATTGACACCTGCTCGTCGCCCCGTTTGAATTTCGTAATATTGAGAAAGTGCTGCTCCCAATCCCGCTTTTATTCACTTCGCACGTTTTATTGGGTTTCTGTGACGATTTGGGGAAAAATGAATTCCCAGACAATTTTTGAGTAAACGAAATACGAGCGAAGAACGGTTACAGTTTGGCAGTGGTCCAACCTGATCGCTGATTGGCCTGTTTTCTCGCCCAATGAGACGAACGGTGACTTCGTTAGACGATGAATATGATCGATTTATCCGCCCCATCGAACTGCAGATGATGCGATCGGTTTGGCGGATCACGCACAATGCGGATGACGCCGACGATGCGTTCCAGGAGGCAATTGCTCAGATTTGGAAATCACGGCAGCGGATCTGGCAACACGCCAATCCGCGAGCGGTGATCCTTCGAATTTGCACACAAACCGCCTGTGACATCTTGCGAAGAAAGATGCGCAATCGCCATCGAGGACAAGCATTTGATGTGACCGTAATCGCCGCACCTGAAGCGGATGTTGCCAAATTGCTTTTGATGGACGAACAACGGGAAGCCATGAAGGTCGCCATTGCGCGTTTGTCCGAACAGCAAGCCATCGCCGTCACCATGCGTTACCTGATGGATTGTACTTTCGAAGAAATTGCACAAGGAATGGACTGTGCGGAAGCCACCGCACGCGTCCATGTGTCGCGCGGTCTTGGCTGCTTGAGACGTCTGCTGGCAGATATGAATCCTTCTTCGAAACAGGACCGTAAATGATGATCGAAGAGACAGAATTCGAAGACACGGGCCACTTGTTGGCCACCACCCTAAAGAAAGATCTCCCTTCCGGCGTGGAAAGCCGCCTGCGCAGTCGCCTGGAAGAATTAAAAACCAGGATCGAATCGACTTCGCTCGCAGGCGTCGAACCAAAGGCCAAACAACGCCGCTGGTCGATGCGTCCCAAAGTATTGACAGCCATATCGGCTGCAATTTTGTTATTCGTGGTCGTTTTGTTTCCGTTTGGTTCTTCGCAAGCTCTTGCTCAGATTGTCAAAGCGATTTCTGCCACTAAATGGCTGCACGCCAGTGGAACTGGACCCAATGGAGAGCCAACGGAAATGTGGTTCTCGGCCCTAAATGGAGTCCTTGCGTCACGTACGAACGATTCCTTCCTGTTCGTGGATCAGCGACTCGGCAAAATGGATGTCTACGGCAAACCATTTTCGACAGACTCCATCCAGCGAACATCGCTGAATCGCACCGAGCTTAAAGGGGTTCACGCAGTTCAGCGAAGTTTTCTGGCAATGTTGACCGTCGACGTACAAGGAGCCATGAAAGCCGGCGAAATGCAGGTGCTTGAACACGACGAAACACCGATTGTCACGGATGGTCAGTCGATGATCGAACATCGATTCGTCGTTGGCTCGAAAGGGAATGAAAAGTTACGCATCGAAACTCTTTTACAAGTCGACCCGAAGACTGGCTTACCGGCGACGTGGCGCATCAAAAGCGGTGGTCAAGTCCTGGGCAACTTCAAAGTGTCGTATCCCGATCACGGCCCATTATCGATCGTAGGATTAGGTGCGCCTGCGACCGTTCCGATTGTTGATCAGACACCACGAGGCCAATTCAAAGATGTGCTCGTCGCCACCGATGCGGCTCGTAGCCGCTTTGATAATTACTATGCCGTCGTCATCGAATCGGACTCATCAGATCGAGCCGGTAACGGGACGTATTACCGGATCTGGCGAAAAGGGGATCGCTGGCGGATCGACCATGGTCATGGCCTTTTTTACAAGCATGAACAACCTCCCGAAGGTGCGAATCCTGAGACTTGGTGGTTGCAGATGGCAAGGACGAAAAGAAGTTACCCGTATGAGATTTGGGACGGTAAGCGTCTGTGGAACTTCGAGACCAATCAGAATCCTAATCAAGAAGACCTGTTCGATCCGCATGCAGTTCGTATCGAATCACTGAAGGCTATGAGCGGTGTCCCGAGGGATCCAACCGATCCGGTAATGCATTTTGGTGCGTCCGTCAAATTGCCTGAACGGTGGGCGTATGAATCCTTGCACCGGGGCGAAAATCTTGGCTTTCGCGTAGACGCAATCGAAGCGAAGCTGGATGGTATTCCGATGACACGTGTTGACATTCGACAATCGTTTGGTGCATCTCCGAAGAGTTTGGTCAGCCGTTATTGGCTTGATCCGAGCCGTGATTCTATGGAAGTCCGCAAAGAGTGGTTTCCAATATCGCAACCCGACCAGGTCCGTTCCTCTGAGGTTTTCACCGCTGCGCGAACTCCCCAGGGATTGTGGTATCCCGCGACGCTGCGTGACATCAACGCGGCGATTCATATAGAAACCGGTGTGAGAAGCGATCGGTACACTCACTATTATCTCGAATTCGATGTCGATCTGCCCGATGAACTCTTCAATGGCGAAGGGGTAGACTTGAAGAACTTTTGGACGCAGTTCAAGTAGGCTTTTCTTGTTTTCAACGATTCGACCTCGACTGAATGACATCTCGAGTGCAAAACAAGAGGGACATTCTACTTTTTACGCATTCGGTCTCAAATCAAATGACTAACACTTGAATTACAGGCACCGAACATGTATTCAAAACGGGACGCAGTACCGCCTGCTAAGTTTTTAAAGTCAGGCCGCAATGACACACCACATACTTCTCAGGCTTGCAGCGATGATGGGTTTATTCGCCTGCTCTTGCACAACGCGCACCTCACCAGATTTCAAAGCGTCGGTTTCGACGATTCAACAATACGCGGATTCGTTCGCCGGAGTCAGCCTTGACGAGGCTCGGAACAGACTTGCCGGTGCAAAGATCAACGAGATCGATTGGAAGAAAAACGACTACGGAGGAACGCAGCTGGTCGCTACGTTTCCATCGCATGAGGTCCGTGTTATGTTTCTCGGAGACAAGGCCATCACCACGTCCATTCAGATTCTCTCAAAATGAAAGACACGTCGCCTGTCAATTTGCTGAAGTCGTACTTCATTTAAAGATTATCTCAGGAAGATCCTCTTCGGCCTTGTATAAAAACTCATTTTCGATTGTTATCGCGTGGATTGAGATCGTCGTCGAAGAAATGCAACGACTCGCGCGGGTGCTGTTTCTCAAACTCCAGCCAGTTACGGAGAGTCTGACGATAAACATCAATGACTCTTTGATCGCTGACCGCTTTTGACCAGGTCGTATCAGGAAGGACGCCCTTTTTTTCGTCCCAAATTCGTTCCAGATCGGCCACGATCGATTTGGCAGCCAGGAAGCGAGCCTGTGTCGGCTCATCAATCGCAGCTGTTAACCAATCGGCCAAATCGAGTTGCTCGAGTGCTGACAAGTGACGTGCGGCCCGATGTGAAACCTGGCTGTCGACGTCGCTCACCGCTTCTTCCAATGCTTCATTGATTCTTGTCTCATTCAACTTCGTCAATCGCACGACCGCATCGCGACGTACCTCGACGTTGGAATGCTTTGTGGCTGAAATCAAGAGATCCAGAGCGCGATCGACCGAGATCTTGCGTTCGATCAGAACCACGAAACCGGCCAACACCATGTCCCGATCGTCTTTCAAATCTCCTTTCAGCAGGCTCTCGAAATAGGGAAGCACCTCAGGAGTACCGAATTGTACAAGCGCCCAACTCATCCGCTGCCGAAAACTTGCATCGTTCGATGACTTCAGATCCTCGATCAATAGTGAAGCGACCCCTGGCCCCATGTTGTAAATTCGCGAACTGTTGCAGGTGCTGGGATCCTGTTTGAACTCCGCTCGGCAACGTGCCATTTGTCGTTTGTACTTGGCAAGGAAGAGCGCCGGTTCATCGGACGCCGCCTCCACAGTGAATTCGACGGGCGCCCCCTTCAACGGGCCGCGCCAGGGGATTCTGTATTGGTTAACTGCTGCCGTCAATTTGTATGTGCCAGTATAGTCCGGTTCGATGATCCTGACGCAACGAAAACTTTTGCCGGGTGCGATCACGACAGGGTCGGTTGGAAAAACCTGATCGAGATTGTCGAAATCCATAATCAGCATGCTGCCGGTGGGATACTTCATACTCAGATCGAAAAACGTACCGTATCCGCGTGGGGCAGGAAACGAGATCTCTCGATCCATCTTGTTGGTAAGGGTCACAGTCAATTCGACCGGTTCGCAGAACTGGTAAACTTTCTTGTCCGATGAGACCGAATACTCGATCAGATCGCTTGCCAGTGGACGCAGATCAGGATTGCGGGGAGGCGGCGGTGCTGGAAACGGGGCTGTGGGAATGGCATTCCATCCGTCGGGAATTCGTTCCGTGGCGGGCTCAAGATCTTTACTTGTCGCCCAGACAATTGACCCTCGTTCGGAATCGGCTCGCGCCCAAAGATTGGGCAACCAGCCGCTTGCCACACTGCGAACATGACCTTCTGTCGAATCGTGATAAAAGAGACTTGTCTCCACGTTTGATGAGCGAATCAACCACGCAACGCGGTCGCCATTCGGTGCCACAGAGATCGACGTGAACTGATCCGCTTCCGCGAGCGGCGTTTCTCCAAAAATGAGATGTTGCGGCGGCTTGCCGCGGCTGAATCGATAGTCTCCCCGCAGCCGATCGTTTTCAATCAGGGATTTGTTTTTGATGTCAATCGCGTATTGGCCCATCTCTCCCATGACGATTCGCGGCACTCCGTCATTCAAGATTCCACGAAAAAAAGGCTCGCCGATTTCTCGTCTCCAGTGGGGCAACGCGACAATGTCGGTGAGTAGTCCGGTTTTGATATCCAACTGACAAACAGTCGACGCCGCGGCAGGTTTCAAACCGCCTCCATTCGAAAAAGCCGGCTCGAATCGATCCGCCTCTTCACGAACGAGAACAATTGTTGACGGATCAAGCCAGACATAAGGCGGACCTTCGTCAGCGGTACCGCCGCCCGTCAAATAACTGATCGCGGGAATTTCTGGCCCGACGATATTCATGTTTCCAGTCTCGACATCGACGAGACAAAGCTTGAAGCCTGGCAGAAAACGCTCTTTGTTTAAGGGATTTGGAATTCGTTGGAAAAGTGACACGAACTTCCGATCAGGTGAAATCGACAAACCGGCTGCCCCGCTTCTTTGAAAGTGACTGGGTTCGCCGATCTTTCCCACGTCACGATAAGCGCGATGAACGAGATCATAAATGTGCAGCGAATCGCCAACTCGAGCGTACAACTTACCGCCGGCAAACGCGTGTACCCCAATCCGGTCGCCCAATTCTTCTGCTTTCCCGCTGGCCAGATCGATGCTGACGAGACTGTTAATGTGCAGTCCGTAGAACTTTCCCCTCGCTGTGCATAGCGGCTCCCAGCCTACGTGCAGGTTATTTTTGGAATAAATTACACGCTCATCGAACCCTTTTGGTGTCACGGTCACTTGTATCAAGGAGTCGGTTATCGCGGTACCGCTTTGATCAGGGTCGTGCCGCAAATAGAAGAAGTGATCATAGACAGATTTGTTCGCGTCATCGGCCATGAGGCGGGTCGATTCCTGATCGACGCCCGCGATACACCAGAAAACTGCGGCCATTGTGAACCGCAACGCGACCGGCCACCGGCTGCCTGCCGCGTAATCTGGATGAGCACGAGGCAATCGCGAGCCGGGAATAATCAATTCGCGTACCGCAAAAGTCTTGAAAATACTGAATGCGTTCATTTCAGCGATCTCGCAGTTCGAATTTTGTAATTCTATCCACCTGTTATAAGACGCCGCCGCTTCGGATACCACGCAAATGCTGCCCTTCAAGGGAGCAACGGATCTGTTAGCTTGTCCACAGGACACGGTGCTGCTTCTTTGTCTGGTGGGGATGCCGATTTTTTCCGACACTAGCAGCGTCGGCCACGTGGCCGATGTTGCTAGCGTCGGAAACGAAACGGACGACCGACAATACAATTTTTCGGCGACAATGATATTCTTCTGGTCCATCCTGACTGGGATGCACATCATCGTCAGTTGGATTCGATGCAACGCAGGTCGAGCAACAAACTTGGAGATCGTGTTTTGATTCTGCAAAGTCTCGCTTTTGGTCTTAGTTTGCAAGATCAGAGGATGACCCAATGAGCGTAAAAGTCGATACTCCCAGCGAAACAGTCGGGGAACGATACCTGTTTGCATTGGTGCTGTTGTGGTCGTTTCTGGGAATGTGCTTTCCCCTGTTTGACACCGACTTCTGGTGGCATCTTAAGACTGGCGAATGGATTCTTTCGGGAAATGGCATTCCCTATGTTGACCTCTACACATTTACCGACTCGGAAAAACCCTGGGTCGATCTTCACTGGGGCTTTCAGGTTCTGATTACAATCTTGTATCACCTCGGTGGCGTTCCGCTGGTGACCTTGGTCAAATCTACAACCATCACTGGGGCCGTGGCGGTCGCGTGGCTAGCAGGAGGCACCAACTTGCCCACGTGGAAAAAAGCGGCGTTTTGGCTGTTGCCGATCATTTGTATTGCTGGCCGAGGCAACGAACGGCCCGAAATGTTGTCACAACTGTTTCTTGCCCTCTGGCTATGGATTGCCCGTGAAACCGATCGGCGGCCCGGACTAATCTGGTATCTACCACTGCTCCAAGTCGTCTGGGTCAATTGTCATGCACTTTTTGTGCTTGGCCTGGTCGTTGGGTTCTGTTACGCCGTTGATGCCGTGGTTCGTGAGCTGGCAAACGGCCAATTCGGATTGGAAGCTCGAACTGCAGGTCCTGATCTCCGCACGGTGGGGATTGTGGGTGTTGCGGTCGCCATCGCGTGCTTGATGAATCCCTATTTCGAAGAGGGGGCGTTGTTTCCTTTGACGCTCTATCGAAAATTCTCAGTCGAGAAAGAGTTCTATTGTCAGAACATCGGTGAATTTCGACCGCCGATTGAATTCGTCCTCAAATACAGACTGCTTGCACTTCGGAACGTGTATTTGCTTGCAGAAATCGGGGTCTGGCTGATCACTGCGGTGAGTTTTGTCTGGTTGATGGTGACTCGGCGAAAATGGAGTCTGTTTCGATTGTTGATGTTTGCTGGTTTCTCACATCTGGCCTGGCAGGCAAGTCGAAATACCAACATCTTCGCCATCGTATCAGGGTTTATCGCCTGCGAGAATTTTGCGGATGCATGCCATGCCGTGTCTCCAAAGACAACTCTGAATCGTTCGACTGGCTCCTACGTCAACGGCACAAATGGAATGACGATTTTAATTGTTGGCCTGTGTCTAGCTGTCGTGACGGGATTCTGGAATGAGATTGCCGAAAAGAACAAACCTTTTGGGCTTGGCGAAGCACCGAATTGGTTCATTCATGACGCCGCAAAATTTGCGAGTCAACCGGGATTTCCTCAACGAGCGTTTGTTTCACACATCGGTCAAGCGGAAGTTTACGTCTATCACAATGCGCCGCAGCGCCGGGTTTTCATGGATGCGAGATTGGAAGTCTGCACTCAGCGGACGTTTGAGCTCTTCAACCAGATCCTGGCTGCGATGGCCGTCGGTGATCCGGTTTGGCAAACCCGTTTCCTCGACGGTGAACTTCCTGTCGTGATCCTCGACAGCCGGGTTTCCCGTCTGGCGATCAATGGGATGATGGCGACACCCGGATGGCGACTGGTTTTCGCCGATCGGGCTGCAGCGGTCTTTCTGCCAAATGACCGAGCCGATCAGTTACGACTTCCGTTTGCAGACCCCACCCCATTAATCGACCCTGATGGTAGGTTGAAATGACATAAGTCTATGAATATTATGCTGATGTGTCGCAATCGCCTTTTTTAGCTTCCGATTCGAAAGGTGGCAAATCTAGCACAATTGTACTCAGTCGTTATCAATCTTATTTTTGCTTCAACTTAACCAAATTTCCGGCGCGCGACATTAAAAACTTGCGTGCCCTTATTTCGCTGAGATATGATCTGTTCCAGCGAGTATCAAAAACTGAGAAACCTAAGGACGTGGGATCGTGATGAAATCTTTCCGCAATATGATCGTTGTATGCGTGGCGTTCGCAGCCATATTGTTCGTTGCCGGATCGTCGAATGCGTCGTTGATCACTTACAGCAACTTTGCAGATTGGAATTCGAACGTCACGAATGTCTCCAATGAAGCCATTTTGAATCCGACTGCACCTGCCACGTTCCAGGACCTGGGTTCTGGGAATCAGTCTATTGAATTCGGGAATGCAACCTTTTCACAGACAGCTTCCTATGGGGCCGCTGAGTTTTATGTGATTGGAAGCGGCTTCTCTTCTGGTCTTCCGACCGCTCCGATCGTTTCCTCGGAACGAACGAACTCCACAGATGTTACCAATATCAAAATCGTTTTTGGTTATGTCGTAAACGGATTTGCACTGAATTTCGGGACCTCGAATGTTTTAGGGACCACGAATGGAAGTACTGTAAGCTTTCAACTTCTCAATGGCAGCACGAGCGTTGATTCGTTTACGAAGGCATCCACCGGCGGAAACTATTTCAACACGACAGATTTTGTTGGGGCAACAGACACTGCGTTTGATACGGTATTAATCACAGCTACGGATTACACGCTCAATGTGAACAATGTTTATGATGCAACCCCATCCAGTTCTTCCGTCCCCGAACCTTCGACGTTCGCCATGCTTTGTATCGGTGGCGTCGGATTGGCGGTTCGAGCCTTCCGTCGCAAAAAACTCGCGATGAAATAAGGCCAGGACAAGTTGCTCAGAATCAGCGAGATCGCAAACCCTCTTCATGGATTGCTGACCGAAAGGGCAGAAGATTTGATTGAGCTTGCTGATTTGGCCTTTCAATCATTCTGACGACGATCGAGTGCGTCATTCAAACAGGTCTTAGCTTCATCGAACTCACCTTGTCGCGCCAGGCCGTTTCCGAGCAAGACCAGCGTAATGAGAGATTCCATGTCGTCGGTCTGTAACCGGATCGACTGACGAAAATGCGGCGTGGCTTCCTGGTGGTGGGCCTGCGACGTGCGGACTTTTCCCAGGTGGAATTGTGCGGCGAATTAGCGTGAATTCTTTGCCAGAACATCGGTCCAGAGTGTTTCGACATTTCTATCGCCGACATTGATCCGTTCATCAATTGTTGGCGCGGCAAGACTTTGGGAATTTCGGTATCATCTCAACCGATCACAGGATTTTTTCGCTAAACGCCGCACCGTTTCCAGAGGTGATCGAATCTGGAAGCGGAAATCTCAAATTCGAAATGTACGACATTATGTCCCACCGCCGTCGTATCCTGCTGATCCAACTTCCGATCCCGCAACCGGGAATGGAACCGGCTCAAGGCAACGTTCCGCTCGCCGCCGCGTATCTGAAGCTATTAGCCCAGCAAAGAGGTCTGGAAGAAGCCTATGATATTCAGATCCTGCCGGCAGCACTCGCCAATCGGTTGTCTGACCGAGGGCTGGCCGCCGAGATTCTTGATCGTGATCCGTGGCTTGTTGGCTGGACCTGTTATTTGTGGAACGTTGAGCGTTCGCTCGATGTTTCACGGCACTTGAAGGAAGCTCGGCCAAGGATGAGGGTCCTCGTCGGTGGCCCCGAAATTACGGCCGACAATGGCTGGGTCCTTGAACGGCCAGAAATTGACTTCGCAGCGATCGGCGAAGGGGAACAAACGTTTTGCGAACTGTTAACCAGCCTACAGAATACCGAGATCCCCGATCGGCAAATTGCCGGACTTTACGTCTCCCCTGCCCTGACTCGAACCGTTCGTGGCGACTGGAATAACGTGAAGGTCGCCCGAGGGGAATTACCTCTTTTTCGCCAACCCTTGCCGAATTTGAATGAGGTTTCCTCCCCATATCTTGCCGGGATTCTCGACGCGGCGGACGAGCAGCTGATGTTGCTGGAAACGTTGCGGGGCTGCATTTTCAAATGCAAGTTCTGCTACTATCCCAAAAGTTACGACGATCTCTATTTTGTTTCCCGCGAAAAAATCGTGGCGAATCTGGAGCACGCGCAACGTCGCGGAGCGCGCGAGGTCGTGTTGCTCGACCCGACACTCAATCAACGCCGTGACTTTGATGGATTTCTGAAGTTGCTCGCCGATTGTAATCCCGACCACCAGTTCACGTACTTCGGTGAGCTGCGTGCCGAGGGAATTAATAGTACGACGGCTCAGCTGTTGAGGGCGGCAAACTTCACTCAGGTCGAGATTGGCCTTCAGTCGATCGATCCATTGGCCCAGGAACTGATGGACCGCAAGAATCATCTGAAGGCCTTTGAGCGTGGAGTTCGTGCATTGCGTGACGAGGGAATCAGCGTCAAAGTCGATTTGATCATCGGCCTGCCAGGCGATACGACCGATTCGATTCGCCGCAGCCTGAACTATCTCAAGGACAGCAATCTTTACGACGAGGTACAGGTCTTTAATCTTTCCGTTTTGCCGGGAACAGCATTCCGACACGAGGCACGCGAACTGGGGCTCGAGTTTCAGCCAGTCCCCCCCTACTACGTCTTGAAAACACCGACTCTCGACCTGGCCGATCTTTACCAGCTCATGGACGAGGCCGAGGAATTATTTGACACCGAATTTGATCCGCTCCCCGAACCGCACATTCCAAAGCTGATCCTGTCGAGTGGCGCACGCCCGCGATGCGCCGCATGGCAAATCGATCTGGATGCCGATTTTGCCACGGACAACGTGACAGAACAGAAGTCGCCACTCCCTCCCCCAGATGAGCGCACTCAGGCATTCACACTCTGGATGAAAGCCGAAGATTTTCAGGTTCACACGAAATCGGCGCATAAGCTCATCGAACAAGTCCTCGACGAAAATCCGCACACGACACTGCAGGTCATACTGGAGCCTGGCAATGCAACGTGTATTACCGCATCGCTTCTGGCCGATTTGAAATGGGTCTGTTACAGCCGAACAACCTATCTCGACCGCTTTTACTCGATCCTTCCCGGAGCGATGAAAGGTTCAAAATGCCTGGTCGTCCTGCTGAAGCCTCTCGATGAAGCGCTGCTTGATCCCCAAACGATCGCTTCCATCGACGAATTTGCGACGATTGTCTGGAAAGAGGAAACCGTACCATTGCCTTTAACCACGAGTAATACTTAGCCTTAGCGCTCAAATCATTAAAAGAAACTCGAGACGGTGCTGTCAGCGCCACCATCAAGGCTGATCAATGTCATGGCCGGAAATTCTTTGGAGAACGATTCGTATTGCCGTACCACGCGGGATCGCGTTATTTCTCGGACTCTTCACGTTATTAAATGTCGTTGGTGAGTTACGAGCGCCTGGTTTCGACGCCAATCTGTGGTGGATTAACTTGCCTGGAAACTGGCACTTGCTCGACAAAGCACTGTTGCTCTGGTCGGCATCGTGCTTGATCTGGCTTGGTTGCTGCCAGCGGTTTGGACTGGCCGAGAAAACCGCGCTGACTCTCACTTTTTGCGGTCTGCTCGCGTGCAGTATCTGGAACGCAATCGGCTATCACCAACTCATTGAGGCGGGACGGATTCAATCGAATAGCCCAATTTCGTTTTCAATGTTGATCGCCGTGTGTCTCAGTATTTTCATATATGAAGTCTGGCGAGAGATTCCAGAAATGAGCCGCAACACGATCAGACTGTGTCGATCGACAATCACTGTGTCGTGTGTAATCACAGGGTTACTTTTCCCTGTCGCTCAGATGGTCTGTTTCGGCACGACGGACTATCGCCGGGATGCCGACGTGATTGTTGTGTTCGGAGCGAAAGTCCATGAAGACGGACGGCTTTCCTCAATTCTTGAAGAACGAGTTCGCACCGGTTGCGAACTCTATCACCAGGGGTTGGCACCTCAAATTCTTTTCTCAGGTGGTCCGGGAGTCGGCGAGGTATACGAAACCGAAGGGATGCGACGGCGCGCTCTCGAATTGGGTGTCCCGGTAACCGCTATCTTCGTTGACGAGAAAGGTGTCGACACCGAGTCAACGGCGATTAACACGTTGAGCATTGGGCAATTACAGCGATGGCATCGAATCCTGGCAGTCAGCCAGTTCTTTCACCTGCCCCGGATCAAGCTCGCGTTTCATCGACAGGGATCAGAAGTCTACACAGTCCCGGCAAAGCAGCTTTACCGCTTTCGGTATCTCCCCTACTTCATGCTACGCGAGGTTGCAGCCTGGTGGCTGTATTACGTCCGACCGTTGTTCTGACGACATCATTCGATTTTACTCGTTCCCAAGTTCCTGCTTGGGAACGACCACTTCGAAGCTCTGTTTCGCAACCGGCGGTTGCCATGTGGATATCGGTAACACTCACTTTTCCAAGAACTGAACAAAAGATTCGATCTTGACGAAATGGCTGTTGGAATATACCAAACGCCGCATAATCGTCGATGAAAACCTTTCTTAATGATCGTTAAAACGGGATGAAATTATTTGTCAATTGCAGCTAGTTAAAATGTCGTTGGCGTGGAGATTCCTTGCCACATTCACTGGCTGCACACTTCTTCCGTCCGATGCGATCGTCTTCAAGACTCGTCCCGATGTTCTTAGCTGGCCTCAAGCTTGATTCCTTATGGAACTCAAGACTAAGCGGTGTGTTGCGATTACGAAGTCCATTTTCCTCAATGGTGCCTCAATGGTTTTTTCCTGGTTATGGAATCTGAATCGTGGATTGATCCAAGGCACCCTGCGACAGAAGCAGGCTCAGAAGCGCCGCCGTCCAGTCGGATCGGTTTCGCCCCAACTCACGCCGGTATTGATTGAGGCTTTGGAGTGTCGCCGGATGTTGAGCGGCAGTCCTGTGAACACTGCCACTTTGACGGGGTCCGCCATCGCGGCGACCACCGGAAATCCATCCACCCCCGTTATAACGGGAATTGGCGGGACAACGACTGACACCGCACCAACGACTCCGATCACCATCGCACCCAATCTCGTCGTCACGGATACCGTGAACATTTCCAGCGCGACCGTCTCGTTCACGAACTGGCAGGACGGTGACCGCGTAGAATTCACAAACTCGTATGCCTTGCAGCATACATTTGTGGAAAACAATTCTGCCAACACGGCCACGTTGACGCTGACGGGCGTTGCTTCGATTGCGGCCTATCAGGCAACATTGCGATCAATACTGTTCTGGGACGTTGCGGGCAATTTGAATCTCTCGACGCGAGTCGCAACATTCATTGTGACGGACATCAACGCGGTGAGCAGCGCCGCCGCGACGCAGAATATCAGTTTCAATCTTTCCGGCCAAAGCGCACCAGTCGTATCAGGAATTGGCGGGACAACGACTGACACCGCGCCGGCAACCCCGATCACGGTTGCTCCCAACCTGGTTGTCACCGATACGGTGAACATCTCCAGTGCGACAGTTTCGTTCACGAACTGGCAGGCTGGTGACCGCTTACAATTCACAAACGCGTATGCATTGCAGCATACATTCGTCGAGAACGAATCTGCCAACACGGCCACGTTGACGCTGACGGGCGTTGCTTCGATTGCGGCGTACCAGGCAACGTTACGAACGGTGCAGTTCTGGGCCGTCGCGGGTAATTTGAACATCTCAACGCGAGTTGCGACATTCACCGTGACTGATATCTATACTGATAGCAGTGCTGCGGCGACGCAGAATATCAGTTTCAATCTTTCCGGCCAGAGTTCTCCTGTCGTATCAGGAATTGGCGGGACAACAAGCAATACCGCGCCGGCGACTCCGATCACGGTCACTCCAAACCTCGCCATCACAGACACCGTGAACATTGCCAGCGCAACAGTCTCGTTCACGAACTGGCAGGATGGTGACCGCTTAGAATTCACAAACTCGTACGCCTTGCAGCATACGTTCGTCGAGAACAATTCTACCAACACGGCCACGTTGACGCTGACGGGCGCGGCATCAGTTACGGCCTATCAGGCAACATTGCAAACGGTGCAGTTCTGGGCTGCTGCCGGCGTTCCAGTGACCTGGTTGCAGAGGGTTGCAACGATTACAGTGAACGACCTTTATGGGAATAGTGGTTCAGGGACGCAGAATATTAAATTCAACCCGGCGACACCCGTTTCACCACCCGCTTTAACCGGCATCAATGGAGTAACGACTTACGCTCAGTTGGCGTCTCCGATCACGGTCGCTCCGAATCTGGTGATCACGGACAATCTGAATATCCCGAGTGCGACGATTTCGTTCGTGAACTGGCAGGCTGGTGACCGCTTACAATTCACTAACACCTACGGCTTGCAGCATACGTTTGTGGAAAACGATGCGAACAACACCGCCAGTTTAACGATCAGTGGTCTTGCCACGGTCGCTCAATATCAGTCGACGTTTCGGTCTGTTCAGTTCTGGTCTGTCGCGGGTAATCCCATGCCATCGGCGAAACGAGTCGCGACAATTACCGTCAATGATATCTATTTGAACCCTGGTTCCGGTTCTCAGAACATTGCTGTGACGGCAACGAACCCGCCGACAGTCAATAATCTGGCGGCAGCGACGACGACACCAACGATTACGGGAACATTTTCCACTTCCGCTGGAACCAGCTCGGTATTAACGGTTACCGTCAACGGCACGACGTATACGCTCGGTACGTCTCCCCAATTAACATCAACTTCGGCTGGTAATTGGTCACTGAATCTCGCGGCGGTATCAGGCGCACCAGCGGCACCACTGCCAACCACAACCAGCAATGTCACGGTCACCGCAACCTTGACGGGGACATTTGGAAATCAACTGACGGGAACGGGGACGATCACGAATCAGCAGGCGATTATCAATGCGTATTTGACCGCCAACAGCCTGACGTCGAAAAGTACCACGTCGGGTCTGAACTATGTGATTACGACAAACGGAACAGGAGCCTTACCAAAGACTCGTCAAACCGTTACCGCGAATTATTCAGGTTATCTCCTGAATTCGAACGGGACTTTGGGGGCCGAGTTTGATTCGAACGTTGATCCTCAATTCGGCCATGTGTCACCCTTCTCGTTCACTCTCGGAGTTGGACAAGTGATCCCCGGATGGGATCAAGGATTCGCTCTGTTACCCGTAGGAACGGTCGCAACACTGCTGATCCCGTCCTCACTGGGGTATGGCACTGCGGGCATCGGTACCAGTATTCCTGGAAACAGCATCCTGGTTTTTAAAGTCACAGTGATTTCAGCCGCGTAATAAAATGGCTCGTTGTGCAAAAACATCGCCTCAAGCCCACATCTTCCCGATCCGCTTTCGAATATCGGCCGTCGTGACGCCCGTCGATGCCCCCTGATTTGAGGCATCCGAGGCGGCAACTTTGGTCTGAGGTGAAACCTTGATAGATTTTACGGCTGGTACGTAAGTGATCGTTTCCATCTGTCGTTTGATCAATTTCCCGTATCGCTCACGTATGCTTCGAAGATAGGTGGCAAGTTGCGGGTGGTGGGCATATTCGACCCAGCTGTCTGGTGTGTTGTGGACCTTCAAATCGCGAATTGTCGGATCGGCTCCATGCTCAAGCAGCCATTCGACCATTTCAAGTCGATTCTGAAGAGCGGCTTGTGCAGCAACGTATAGACGAATCACTCGCGGTATGCCAACTCTTCCGAAAAAACGCCAAGCCTATCGGCCCCAAATGCATTTCGAAAATGCGACAGGTCCTACGGATTTAATGGCATAGTCGATCAAATCTGCATAAAAACGCGAAGAAAGACGCAAAAAAGCATAGGCATTGCGTAAGTGCAAGCGAGAAATGCCGATTTCGATCCATATTCTGGCGCGCTTGTTGCGCGTGCATGCCATGTCTCTATTTGGGTAAGCCGCCTGAGGTCGGCAAGGGAGAAAAAATGCGATTCTGGATAGGTGTCATGTTGGCATCATTGGCGATGTCACTCGGTCAGTCCGCTCAAGCAGCCGGTCCCGTCACGGGGTCGGAAGCACTGGCGGGTGGAAGTACGAGTTTAAGTGGTTCGAATGATGTCACAACCGCGACAAGTGTCTCTTGGAACGGTTTCGCGGACACTGATCATCAAACGGGTGATTTCACGGCTGTTCCGGCATTTACGACGATCCCAGGGAGCAGCTCGTTGGAACTGCATTTAGGCGCTCCAACCACGGCTTGGACGATCTCTAGTGCTGGTTGGGGCACATTCACGGAAACGTCGATTTCGGAGATCGATTACGGCACGAATGCTGTTACTGCCTATTTGCAAGGAAATTTTACTCCAGGAACACTTTTCGACTCTTCGATTACAAGCAATACCGCCACAATGATTATTTCATTGAATCAGGCTGGGGGACCTGGCCGCGCTGTTTCAAACAGGTGCCACACTTGACACGCCGGCCATCCCAGTGCCTGAACCATCCGCTGTCGCGCTCCTTCTCTCTGGCGTCGCATGCGTCGGTCTCTCCAGGTTCTTTCGTCGCAAGTAGCCCTAGACGCCCTTCACTTTATACGCAACGGAAAGGAAAGCCTCGCGTCATCCTTTGTAACGATCTGTCGACTTCGGTAAAAAACTCGTTCCAATGAAAAGCATGGGAACGAGTTTTTTTAAAACCGATTAGTCGATGAGACGCAACGTGTAGGGATAGCGATACGCCCGTCCTTCGTTCGATTTAATCGCGGCGACGATTGAAAACACAACGTGTTAGAGGAAAAGCGCGAAGATCGCGGGGATTCCAATCAGCACGAAGCACAAAGGAACGCAGATGGCATAACCGATCAACATGCTGATCTGAAAATTGAGTGCCTCTTTTCCCTGGTCGTTCACGAGCGGTGAAGTCTCTTTTTTAACGAGCCATATCGTCATTGGAATGATGACGTTGGCAAATGGGAACCAGGTGACAAGCGTGCCGAGATGACAGAACATGGCCCACATTCGTTCGTCGGGATCGGTCGAAAGGACCGGCAGTGTTTCCGCGTTGTCGCTCATCATTTGATTGTCATCGCTCATCGATATTACCTTTCCGTCCGGAAGATGTTGAACGAATCGATTTCCGCCGAATCGAACTCGATTCTCATTGACTAACAAAATCGAAGTCCGCTCCAAACAGAGTTTTCCGTTGTGTTTCCATCGAGCAAAGTGCTCCGTTATTACTGCAACGCAAAAGGAAACGGTTTGGATCACTTCGAAATCTTCAGTTTTCAGGTATCAATCCAACGAGCGATAATGGACCGAACGCCAACACTATGCTCATACAGATGCTTTCCACCTTCCCAGAATCCACCAAATTTCGCTTCGTACGGAGACCATAAGTCGATCATTCCAGGCTGAGGGCGATCGTAACCTTGCGGCGTATCTTTAGGCATGCCGGGCCTGACGTGACGAACAACATCAAAGCTTTTTTCGGGTGACACTTTCAGGTGCCACTTTCCCGTCATGTACGTCCGATACCTTCGGCCTTCAGGTAGTTTGGCCGCCAGCGGCCCGCTTGTCGCTCTTGTTCCGCCGTGTCGTAAATCGACTGCGCTCGCCAGGCCGAACGACCCGTGAGAAGCATTGATCGGCTTGCAATACAGACAGCAGGCGACCAGCTTCCCAGGTTGTAACAATGAGTGAATGTGGTTCCGGCAGCGACAAGCCTGTCCAAGTTCGGGGTCTGGATTTCCGAATTCCCTAATGACCGAATCGTGTCGACCGCCTGATCGTCGGTCAATAAAAACAGGATGTTTGGTTTGTCAACGGCCTGCGATTCGTCCGCTCCCCAGACAAATGCCGGAGCTGAAAGCAGAACAAGAATCAAGGCAGCCGTGATTCGCATGATTGGGACTTTCCAATTGAGATCGCATCGTTTTTCAAAGCAATCTTCAGGGCACATCATTGCGTCTAACGATTCTATCGTCCTCACCTCGCTTCGTCCTTTGGGTCAACGCCAAGAAGCTGAATCAAGATATGCGCGGAGGCTGGAAACCTCTGCTACAAAAGACTCATCACCTTGTCTGGTCTAAACCCGACGTTACCGTGGGAGATGTTTCCACGTGTTTTGCGGTAACCTGCTGAAGTCTGTATGCTCCGCGCACGAATTGATTTGTTACAGGAGCATTGTGTTAAGTGAGTTTGTTTCGTTTTCATCTGGATGCCAACGACCCGGCGACCGGTGCTCGTGTAGGGCGGTGGGAAACTCCGCATGGGACGGTGGAAACTCCGGCGTTCATGCCTGTGGGGACATTGGCCACTGTGAAGGGGCTGACGCCCGATCAACTGCGGCAGACCGGTGCCCAGATGGTTCTGGCCAACACTTACCATCTGGCATTACGACCGAGTGCTGATGTCGTCGCTGAAATGGGAGGATTGCATCAGTTCATGCGATGGGATGGCCCGATACTGACTGACAGCGGCGGATTTCAGGTCTTCAGCCTCGCTCCGATGCGAAAACTATACGAAGACAAAGTGGTCTTCCGGTCTCATATTGACGGTAGTCTGCTGGAATTGTCGCCGGCTCAATGTATTCGAATTCAGGAGCAACTGGGTGCCGACTGCATCATGTGTCTGGATGAATGCCCGCCGCACGATGCTCCTGTAGAAAAAATTCAGGATGCCGTTGATCGGACAACCGTCTGGGCCGCTCGCTGCCGGGATGCCCAGCAACGCAGTGATCAGGCGTTATTTGGGATCGTGCAGGGGGGAACGCACCAGACATTGCGTGAACGGTCGGTTACCGGCCTGCTTCCGCTCGATTTTCCAGGCTATGCCGTCGGTGGCTTGAGCGTCGGTGAAGAACCCGATCAAATGTACAATACATTAGATTTTACTGTTCCGTTGCTGCCGAAGGATCGTCCACGATATCTGATGGGGGTCGGAAGACCGGTTGACCTGTTGGAAGGGGTTTTGCGTGGGATCGACCTGTTTGATTGTGTGATGCCCACTCGTAATGGCCGAAACGCAACGGCCTTCACCCACGACGGTATGCTGAAATTAAAGAATCTGAAGCATCGGACGGACCCCAGGCCGGTTGATCCTGACTGCGACTGCCCCGTCTGCAAGCAATTCAGCCGCGCTTACATTCGACACCTGTTTATCGCCGGCGAAATGTTGGGACCGATTCTGCTCTCGTGGCATAATCTGGCCTACTACCAGCGTATGTTAAAGGACTTGCGCGCGGCGATCAGGGAGGGGCGATCTGCGGAGTTCCGGGAAGATCAACTTGCCCGATGGAATCGATCCGTTTAAGATGCCGAACCGTCTCACATCGGGACTTTTTGAAATTCCGCTGGAAGATGGGTGTTATCCGCGATGGATCGTGAGTGAAATCGCGACCATTATTGTGGTTTTTAGCCTGAAATCGTGGTATTCACGATCGGGCACCGACCTGATTAGACAGGAATAACGTTGAACTGTTTCAGCCTTTTATTCGTGCTTGCCGAAGGAGATGCCGCCAAAGCAACTCCTGCGAATGATAACTTTTTCTGGATTATTCTGCCTCCTTTGGCAGTGATTATGCTTTTGTACGTATTGATGGATTCACCGCAACGGCGCGAAAAGGCGAAGCGCGACGCGATGATGAAAAATCTCAAGAAGGACGACCGCGTGGTAACGATCGGTGGGATACTAGGGAGCGTGGCAAACATCAGCCAGGACGGCAAGGAAGTGACTCTTAAAGTCGATGATGGGACTCGAATTCGATTTCGTCGCTCGGCGATTGCCGAGGTTGTCACGGGTGAAATGACGCCTGACGTTGTAAAACCACTCTAATGTCATAGCGGGCTGGGCGAATTCGCTCGACCGGTCTCATTTTTCCGCTTCTCACGAGTTTTTTGGGCAGCCCCCAGTCTCGTGCGTTAATTCAGATTCAAACGCAGACACATTTTCGGAACTGGAATTCACGAATGGATGGAATCGGGCAATCACTGTTGTTGATGCAAGCGGGAACCTCCGGGCGCTTGGGATTAGTGCTGCTGTTTATGGCCATTGTCTTCGTCGTTCCCTTTCTATTAGGGGGATTGATTGGACGATTGCTGAAGTTGGACGATCTCTCGACGAAAATCGGGGTCGTGCTGTTCGCGATTTTTGCTTCGCTGGCACCATTCCTGTTTGTTATGTGCCAGGGGCTTTCCTGGCGAACGGCGATTCCGCTGGGTATTGACCTGGCCGGGGGGACAAACCTCGTCTACGGCATTGATAACGAAGCGGCCGAGCGGCAGCAGAAGAAAGAGCCCGGCAAGTCAATTCCTGTCGCCACCATCGACAAGATGGTCTCGGCAATCTCAAAACGAATCAATCCATCGGGGGCGGAAGAAGTCACCGTTCGACGTGTTGGTAATGATCGCATCGAAATCATTATTCCTGGTGCCGATCCCGATCTCGTGGAACAGAAGAAGCGGTTGATTACGAAGCTGGGAAGCCTCGAATTCGGAATCGTCGCTAATGATAAGGATCACCAGTCCACAATCGAGACTGCATTGCGTTTGCCGCCCGGGGTTAACGAAGTTCGCAATCTGGATCAGCGAGTGATTGCGTCGTGGACAGACGTTGTTGAAAGCAAGGTTGATCAAAGTGGTCGTCAGGCTGTACGTCAAGTCGAACGAACAGATGAAGCCACAGGCAAAACGGTTGCGGTTGCGCAATACCTGATCATGCATAAACCGCCTGAATACACCGTTACCGGAAAGTACTTGACGAGCGCTTCGCCAAGTCGCGACCAGAATGGCAATCCATCTGTCATGTTCCGGTTTAATCCGCGAGGAGCCGCATTGTTCGGTGCTCTCACTCAAGAGAACCTGCCCGACACAACGGATAATTTTCATCGGCACCTTGCCATTCTTCTTGACGGAAAAGTTCATTCAGCACCTCGGATCAACTCCCGAATCACTGATAGCGGGACGATTGAGGGGCGGTTCGACATGAAGGAAGTCTTGGAACTCGTCGGGGTCCTGAACGCTGGTGCGTTGGAAGTACCTCTGAAACAGGCACCGATTTCCGAATTTACCATCAGCCCACTGCTCGGCGTTGACGTTCAGGAAAAGGGGATTAATGCGATCGTCTTTTCCGCTCTGGTCGTCTTCGCATTCGTGCTGATTTATTATCGATTAGCAGGTTTAATTGCCGCACTGAGTCTTGTGTTGAACCTGTTGCTCGTCGTCGGTTCAATGGCCTTTATTTCGGCCACGTTTACACTTCCAGGCTTGGCCGGTCTGGTATTAACCATCGGTATGGCGGTCGATTCAAACGTGCTGATTTACGAGCGTATGCGAGAAGAATTCGCTCGTGGTGCCAGTTTCCGAATGGCGATTCAAAACGGCTTTGACAAAGCGTTTGCCGCGATCGTCGACAGTAACGTCGCCTCGTTGATTACTGCCGTGATTCTCTACATGATCGGTACCGACCTGATCCGCGGGTTTGCGGTTTCCTTGTTCATCGGTCTCTCGATGAGTCTCTTCTCAGTGCTGTACTTTGGCCACCTCGCCTTTGACATCATTGAACGTAAGCGATACGCCAAAAAACTGACGATGATGCAATTTCTGGGCGAAACCAAGATCGACTTCCTCAGCTACCAGGGAATTGCCTTTTTCTGTTCGGGAGCTTTGATCCTGGCAGGTTTGGCCGCACTATTTGTTCGCGGCAGCGCGAATATGGATATCGACATGAGCGGCGGTACGATGGCGACGCTTGAGTTTGTGGAAAAGCAAGGGATTGGCGACATTCGCAGCCGTTTGGAGTCGGCCTTTCCGAAAGGTGTGAGCCTCGAACAACTGACGCTCGCTGGTGAAGATCAGAAAGCGGGAAAACGATACCGAATCCGCACATCTGAGACCGATCGCAAGACCGTGATCGAACAGATCAATCAGGCATTCGGAGACAGCCAACATGCTGTTGTTCGAGTGGCAGTTGACGACATTGCGATGTCCGTCAGTGACAAGCTTAGCGGAGATTCCGCAAGATTTTCAAAAGGTCCGCAGGCCGTCGTGAAACTGAACGGCGGAATGTCGGTTGAAACGTTCCTGGCGTATGTGACTGAGACGCTTGAAACGAACAATGCCGCATCGAAGAAGTATTCTTCAGCTTCGTCGCTGATTCAGATCAAAGGGACCACGGAAGTAGCGAAAGATCCTGTTGCTTCGGCGGACCCCAAACACAAAACGCCAAACAAATATACGGAACTGGTCATCAATGCGACTCCTGAAATCGCCGAGCAAGATCTGGCTGATGGCCTGAAACTGATACAGGATCGACTCAAGACAGAACCGGTTCTCGACGAAGTGAACTCGTTTGATACCTCGGTCGCCAATGAAACCAAGTCCAGCGCACTTCTGGCGATCCTGGCCAGCCTGATCATGATCGTGATCTACATCTGGTTCCGGTTTGAAAAGGTCTATTTCGGACTTGCCGCTGTTGTTGCATTGGCGCACGACGTGCTCGTCACTTTGGGCGCCATTGCACTCGGGGCGTACCTTAGCAAGACGCCAATCGGCCCGCTCTTGATGCTGGAAGACTTCAAGATCAACATGAATCAGATCGCCTGCTTGCTCACGATCGTCGGTTATTCATTGAACGACACCATCGTGATCTTCGACCGTATCCGTGAAATCAAGGGGAAAAACCCGAACATTACTTACGACATGATCAATCTCAGCGTGAACCAGACACTCTCGCGAACGTTGCTGACCGCATTGACGACATTCATGGTCGTCGTAGTCCTGTATGTCGCTGGTGGTGAAGGGATTCACGGCTTCGCATTTTCGATGATCGTCGGTGTGATCACAGGCTGTTACAGCACCGTGTACATTGCCAACCCTGTATTGCTTTGGCTGGTAAATCGCGAGGCCGCTTTGCGAGCACCAGCACAACGAACGTCAGGACGGCTTGCGAAACCTGGGGCCGCTTAGTCGAAAAGGCCGATTGATTTGTTGCGGTTGGCAATGGCCTGGGATCGCGTGCCGACTGAAATGGGACTTATGTGACACATGGGACACATGGGACTTATGGGACTGATTATTAGTCTTATCAGTCGCATCGGTCCCATAAGTCCCATTCTTTTATTCAAGACATCGTTCGTCCGCCGGCCGGCATCGCATCTTCTAATCGTGGCCAGGCAAGTACAAAACGAGATCCTTCTCCGAGACGACTTTCGACGGTGATTTCACCGCCGTGCTCGCGGATGATTTTTTGACTAACGGCGAGCCCCAACCCCGTACCCCGCGCCCCTTTTGTCGATTCAAACACGTTAAAGATCCGTTGTAACTGGTCCTCGACGATCCCAGGCCCGTTATCAGCAACTGAAACCCAGAACATGTCGGATTCCAAATCAAGACCCGTTTCAATCTTGACGGTAGCGTGGTCGGAGCCTTCGACGGCATCGATCGCATTCGTCACGATATTCAGAATCGCTCGATGAATCCCCTCGGGATCGAATGTGCTCAATGGCAGGTTCGCTGCCGGCTCGAAGCGTAAATCGACCGAGCATTCGACTGCGCGAGCCTGCATCAGCTCAAACACTTCATGGACAGTCTCATTCAATTGCGCCTGCTGGTAAGCTGGCTTCCGTTCTTTGCTGAAGGTCAGCATGTCCATCACCAGATTATAAATCCGGTTCTGATTCTTTTCGACAACGTGCCATCCCTTGCGAACCAGCTCTTCATTGTGATCGTTAAGTCCCATATCGATCAAATAGCTACCGCCGCGAACCCCCTGCAAAATATTTTTAATGTGGTGGCTGAGGGTGGCGATGGTCTGCCCCATGGCAGCCATCCGTTCGGCTTTCACAAACGCATGCTGATAGCGATGATTCTCGACTGCTAATGCCGTTTGCCGACCGATCGCAATCAGCAATCGTAATTGGTCTTCTCGAAATCCCGAGGTCTTTTCTCGTGGCATCAGCAATGAGTCTGCGGGCGTGGTGATATCGACGTAGATGACACCCATTAACTGATGACGTCCCTGCATGGGAACGCACATCGCTTCGCGAATTCCCGCTTGAAAAATACTGTCGGTTGGATCAAAGCGGCTATCGTGCTGGGCATCCGTCGTACGGACCCCCTGGCTCGATTTCAGCACGTAATCCACGATTGTCCGCGAGATCGGCATCCGGGCACCCGGGATTCCTGCGATCCGCTGACTGGTAACCTGTGGACGAATTTCGCCTGATTGAGGGTCTGTCAACAAGACGCATCCGCGGTCAGCGAAGACCGCCGACACGGTCAGATCCAGCGTTCGTTGCAATGATTGTTCAAGCGATGACGAAGGTCGAGCGACTTCCTCGGCAATCCGATAAAGTACGGACAGGCTGTTTGGCGAGTCAGCCGCCTCATCTTTCGACGGTACTGCGGCCTCAACATTCTCCTGACCCATGTGCGTCACGATGCTCGATCGATCGGCGGGATCGTGACGCCGTAACAAATTGACCCGGTCTGCCGCGTTATCTTTCCATCCGTCCCGGGACGCATCGCTGAACAACAGCAACGTATTGCCGAGCTGAATTTGGTCCCCGTCAACCAATACGTGCGAACGGATGGTGGTCCCGTTGACCCTTGTCCCGTTGGAACTATTACGATCCGTCAGCACAAAATTGTCTTTGACGCGTTGGATCGTCGCGTGATTCCGGGAAACCTCGCTATCCAGGATGCGAATGTCATTGCGCGCATCCCGGCCCATCGCCAGCGGGCGATCTCCTAACTCGAAGCGAGCGCCCTGTTCAACGCCCTCAACGACGAGCAATGAGGCATTCTTCACGACGACGACATCCCGATCGACACGACTCTCGAACCATCGCAACCAAAAATCGGTTCACGCGCGATGTACCGTATCATATCCGATGGGAAAGAAAACGAGGATGCTGTCGGGGTGTTGAAGAATGATTCTAAAAAAGAGGAACGCCTCGATTTTTTATTGGACCAAATCAGGCTGCGGGAGGAAGAGCCAGCAAGTCTTCGATCGTTTGAAGCAATTCTGGATACTGGAATGGTTTAGCGAGAAAGCGGTCTCGTTCATCAACGGGTGTTTTGACGGAACCGATCAAAATTCGATGCGATTCGCCAAAACAGGACGCTGTTGCTGCGCCAGATTCTTCGTCGAGGTCAATGACAACAACGTGCGGTGATTTTTCTTCAGCCGGCAGCCGACTGACCTGCGCACTGCGGGTCCGTTCGACATTCGTTCCTCGCGGCCCGAGAACCGCCTTCAGAACGGCTTCGGTGTCCGAAATACCGTCAATTACCAACACATGGGGTGCTGAATTCACTCCGCCGTCCTTCCCTGGGTGGCAGTCCTGCTATCATCGGTGTTACAGCCCAGCCAATCCTTGGCTGGTCAGCAACGGAAGCAGGTTGTAGTGTGAAGTGGAAATCCTGTCAAAACCAATCTGAACCGAGAAAAACAGCTGTTCAGTCAATTCAATCTGATACCGGAAAACAACATGTGGAATAAGTTTTTGCTCATCCTGATTCCTTTCGGTGTTCTCGCGGCGCAAGAAGCGGTATCGCCACCTGATACTTCGCCGCTGTCGGATGATCGCGTTGCGGAACTGACGAAGTCGTTTCAGAAATCACTCGACGAATCATCTGACTTCATCGAGAAAAACCCGACATCACTGAAAGGTTACTCGCAACGTGGCGATGCACTGTTCTTTCTTGGTCGATTCAAGGAGGCGGTGAAAGACTATGACAAGATGATCGAACTGGACGAGACCGAACTGGCTTCACACTGGCGACGGGGGATCGCTCTGTTTTATGCCGGTCGATACAAGGATGCCGCAGCGCAGTTTGAAAGCTACCATTCGTTTGACCAGATTGATCGCGAAAATGGCATCTGGCGCTATCTTTCTCAGCACCAGGCGGATGGTCGAGTCAAAGCCAGACAGGGTTTGTTGAAGTACCAGAAAGACGACCGCGAGCCATTTCCTGCAGTCTACAAGTTATTCGCAGGAACCATGACGCCTGATCAGATTATGAACGAGATCGCCGAGGCTGATCTCTCGAAGTCAGAACGCGAAAAACGCCTGTTTTATGCCAATCTTTATATCGGCCTGAATCACGGGGTTGAGGGTGAAAATGATCTGGCCCAAAAACACCTTGCATTAGCGACACAGAACAAGTGGGGGCCGATTGCTGGTTACGGCCCGAACTACATGTGGCACGTCGGCCGATTGCACGAAGCACAGCTACGGAAGAACAAGGGCGAGTGATAATTTGTGAAACTTCTCAAACACGATACTGTGCCACTGCTTTGGAGTCCTCGGAAAAGCAGTGTCTTCGCCTTTCGTTTTCAGAGACAAAGAGCACTGCTTGACCGAAGACGGTCAAGCAGTGGCACAGTTTCGGAAGAAGACCTAATTGCCTTACCGCCTGTCACGAAGCGGAAACACTTCCGAGCGTCATGCGAATTTGCTGTTCGACCATCGCCCGGTATTTGCCCCCTTGAGACATCAGTTCGGCGTGACTTCCTGTCTGGCTGATGCGGCCGTTTTCCAGAACGACAATGATATCCGCACCAGCGATTGTGCTCAGTCGATGTGCGATGACAAAGCTTGTTCGGCCCCGCATCAGTTCACCCAGACTCTGTTGAATCAGTCGCTCGCTATCGGTATCGAGGTTACTCGTGGCCTCGTCCAGGATTAAGACCTTTGGATCAGCAAGTATCGCTCGTGCAATTGCCAACCGCTGTCGTTGTCCACCGCTCAATCGGACCCCCCGTTCGCCAATCACGGTTTGCATTCCATCGGTCATCCGGTCAATGAATTCCGTGGCATTTGCGGCTTCTGCTGCGGCACGAACCTCTTTAACCGTTGCGTCCCGCCTTGCATAGGCAATGTTCTGGCTGATGGTTCCATCAAAGAGAAACACGTCCTGTTCGACCACGCCGAGTAAAGACCGAAACGATTCGACGTCATAGTCACGAAGATCACGCCCGTCTAACGTGACCCGACCAGAGCTGGGGTCATAAAATCGAGCGACAAGATTACTGAGCGTCGTTTTTCCTGCTCCACTAGGTCCTACCAATGCCACCGTTTGACCCGCTCGAACAGTTAAATTCACGGAATTCAACGCAGGTGCGTCGGTACCTGGATACGTAAACGACACATTTTCAAACGCGACATCACCCGCGATTGATCGACGATCTGCCTTAATCGAATCAGCCGACGACGGCATCTCACGCGGTTCTTGCAGCAGATCAAGAACGCGATCAAGACCGCTGAGGCTGTTTTGAAACTGGGTCGCACTTTGGGCGAGAGTTGCCAAAGGTTCCAACAACATCAGCAGGTAAACCAGAAACATCATCAGATCACCAACAGTGATTCGCCCGTCTAATACTCGCCAGCCGCCGTAAAATAAAAGACCTGCACTCGCCAGGGGGATCAAGGTTTCCCAAACCATCTCAACAACGCGCATCCACCACCACGCATACAATTCCTGGCGAGCCATCAAATTGTTTTCGGTGGTAAACCGAGCGGCTTCGCGTTTTTGACGACTGAAGGCTCGGACAATCCGCATTCCGGCAAAGGCCTCAGTTGCCCCGGCGTCAATCTGCTCACGCTGCTTTCGAATCACGCGAAACTGCGGACGAATGCTGTTGATCCAGGCACGATGCGTGATGAAAACCGTTGGCAAAAGAATGACTGCCCCCAACAACATCGTCCAATCGACCCAGGCCAAAATCACCAGGCTACCGATCAATTGAATGATTGCCCGCCAGGGATTGAACAACATCCCAAACACAAGTTCGCCCACACTGCCCCCATCTTCCCTTAAGATGGATGCGACTCCTCCTGACCGGATCTCTTGAATACGGTGTAGTGGAAGTCGAATGGCGTGCTCAAACACGTGACGGCGAAGATTTAACTGGATCTGTTTCGAGATCTTGGTCGCGTACCAGCGTCCCCAGACATGCACGATGATTTTCACCACAGAGATGATCGCGACAGAAATCACGGTGAACAGTAGAAGTTGCCGAGGATTGGCCAATGACGGAAACCGATCGAGCCACCAGTCGGACAATTTCGTACCGTTCAGACCATAATCAATAATGAACTTCGTACCTGCGGGTGGGAGTAATCCGAGCAGGGTGGAAATGGTTACCGAGACAAGAATCCACGAAATCTGCCATCGAAATGGGTACAGCAATCGAAAGAACTGCCAGACCAGTTGTCCGGCTGAGCGGACTCGGTCTTTGCTGCTTCGAACGTCGCCAGAAGAATGGATTCCTCCTTTAGGCAACTGTTTTCGTTTAACCTGCTCTCGGTATCGTTCAAATCGTGATCGACTTCCTCCGGGCAAATAACCACCCGCTGACGCAGAAGCGACGATTTGACTGGCAGACTCGGCGTGTGATTCCGTCATTTTTTTTTGCATGACGAATTGTATGCGGCTCTGCGGACGGGTCGAGTCGCGCTGACCAGATTTCGAGGAAGTTTTTTCATGAGTTTCTTGTTAAAAATATGTTTTCAAACGCTGATTGCAACGAGGAACATCAAAATGAATAGTCGCGAGTCAAGAATCCCTACGGCCTTTATGCTGACAGGTTTCATGGTGATCAGTGCGGCCATAACAAACGCAGCCGAGTCGTCGCCGAATGTCGTCATGCTGGTCGGAGACGATATGGGTTGGACCGATTATGGGTTCATGGGACATGAGACCATCAAGACGCCATCCTTGGATAAACTGGCTCGAGAAGGGGCCGTCTTTCCCAACGGTTACGTCCCAACATCACTCTGCCGCGCCAGTCTGGCGACTTTGCTGACCGGTCTTTACGCCAGCCAGCACAAGATCTGTTGCAATGATCCACCACCAGGTATCGATCGATCGGAAATGCTTCCTTTTCTCAGGGACGCTCCGACGATTCCTCGCTTACTGAAGAATCAAGGGTATCGAAGCCTGCAAACGGGTAAGTTCTGGGAGGGACATTTCTCCAACGGCGGTTTCACCGAGGGAATGACGACAAAAGGCCGGCACGGTGATGATGGATTAATCATCGGTCGCCAGACCATGCAGCCGATTTATGACTTTATCACGTCGTGCGACAAGACGCCGTTCTTCGTCTGGTACGCTCCGATGTTGCCTCACGAGCCACACAATCCCCCCGAACGCATCCTGAAGAAATACCTCGTCGAGGGACGCGATCAACGTCAGGCCAAGTATTGGGCGATGTGTGAGTGGTTCGACGAAACGTGTGGCGAACTTGTGAAATGGCTCGACGAGCATGGGCATCGCGAAGATACCTTGATTGTTTATGTCGTCGACAATGGTTGGTTGCAAACCAATGGGCCAGTTCGGCAAGGAGATCAATTCCTGACCCGTAGCAAAAACACTCCCTATGAGGATGGCGTGCGAACCCCGATCATCTTTCGCAGGCCAGGTTGGATCGCACCAAGCCACCGAACCGAGCTTGTCTCAACGATCGACATTGCCCCGACGATTCTTTCCGCCTGCAAAGTCCCCCTTCCAGAAAAACTACCGGGCGTCAACTTATTGCCACTGATGCGCGAGGCAAAACCCCTTGATCGTCATACTGTTCGTGGAGAAATCTACCTTCACGACTGTGTCGAACTCGGAAAGCCACAGCTCAGCGTCACTCACCGTTGGATCAGACGGGATGATTGGAAGCTGATCGTGCCAACGAAAGCGGGGGCTGCTTCCGAGCTCTATCGACTGACCAACGATCCGCATGAAAAACAAGATCTCGCAAAAGATCACCCGTCTCAAGTGGACGAACTGAAAAAACTGCTTAGTGAACGATGATCCGGCTCGAACACCAATACGCCCCTCGGCATCATATCGTTATCGTGGTGAAGTGTGATTTACAATTTGGTTCCGCAGTCACGTCAGCATCAAGGAAGCCGAGTGTTCTCGACCGTTTCATCTTGTGGTCAATTCCTCTGGGTTTTCATCGCGCTCATGAGTCTGTCTCACAAGGTTTTTCCAGACGATCGTCTGCCCACAAACGAAATGATCGTTTCCTCAATACGAAAGTCATTGCCGCTGTTAGAACAGGGAGCAAAGGGTTCTTTGGAGCAACGAAAGCAGTGCTTTAACTGCCACAACCAGGGTTTGCCAGTGATGGCACTGCTAACCGCCAGCTCGCGTGGTTTTGTCGCTGATTCCGAGCATTTAAAACAACAACTGCAGTTCACGGCAGATTTTTTATCGCGAAACAAGGAACGCTATCGAGAAGGGGAAGGGCAGAACGGACAGGTCGATACCGCAGGCTACGCACTTTGGACGCTGGATCGCGGAGACTGGAGGCCAGATGACACAACGGCTGCCGTTGCCGAATACTTTCTTATTCGAGGCAAGGATCAAGACCATTGGGAGCCTGACGCGAACCGCCCTCCGAGCGAACAAAGCCTGTTTACCTCGACCTATCTCGCCTTACGTGGGCTGAAAGTCTTCGGCGTTCCTGAGCAAACCGAGAGGATCGACGCCGGTGTCGAACGAGCTCGACAGTGGCTGTTGATGAATCCACCACAGGAGACAGAAGACGCCGTTTTTCGATTGCGAGCACTTCGCCTTATCAATGCGTCCGAAGGAGTCCTCCAACAGCAGACAAGCGATCTAAAACTGCAACAGAACGAAGATGGTGGCTGGTCTCAGAAATTGGACATGCTCAGCGATGCGTATGCCACCGGGACAGCACTCGTTGCTTTGTGTGAAGCAGGAAACCTTGCAACGGACGATCCCGTTTACAGGAAAGGGATGGCCTATTTGATCTCGACCCAACTCGAAGATGGGTCGTGGCATGTCGTTTCTCGTGCCAAGCCATTTCAAACTTATTTCGAGTCTGGTTATCCTCATGGGAAGGACCAGTTCATTTCGATCGCAGCCGCTAGCTGGTCAACCACAGCCCTTGCATTGGCATTGCCTGAATCACCCGATGACTGCAGGTAATGATCGGCCATTTTTAAAAGGTGATTTCGCCCATGAAACGTTGTTTTGCCATCGCCCTGATTGTCTTGACCGCAACTGTTGGTCGTGCGGCAGATCTACCGCGCAGCACCCCGGAAGCACAAAGTGTCTCATCATCCGGCATTCTCTCGTTCATCGAGACAGTGGATAAGGACATCGATTCGCTTAACAGTTTTATGCTTGTACGTCACGGATATGTCGTTGCGGAAGGTTGGTGGACTCCGTATCACCCCCAAGCACGTCACTCACTTTATTCATTGAGCAAAAGTTTCACATCAACGGCTGTGGGACTGGCGATTTCCGAAGGAAAGCTCAGCGTAGACGACCCTGTGATCAAGTTTTTTCCGGAAGACGCACCCAGTGACCCAAGCAACAACCTCAAGTCGATGCGTGTTAGTGACCTGCTGCGCATGGCGACAGGACAACAAACCGAGCCACCTCGAACTCCTGAAGCCTCCTGGGTTAAGACATTCCTGGCTCATCCCGTCCCTTTCAAGCCAGGAACGCATTTCCTCTATAACACGTCAGCAACCTACATGCAGTCTGCCATCGTTCAAAAAGTGACCGGCACGACCGTTCTCGACTACCTGAGACCGCGTCTCTTCGAGCCACTCGGAATTGAGAACCCAGCATGGGAAGTCAGTCCCCAGGGAATCTCGACCGGCGGATACGGCCTCAGCATTCGTACCGAAGACATTGCGAAGTTTGGCCAGCTCTATTTGCAGAACGGAGTCTGGCAAGGAAAGCAACTCGTTCCGAAAGAGTGGATCAAAGAGGCCACATCGCGACAGGTTTCCAATGGCAGTAACCCAGCGAGCGATTGGGACCAGGGTTACGGTTATCAGTTCTGGCGATGCCGCCACGGTGCATATCGAGGCGACGGAGCGTTCGGGCAATACTGCATTGTCCTTCCGGAACAAGACGCTGTCATCGCCATCACAAGCGGGCTCAAGGATATGCAAGCCGTGATGAACCTGGTCTGGGACAAACTTTTACCGGCATTGAAATCATCACCTCTCGTTGCCGATGCCGAAGCACAGACCAAACTCAGTCGAGTGTTAAAGGACCTCACGATTTGTCCACAGGATGGTTCCAGCAATCCGCAAAAGGGACTCTTGGGAAAGAAATATGTCTTTCCATCCAACGACCACAAGCTGGAATCCATCATGCTCGAACAAGATGACAACGACAAAAGCGTTGTCGTCGTCACGCGATATGACGGCACCGAACATCGAACTGTCTGCAAACACGGGGAGTGGACAAAGGGCAAAGCAGGATGGGGCCAATTACGCGAACAGCCCATGGCATCCAGCGGTGCATGGACGTCAGACGACACTTATGCCGCCAAGATCTGTTTCTATGAAACACCGTTTATCGTTCATACGAGCTTTAAGCTCATCGGTGATGAACTGCAATACCAGGCCAAATCCAATGTAGGATTCGGGCCGAAGAACGAGTTTCAATTGGTCGGGACTTCGGCAGGCAATGACAAAAGGTAACGCAGTCCGCCGTCGAACAACGGAATGACGTTCTCATTTTGTGGTCTGGGGTTTTTCCAGTGAAATGATCTTTCCGATTTTGTCATTGGAATCGGAATAGGCATATCTCCAGACTTCGTCTCCTGATTGCTGGATCAGTTTTGGAAGCGATTTTTCTTCGACATGCGCCAGGTAATGCACGGATCGGGCTGCCAGGGCGCGACCCTCAGCGTCTTCTTCTATTACCAATCCACCGTCGGACGTGAACTTTTCGATTTTTTGATCTGGGCCTGTACCTCGTGTTCTCGTCCAGCCGATTAACCGACCATCGTCCGTATAACGATAGTCATCCTTCCATGTCTTTGGGGTCTGAAGAAATGGATCGACATAATGTCCGGCATCTGTGCCGCCGTGATAAGTGACCGAACGAAGTCGTCCTTGGTTGTCATATTCACGGTCTTCATTGTCGAGAAAGTACCACGAGATGAATGAAGGTGCCGACCAGGCTTCACCGTTATAGGCAAAGACCCCAATATCAACCCGATTGGATTCCATTGGGCTGTTTGGCTGAATTTCTCGGCGTGGATGCCAGGCGACGGTGATATCAGCACGGCTTCCGTCATCGTCAAGCGGGTTGAGGGTAATTAACGATTCGTCGCCCCTCAAGACGACCCATCGGAATTTCAATGGACACTGGTTCACGTCGATGCTGTCACGAGCGGAGACGATCATACGGCGTCGATATTGCAGCGAGCGACCAATCCGCGCAATGGCACAGGGAGTGTCAAACAATTGTTCACGGTCCACAACATCAAAATAATCTCGTCCGACGATACCCCGGTCTTGGTGCTCGACACGAAGCCGCACGACGGGCGGAATCGATTCATCCGTCATGGAGTGGGCCGCTTCCACCATCTTCAACGAATCAATCTGGGAACCTTCAAACACCGAAGGATGAGCAATCCCAGTAAAATAATCTTCTGGTTTCTTAACAAGCTTGTAACTGGCTCGAAAAATCTGCTGCAAGGTCGGTGCAATCAGGCCCGCATCCACGATTCGCTTCTTGACTTCAGGCTGAAACGCGGACAGAGTGCAGGCCAGTGCATCAAGAAACGGCTGATCCGTGTAGGACGACCCTTGACTGATCAAGAGGTACGGCGTATTCGCCGGGTAAACATCGCCATTTCCGCCGGATTCGTTTCCGGTACGGCCAGGATCATGATCGTGATGTTCAGGGTAAACGTACAAATGATTCTGAAAGTACTGTTGCGTCAAGGCGATCATTGACGACGGCATCGTGTAGGCCAACCGGGGGTTGCTGCGCCATTCGGGTCGATCCACAAGCGACGTTGACGAATTCCCAATCACGACGCCGCCGTGTAACAGTCGATTTTGCAATCCCTGTGGAACATCGGCAAGTATCTCGGGGCGATATTCGATGCGGTGCAATTGAGGGAATTGCGAATACTTTAAATTCGAATGATCGTGATCAAAGTTGTCATACAGATCACCAAAATTGCCGGCAGCAGTCCCTTCTGAAAACCATTTTCGCAGACGTTTTCCAACCTCACCATGTTCCAGAATGATCGAACGAGGCTTATCCGGTTTCTTCCAGTCAAACCCCGTTCGTAACTGATGTGTCGTTTCATCCCAAATCGTGTTTTCCGGGCCAACCCACGCAATTCCATTATCAAATGGACTCGCTTTCGACTTTCGAGGTTCATACGGCTTCTTAGAATCCTTGACGATCTCGTCAAATCCAGGCAGGTCTCGTATCAAATCCAAATCGGGATCATTCATGATGACCGAAACATCATGAAAGCCGAGTTCGATTGCCAATTTCAGTGTTGAAAAAGCGTCGTCGGCCTGACCATTCTTTGCATACATACAGGCCAGGTTGTATCGAGCAACTGCGGAGAAAGGAGCGACATAGACCGCTTCCTGTAAGGCCGTCAGGGCGGGTTGCAATTGGCCATTCCGCAGTAAATGAACCCCGCGCATCTGCAGAGCATGGCTTTCTTCTGCCAGTCTCGGACGCTGGAACACATTTGGCTCGTCAGCAACCAACGATCTCGCTTCACTTGTCAATAACACCAAGGAAAACAGCAAACATCCTGAAACTCTCATGAGATTCCTCCAATCGGTGATCTCCAGTCGAAAAGATCACTCGGCATACGGTAACGCTTGAGCCAATCAGAACACGTGTATCGTAGAAATGATCGAGGAAAACTACTGAGATCCTCAGTAACTGCCTAGCTGTCAAAGACTTACTCATCAACGGAAACAAACACCAGTCCACCTCTTGTTGGCGAATCGTTTGAAACAGCTCGCGATATGTTAACACAAGCTTCATCATTTTTTCACACAAGACCAATATCCTCTGCGACCTTAAATGAATCATAAGAACTTTCGCATCAGCGTTAAACGGATTGAGAAATCGCGTTCTCCGAATGCTCGGGTTCATGATTCCCGGATTCACAGAAGTAGAGGATTATCACAGTGATCGTTAAGAGACATTCCCCGATTTCCAACAACCGTTCGCCACGCGGATTTACCCTCATCGAATTGCTGGTCGTCATTGCGATTATTGCGGTTTTGATTGGACTGTTATTGCCAGCAGTGCAACAGGCTCGTGAGGCTGCTCGACGGACTCAATGTAAGAATAACCTGAAACAGCTCGCGCTTGCGGCACTGAATTTCGAATCGACCTACGGTGGGTTTCCCTATAACGCAATCACGAAAAACAACAGCCAGATCCCCTATATTCCGTACGATCCAAACGGCCCAGATCTTCCAACTCCAGGGGCACCTGGTGGGACTCAAGGTCGTGCAGGTGGCATGGTTCCCCTGCTTCCTTTCGTTGATCAGACGAACGTTAACTCAATCTACTGCTTCAACAAGGATTGGTCTGATCC
>CAILLA010000105.1 GCA_903834925.1 uncultured Schlesneria sp.
ATTGTCTCTTCGGCAAAGACTGCCACAGTTGGCTGACGACATTTATGGCCGGGGGACCGGGACTTTGAATCTTTCCCAATCCGATTTGACGACAGCACAAGAATTGCTCGGATATTTGAATTTCTCTGGAGGCCGTCCAGACACCAAATTTCAGCACCAGTTGAATGAATTCATTGCCAGCGTTACGTGGTCAAAGGTTCCCGAAGCGTTAACGCAGTTGCTTGCGCAATTGCATCAGACCGCGCCTGCCTTTAGCGACGTATCACAAGCAGAATCAGTGCTGAAGCTGGTTTTTTCTGATGTCCTTCCTGCTTACCGCGTTCATCACCGGGATCTTTTGGCGCATCTTAAGGATGCAGAGTTCGAGCAACCGTTCTTTCTTGCAAAAGTCTTTGAAGCAGTCTTACAGCAAGGAGCACCTTGGGATGACCAAGAAGGGATCATTCGTGGTGCGCTTCATCGTTTGAACGATTTCGTTGGGTTTCGTCCGATCGCCGTTTTGGAAAACGGCCGGAAAATGGACGTTTATCCTCACGAGCGTGTTCGGCCCTGGCCTCTCTATCTTCGGAACGCAGGGGTCGCACATGGCCCGTACGAAACACTGATCAAGCGGGCTTTGGAATTGTTGCATGAAGTCCCCGAAGATATGCTTTCGGATGCCTATTTTGACTTTAACAAAATGGACGAACTCGCTCTTGATCCCCGAGCACACGACCATTCTCACCCTGTCAACAAACGTACGAATTACCTGTTTGGTGAATGGGATCCACACCAGATTGACATCAAAGGGCACTATCGACGATTTGTGATTCGTCGAGTGATCATCGATTCTCTGCTCGATTGGCAGCAGAAGCAAAAACGAGTTGCGTCGGAAGAAGTTCTGTATGACATGGCCGCCGTGTTATGCGGAACGATTCTCATGGCGTCGGCGATCAGTGGTGATGGCCCCGAGTGTCATGATTCGAGCGTGACGCTGACGTCGCTGCTTCCGCGCGTCGCTCGTCAACGAGACCGCTTCTATTCATGGCTTCTCGAAAGCGCGACGGGACCGCGTGCAAAGCGGCTTAAGAAGCACGCCAAGGCAACTCGACAGCCATTCGGACATGTACGTCAGTCGCTGAACATGTATCTGGCCAACTACGGAACGCAACAAGTCCAACGCCGACAATTGGCCCATTTATTCGCTCGAATGGGTTATCCGGAAGCGAGCCTGAGACAAGCGGCTGTTATCCCTTGTGCCTCAGCCCGATTTGAGTGCGAGGTTCTGTGCCGCGTTCACGGAGCAAGTCGTGTGATCGAGCTCGGAAGAATTGCTGACGCTTCCCGCCTGCTGGGTGAAGCCGAAGAATATCTTCATCGGGGGATTGAATGTGGGGCACTCGTTGACCCTTGGAATATCCTGGGTTTTCAAGGCTTGTTCCCGCTTTTTTCCTCTCGCGAAGACAGCGTTCCCGATCAGCGGGTCGAAATCCTGTTACACATCATGGAAGCGCTCCTTGATGCCTACACGCGGACATGGGAAGAAGCGGCTGCTCGCGGTGATTCCAAAATGGCGGGAGCGATCTCGTTCCGTTATGAATCTCTCGCCGATTTCTGGGATAAGTTTGGCTCGTCAACAGTCAACGACCTGCCCCGTGTCGCAGCACGCGAAAGTCTCGATTCGGCATCACATGTCGCACAGGCGTTGTCCGAATGGAGAACGGCGGGTGAAGCGGCGGGCGACATCCAGTTCTGGCGAGAGCACGTGGCTCAATTCGAAAGTGCCAAAGCCTATGCACAAGTCGTTTCTGCATTGCTGGAACGCCGCGACACGGTGGCGGCACTCGGGCTGCTCATGCAATGGCTCAGCCAGCAGGAAGAAGTCGGACTCGAAGCGGGACACATGTCCTTCGAGGATCTATTGCTCTGGTGGATGGGTATTGTTGTCGACAATGGTTCCATCACAAAGGACGATCCTTGGCCATTGATCCGTCGAATGTTCGACTATCTCGAAGCCAACGCGGGTGAACTCTGGTCGGCACCGACAACGCCCGTCGTGAGCGATGCCGGCAAGTTTAAAAAGTCGGATCACGATGATGAACGAGCCCTCGAGTCCGACGAAGTGAGCCGTGACGAAGAAGATGAACTATTTGATGCCGCCTACGAAGGTGTCGTCTATCGTGATAGTGCTGACGACGGACAGGAAGGCGAGACGATGGATGATCGCCCCGCCTTCCATCGTGAGACCGAGTTCGAATTGATTGAAAAGCAACTGGAACCGAGGCTGAAGTTCCTGCGGACAATCGCCCAGCTTTGGCAAATGGGAGCGACTCTTGCCGTCGAACGTGAACTGGTTCCAGTCGATTCACAGTCGAATGCGGTCCGGGAATCGAAACAGTCTCAGGTCGATTCGTTACGGCACTGGCTGGGACATTCCATCGAAGTCCAGGCCGACTTAAGTGGCTTAATTGATAGCCTTTGGAAACAAGAAATTGGCGAAGCCACCGCAGAACACGACGTCAACATTGAATACGATACGCAACTTCAAACGAAACTTTTTTTGATTCAAACGACGATTCAAACGGCGTTGAGCTGCCGATCTGCCCAGTGGTGTCTTGCATGCGCTCTTTCACCAACTGACGACACGGTCAAGACCAACGCTGACGACGTGCGGATCATCGATATCTATCGCGGCGTGATGCAGCGGAACGAAGAAGAAGTTCGTCGAGTCCTTCCAGGATTACTGCGATCACTGCAAAGCAAGCCCCTGCTCTATGTCCCACTTGAGCATGGTGGTGAGCCAAAGCAGATTTTGACCGCTCGCTCAATGCAAATGGTGATTCGCTTCCTCCTCGCGCACCTGCCTCAACTGGGGTTACTGCGCGAGACGTGGCATCTGCTGAAAACAGCTCGGCAAATGGAACGCGCGTCGCGGCCAAAAGGGATGGCCGTCACCGAATTTGACCGTCTGTTTCGAATTGCCCTGCGTAATACGCTCGAATGCGTGATCAAGGCCTCCGGTGACTGGAAAGGTGGCCGTTTCAGTGATGAAGATCTGATCGAAATCGTCGGAACGATCGTCGAAAACTATCTCGATCAGTGGCTGGAACACAGCAACACCATGCGCTTGTCGACCGTCGAAGCACTCAAGGTCGAACCTCTTTGGGAAGAAACGGCTGAGTTCGTAAAGACATACGGTTCCTACGTTCTGAATGCGCGGTTGCTGACCCTCGGAAATGTCCGTGCCATCCTGCACAGTGGTGTCGAGCATTTTCTTGAGCACCTGGAAGAAAACGAAGATCCACTTCATCCGATCAAATTGCTGGATGACCTTCGAAGCGGAAAGATCGAACGTGACGATGTCGCCGAGCAACTGAACCTGATCTATCAGGTTGTCGTCGAGAAATTCGATCGGTTCCTCGAATACAACACCACGACAACCCAGTCAGACTACGGCGAGCACTTTTATTCGCTGCTCGATTTCTTGCGACTGGAAACGTCATACGACCGAGACGCCTGGAACATGCTTCCCGTCACCGTCGCTCACGAAGTACTTGCCCGGCTCGGTAAACCCGAAGCGGCCACTATCTGGGAAGATGTTTTCTCGCTCAAAACCGAAGAGATGGCCGACGGACATTTGCAGCAACTGGAATCACTTCAGAAGAAATACGGAATGCGCATGCCTTCCGTCGCAAACCATCTGGAAGAACGTTTCGTCAAACCGCTATCGGTCAATCATATGCTGGCCAGAATCCGGCCTGCATGTGAAGACGCGGAAAAGGGGCGCGAAGAATCACCTTCATTCCAGGCCCTGCAGATTTCCGTGGAAGAATACCTGAAAACAACCTCGGGTTCAGGCATCGATATTCCCGCCTGGCTGCGAACGCTGGAAGAAGAATTGAATCGAGTTCACGAATCGGGCGAGACCGCACCGCCCGATGCCGAACCGCAACTGCATCTTCCGATTCCAGCCCTCAGCTTGAAAGAACTGCGGCAACAGCTCAAGCAGTGGAAACAACCACCTTCGGATCGTAAGGGCAAAGCCTGAGGTCATTGTAAAACGAAACCCCACCGGGCCTGTCCCGGTGGTTAACGGGCCTTTGCACCAGCGCGTGATCGTCGCTTTATGTTCGGTCTTTGTGCCACTGCTTCGGAGTCTTCGGAGAAGCAGTGTCTTCGCAACGTTTGTAACCGAACAAGAGCACTGCTTGACTCAAAGCAGGCAAGCAGTGGCACTTTCATTTTGAGCATTGAGTACGCACCAGCTCACCCGCAAAGACTAATTCCGTTTCCGCGACTGCGTCGATGATCGCGGAACCCACGCACCGCCGTGGTTCGATGCATCTCGAACCGATTCGACTGTCGGAGGCTCATTACTCCCAAACTTCTCGCGAGTTCTCGCCTGCCTACGCGCGGCTCGATAGGCATCTGTCGGGTCATCGCGATTTTGAGCCGATAACCACAGATGGAGTCGACTGATCGGCTGATCCCAGCGAAAATTCATGCACAGCAACACGAGGATCAGACCTGAGAACGAAACGCCCCAGACGATCAAAGGCTGTTGAACTTGATCGGTCCCCGCGAAAATCACGACTGCAGATGCTGCAGCCCCGATAACCACGACGACTGCCGTCGCAAGCCAGATGACTGCTTGACGTCCCGATTCCGAATTCCGCCGGGCCATGATGGGAGACCTCCTGACGATACGTCTTAGATGGTAATAACCTACATCACTCTGACGATCATGGCAATCCTGTCTCAAAGATGAAGTATTCCTTGCCGCCCACCGTAGCATGGGCTTCAGCCCGTGTGCCACAACATTTTATGAAGGCAAGAATCTTCAACAATTAATACGGACAACATCTTTGAGCTTTTTGGTTTTGGAAAATGGCGAGCTAAAAGCCGTAGCAGCGGCTTCCAGCCGCTGAAGAATTTATGGGTGCCTGGACAAAAAACGAAAAGTACTGGCGAGCGAAGACGCACGCCAGTGGCACACAACCCCACATTTAAGCGCTGTCGGACGACTACGTATCTGCCACTGCGAAGCAGAGCTTCGAAGACCGGCGTTACCAAGCTGGAGCTTGGTAACGAGGGAAACGACCGAGGAAAACGAAAAAACCCGCAGACATAACTGCCTGCGGGCTTGAAAACTTTCTTAAGCACCAGACGATTTTAGAATTCGTCGTGATCGCCGTGGCCGCCGGCTTTCTTTTCAGAATCTTTTGGCTTTTCGGCAATCAAGGCGTCGCTTGTCAGCAGCAGTGTGGAAACGCTGGCTGCGTTTTGCAGAGCACTTCGAGTCACCTTGCAGGGATCGATGATACCGGCCTTGACCAGATCTTCGTACTTGCCGGTGGCAGCGTTGTATCCGTGGCCATCCTTGTGCTCGGCAACCTTTTCACAAATCACGGCACCGTCAACACCTGCGTTGTCAGCGATCTGGGTCAAAGGAGCGCGACAGGCTCGAACGATGATGTTGAAACCAGTGGTTTCGTCTTCGTTCAGGCCGGTTGGCTTGAGTTCCAGCGACGATCGCAGCAGGGCCACACCACCACCAGGAAGAATACCTTCTTCAACAGCAGCACGTGTTGCATGCAGAGCGTCTTCGACCCGAGCCTTCTTTTCTTTCATTTCGCTTTCGGTGGCAGCACCAACGTTCAGCTGAGCGACACCGCCGGAAAGCTTGGCAACGCGTTCTTCGAGCTTTTCACGATCGTAGTCGCTGGTTGAAGCAGCCAGTTCACGACGGATCTGCTCGATACGAGCCTTAATGTCGGCTGACTTGCCGAGACCTTCGATGATTGTCGTGTTGTCTTTGTCGATCACGATTCGCTTGGCGCGACCGAGGTCCGACAATTGAACGTTTTCAAGTTGAATTCCGAGGTCTTCAAAAATCGCTTGACCACCAACCATGATCGCCAGGTCTTGCAGCATGGCCTTGCGTCGATCACCGTAGCCAGGTGCCTTCACTGCCGAGATCTTGAATGTCCCTCGCAGCTTGTTGATGACCAGCGTTGCCAGGGCTTCGCCTTCGACTTCTTCAGCAACGATGAGCAGTGGCTTGCCGCTGTTAACGACCTTTTCGAGGACGGGAACCAGATCCTTAATGCTGCTGATCTTCTTTTCATGGATCAGAACATAAGCGTCTTCCAGAACACATTCCATCGAGGTTGGATCGGTCACGAAGTATGGTGACAGATAACCGCGATCGAATTGCATCCCTTCGACAACTTCATAAGTTGTCGTCAGTGACTTTCCTTCTTCAACGGTGATCACACCGTCTTTACCGACTTGTTCCATGGCATCGGCCAGGATGTTACCGATCTCGTGGTCGCCGTTCGCAGCAACGGTACCGACCTGAGCGATCGAGTTCTTGTTTTTGCACTCAACGGCCATGCCCTTGAGCTTGGCAACGATTTGCTCTACAGCCTTGTCCATACCACGTTTCATGTCGATCGGGTTAACCCCGGCAACAACAGCCTTCAAGCCTTCAACGTAGATCGCTTCGGCGAGGATTGTTGCAGTGGTGGTTCCATCACCGGCAGTGTCAGATGTCTTGCTGGCGACTTCACGCACCATGCGGGCACCCATGTCTTCGAACTTGTCTTCGAGTTCGATTTCACGAGCGACGGTGACACCGTCTTTGGTAACGGTTGGAGAGCCAAAGCTCTTTTCGATAATGACGTTTCGTCCGCGGGGTCCGAGAGTCACTCGAACGGTTCGGGCGAGCTTCTGCACGCCGCGGCGCATTGCTTCTTGCGCTTCCTGATCAAAGGCGATAATCTTGGCCATTCGGAAAGGCTCCTGGTTTGAATAATGTCGAAAATTCGAATCCGGTTACCTGTTGAGGCTGTGATCAGCGACTTATAGAAACCGGGACCGAAGGTATTTAAGAAGTTGAGTTCACCCGGCGAAACCTGATTGATTTCGCCAGGAAAATCAACGGATTGGTTCGTCAGCCGTAGACGGCGAGAATGTCACTCTCGCGAAGCAGCAGGAATGTTTCGTCGCCGACTTTGAATTCGTCGCCAGCATACGAACTGAAAATCACGTGATCACCAGGCTTTACGGTCAGGGCGACCTTTTGTCCGGTGCTCTTAACATGCCCTTCGCCAACGGCAATCACGTCGCCGCGTTGTGGTTTATCTGCTGCGGAATCCGGCAGAACAATCCCTCCGGCGGTCTTTGTTTCCGCTTCGGCTCGCCTGAGAACCACTCGATCACCGAGAGGAACCAACTTCGGGTCGTTCGAGCCACTCTTCTTTGCCATCTCACCTTACTCCAGAATCGAAACGCGTTTAGTCTTCTAGTCTTGCAACTCGGCACTGAGCCTTTAGACGGCCCAAAGACGACACCACGAGATAGTGATCTAGTAAGCGAACGGCGCGCCAATTGAACGCGATGCAGAATCATCAATCCCTGTAAGGACTTCCGGCAACTGAACCTGAACAACGATTCTGCCATCGTGGCCAATTTACGATATCATCCACTCCCCGCCTGCCAATCTGACAGCATGGTTCATGTTTTCGAAGTCAGTTCATTTAATGCCTCGACCATTGTGTATATACGCCGTAAAATCTTTTCACTGACGCAGTTTCGCAATCGGTCGAAATGGAACTGAGGTGTACCCTTGAAAAGTCCTTTTCCCGGAATGGACCCTTATCTTGAAGCCCATTGGGGCGACGTGCATACACGTTTGATCGTCTACTCCGGCGACCAGCTTCGGCCGCAACTTCCAGGTGATCTGAAGGTTCGCGTCGAAGAAAAAATCACAGTCCAAGATCCCGACGAAGAAGATAATGACGTCGGATATTTCCCCGATTTACGGATTATCGAGCGGCCTGGATCCACTTTATCGATTTCGCCCGAATCATCGTCCCTCGCTGTGGCGGAGCCAATACTTGTCCCTCGACTGGCCGAGGCGCCAACCGAACGGACACTTCAGATCACTGATTCTCGCTCAGGAAATCGAATCGTGACAACGATCGAGATTCTCAGCCCAGCAAACAAAATGAACCACAAAGGGAGAACGGCCTACCGGAAGAAACAAAAGCAGCTTGAAGAAGCGGGTGTCAATCTGGTGGAAATCGATCTGCTGCGAGAAGGGGGATATGTTTTGATCGCCCCGTTGGAAGTCGTTCCAAGATCCTGCCTCGGCACCTATCGAGTCGCCGTCAGTCGCGCGACTGACCCAGAGAACGTGGAAATGTATCGCGTCCCCTTACGGAAACGGCTACCGACGATCCGCATCCCGTTGCGACCCGGTGACCCCGACGCGAAACTTGACCTACAGTCGCTGATCGAGACCGCCTATGAAAACGGTGGTTACGACGATACCGACTATCGCCTCGAACCCGAGCCTCCGTTTTTGCCCGAAGACGCAGAGTGGGCCGCGACGCTTTTGAGCGAAGCCAAACGCCGATAGGCGGTGAAATCAGGAAGTTTTACTCGATTCCGTCGTGATTTCGTGACCGATTGCCAAACGGTCAACGATCAGATGACCATCACGAAGGACACGAAGAGCGCGAAGGATTCAGAACTTGGATCGCTTGATGCCATCGTTCCGCCCGATGTTGTTAAAGTTGGTAAATCACCCGATCTTCACACGAGACAGTATGGTGTCTCATCGGTCTTCATCGGCGAAAGTCACTCATTGAATCTCGACAAACGTCGGCTGCTCAGGGCCCGTTGGATGGATGTGGCACGCAGCACGCCGCTCTCGCAACAGGAGAGCGGGCGATTTCTTAGGGTCAGTATTTGGGGAAGATAGCCGGGGTCGGGAAGCGGTCTTCAGGTGAGTTCCCGTCGTTGAGATATTCCTCCCGTGGCACCGTCACTTCGGGCCAGGTTGCCGGGCGGACACGGACGACTCTCCCGGGGCGGATACCTTCGATGATGAGATCCGTCTCAAAGCGGATTTGGATTCCGCTGCTTCCCAGAGGGGCGACTCCGTCTGCCTTAATGACGTCCAGGATGTCGCCTCTTGAAGCCATGTGAGCCGGCCCATAAGCCCCCCCCGCATGCTTCAACGTATTCTCGGCCGCGTTCATCACTGCTTGGCCTCCGCGCTGAAAATCGGCGTAGAGGGAGGTATCCATGCCTCCAAACAACGTGGCGGTGACCGTCGCACGGCCAAACTTGCCATACTCGACGGCATCTACCCAGGCGGGCATCCAGCGACTCCGGATCAGAGCCTTGTGCGTCTCGGTCTGATTTTGGGCGGCACGCTGAATGGCGGTCTCATCCAACCAGATGTCCGAGATATGGAGCCGAAGGAACACGCCACCGGGGGTGGGCTGCCAGGTGAGTCCGAGCAGGACGGTTTGGCCTTCCAGGGATTTCTTGCCGCTGACGGGCCACACGCCCTCGGCGATCAAGTCTTCGATACCAAGTCTTTCGCGTCCGCGCCAGATGCGGGCGGCGGCGTCAAAGGTCAGCTTTTCCTCGATGGCCTTGCCGTCTCCACTGTCTTTGGGCTCGAGCGTGGCGACGATCATCCCCTGGTTTTTCTGGAGGTCAATCTCCTTTAACTTCCAGATTTTGCCTTCACGCAGGCAGAAGCTGGGTTCGTCTTCGAGCAGGAGGAGATGGTTCTCGGCGGGCCGCTCGGGATTTCCATTCTGGAAAACCGGTACCGATGAGGTTTTGGGGTCCGGCGGCAGAAAGGCCCGCACGTGCATGATGGTGCCGATCGGGATGTCCCGGAGATCCGCCGGCGCGCCGTGATAGCGGACCATACCGTAAGGGAGCATGGCGAACGGATGCGGCGGGTTTCGGAAGAACTCGCCCGTGGTGATCACACGGAGGCTACCACGGCGGTTCGCATGGTCCACGAACGCAAGCACTCCTCGGTAAGCGCGTCCCTTTTCCAAAGCAGGAAACACCCCCACCTCAGGCCGAAACAGCTCATCCGCAGCAAAAGCCGACCCCCAAAAAAAGACCAAAGCACCAAGAACCAACAACCAAGAACAATAAACGAAGAACCAAGCACGAAGAACGAAGCACCAAGAACAAATTAAACGTCTCATACGCCAATCACCTTATTACTGTCGCCAAATTTGTCGGTTTCCACGCCCATTTGCCGGGCCATCAGGAGCAGGAGGTTACTCATGTGGGCGTCTGAGTTCGCTGGTCGGCTGCAAAGCCCGTAATGCTCGCCAGGTTTGTCGAGCTGGTAGCCCTTGAAGTGACCCTGGTTGAAGTCAAGATGACTGCCGTGCTTCAGGCCGAGATCCGAGCCGCCGGCGAGCACCAGCGGGAGGTTCGCGTTCCCGTGGCTATGACCGTAAGACATGCCGCTGCCGAAGAGAGCCATTGTCGATCCCAGTAGCGGCTTACCGTTAAGATCCTTCGTTTCCGCGAGACGGGTGAGGAAATAGCTGAACTGCTCGATAGCGAAGGTGTCATACTTCGTGAGTTTCTCCATATAGCCCACATCGCCGCCATGGTGGCTGAGTTGATGGCGCGACTCGGTAATGCCGATCTCGGGAATGGCGAAAGCATCCCCTTCGCCCCCCAGGCTGAATGTCGCAACACGTGTCAAATCCGTCTGGAATGCGAGCACGATCAGGTCATACACGGTACGGAAATAGTCACCCGCCATGGTGGCAGCGACATCGCGATTGGTGCGTTGACGATCGGCGTCGGAGACGGAGGGGAGCGGCGTATCAAGCCACGCATCAGCCCGCCGCGTGCGGATCTCCGCTTCGCGGACGGAAGTGAGGTATTGTTCCATGCGTCCTTTATCCGCCGATCCCATCGCCTGCTCGAGCCGGCGCACCTCCGCGAGGTTCGCGTCCAGAACGCTCCCTTTGCGGCGCAAGGCTCTCCGTTGCGCCGCCGTCCCCCCTTTCGGTCCCTCGAACAGCGAAGCGAAGATCTCGCTGCAACGACGCATCGCGGGCAAACGGACACCGTCGGCCGTCCAGCCGAGCGAATCTCCCGTGAGGGCGATCTCCATCGAAGGATAACGAGTATGCTTCGCGGTGATCTCGGCCATCTTTTGGTCCACGGAGATGGTATTTCGATCCGAAGGACCGAGTTTTCCGCCGGTCAGCCAAACCGAGATACAGTTGTGGTGGTGACTGAGGGCTCCTGGGTGATGCAGGCCGCTGATCGGCGTGATGACCTGGCGATGCTTCTCCAGAGGTTTCAGCGAACGCGAGAATTCGTAGTCCTTGCCCGGCGTGATGATCTGATAGTTGAGCGAATGAACGCCATTTGCAAGGTAGATGAAAACGCTGCGTCGAGGCGTGGCGGTTTGCTCGTCCGCCGCCCGGAGCGGCACCATGCACTCCAGGAACGGAAGCGAGATGCATGTCCCCAGAGCACGCAATGCGTGACGGCGGTCGATCAACCAGGACTGGGAGAGATAGTTCATGGTTCTTAGTTCCTTGTTCTTCGTTCTTGGTTCTTGGTTCTTCGTTCTTCGTTCTTAGTTCTTGGTGCTTGGTTCTTGGTGCGTCGTTTTTTGGATTCTCGGCGTCCTCTTAACGAAGAACGAAGAACGAAGCACCAAGAACTCTTTTCACCGTTTTCTCATCAGATCCGATATCGCCACTGCGCGAACAATTTCTTTGATTCGGTATTGGTTCTTTTTCGCTTCGGCTTCGATGAGCTTCAGGTCGTCCTGATCGTCTACGGTGAGCACGCGGCGGAGGGCGTACGTACAAAGGTGCTCGATGAAGGCACGCGCGACATTGTCGCGGTCGTCGAGCAGCAGGCGTTTGAATTGGACGGAATCCTTGAACGATCGGCCGTCGGGCATTTCGCCGGAAGCATCGATCAAGGGATCATCGCCGAGCCCCTTCGCGACCTTCTCGCGAGTTCGCCATTGCCCGATGGCATCGTAGTTGTCCCAGGCGATTCCAAAATGGTCGATTTTCGTATGGCAGGCGGCGCAGCTCGCGCTGTTGCGGTGTGCTTCGATCTTCTGGCGAATGGTTGCCTTAGGACTTTCCGGCGGGTTGGGTTCAATCGGGTCGACGTTCGCCGGTGGAGGCGGGGGCGTCTTGTTGAAGATCGCTTCACTGACCCACACGCCGCGATGCACCGGGCGATGGCGAGTTCCGTCCGACGTCAGCCCGAGCACCGCCCCCATCGTCAGCAGACCGCCACGATGATCCTCAGGCTTGAGCGAGACTCGCTCAAATCCCCCGGACTTCGGCTCCGGCAGTCCGTAGAAATCGCAGAGCCGGGCATTAGCCATCGTCCAGTCGGAATCGACGAAGCCGTCGATCGGCAGGTTCTTCGAGTACATCTCGCGGAAATACTCGACCGGCTCGGAGCGCATGCTCGTCTCAAGCCACGCGTCGTACGTTGGATACAGCTTCTTATCGGGCGGGAACATGCCGAGGCGGTGCAGTTGCATCCATTGCCGGGCGAAGTCGTCAATGAATCGGTTGGCTTTGCTGTCCGTCAGAAGTCGGTCCACCTGAGCCCTAAGAATTTCGCCGTTCAGGTTGCCCCCCTGGGCCGCGGTGAACAGGCCATCGTCGGGCATCGAACTCCACAGGAAATACGAGAGCCGTGAAGCAAGTTCCCAGTCTTTCAGTCGTTCGCGGGCCACCGAGTCTCCCTCGACGAGATAGATGAAGTGCCTCGAAGTCAACACCCCCTGTAGCGAGATGCGATAGGCGTCGGCCATCTTTTCGCCCGCCTCGCGTTCCGAGCGGTAAGCTTGCAGATAGTCTGCCAACTCATCCTTCATGACCGGTCGCCGCCAGGCCCGTTCGGCGAAGCGTTGCAGATGCTCCGCGACCACCTCGGGCGACGCGTCATCGGGCGGCAGCAGACCACTACGCCGCGACTTTTCCGCCGCCGTTACCAGCGGCCCTTCCCATTCGATCCAATCGAGCAGCACGGTGGAAAAGAGTCCGTTCCCTTTGTCATCAAACATCTGCGGCGCGTTCGGGTTCAGCAGCAGGGTCTCGCTGCTGTGCGTAAACATGTAGGATGGACTGGTGAGCGCGTTACGGAAGGCTGCGCCGCCTCTTCTGTCAACACCATCGGAAGCCACAACGCAGAAGTGAAGCGTCGCCGGCATCTCTAGAAACAGCTCGAACTCATGAACCGCCGGACTGTCTTCCGGTGCGGTAATGTCAAACTCGATGAGACCCGCGACCGTCTCCTCACCAGTCTCCTTGCCGATGCTCAGGTGGGCCGGCTGACCGCCGGGCGGGCGAATTCCGCTGGCCTGGATGCGGACTTTGTAAAGCCCGCTCTGTTCCGGCCCGGTCTTTCCAAGCCAGTTGGGCGAGAACGCGGCCTCGACTCGACCGGGGAAAAGGAGATAACGCAGAGGATGCTTGATGCCGAACTTGTCCAGCGCCTCTTGCTGGGACTTACCACCATTGTAACGCAATTCGACAGCGGTTTTGCGGACCTTGCGAGACTCGCTGTCGGCGACGGGTAAAGCCCTGTCGAGGACGAGTTCTGCAGCCCGGTAATAGCGATCCACATGCGATGGCGACAATGTGAGTTCCGACCCGATGCGTTCAAAACCGTGCCACAGTGTGTCTTCGTTCAACTCTCCCGGCTTGGCGGGATCATAGCGCACGCCGAGCAGATCATAGACCGTGTTCTGATATTCCTTCCGGCTCAGCCGATAATGTGCCACCGCCGGCCGTGCCGCCATCCGCACCGCCCGCCCTTCCTTAAGGCGTGAGTCGAGATTCGTCACAAACTCCGCGATCTCATTCTGGATCGGCTTCGGTTCATCCTTCGGAGGCATCTTTCCCGAATTGATCCGATCGAGGACCTCCGCCCAGTGGTGCGTGTCCGCGCCCGACTTGAAATCGCGCGAGAATTTGTCAATACGCACATCTCCCCCGCTCTTCTCAGGGCCATGACAGCGAATGCAATGCTTCTCCAGAAAGCCTTCAAATGGTTCCGCTCCGCGAACGACGCCAGCCAAGCCACAACCACCGACGGTAAGGAATACCGGCGCAAGCAGCAGGGGGGTGATGAGCGGGACGGTGTGTTTCATATGCAAAGACCTTCGTGGTGATTAAACGCGTAAGCTGCTGCTGACATACATACCGCGCGCGCAGAGCAGTATAAAGCCGTACCGATGATTCAGATCCTGGGTTCGCCCCGGTTTCATCGGTGTCGCGAAAGCGTTCACGAAGACACTTGGAGTTAAAACAATCTCCCGAAAACTCTCGGCGCGTATCCTTGGTCCCGTTCTTGAAAAGGGAAGTGTCCCCAAGGTTGTTCCTCTGGGCTATTTGACGAGAACAGTCAGATTTAAAACAGGTAAAACGACCTGGGACGAATAATTTTCAAATGAGAACAACGTGTTTGTCGCGACCCTCTGCGATTGCGGTTTGAGAAATCGCTGGCAATGACCTGACAACTTTTGATCAATCTATTGATGAATACCCGTGCTTTTATCGGTACAACGGGAACTTATCAGCGTTACGCCAAGCCGTGTGCGATGGCGTCGATTCCGTTTTTAGGGCAGTTGGGCAGCGTAGACAATGTCAAACGCATTCATCGAATCGGTAAAAGCAGTCTTCCCGACGCTTGCGCTTGCTGATCGTCAGGTAGTAACGGCGCTTTATTTTGCTCCTGATCACTCGGCAAGCGCCAGCCAGCCAGCTACAGGCCATCCTAGGACTTGCGCACGTTGTGCAGGCCAATGGTGCGATCGATCGCTTCGGTCGCAGAGTACAAGACTCCCTCGGTTCCCACCCAGATGGCCTTGCCAACGGTGTGTACGAGTGGTGGCACGTAATTGCAACCGGCAGAGCTACAAAAGATGTCGGTTTTGTGTGGCAACTTCGTGAGGAAGTCGTCGCTGGCCTTCTCGCTTGTGGGTTTGCCGAATTGGTCGAGACATTGCCAGATGAAGTGGTCGGCGCCGAGCGTTTTTTTGAGGGAGCGGTCCGACAAATCACGGTTAACGCGTACGAACGAAACCCAGTCGCTCGTGCTCGCTGTATCGAAGCAAAGGGCGCAAAGTGTTCTGTATGAAACATTGACTTTGGAGCGATCTACGGCTCGTCAGCAGCGGGCTTCATTCATGTCCATCACTTTAAACCGTTGGCATCAATCAACGCGCAATACGACGTCAATCCGGTTGAAGACCTATGCCCCGTCTGCCCAAATTGCCATGCAGTGATCCACATGACCAATCCACCTCGCTCCGTGCAGGAAGTCCAAGAAATGCTGTCTGCGTGCCGGACGTCAAACAATCCAGCCTCAAGGGACACTGCCCGTTTGGGGACCCGAACAAAGAACGCGTTCCGCAATTCTTCGGAAGAGGTTCCCTGACGCCAATATAGACAGAGTGTTACGCGTCTGGCTACGTCCGGGTTTCGTCAGCGCGAGGGAAAAAGGAGTGTCGTTCCCACCCAGAATAAATGGATGACTCCGTCTTTGATTCATGTTAGAATACATCAAGCAAGGAGTTCCAATCCATGAATATCGCTGTACCAGATCAAGTCGCCGCTGCACTCAGTCGAAAGGCTGCGTTGGCGGGGAAAGATTTGATTACGTTTCTTCAAGAGATCGCGAAAGACGATTCACTCGACCAAGCCGCGCCACCGCAACGGCGAATCAGTCGCGAAGAATTTCGGACTTTGTTGAAAGAGATCGTTGAGCTGTCACCCGGCTCCAAGGGGGGAATGAACGATAGTCGCGAATCCATCTATGCCGGATGCGGCGAATGAGCATATTGTTGGATACGAATATCTTGCTGAGAGCCAGTGATCGCGGCCACAACATGCATGCCGTCGCAACCGAGACTCTCATGCGGTTAAATGACGATGATCAGGACTGTGTCCTGGTGCCTCAAGTACTTTACGAGTTCTGGGTTGTGGCGACTCGCCCGATCGACGTGAACGGCTTAGAGTTGAGTATCGACGATGCAAAACTTGCGATTGAAAAATGGACGACCGCGTACCGAATATTGCTCGACGAACGGGGCGTCTACGAATTGTGGGAGTCGCTCGTCATGACACATCAAGTCAAAGGAAAGCCTGCACATGACGCAAGACTTGTTGCCGCAATGCAGCAACATCAGGTAACGAAACTTTTGACTTTCAATGTTAAAGACTTCGATCGTTTTCCGGAAATCAGCGTTTATTCTCCACAAGAGATCTTAACCGGAAAGTTGATCTGAAACGGATCATGGTATCACTGCACACTGGGTCAAACGATCCATGACGCGGACCCTTCGGGACACTGCTTTATACTCCGCCGCCGGAAAAATAAAGCGGTGTCCGATTGACGATTGATGGATCTCAAACGCTGAAATTTGCCACAATGTCAAAATCTCTGTGAGAATAGTTCTACAGTTCCGTCGATGCGTGAGGTCTGGCGATGTTTCCTGGGGTCCTGGCACTGTTGGAACGATCGTGGCGGGTTGATGCGCGCGCTTGGGGACAGCATCTCATTCGCCTCGGGTTGGTGGTCGGGATCTATGTCGCGTTGTCGGTCGCGGTCTACACCAGCGCCAGCGTCGGCGCGCCCGGTCTTCGCTTTCTCTCGTATATCGTGCATCTCAATCTCGTTTTCATCACAATGACGGGTGTCGGTTTTTTTTCCACCGCAATCTCCGAAGAAAAAGAAGAAGAAACGTTAGGACTGATGTTGATGGCAGGGATCAGTCCGATTGGCATTCTTTTGGGAAAGTCGATTGGCCGATTGACTCAGATGGTCTTGCTGATCGCCGTGCAATACCCGTTCACGTTGCTGGCGGTCACGATGGGTGGCGTCACGTCGATTCAGGTTCGAGCCATCTATGCGGCGATGTTTGCGTATTTGCTCATGCTGTCGGGAATTGGTCTGTGTTGTTCAACACTGAATCATCGAAACCGAACGGCCGTGACATGGACTGCAGCCTTCGTGGCGATCTATTTCGCCTTCCCCCCGTTTATGATTCGGCTGGTCTTGCTGCCGAATGGACTCACCACGCTGTTTCCTGAATTTGTGGCTTGGGTGGACGAATCGTGCGTCGTATATCGATTGAAATCGATTCTGGCCTCGGGTTTTCAGGAAACGATATTCAGCCGCCAGGTCATCAGCAACATGGTGATCGGAGCGATCGGATATTTGCTGTCCGTGGTCTTGTTTGGTTTAGCCGTTCGAGTCCCGTCGACAGAATCGACGTCTCGCGGCCTGCTGAAACAGACTCGCGGACGAATGCCGTTTGATTCGCCAGGGAGACCAACGATCAATCCTTTCGTATGGAAGGATTTTTACTTTATCGGCGGCGGTCCATCGGGTCTCGTGTTCCGCGTGGCCCTTATCGTGTTTTCTTACTTGATCGTGTGTGACGTCGCCAATCGCCTGGGTGGCGGGTGGAATTGGGGACCGCCTCACTGGGGGACCGCGACGGGGACATTTATTTCACTAATGATGTTTGCCGTCACGCTTGACGCAGGACAATTGATGTCACGTTGTCTTGGAGAAGAGATTCGCGGGCAAACCCTGGGAAGTTTGTTGACGCTACCCCATTCGACGCTCGAAATTCTTTACAGCAAGCTACTGGGCGTACTTCTGGCCTGTTTACCGGGTCCCACCGCGATTGTTCTGGCGTTGTTCCTGACATCAGAAGGTCTTAATTGTGCCCACGCATTTTGGGAATACACAGGAGCAATGTTGTTGTTCGCCGTACATTTCGTTCTGGTACCACACGTCGCCATGGTCGCCGCGCTGCGTGTTCGCTGGGGGGCACTCGCGCTGGGGATTGGCACGGCAATCGCTGTCGCCTTCTTGTCATTCGTCACAATTGCGTGTTTTCGCCCAGGGGTGAATAGTCCCATTATTTTTCTCATGAGTTTTGCGATTCTCGCAGTCTGCCTGGCCTGTCATCTCGGCATGGTGTTGATGACAGAGTCGTCAGTCGCCAGATAGAGTTTCAATCAAGACTCCAGGAACACTGTCTTTTCGGGATTTCTGCTGATCGCACCATCCAAAACAGGAGAAGAATCCGAGGATTAACATCCTCGGCTTGCTTAGGATGCGCAACAGATCCCATCGTTGCGCAAGATTTTTTGCGATGGTTTCTTGTCCATCATCGGCAGATTCTGCCAACTGGGGCATCAAGTTTTCCGATAATAACGATTATTCAGGTGTCTCTTACGCCTTTTGCCGCAACTTTGAAACCTGCAAGTTTCGATAGATCACGGACGAGTGTTTCACAAATGCAGCAGTCAATTGTGAAACTCATGAAACTGGCGGATCGATCGGGAACAAAATTACTGTGCTCCTGTGATCCAAGGTTAAGCGACCGGATCAACTGCGAAATCGATACTTCAAATTTATGAAGTCCGCGAACACTTGTTGCTTGGTATGTGCCGCATCATGCAAAATCGTCCCACTGGCTTCGACATTACTCGGTACATCCGCCGCATCAGTGCTGCGGCGATCTGCTCGACCGTGCTCACCATGTCGGCTTTGTCGGCTGCGGATATCGACGTTACCAGGGTCGATGATTCTGGAGTAGGATCGCTGCGGCAAGGACTATCGGGCGCTCAAACTGGCGATCGACTCAACTTCAATTCGATTTTGAACGGCAGCACATTGCTCAATGGAGCTCCGCTTGCTCTCAACAATGCCGTCACGTTTCTTGATTCAAGCGGCATCAACGTCATCGACAATCACGCCTACCTGCTGGCGTCTCCCGTAGTAGTCGCCCCTGTTCCACCAGCGACAACCTCGACGACTGCCCCGGCACCATTAACGATCAACTGGAAGGGAACGTTAACGCTCAACGGCAACTTGTCTGACACAACGACAGGCGGAGCCTTGATTATGAGTGGACCCGGTACGTTGGTGTTGACCAATGCAAATTCCTTTTCCGGCGGAACAACGATCAACGGCGGAACGATTCAGATCTCGAATAGTTCCGCCTTAGGGACGGGAGCATTGACCGCTGGCACCATCGCCGGTACGAAGACACTCAGCCTGGGCGATTCTCTGGTTGTCCCCAATGCCATCACGCTTTCGTCGGCACTGACCGTCAACTCAGCAGCAGGGACTTCAAACCTGCTCACCGGGATCATCAGCGGAACAGCGGCGACTGACTCCCTCAACACGGTTGGCACCGGAACATTGAGGTTAAGCGGGATCAACACCTTTGCAGGTGGAGTACATGTCGCAAACAACAGCACTTTAAGCGTCGAAAATAATGCGGCATTAGGGACAGGAACACTCACTGTCGCTGGTGCTTTGAAACTGGATCTCGCCAGTGGACTCGGTGTGACGACCGTCGCAAATAAGATTTCGCTTGGAAACAGTTTAACGACCAATGTCGATTCCGGTGCGGTAACACTGAGTGGTGCCATCACCGAGACGACCCCGAGTCAATTCACCAAGACCGGAGCGGGAACACTTATCCTTGGTGGAGCTAACGCCTACACCGGCGGGACGATCGTCAGCCAGGGGACACTCCAGGGAGACTCAACAAGCCTGGTCGGCAATATCACCAATAACTCATCGTTGATTTTCAATCAGGGTGGCTCAGGAACGTATGCCGGCAAAATCACGGGAACCGGCGACCTGACCAAAAACGGAAATGGAACACTGAATTTCAGCGGCACCAGCAGCCTGCTGACAACAACAATGGTCAATGCGGGAGATCTGCAAGTTACAGGATCGATGACCGGCCCGGTCAATGTCCTCAGTAACGTTGCGGCACTGAGCGGCACGGGAAGCGTCGGAAGTGTTACTAACAATGGTTTTGTCCAGCCGGGAACCTCCACTGGCATCGGCACATTGAAAGTGAATGGCGACTTCACACAGCAGTCGGGGGGAACAACCGAAATCAAGATCAATTCGGCGGGTAACAACCCCGGAGTCAACAACGATCAACTGAACATCTCGGGCCAGGCGAAACTGGGAGGTGTGCTGGACGTGATCGCTTTAAGTGGCGGGACTTACACTCCTGGGACGCATTATACGATTTTGACCGCGACTGGCGGCGTGACCAGTCAATTTGCACAAGCTTCAACAAATCTTTCCATGTTTGGCGTTGACGTCCAATATGATGCGAACGACGTCACGTTTCAGTTGGTACAGACCTCCAGCCTGCGCGCAGCGGCCCAAACAGCGAACCAGGTTTCCGTGGGAACCGCACTCGATAACATCGCTCTTTCTTCCACCGGAGGACTGTTTGCGATGATCAATAACCTTGGCACGCAGTCGCCCGCTCAACAACGCGCAACGATGAATCAAATGAGTGGCGACGTATTTGGTAGCCTGCAATCGCTCGGCTTGCAGATTGGCGATCAGTTTCAACAACGTGTGACCAGTGCGCTCGTCAGTAACGGAAGGTTTCTTGTTGGCCCGCAAGGTGGTTTTTATACAAACGAGAACGTGCGTGGCCAATCTCCCGCACCTGAAGGTTCTATCAAGGGATGGTTCCAGGGGTTTGGAGTTGGCGGCAATCTTCGCAGCGATGGTAACGCAGCGGGAGTCAATTACAGCCAAGGGGGTGGCGTTTACGGTCTCGACCTGGAAGACGAAGATAACGGGCGGATCGGCATCGTCGGTGGCACGTCGTACCTGGGGTTTACTGACAGCTACAATGCTAAGGGGGGGGTCACGTCTTATCAGGTCGGCATGTACTCTTTAAAACACGACGAAATGGGGTATCTGTTGGGGTCGGCCAACTATGGTTTCAACTCGTATATCACAAATCGAAATGTGACCGGTGCAGGAGTTCCCCAGTTGTTACATGCCGATTACACAGGGAATCAGATCGGGGCGAATGGCGAGGCCGGATTGAAACTCGAAGCGGGAATCTTTCGAATCCAACCCTTGGTTGGTTTGCAATACCTGTATCTCTGCCAACAAGGCTTCCAGGAATCGGGCGGTGCCGCCGGACTGGACGTCGCACGAAGTCGAGCAAACTCGTTGCGGGCAAGTGTCGGAGCACGCGTGTTAATTGATCAATGGGACGGACCTAACGGTTCAGTCTGGACTCCGTTTTCGCATGCTCGTTTCGTTTCAGACCTGCTGGACAACGACCGAACCATCAACGCTTCGTTTAACGGATCACCGGTCGGCGGTGCGTTTACGACTCAAGGAACGCGAATCGGTCAAAACTACGGGATCTTTGGCGAAGGACTCGAAGTTCGTGTGAACCAAGCCTGGTCACTATTCGGCGGAGCCGACGTCATGCTCGGCGATCGGATCACGATCGCCACCGGGTCACTCGCTGCGATGTGCTATTGGTGATCGATCCAGGCGGACATGTTGACGTTGACGATTCGTAATTCGGCCGCCCGGCTTGTCACAGAAGTCGAGGCGCACGGGCTGAAGCCCATGCTACGAGTTGGCGTTCGCTCCACGATTGCGATCGGCTTCGCTATGATCTTGTTTTGTTTGAAGATCACAAAATTCCCCAAAGGATTCGCGGCATGCCGATTTTTGAGAGTCGAACGGAACTCTTTGGTTCCGTCGACCAGGTTTTTGACTTTCTGATCCGACCCGCCAACCTACAGGCGATCGCACCGCCAGCGATGCAATTTGTGTTCGTGACTCCGCCTGAAGTGATTGAATTGGGAAGTCGGCTGACCTGTAAGGCTCAGGCATACGGGATGGTTCAGGAGTTGACGTATGAAATCGTCGAACTCAAGTCCCCGTCGCAATTTCGCGAGAAGATGGTGGAGGGACCGCTCCAGCTCTGGCTGCACGACTATATTATTGAGCCACATGAATCTCATGACCGTGTCACGCTCATCAACCGGATCGAGTTCCAACCGCCGGCAGGTCTATTGGGATTTATTGTGACTGAAGACAGTATCCTTGAGGCACTTGACGACGGGTTCGATTATCGAAGGAAAGTCCTTCAAAAGAAATTTCTCAATCCGAATTCGTGATCAACCAACCCAGTTCGGCATCTGATACCAGGCGTCTTTAAGGCGACGTCGAGCCAGGCGATAGTCGGGACAGAAATGCCCGACGAGTTTCCAGAAATGTCGCGAATGGTTCATCTCGCGCATGTGGCACAGTTCGTGGATCAGGACATATCTGACCAGGTCAGGCTCTACGAACAGCAGTTTTTGATTCAAGCTGATCGTACCTGTTGTTGAACAGCTTCCCCATCGGCTCTTCTGGCAACGGATGGCGGTCTTAACGAAGGCGATCCCCGTTTCGGTGCTCAGTTTTCGAAGCCAGGGATTCAACACGTTAAAGGCCTGTCGACGGGTCCACCTCTGAAGCACAGACTGACAGGCCGCGACATTCTCGACCGGTCCAGCAATCGTCAGATTGCCGTTTCCATCATCGGTCAGAGTGATTGTCGTTGATCGTCGAGATTTGTAATCGACCGTCCAGGTTCGCCCTATTGAGGGGAACAAGATCGAGGTCGGCAAGACCATTGCTGGTTCAGCCGACTTGCGTTGCCTGGCCTCGTGGACTTTGGACAACGCGGATTGAACCCACGCATGTTTATCGCGAAGGAATTTCGGGATCAAAGCCCGATTGAATCCGGGAGGGACGACAACTTCCAGACCTCGATCGACGGAGACTCGCAGACTCATGTATTTCGCACGAGTGCTCTCACGAATCTGATAGTCAAAATGAGGCTCCGACATCCCTCTTTATTCCCGATAGGATTGACCTGTGCGCGACATGGTCCGAAAAACTCGCTGTAGGTTGCCCCAAATCAATCGATTTTACCGAGCCAGTTCTGGTGGCAACGTTAATTTCACTCAATATTAGGCGGCTGAGTTCTAAAGAAAAATCGCCAGCGACGGAAGAGAGTTTCTTCGTCGAGGCCAGCGATGGATTCTTATGATGTTATGAATCAGGGTTGTCGGACGTCTTTGTATTCTTGATACTCATTTTGTTGAAACTCGCTCGACGAGCGAACGCCGTTCGCGTATCTGTAGGAAATTCGAATGAGTCGTCCCACTGAAAACGAAACGTGGGTAATTGAAGCCGGTGACGTGATCATCAAGAAAATGGTTTGCGATGTGGCAAATTCTCTCACACCTTGGGAACGGCTCGTGTATTGCCTTTGGGTCTGTGATTACGGAATGCGAAACGCGGGTGACCTTGAGACTGCCGCTGATGTCGATTCCAGATTCCGGACGGATGCTCAACAAATTTCAGAGGCACTTTCGTTAGCGCTGACCCACGCGACGTTTATGCTTTCTAAGGACGTTCTTGAAAAAGAGTATTTTGACCGATTCGAGGCAATCTGCGACGAAATACGACAATCCAAATCGGCAACAGTGAATCTGGTTGAGGTCAGAAAAAGGCGGCGGAAAAGTGATGGTTCCACTTAGTCTACGAGAATCAAATCATGCACATTGAAATCATCGATAACCCACTTCAAATCCGCCTCGTCGGCTACCACGGTTCCCTTGACGGAGAAAGCGTCCCTGTGGTGGGCAAAGGGTTGATGGACAAAATGTGGCGCGAGATACAAGCGATCGGGCTCAAGACCAAAGGGATCAATCATTGGGTCTATCTGCCAGACTCAATGATGTTTACGGGCGTTGAGCTGGCCGACGGAGTGACAGCGAATGGACCACTTGAACCATTGGATGTGTCACTTAAACGATACCTGAGATATGTTCATACGGGCCCCTACTCAACACTCCCGCAAATCTGGCCGCAACTCGTTGCCGAGCTGAAGCAACTTGGGGAAACGCCAGCGAAACCCTCTCTCGAAATCTACGGACATTGGAATGAAGATCCGTCAAAATGTGAGACCACCATACTGATTAGCTTGTGCCGATGAATTACTTTACTCACGGGCTGAATCACATCGACCGGCCTTATTTCATGGCGGGGACGGCAACTCCTGACTGGTTGTCGGCGGTGGACCGGAAGGTCCGATTAAGGCCGCGTCATTTGGAACCTTGGCTTGGCAGCGAGGATGTCACTCAATCAGAGGTCGCCGCAGGGGCTTTGCAGCATCTGAACGATGACGACTGGTTTCATGCAACGCGAGGTTTTGTGGAAGTCACTTCAGAACTGACCCGGCTGTTTCGTGAGCAACTGGGGCCGGACGAACGATTTCATTGTGGATTCCTGGGGCACGTTGGGATGGAATTGATTCTGGATGGAGTTTTGATGGTACGTTTCCCCGATCGTTTCGAAGACTATTGGCGTGCGATGGAATTCGTAGAACCGACGGTTGTCGAATCCGCCGTTAATCGGATGGCCAAAACCCCGACCGATCGGCTGGCGTGGTTTATCGACCTCTATCGACGCGAGCAGTTTCTTCGGTCATACGAGAATGATCGAAACCTCTTGGCTCGCTTGAATCAAGTGCTATTACGAGTCAAACTGTCGCCCATTCCACTTGATGCTGAAAAGGTTGTGGCAGCTGGCCGTTCGCTGGTCACACTGCGATTGCGCGATCTGCTTCCTGCGGAACATTTTTTGTTATCTTAACGCCGTCATTCAAATGAGGATTACTGACCATGAAATATGGAATGAATATGCTGCTTTGGACGTCAGACGTGACCGAAGAGCATTACGGAATCCTTGAGAATCTGAAGCAATGGGGTTTTGACGGCGTGGAACTGCCTGTCTTTGATCTCGATCTGGCGAAGTTTTCCCGACTTGGCAAAAAACTGAGTGAGATCGGCCTGGAACGAACGGCGGTCACGGTTTGCTCCGATGCCGATAATCCGATTTCGCCCGATGCGGCTGTGAGAGAAGCGGCACTGACTCGATTGAAGAAGGCGATCGATGCGGTCGCTGCCGCCGGAGCAACTCACCTTTGCGGACCGATCCATTCGGCGTTGGGAACCTTCAGCGGTACTGGTCCGACACCTGATGAATGGCAACGAGGGCTTGAAATCCTGACGAAAGCGGCTGATCACGCCCAGAAGAACAACGTCACCCTGGTCTGTGAGTACCTGAATCGATTCGAGTGCTATTTTCTGACCAACGCGGCGGACGATGCCCGCTTCTGTCGCGAAGCCAATCACCCCAACCTCAAGATGATGTATGACACCTTCCATGCGAACATCGAAGAGAAGGATTTGGCAGCAGCCATGAGAAGCTGCTGGGATCAGGTCGTTCATGTTCACATTTCCGAAAACGATCGCTCGACCCCCGGTGAAGGACATGTCGATTGGGCGACAACGTTCAAGACGCTCAAAGAGCTGAAATATGATGGCTGGCTGATGGTTGAGGCATTCGGCCTGGCACTACCGGCACTTGCTGCCGCTACCAAGGTTTGGCGACGGATGTTTCCCACGGAAGAATACCTGGCGAAGCAGTCGCTGGCCTTCATGAAGAAAATGATGGCCGATTAAATTCGACCATTACGGGATGATGAACGCGACGCCGGTGAAGCCAGCCTGATAAATCGTGCCTCGAAGGCTGCGATGTGGTAGGTATCTTCGGTACGGGACCGGGCTTCCAGGGCGATCCGCGCCCAAGGTATACACCGGCTCGGTCAGCGGGTGAACCCCTGCCATATACGGTATCAGAGGGATTCGCCCGATAAAGTTCACGCATGAAATTAAGGGCTGAATCCGCTGTCCGCCCCGAGGGGGTTCGTCACAGAGACCGACATTGCAAAAACCGTAGGTGTACCCGAGTCGCTCGAGATTAGGCTCTTCAAACAATAATGGCAGGTGTCTGGTGGCAGGCGCTTCCCATTGATAGCAACTATAAGCCCAGGGACGGCATTGCCCGCTCGCCAGTGGATCGACGATCCCCAAGACGGAATCATCATCAGCGGGTTCAGTTTTTGGCAGCTCACCTGGGGGCGTTTGGATCGATGCCCTAATGGAATGCAACGGTTTATTAAGTTGTGGCTTCTTTGGTGCGAACTTTTCTGCCGCTCTCGCCGACACAGAACTGACTGGGAACACAATCCGAGTAGGCGTCTTGTTGGCGTTTTTTACTTCGATTGGCTCTTTCATCTCGGTCGGCAGAGATGGTTTCGTCTCTTTCGAATGCGAAGGCCAGGGAATCTCTTCGATCTGGGACAACGAACTGTTCTCGGAATTCGTTCGATCAGCAGCCTCAATGCAGAAGCCAGCCAGAACTAGCGAGCTGATGAATGAACACCAGATCACATTGCGAAGACCGGCAAGACTGAGAACATCAGGCATGATCGATTATCCTTCCGTGAATCAGGTAGGAACGTCTGTGTTCTCAATTTCTCAAACAACGTGTCCCAATTGAGTGACCATCCCCTGCAATCACTCCGAAATTCGATAGGGGTTTAAATTAAACCCAAGGACACCAAACCGTATTTTCAACGCCTCTCACTTGTTTCGGCTTGGCCCAGCAAATGCGCCCATTCGAACCAGCCGATCCGGTGAAGTTGATGTGACCGTTACAAATTGCCTGCATTTCCTGTAGTGAAATACGTCTGAGCATTCGACTTCAATCGAGCGTCGACGAGTTTGATCCGACGGCAAAGGCGTCAGTGGCTCTCTGTTTCGGATTGCCACAACGTCTTCTGTTTTGTCGCGATTAGAAGTTGATAATCGTCGCAGTTCTTTAGATGCTGACACCGTTTTAAGCTTCTTCATTTTTTCATCATCTGTTCATTGAGAATTCATGTTAGCTAATACACTACTTTCGATTCTGCGGGGTCACGTTCCTCGCAGAAGGCACTTTTCGTGTTCAGTTTTCCTGGAGGATGGTTCATGTCGAAACAAAGTCGACGCAAGTCCGGTTTCACTCTGATTGAATTGTTAGTCGTGATCGCGATCATCGCTGTATTGATCGCACTCTTGTTGCCAGCCGTTCAACAGGCTCGTGAAGCCGCCCGTCGCACTCAGTGCAAGAACAACCTCAAGCAACTTGGGCTTGCGGTGATGAACTACGAAGGAACCTTCGGCTGTATTCCCGGTGGTTCGTACTCGGGAAACCCTGGCTGGAATCCAACTGTCTGGTCCACCTACCCTGAAAACTTCAGTGTTTTCGTCCGTTTGATGCCTTACATGGATCAGGCGCCCGCCTACAATCAAGTCAACTTCAACACATACGCAGGAGATGTCAGCAACATTTTCCTTGGCGCAATCCCTATGAAGGCTTTGATTTGTCCAACAGACACAGATAACTCAGCCATTTTGATTCCGCAGACCCGATCTTCCGCAACGGGAGTCTCACCAGGATGGAGCTTCCAGGCGACGTTTTTTCCTCCACCAGCCGGGGCAACTCAGAACTTCACCAGCTATGCTGGAAACGCAGGGACATTTACGTTTGGCTTCTCGAATCTGATGATGCCAAGCGTACTACAACAGTTCAACGGAACAATCTACAACGACAGCTCAGTCAAACTTCGTGATATCACCGACGGAACGAGCAACACGTTCCTGATGGGTGAACACAGTAAACGGATTTTAAACCTGGTTGACCCAGCCTTCTCGCTCTCAGATGGATGCTGGCAGTCTGCTCGCTGGTACGATACGCTTTTCGCGTCGATGTATCCGGTTAACTTGGGAGCAGGAAACAGTTTAAATCTTCCTGCAAGCGCAACCAGCTACTACGACCCAACCGCTGCTGCTAGCCTGCATATCGGTGGTGCTCAGTTTCTGTTGTGCGATGGATCAGTTCGATTCATCAGCAATAGTATTGATACTTGGGCCATTACTGGCAGCAGCAAGGATAGCTTTGGCGATGTGTTTCCTGACGGTACGGTGTTCACGACCGTAACAGCGACCGCTCCTTGGAACAAATCAGGATCATATCTCGGCAACGGCACCGCAACTTTGGGTCTCTACCAGAAACTCTCGACGCGTGCAGGTGGCGAAGTCCTTGGCGATTTCTAATCTCAAGTATCTGTATATTTAATGCTTATAGTGTAAAAGCCCGTCAGGGTTTCCTGGCGGGCTTTTCGCTGTAAACTTAGATCGCTTTCGTTTGTGACGTACAAGCAATCCAAGGTAGATGAGATTGATAACCGGTTTCCTCAATTATCGAGATCGACGTTCAAAAATGCGAATTTCTACCCATATCAGTTGCGTCTGTTTCCTCGGACTGTTGGTCGGCTGTAGAGGTGGACTACGTGAACTCGACCCCGGCGACCCAGCGCCGCACGGTGGCGAAATGATTCTGTTACGCGATGACCGAGGCGTTATCGAAGTCGTCCAGAAAAAGGTTACCGCACAGCCAGTTACGGCTGAGATCTCTTTTTACTTTTATAAAGATTCGAAGGACAACGGTGGAAAACCTTATGCGCCGTGGGATTCGATGCCCGAGTCAGGTTTTCTGATGATCGGAAAAAATCAGAAGATCGATCTCATCGTCGACGATGACGCATTAGTCACGCCCTCTGGGCCAGCACTATTTGCCAAAAAAGAAATTGATGGCCAGCTCAGCATCGTCATTGACGGCGAAACGCTTGTGATTCCGCTGGAAGTTCGCTGATTTGACGAAGGCGGCGACTTATCATCGCCGCTCGCAGATTTCCAAACAATTAAGTCCAGATTGTCGTGTAACGAAAGTGACGACTGATTTTGCGGCTGATTGGAATCGGTTTCTGCGTAACCAAAGCTTGCTAGAGTGTTCTACGGTTTCTCTTCAATCACTGTAATCCGGTGATTGCTCGCTGTATGTTTCAATAAAGTTGTTTGTCCCGATGGCCAGTCCACCATGATCGAGTCTACCGAGGTGGCATCCCCGAGTCCGAAAAGCATCGCCCTATCACTTGTCGAAAGATAGCTCGCCCCCCCTTTCACAATGCCAATTTGCTCCCGCCCCCCTGCCCTGATTGTCACTCGAGACCCAATTGCAGACCGAGGGCTTGCTCGACCGATCAGTTGTACTGACAACCAATTGGCGACGGGAGTTTCGTTTCGAAGAATTGCAGCAGGTTCGTTGGTATGCGTCACAACGAGATCTGGAGTACCGTTTCCGTCCAGATCGCCGACTGCAGCACCCCGCCCGAGATGTTTTTGCCCGAGATAACCACCGACTTGCGGCGCGACATTTCGGAATCGCTTTCCGTGGTCGTTCCAGAAAAGGTAAGGCAGTTGACGGCGATCGGGGGTGGGGCGCGGTGCCCAAACATGCCCGTTGGCGCAGAAAATCTCTGAATACCCATCTCCATCCGCATCGAAAATAATGGTTCCGAACCCTACTGCGAATGCACCGACAGAGTTGATTCCCATGGCCCGGCTGGCATGAGTGAACGCGTCATTTCCAAGATTGCGATACAGCGCGAACGTCTGATCCTCGTAATTTGCCACCCAGAGATCTAGTTTTCCATCTCCATCCAGATCTGCGACATCGACGCCCATGCTGGCATCTGAGGAACCAGATTCTCCCAAAGCAACACCACACTCGATGCCGACTTCCCTGTATTTGCCCGACGATTGTGACAGGTAAAGCTGGTTTGGAACGGCGTCGTTGGCAACATAAATATCGGACTGCCCATCCAGATTGAGGTCCGCGATCACGACCCCCAAAGCCTTTCCAATTTCGTGAACACCAATCTCAGTACTTGCCTCGCGAAAAGTACCGTCTCCGTTACCGAGATAGACGGTACATGGCAAACCGTGAAAGGGATTCGGATCGCACGGGTTTCGGATGCCTGTCTTTGAGTCGATACATGTGGGATTATTCTGGAACGACCAGTCGACGTAGTGGCCAACGTACAAATCAAGAATCTGATCCCGGTTGAAGTCACCCCACCCCGCAGGCACGCTCCATAAGGTGTCGACGAGACCCGATTGATCCGTGATATCGGTAAAAGTCCCATCACCCTGATTGTGAAATAGCTGCAATCCATTCCAACCGGTCAGTAACAAATCTGTATAGCCATCGTCGTCAAAGTCGGCGGTCCATGTCCCATGATGGTAATGCCTGATCGGGTGAAGCTGAGCGTTCCCTGTCACCGAAACAAATTTCCAATCAGAGATTTGTCGATACAAAACCATCGGGACAGGAAGGATTGTTTCGTTCTGGCCAAACTCACCACCTCCCGCAAAAAACAAATCGGGTCTGTCATCGCGGTCATAATCATCGATTGCACAGCCCGCTCCGAAGGTTTCAAGTATCGAAAAATGGCCTGCTTCTTCGCCATTCCGACCAACCCACAAAACGCCAGTCGATTCGGCCACATCAACAAATTTAACATTTGCTACGGGCAAAGCCCCAATGGCGGTCGATGAAATCTCCGTTTCTGACCCTGAATCATTTTTTGCCGAAGTGCTTGTCGATTGAGATTTTTGGCAGCCGCAAGACAAAACCGCAAACAGCACAACCAATCGCGAAAGCCCATAAGTGAAAAAGCCGGTCGATTTCCGCCGAAGGCTTAAGATTTGACTCATTATGGAAAACCCCGCTGGGCGAGCTTGCTGTGATACTCCGCAAGCTTTGCGTCACCGACCAACTGATAGAGTTCAGCGAGCGCCTTGTGAGCAGGGAGATATCCTGGCGAGATCTTGACGACTTGCTGATACCATCGAATCCCATCCTGACGAGAAACATACTTTGCCGTGATTTCCCCAACCCTCATTCGCAATTGCAAATTATTTGGAGAAGCACGCAGTTCTTTTTCGAGAACAAGCAACTGATCAAGTTCCGGCCTCGATTCGGCCACAAACTGCAATAATGGTTCGGCATCGGACTTGCGCCCACAAGCTTTCCAGGCACGAGCCAGGACGTTAGCCAGGTTCGCGTTTTCCGGTGATGCCCAGTAAGCCTTTTCTAAAACGCTGGCCGCATCCGTCGGAGAGCCGGAAGATAACAACAATTCTCCGTATGCTTTTTGGATTGTGACGTCATCGGGATTTTGCTCAGACGCGCGTCGCAGCAACTGCATGGCTGAGTCGACGTCACCGATGGAAGTTAAACATTGGGAGAGTCCCTGGATTGCGGTCAGATCTTCGGAATGTTTCTTAAGATATTCTCGAAACAACGGGATCGCCTCATCCGTTTTCAGCCGAGCTTGCAACGCCATGGCCAAAGCCAGACGAGCGTCGTCACGATCAGGAGCTAACACGACGGATTGACGATACGCCTTTTCCGCCTCTTCCCAGTTGGGACCTGCCTGATGGAATCGCCCAAGCAGAAAATGCGGTTCTGCGTCGTGTGGGAAGTCTTGAATCCAACTCTCAAGCGTTTTTCTTGCCAGATCCAAATGGTGGTGAAGCATCGCCCATGCGTAATACGACCGCGCGATCTCAGGTTCGTCATCGCGTGCGTCCTGCAGCAGTTCGGTCCAGTGAGATTGCATTCCCTCAAACTGCTGGGATTGCGCCATGGCGATCCAGTTTTCACGCTGAACCTCAGATCGAGATGCCCGAAGCTTAATTGCCTGTTGAAGTTTGTTTTCGACTTCGGCAAAGTCGCCACGTCGCCGGGCAATGCGAACTCGCATCAAGCAGGTTCGAGCATCCATATCACGACGAAACCATTGGCTTCGATCAAGCCAGACGGCCGCAGCATCATGGTTCCGCTGTGCAAGTTTCAGATTCGCGACCGAAAGACACAGATCAGGCCAAAAATAGATCAGACACGAACATGTGGCGAGAGACGCCAAACAGACGGCAGTGCGTCGGTGCGACCGGAAAATCCAGCGAAACCAGGAAACTCGCACCGTTCACCCCCCTTAATTCATCAATGATTGAATGTACTCAATCACGCGGAAGCAATCCATTCCCGATGGTTAGCGAACTGCACCGCCGTTGACGTTGATTACCTGGCCTGTGATGAACGAGGCATCATCACTGCATAAAAAACGGGCAGACCGAGCAATATCTTCGGGCAACCCCCAGCGTTTCAGCGGAGTTTCCCGAAGAACACGCTGCTGCCAGGAATCACTGGCAAATTCACCCCAAGCCGTTTTGATCCAGCCAGGTGCAATACAATTGACACGAACACGGGGTGCGAGGCTAAGTGCTAACGACCGACTGAACCCCATCATGGCGTTTTTGGAAGCGGCAAATAGCTCGCCACTATTTCCTTCCATGCCGCGATCAGCCTGATCCCAGCCGATCGTCAACAATGTGCCGCCTCCATTCTCGAACATGCGCTCCCCTGCGGCTTTGGCGACGATCATGCTGGCCTGTACATCAACCTGCAAAAGCCTCAACAGCTTCTGCTCATAGCTCCAATCGGCAGCAGGACCGGTCAAAACGTCGGCGCCAGCGTTATTAATCCAGATATCGAAACCGCCAAATTCAGCCCATGCAGCTTCGACGAACGGTTTCAGAGTCGTCAAATCGGAATAATCGGCTTGGATAACACAAGTTCGTTGGCCCAGGGACCGGATTTCAGTCGCGACGCTTTCGGCAGAAGCCCGAGAGGCTGAACAGTGAACCACAATACTCGCCCCTGCCCGGGCGAATTCGAGTGCTATGGCCCGTCCGATTCCACTCGACGCTCCTGTAACAATAGCTGTACGACCTGTTAGGCATGCAAAGTCAGACACGAAATACTCTCTCCCAAATTGGTGTAGCAAAAAACTCGGCGGTCAAAAAGTGCTTTCTTCAGCTGTTGTGGACGATCGCCATGACATTTCTTGCGAATTGTGGATCGCAATTTGCTCTGTTGTGTTTTGAATTTCCAGCCCGAGTTCATTTTGTCTTAAATTTGTGTTAACTATTTGAAAATGAGACTAATTCACTGAAAAAATAGAGGTTTCCCGCATTCAATAACTTTAATGCTGCCTGTTGACTCTTGAAAGATTGACAGGCATACTAGAATACGAGAGGTTGGTCTTTTTCCATACGATTTTTTCCCGGAAGCTGAAACCTCACGTGCCGGTCTTATTTCCATATCATGTCAAATATCTGTCTGCATCAGCCAGGATTCTGCCTATCGACGATTTTCGGGATTTGCCACTGTTTCTTGTGCTGGGTGATCAACCCCGCCTGAATCTGCGGTTTTTTTAGGCAATCTGAAACTTTAAGGCTTCGTTCGGAGCCAGGATTCAGAAGCCATCGAGTTTGGCTACGTTCTTTTTTTACAAAATGACCCTTAATTTAAATTGACCAGACCGACGTCAACAAGTTCGCGGTGCGCTTTCATAAGCTCATTCGATTCGCGAACTCGCGACGTACTCTAAGGATAACCCCGTGTCGAATACAGGCACAAATCACGATCCTTCCGCAACGTTTGAGGAAGGATCAAAACTAGAGAGTGAGAAGGAAATGATCGCAACAATTGAATCTCTTGGCTCAGCGCCATCAGTGGGTACGTTCCCTGAATTGTCGGAACAGCTGGAACGAGACCTGGTCCAGGTTTTTAAGCTTCTCGCCGACGAAACGCGGCTGAAAATCCTGCTGTACCTCTTGCGCGAACAAGAATTACACGTATCGGCCCTATGCGACCGACTGAATCAAAGCCAGCCTGCGGTCAGTCATCACCTGGCACTGCTGCGTGTCGCAGGGTTGATTGAGCCTCGTCGTGACGGAAAACACAATTTCTACTCAGTCCGGGAAAAGCATTTTCACACTCTGATCGGCGAACTCTTTAAAACGATTAGTGACCCCGGACGTGACGAAGTTCGATTCCAGAATTTCGTGCTGACACAAGAAGTCTGATTCGAAAAAAACTCTCGAATCTCAATAAAACTCAATATTTGACCGTATTAACAACCCCAGGCAGAGCATCTTTCCGATTGCTCTGCCTGTTTTTTTTGAGTGGCCAAAATAAATAAGGGTTGCACTTGCCCGATCAAACGGATTCGTTTTCGACTAGGCAACCATACTCGATTGTGAGACGATGCCCAAGTCGACCAGACGTGGGTGAAATGCTCAAAAACAGTCTGTTTGTCTGGCGGAAACGAAGTCTTCTCGGAAGTCTGCTATTCGGTGGAATCGCGATGATACGCCGCATTCGAAATCAAATGTCGCTCGTGCTTTGTGCCATTTTTGCAACCACAATCAGTGTTTACGCTGATGAGACTGGCCTCAAACCAGCGGCCGAAAAGCCATATCTCACAATCTTCGCAGCCAGCATCGACAGGCTGAGCAGTGCTTATGAATCGATTTTTGATTCCGTTGGTCGCCCAGAATTAGCCAACTCACTTAATGATCGACTAAAGGGATACCGAGATTTAGCAGGGATCGAAAGGACAAAACCGCTTGGGAGGATGACCACATGGGACGAAGTGGCCCCAGCGGAAATCGTTTTCGTTCCAACCGACGAGATTGGCGAACTCTTAAAGACAGCGTCATTCGGTGTTCTCGGTTTTCATGCTGTAGACTCAAATCATTACGAAATTGAACGACCTGGATCTCCCTATCACGTGATCCTCAAAAAGGATTATGCGTTTTTTGCTGACCGGGTTTCTACGATTCGTGGATTGCGAGTCTCACCCAACCTGCTGACGCAGGGCCTTCGCGATCGATACGATCTTGTAGCCAAGTATGACCTGTTACAGATCCCTCAGCCGACGAAGTCGAAGTTCATTACAAGAATTCGACACCAGATCGAGCCATGGCTGCAGCCACAGGATGATGAGGCGGAAGAGTCTGCGAGTTTTCGCAAAGTTTTCGGTCAATTCGCTCTCGATCTCTTGGAACGCGTCGTCCTCGACACCAAAACCCTGACATTCGGTGGAAGGATTGATCCGATAACACATCATTTAAGCCTCGAAGTTGTTATTGAAAGTATTTCGAAAAGTCAGATGGCGAACGGTTTAAACCGTTTGACGACGCATCGAAGCGAGTTTTCATCATTGATCCAGCCAGACGTCCCTGCGGGACTCGCTCTGAACCTTCCGATCGGCGGGCTGATTGAAAAGATTGTGGGGTCGAAGGAAGCCGCCCCCAAGAAAGAATCGAGTCTGGAAGCGGGCCTGCAATTCGCAGGGACACGTGCCGGCGACCTTTCGCTGATCGTAGCACTCCGTGGATCGGGCGCAGCAGACCTCAATGACGCAATACCTCGCTTGATCCTGAAGCTCGAGAAATCTGGTCAATTCCTCGCAGTTCAGGAAAACTTTGACTCCCATCACGGTGTTGCGTTTCACAGTTTGACCCCGAGGGAATTGCCAGCAGTCCTGACGCAGTGGACAGGATCAAATGTCGAGATCATTATCGGACAGGGACAACAGACCATTTGGATCGGGATCGGCCAACCGGCTCCGCTTCTTGACCGGCTTGTCGAAGCGATCAATCGAGTTGACGAAACCCCCACGTCAACGACCAAAGAACCACTGGTTCGCGCTCGAATACAGGCAAGGACGTTCCCCGAACTGGTCTCGTCTGACCTGCTAGTATCTGATGCAGACGCCGCACGGGAAGCCCTGTCTCACGGAGACGACGGTTTCAACATCACCGTCGAACCAGTTCCTGACGGGCTGAAACTACATCTTGATCTGGAAGAGGGTTTTATTCGGCTAATTGGTCGCGACTGGGTCAATCAAATCGAATCGTCAAAAGCCCAATAACAAAAACCTCGCTATAAAAAAAACACGGACTCATTTGAAATGAGTCCGTGGGCATTCACAGCTCTCTGGCAACGTCCCTCTCAAGCTGGTCGAAGCCATTCCTCGTTAAAAAAGTACGAGGCCCTACTTCAGCTTTAACATTTTCGCGAGATCGGCAATTTTCTTTCCGAGGCCCTTTTCGGCATCTGATGGCTTTGGCGAAAGCTCTTCTTTGGAAACTTCTCCCAAGGCTTTTGCCAGACCTTTAAGTTTCGCCGTTGCCGGCGTTTTCATTGTTTTTAAGTCTTTTTCGATCGGCTTAAGCGAATCTGCGATTTTACTGGCGACGCTTTGCAACTCTTCTTTCTTCAACGGGACTTCACTTGATCGAGCGTTTTGTAGCTGGAGAACCACTGCATTCAATCTCTTGAACATTTTAACATCGGCCGAATCTCCCAACGGAAGATAAGGGATCGCAAAATAAAGGAGTGCAATGAGCGCAATCGCTCCAACTCCGCCTAAGAGAGGAACTTTGATTTTTTCAAAGTCGAACGAACCTGAACTCGACTTTGCAGCGGGTTTCCCCATTGGCATAGCGGGACGATTAAAGCCAGCGCCAGCTGTATTCGTTTGCCAATTTGTCGTCGGTTTTTGGGTTGCACCGGCATTCCAATCCGTCCGAGGTGCTGGTGTTGGATCAGGGGTTGGCGACGGTGGAGGTTGATATGCGGGTGTCGATGCTGGCGCGACGGAACTTGTGGCCGCCATCACCTGAGTTCTTGATGTAGTATTGAACTCACGTTTCGTTTCTGTATCCGCTGCTTTAGGAAGTTCCGGGAATAGGCCCGGCAATTTGTCTGCCAGAATGTAGGGATCTAAACCAAAGCGAACGTAGTCGGTACGGAGTAAGCGACCAGCAACGGCCCAGTCAACAAGCTTTGAAAGCTCAACTGGTCCGTATTCTTTGTCCTGGATCTTGCACCACCAGCGAACCTGTTTCGCCGGATCTACTTCCGGTTCAGCGGGAACCGGTTCTTCAACATTCGCGGGTTCAGGCGGTGCAACACGTTCGGGCCTGGCCTTGGGCGCAGGGGGCGTCTGCTTCAAGACGACGTTTTCACCGAGCTCGAAATCATCCACAGGCGTTTCAACGACAGCAGGCTTAGCAATTTCGACGGAAAACGCATTTTTCTTGGCTTGAAATGGAAGATGGGCCATCAACTGACCGATCGAACCCGCTCGCCGCCAAGCCCCATTTTCGCCGAAGCGAACATCGTCGTCTGCCGAAATCGTCTGATTCTTCGCCAATTCAACCATGTCTTCAAAGGAAATTGGCCCGAACAACTCACCAAACAACTGATAATACCAACCGGCCGCCTCGACCGTTTTCGACGAGCTCGTCCCGGAAGTTGTCCCCGAAAAAGATTTTGATTCCGTCGGGATCGTGATGCTGTGACCCGAAGAAGAGCCGGTTCCCGACGGTAAATGGGCACCCGATGGCATATGAGCCATCAGTTGGCCCATTGATCCGGCCCTGCGCCATGCACCACTTTCGCCAAGACGAACTTCGTCATCACTGGCCAATACCTGACTCTTCGCCAGTTCGACGAGTTCATCAAATGTCACCGGACCAAACTCATCACCGAACAATTTGTAGTACCAGCTGTCCATTCTCAGCACTTTCCCTAGACCTAATTCAGATCTCGTTTTCGCTCTGGTTGTCATGGAATCTCCACATCTAACCAGACAAGTCTATGATCGCTTGAGGATTGTGGCGTGTCCACTAAGAAATACAAAGTACTTTTTGACGATGGCCAGAATACACCACAGCCAACGGTATGCAAGGATTTCGAAGGAAGAACATAATCAAGACGGCCGAAGTCCGACGTTTTAAAGGGAAGATAACCGTTCAAACCAAGTTTATCCGGCTGTTCTTCAGCTCCGACGCTTTTCGGCTGCGGATCGAAAACCAGACGATGACGGAACAATAAATCGATCGCTCGCTGACCATAAATCGCATCTCCACGGACAGGTTCTGCATTCAGATCGCCAAGAATCACGAAATGACTGTCTGGTTTTAACCCGCCTGTTTTCCCTGCATCATCGCAAATCCACTGAGCAGATTCGCCCCCTGTGAGATAATCCGACCAGAATCGGATCTCATCAAAATTCCGACGCCCATTACTGTCTTCCGGCCCGTCAAAAACTGGCGGCGTCGGGTGCGAGCAAAGTACATGCACCACTTTCCCGTTGATCAACAGTGGCACATCCCAATGACTCTTACTGGAAAGACGAAACAAATTGCATTCATCCACATCATAAAATGCAGGCTTTCCCCGTGATCCATCCGGCATTAAATTGTCTGGCATGTTTTTCCAAAGCAATTTCCGAAAGGTCCGAATCCCCTCTTCTTCAATAGGGAATCGACTGAGAAGTGCCATCCCGTATTCACCAGGATATCGGCCAAACCCAAAACTGTCCGCCGGTCCATCGGTTTTGCCATCGTTATCCAAGTCATGTCCGGTGGGGACACCCGTATTCGAAGGCGCGATGTACAAATAGGGAAATTCCAGAGGCCAAAGCGTTCTTTGGGAAACTGCCAAATATTTGTCTCGAAACAGTTGAGCAGCATTTCCAGCGGGATTGACGATGCCAACGTCTTCACTCGTCGATGGAGCATCGATTTCGTTGATCAGAACAATATCCGGTCGAACCCGTTGAAGGATCTCGGCACAGTTCCGGACCTGAGGATGAGCGCCGTTTCCGTCCGAGTCGACGAGTTTAAGCTTCTGAAGTGAAAGTTCCTGAATGTTAAACGTTGCGAACCGAATTGACGATTCCTGGCGGGGTTCCACCTCATTCGCCGCGCAGCGCGAACCGATGACCAGCAAGAGCATCAATCGGATCGTTATTTGAAGCATATTTGAATCGCGAGCGTCAATGTTTAAAGGATCGATTGCTTTATAGAAAAAAGCCACCCGAAGCCTAAACCACAACCTTGTCTGCAGAGAACACGAAATTATCATCAAGCAATCATCATACCCGCGATTATGAATATCGAATGAATTGCTTGTGAAAAACCGAATTTACACATAACACCATTACTGCAAAGAGGTTACAACTCGAAAACCCTCTCCATGCCATCACATAAGGTTAAACTTCGACTTACCGAATCATTGATCTTTCTGGGACATCACTTCAAGTTAACGTGCATCAAGTGAAAATCATGAACACGCGGTGAAATAAAACGCCGAAATCAGCCTTTTCGCCAAAGTGTCTGATCCGTCCGGTCTTCCAAAGTGATTTTCAGCTCATTCAGCTTATTTCGAATGAGATCCGCCACGGCGAAATTCTTGTTCTTTCGAGCGTCAGCTCGGATTTGAATGACAAGTTGCATCAGCCCGTCGAGAGTTCCGTCGTCCGCCGAAACCGCCTTTTGCTTGCCTTCGCGGAAGACTCCAAGAATCAACGCCAGTTCCTTAAGCAGCGTCATACCGGCAGTCAACGATGGAATCTGACCTTTATCTCCACTGGCGCTATCAAGCTTGTGATCTGTGATAAACGCGTTAAGTGTCTTTCGCAAATCAAACAGGACACCGACCGCACCGCCTGTGTTAAAGTCGTCGTCCATCGAATCCAGATACCGACGACGTTGCTCAGTCAATTCCTGGAAGTAGGCAGCCGGCTCACCACTCAGAACGGCACTGTCCGAACGTTTCGTCGCCGTTTTCAGCGAATAGAACGAATGCCCCGTGATTCGCTCATACGTTTCGAACAAACGATAAAAGCCTTCCAATGCCTTGCCGGTTTCTGCAATCCGTTCATCACTGAAGTCGATCGGACTGCGGTAATGCGTGGCCAGCAGGAAGAAGCGAATCGTTTCGGGATCGTGCCTGGCGAAGAGTTCTTTGACTGATGCCGCACCTTTCGAGCCCGCAAGTTTATTGGCTTCCTGTGCTTCCTTCGCAGCAGAAAGATCGGCTGGTTTATCGCCTTGCTTGTCGTGACCACCACCGACTTTACCGGGTGCGCCACTGGCCTGCATCAATCCATTATGCATCCAATATCGGGCAAAGGGTTTGCCGGTGCAGCTTTCTGATTGAGCCAATTCGTTTTCGTGATGCGGGAACATCAGATCCAGACCACCCCCATGAATATCGATGGAATCGCCAAGGATTTTCTTGGCCATCGCCGAACATTCAATATGCCAGCCAGGTCGCCCCGGTCCCCAAGGGCTGTCCCACGCCGGTTCGCCCGGTTTTGATCCTTTCCAGAGTGCAAAATCGGCGGGATGGCGTTTACCACCGTGAGTCTCGGCCCGGGTCCCTGCGAGCATCTGTTCAAGACTGCGACCACTCAGCTTGCCGTAGTCTTCATCGCGAGTGCAGTTGAAATAGACATCTCCGTCGAGCGGGTAAGCAAAGCCCTTCTCGATCAGCGTCGCAATAATTTCCTGCATTTCTTTGATATGCTGTGTCGCATACGGAAAATGATCGATCCCATCGACGGCCATCGTCTTGAGATTGTCAAAGTAATCTTGAGTCATCTCTTTGGCCAAAGCCTCAACTGTGACCCCTTTCTCGTTCGCACGATTGATCAGCTTGTCGTCAACATCTGTGATATTGACGACCCACGTCACTTTGTACCCACTATAGGTCAAATACCGTTTAATCGTGTCAAAAATCACGGGCCCAACCATATGACCGATATGGGCCGGTTTGTAGACGGTCGGACCACACAGATACATGCTCACCTTGCCCGGTTCGACGGTCTGAAAATCTTCCTTTTGTCGTGAAAGCGTGCTGTAAACTCGAAGTGGCATGGCATCATATCCGTATGAAAGCGGCAAGGTTTGCAGTGTATTGACGATCGAAAATCAATTGACCCGCTAAACTCTAGGCTCTCGCGGAAAGCACGTAAAGAGGGACCCGCCGCGAGCGTTCAGATGGAACAATCAAGATTCGCGAATACCGAGATCCACGAGCAGAGCCTCTGCGGTATGACGACCGCTTAACAAAGCTCCATGAATCGACGCCGTTTCGCAATAATCACCGCAGCGATAAAGCCCCTTCGCCAATTTGGGATTCGGCGAGCCACCATCCCGAAAATGAGCGGGCTGCGCTGGAAGAGCATGCCGGATGTGGTAGTTTCTTAAATTCAACCAGCGATCAACGTCAGACCCGAACCAATCTCGTAACTGGCGACGAACTTCAAGCTCCAATTCCTTCGATTCATTTTCCTTTGTACCGATTACCGAAACGCTGATTAGAGCCTGTCCCTTCGGAGCGTACGAAGGCGAGATATTACTGGGAACAGACAAATTATTGATCGGCCCCGATTGATCGCCGTTCAGCACCAGCAGCGATTCCGTGATCGGAGGTTGGGGTGCGGCGTAATAGAAACAGGTTGTCGATCGTGAGTCCGGCGAATGAATCTGTCCACTCGTCAGTCGGAATGCTTCGGGGCCTTCAACTGCCAGCACGACTGCGGAAGCGTCGACAACCTCTCCTCCTTCAATTCGGACAAATCGACCATCAATCGATTCGACCCGTGTCGAAAGGCGGCACATGTTGCCGGGGATCTCTTTTGTCAGTTGTTTCGTCATCGCGCCCATTCCGTCTGCTGGAAGTGCGGCATCGCCAACGGCAAACATCCGAAAAATAAACCGGAAAAATCGGCTGGAAGTGGCCAAGTCTCGTTCGAAGAAAACTCCGGCGAACCAGGGGCGAAGAAATCGTTCGATCATATCCGTCGAAAACCCGCAGGTCTTCCGCAAATAGTCGAAAGTCGTCGAATCCGGTTCGGCCCATAAGTTTTCAATTGTCGATTGAGTCACATGCCAGCGAAGTCTAGCCAATCGCAATCGGTCCGCAATTCCTCCGATTTCATTAAACGCGGTCGAAAAGATTTCCGTGGGCCGTCGCCAGGGATCAGCCATTTTGACCGTTTTTCCATTCGTTCGAATGAGCGCACCTGGTTCGAAATTTCGAAGTTGTAGTGCCGTGTAGTCGAGTTGGCGTTTCGCTTCGGGGTAAGCGGTTTGCAGTACTTGAAAACCACGATCCAGACGAAAACCGTCAACGAGATCAGTCCGAACCCGCCCACCGACATCATCTTGTGCTTCGAGCAAAAGCACTTCGACACCCTGTCGCACAAGATGTCGTGTGCAGGACAGGCCTGCCAGCCCAGCGCCAATGATCACAACCGGCTTCACACTCACAAAATTGCTCCTGATGAAACATCGGATTACTGTGGCTCGACGACCGGTTGAATCCGACGGACTGAATGATTCTTTTCGTCAGTGTTTTTCGCCGCTCGCGCAATGTTTCGCAACATCCCCGCAAACACAAAAAAATGTAACGGGGAAATCCCGTACCAGTAGATCAGCCCCAAAAGACCAAGGGGATCGAAGATTGCGGTTTGACGAATTTGACTTCCTCCTTCACACGGAGTGACTTCAAATTCGAGCCACGCTCGTCCGGGAAGCTTCATCTCAGCATGAAGCCGCATTCGTTGCGGTGCGTCATAGAGTTCCACTCGCCAGAAATCGAGTGCATCTCCCACACGCAATTGCTCGGGATCTCGACGGCCCCGACGAACGCCAACTCCACCAACGAGAAGATCCAGGAACCCGCGTAACGACCAGAGCCAATTTCCATAGTACCAGCCTGTCGTGCCACCAATTCGACGGATCGGCGCAAATGCTCGCTCCGGAGAAACATCGACCGTAATCGTACGCGAATCGACTAATCGAGAGCCAAACCGTGTTCCTCCCCATCCCTCCGGCTGACCTGCCGCAGAAAGTGCGTCGGACCAGCGCGTTTCCGCGAATTCACGGTCCTCATTCACCAGGGCGCGAGCAATCGCATCGCGAACAGAACGAGGGTGAACTGGTAACGTCGTTTCCGCCAGATTATTGGAAATCAGCGTCGGATTCCGCAAACTTTCAACAAGTTTGCGACCCACGCGGGCATAAAGTGGTGTCACTAGCCCCAGCCAGAGACTGGATAAATAAGGCGTTAACAACGGCACGGGAATCATTACTCGCCGCAAGCCGCGCTGCCTGGCGTATTCCTGCATGATCTCGCCGTACGAGACTTGGTCGGGACCACCAATTTCATAGACCTGTGACGCCTCAACCGGAATCTCGATCGCTGCCAGCAAGTAGGCCAGCAGATCTTCAATCGCGATCGGCTGAGCCTTCACACTGACCCAGCGAGGACAGATCATCACCGGAAGTCGCTCGACCAATGCCCGAATCATTTCAAATGACAGACTGCCTGAACCAATCACGATCGAGGCACGGAATTCAATGACCTGCTTGTGTTGAGCACGCAGCACATCGCCCGTTTCCTGACGACTGCGTAAATGCTTGGACAATTCGTGGTCAGGATTTCCAAGTCCACCCAGATAAATGATCCGATGAACACCGGCCGCCGTGGCCGCTTCTGCAAAGTTTTTTGCAGCAAGTCGATCCTGCTCTTCAAAATCACGATCGTTGCCCATCGAATGGACGAAGTAAAACGCGGTATCGACTCCCGCAAAGGACGTGGAAAGGGAGTCTCGGTCAAGGATGTCTCCCGCCACGACTTCTGTCTGAGTCGAAACGCGCCCTGATAACGCATCAGGGCGGCGCGTTAGACACCGAACTCGAACGCCTTTCTGCTCAAAAAGCGATAAAAGGCGACCACCAACGTATCCAGTGGCACCGGTCAGTAATATCAATCCAGCCATGGTCATCTTCCGTTCGGACGATTTGCTTCTCCTGCCGCTCGGAAGGATTGTAGGACTACGTCAAGCTCATCGTTACGGTTTTCAGTTCAGTATAGTTGGAAAGCGCGATCTCGCCACATTCGCGACCCATACCGCTCATTTTAAATCCGCCAAATGGAGCAGCAGCATCAAAGACATCATAACAGTTGACCCAGACCGTTCCCGCTCGAACACTGGCTGCAAATTTATGAGCCTTGGCGACATCGCGGGTCCAGACTGCGGCAGCCAATCCGTAGTAGGTGCTGTTTGCCCGCTCGATGATCTCGTCAGCATTCTTAAATGGCAGAACACTGAGGACTGGACCGAAGATCTCATCGCGTGCAATCGACATGTTGTCAGTAACGTTTGTAAAGACCGTTGGCTCAATAAAGAATCCCTTGTCTCCGAATCGAGTACCACCCGTCAGACAGTGAGCACCTTCGGTCTTTCCTTTGTCGATGTAGCTCATGATCTTCTGGAACTGGTCAGAATCAACCTGTGGACCCTGGGTCGTCTTCGGATCGAACGGGTCACCCAGTTTTCGCGTTTTGGCCCGTGCCACCAGCTTTTCGACAAATTTGTCATGAATCGATTGCTCGACGAACAGTCGCGAACCCGCACAACAGCATTGTCCTTGATTGAAGAACAGACCAAACTCCGCCCCAGCAACGGCGGCGTCCAGATCCGCATCAGCGAAGACAACATTCGGGCTTTTCCCCCCCAGTTCAAACGTCAATCGCTTAAGAGTCCCAGCGGCATCGATCATGATCTTCTGAGCAGTCTCGTAATGACCGGTGAATGCAATCTTATCGACACCAGGATGCTTGACGATTGCGGCACCCGTCTGACCGTAGCCCGTCACGACGTTGATCACGCCGTCGGGAATCCCCGCTTCCTGAGCCAATTCTGCCATGCGTAGACACGTTAACGGAGTTTGTTCAGCAGGCTTCATCACGATGGTACAGCCTGCCGCCAATGCGGGACCCCATTTCCAGGCCGCCATCAGGATCGGAAAATTCCAGGGAATGATCTGTCCGGCGACCCCAACAGGTTCACGTCGCGTATAACAGAAATAATTGCCCCGAATCGGGATCGTATCGCCCGTCAGCTTATCCGCCCAACCGGCATAATAACGCAAGCAATCGATGGCAAGTGGCAGATCCGCAGCCTTCGCATCGCTGATCGGCTTACCATTGTCCAGCGTTTCCAGCCCAGCCAATTCGTCAAGATTTTTCTCCATCAAATCAGCGAGTTTGTTCATCAAACGGCCCCGGTCGCGGGCGTCCATTTTATGCCACGGCCCGGACTCAAACGCCGTTCGTGCGGCTTTGACGGCAGCATCAACATCGGCTTCGTTCCCCTCGGGAACTTCAGCAATCACTTCTTCATTCACAGGGTTAACCGTCGAAAAGCGTTTCCCACCCAAAGATTCTTGCCACTTGCCCCCGATCAACATATTGGTTTGACAAACCTTGGGCGCGGCGACTTTTGTGGATGACATGAGAGTTCTCCAGAAATGAATTGAAGGGAACATGATCCTGATGGAAACAGGTTACCACGCAAAGGGGGCGACGTGTAGGGTGGGACAAGCTCGCTTCGAGCGCTGTCCCACCATCTTCGTTGACGCAAACAAACGATTTCATCATCTTATCCTATGTATTCATCGTATCACGCACACCTATACCGGAATGGTGGGACTGCGCTCGAAGCGAGCTTGTCCCACCCTACACCTGCTTGTCCCACCCTACACCTACACCAGAATTTCTTTCACCACATTTCCGTAGACGTCGGTCAAACGGAAATCGCGACCGGCGAATCGATAGGTGAGCAATTCATGATCAAGTCCGAGCAAATGCAGGATGGTCGCGTGCAGATCGTGAACATGGACCGGCTTTTCGATGGCATCCCAGCCATATTCGTCGGTCGCGCCATGAGCAATACCACCCTTCACTCCCCCACCGGCTAACCACATTGTAAATCCAAACGGATGGTGGTCGCGGCCATTGGCCGTTCCTTCGCGTGCTGGTGTTCGTCCGAACTCGCCGCCCCAGATGACCAGCGTGTCTTCCAGCAACCCGCGCTGCTTCAGGTCGTGAAGTAAACCGGCAATGGGAAGATCAGTCGCCAGAGCATTCTTTTCGTGGCCCGCTTTCAGATCGCTATGCTGGTCCCAGGGCTGAAAGCCTCCCGTCGTATGGTAGAGCTGCACGAAGCGCACGCCCCGTTCAACCAGTCGTCGTGCCAAAAGACATTGCTTGCCGAACGTCTCGGTCGCTGGTTGATCGAGTCCATAAAGCTTTCCGGTTTCTTCCGTTTCTCCAGCCAGACTGAATGCTTCAGGTGCCGTGGATTGCATCCGGTATGCCAACTCGAAAGAATCGATCCGGGCATTCAACCGACTGTCATCGCCACGACCATTCCGATGCAATTCGTTGAGTCGATTCAACGCATTTAATTCACGTCGTTGCTGTTCCTTAGAGACCGTACCAGCCAGATTCTTCAGCGGCTGATCAGCGTTTGAAACAAATGTCCCCTGATACGCAGCAGGTAAAAAACTTGATCCATACTGACGAGCCCCTTCGATGATTGGCCCTGGTCCGACGGCCACGAATCCAGGAAGGTTGCGATTTTCGGTCCCAAGACCATAGGTGACCCATGCCCCTAAACTCGGCCGGGACGAGACCCGCTCGCCAGTGTGCATTAACAGACAACCACCGGGATGATTCGGATCATCAGTGACCATCGAGCGGATCACGCAGAGATCATCAACTCGTTTGGCTGTGTGAGGAAAAAGTTCGCTGACGTCGAGTCCCGACTGGCCATATTGCTGGAATTTCCAAAGAGATGCCAGCAGATTGCGCTGTTGACCGATATACAACTTCGGCGATGGCTTACCGTCATCTTTGGTCAGTTGCGGCTTGGGATCGAATGTGTCGACTTGTGATGGACCGCCGGGCATAAAGAGAAAAATCACCCGTTTTGCCCGGGCTGCAAAATGAGGTCGTTTGACCATCGTTGGAACGTCAGATTCTGCGGCTTTCAAATCCGCCCCCGAAACCGAGTCATCCGCCATTAACGCAGCCAGAGCCAGCGCACCAAACCCACCTCCAGAACGCCGCAGCAATTCACGGCGATTCAGTCGCAAGTCGGATTGCCCATCCAACGAATTGAAAACAGGTGAAGCCATGATGAAGCACTCTCGTTAATCAACAAACAGGAATTCGTTCGTGGAGAGAATTAAACGGCAATAACCAGCCCAAGAATCAGGCTGTGTAGTATCAGCGAGAAGTGACAAGCCAACGTCGATTTCTTCATCGGTCGGTAGACGACCGAGCGCAACCTCGTAGAGTCGACAAATCCGTTCGTGGTCAGTTCCAGAATCCGCTTCACATGCGACGCGTTCAGCAAGTGAACGGGCTAAGCTTGTGACGAGAGGATCGTTCAAGAAAAACAGCGCCTGAGGCGCAACAATTGATTCGTTGCGCCGTTCGACGATACCGCTGCAATCAGGCGCATCAAACAACGGCCCGAACTCGGCCGTTTTGGTCCCCGTCCGAACCGACATCATGTAGAGGCCTCTGCGAGGACTCGAAACATCCTGGAATCCAGGACCACCTGGCGTCCAGTCCAGCCTTCCTGCGACCGCAAAAAGATTATCGCGAAACGCCTCGGCCTCGAGACGGCGCCGGTTCGACCTCCATAACAATCGATTCTCTGGATCGGTCGCCATTCCAGCGGGGTTCGAAGCCGAGGTCTGCTGATAGACGCTGGATAACATGATCAACCGATGCATTGCTTTGACCGACCAGCCAGATTCCACGAAACGAGTTGCGAGATAATCGAGTAACTCAGGGTGACTGGGAAATTCGCCCATCGCACCAAGATTCGCTGAAGTTGAAACAAGCCCAACACCAAAATGATGTTGCCAGATCCGGTTCACCATGACTCTCGATGTGAGTGGATTTTCAGAACTGGTCAGCCACGCAGCCAGTTCCCGGCGACCACTCCCTTCTTTAATTGAGGGGGGATTGGTACCAGCAATCGATTTCGGGAAACCGCGGGGAACGGCCTTTCCCAGGTTTGAGTGATTACCCCGGAGATAAATCTTTGCATCTTGAAAGCCCTCATGTGGAGTCCCCGGTGGCCCACCCTCTTGGACCACGACAGCTCGCGGGATCTCACGCGGAGGTTTCTTCTGGAGCGTCTCTAACTCGTTACGCAGATCGGCCAATCGCTGGCCAAAATCACTTCGCAAAACCTTGTCACGTTCTGTAACGGGCAAATGAAACGGGCTGAGTGAGGAAGTCAATTCCTGGTAAAAATCGTCGATGTGATCGATTGAGTTCTCTGCCGTGTCTGTTGAAAACCAATGATTCATCAACTCGGTTTCAACTCGCTGCCGCGCCTCATCATTCAGTGGCGAATCGAAAACTTGCAGCTCAGCCAGGTCCCCGTGAAACCTTGAACTTGAACCTGAGCCAGCTGAACCGATCATTAGAGAGGTAATCGCAGGATCTGACGAAACAGCATCAATTCCCTGATTGCTTCCGACGGGTTGGCCGTCACGATACACCACAACGCCCTGGGGTCCCCATGTCATACTGACAATTTGAAACCCGGACATTGCAGGAACTGGCTTTGGAGCGGGAATGACGACATCCCCATTCGCTCCGTTGCGCCGAAGAATCGCGTGAATAGACCCCGCCCCATCGGTCATCATCCCCAAACCATGTTGGCCAACGGCCGCGTCTTCCCAGCCAATCAGCCGCTGTCCTGATGGCCCCGCGGGATCAGACCGAAACACGATTAACAGACTGCCCATTAAAGGCACTGTTCCCGGTGTTTTCAACAACTCTTTTCCAGAAAAACGAAGCAGGGGTCGAGGTTGTCCCCCGATGTCCACCGTTGTCATAAATGGCGGCATCGCTTCAGACAAAGGCGAGGCACTTTCGAGATTACTGCCGCGATTCGGCCAAGTTGTAACATGCTGATTATTATTAATAACAATTCGCCGGTCGTCGGCCTGAAATTTCAAGATCGCAAGCGGTGTATGTGACTTGTGCCCATCGGCATGTTTCTGGCGATCGAGACGATCTGCGACGATCCGTGACAGTTTTCCGACTAATTCCTTGATCTGCGTTTCTGCATCTGACTTTTCGGTCGCTTGACGAATTGAAATCATAGCAGGATGTGGCTGTTTCTCGTCAAAGTAAACGATCCACCGAAGCAGTGCGGTGGCGTCCAATCCTTGCAGCTTTGCAATCTCGGACACATCCGGTCGAACTTGCCCTGACATCGGATGCGTGACATCCCAAGCCGCGAGCAGATATCGCTCAGTTTCAGTTTCCACTTGTCGTTCAAGATATGATCGACATTCACGCTCAATGAAATGATTCACTTCGTTGGTCAACTCAATCACACGAAGCTTATCGCGAGCCTGGCTTGATTCAATGGCAGCAATTTCGGTCGCGGGTAGTAGCGGCACGCGGACCAGAGGGGTATTCCCCTTGATCGGCCCGGGAACCAGCCGCGAACTGAAGAAGATTCCGGCCAGTGAGTAATAATCTTCCGTTGAAATCGGATCAAATTTATGGTCATGGCAACGAGCACACGCCAATGTCAGGCCGAGAATCGAACGTCCTACGACGTCGATTTGGTCGTTCACGTAGTCAGCGATCATCTGCTGTTTATCAACATCCCCCGGAACAAAGTCGGCAATCGCCAGCATTCCCGTTGCCACAAGTGCTTCCGCGTCGATCTGACTCGCATCCATTGGTTGCAGCAGGTCTCCTGCAATCTGTAGCTTAATGAATTGATCATACGGCAGGTCTCGGTTGAAGGCTGACACGACCCAGTCGCGATAGCGCCATGCCTCGCGAAAATCACTTTCTGCGGGCAATTGGATCAGGTCCCGAGCATCGGCGTAACGAACAACATCCAGCCAATGTCGCCCCCAACGCTCTCCATATCTTGGTGATTCCAGTAAACGATCAATGACATCAGAGAAGGCCGTCGGCGAATCATCGGCGAGAAATGCATTGATCTCGGAAGGAGTTGGCGGAAGTCCCGTCAGATCGAACGTCGCCCGTCGCAGAAGTGTCCGTCGGTCGGTGCTGGCTCCCGGATTCAGTCCATGTTCTTCCAGTCGAGCCAGAATAAACTGATCGATGGGTGACTGCCCCCAGTTTTTCTGCCGGGTCACTGGAGGATTCACAGCCTGAACGGCTCGAAACGACCAGAATGTCCCGTCGTTTTCAGCAGCCGATAGCTCATGCCATTGCACCGAGTCGATCGACCAGGAACAAGCGATTACCAAGACACAGAGAACTCGCATGCGTAAAATCATTCCACAAGTCTACTCCATTCTTCCCCCAGAATGAATTCTGTGGTTAGATCACATCGAAGGCAGTTCTCGCCCGAAATCTCCAGGCGTCTTCTATACTTCAGCGACGCAAATGATTTGGTGAGGACAATCTTTACTGAGGACAATAATGCAAAATGAGATGAATCCGCTTGGACAACCCATTGGATTGTTGGTTCCGAACTGGGCACCACCGGCACTTCCGGTACGCGCACTAATGCAGGGTCGATATTGTTGTGTCGAGCCGTTAGATCCCGCACAGCATGCTTTGGAACTCTATCGAGCGAACGAAGCGGATCACGAAGGCCGCAATTGGACCTATCTCCCCTACGGACCGTTCGCGAACTTCGAAGATTACCATGCATGGCTCAGTCAATCTGCAGCGACGAGCGATCCAATGTTTTTTGCAATTATTGACTTGAAAACAAACAAAGCCGTCGGCGTTTGCAGCTACCTGCGAATCGATCCAAGACACGGTTCGATTGAAGTTGGACACCTCAATTTCTCGCCGTTTCTTCAAGCAACGCCAGCGGCAACAGAAGCGATGTATTTAATGATGGAACGAGCCTTCGATCTGGGATACCGCCGATATGAATGGAAATGTCATGCGCTAAACGCCCCTTCGCGCCGAGCCGCAACACGATTGGGATTTTCGTTTGAAGGGATCTTTCGACAGGCGGCAGTTTACAAAGGACGAAGTCGTGATACCGCGTGGTTTTCCATCATCGACAAAGAATGGCCTCCCTTGAGCGTGGTGTTCAAACGATGGTTGGCACTGGAAAACTTCGACGAAATGGGAAAGCAGAAATCATCCCTGTCCGAAATGACCTTACAACTTCGCAATGATTCTCAGAACGCCTAACGACACTGCGGCATGATTTGCGCGAATCACCGATTCCATGTTAAAACAGCGAGTCTAGCAACGTGGATGTTCAACGATTTCAGGTCTTCTTAATGAAATTAAGACAGAATTATGAAATCCCGATGAACTGGCCGGAAAAGACCTTTGCGAATTCCGGTGTGACCTGTAAGGTTCATCAGTCTGGTTACCAGAATGATTTCCAAATCAAACAAGACCAGAAGTTCGTCGACGGTCAGTCCTGAGAATCGCGAGGCTTCACAATGTGCGATGTAACCGAATTGCGGTGTCGGTGTTTGGCCCCTGAATGTAATGTCGATGCATTTCACGAAACCGACATTGGTGCGGATTCAACTTCAAGCTATTTCAGTAACGTTAGTTTTTTCGACTGTCGATTTTGTGGTAGTCGCTGGTTGTACTGCTCGGTCGCTGAAGAAGTCTTTTCTCGACCAAATCGATGGTATCGCGGTCCGATTTCCCTAAAGCAATCGAGAACTATCACACCAGAGTATGCTGCAGAAATCCTGGCGATTCTGCCGTGGTATTTTTGCGGTGGCTCGGACTTCGATACGAACGGTCGAGTCGCTTCTGGCCCTGTTTCGATCGACATGGAAGTCGACGCGACGGAAGTTGCCCTGTAAGTCGAAAACGGTGAACCAAAAAGCGTAGCATGGGCTTCAGCCCGTGCGCCACAACTTCACATGGAGGCTGGAAGCCTCCACTACAAAAACCTTCTACATCTCAACATATCACTGGCGTGCGTCTTCGCACGCCAGTGATATGTTGACTATCCAAACAGACTCAGCAGCGGCTGTCCCGAACTGACAGGACGAGTAAATCCATCCTTGCCCAGTCGAGTCTCCAATGGAATTTCCAAAGCGTGATAGACCGTAGCACCAAGATCCTGCGGGCGAACCGGCTTGTCTTTCACGTAAGCACCAATCTTATCGGACTCACCGTAAACCGCACCGCCACGAATCCCACCTCCGGCGAGAATCGCGGAATAACATGACGGCCAATGCTGGCGTCCGGGATTCGTCGCCATCGCGTTGATATGCGGCGTCCGTCCAAATTCTCCCGTAACCACGACCAACGTGCTTTCCAGCATCCCGCGTTCTTTCAGGTCGACAAGCAGGGCGGAAAGAGCTTCATCAAGACGAGGGAGACACCAGCCCATCCCGTACGATCCTGTTCCGAAAGCGTTCCCCATCCCCATTTCGCCGCCATGCATGTCCCAACTGGAACTCGGTGGCCCGCCGCCCGCTTCACCCGGCGCAGGACCAGTCCAGCCATTGACTGTGACAAACCCGACACCTGATTCGACCAACCTTCTGGCAAGCAGCAGGTTTTGACCGAGCGGATGCATTCCATAACGTTCGCGGACTTTGGTGGACTCGCGCTCCAATTCAAAGGCCTCACGCCCCCCTGCCCCATTCGTCAGCTCAAAGGCTCGGCCATACAAATCCTGCCAGTCTTTTGTGACGTGATTCTCCACGCCAGCCGATGGATTCAGTCCATTCAGTAACCGACGACGGTCAAGCATTCGTTCGGGCGCAACAGGAGGAAGCAATTCCTCCGGTGCTTTAAAGCCCGGCATGGCGGGATGATTCGCTGCTGACCCGACAAACATAGGACTATGCCCTGCCCCCAGATGACCTCCAGTACCAATGTTGGGGGCACAAAATACCGGGTCACCAACACATTTGATCAACCAGACATACGGAGCTACACCACGTTCATTCGGTCGAACCTTCGCCATGACAGAACCAATATACGGCGAGTCCAGCGGGGCATCGGCCTGACCGCTTAAACAATGATGCATGGCGTCGAAATGGTTACTGATGTTACCAATATGCGTCATCGACCGGATCAAGCTGAAATCATCGGTCATCGTTGCCATCCGCTGATGCAGCGATGAAATCTTCATTCCAGGGACGCGTGTTGAAATCGGCTGGTAGGGTCCGCGAATTTCGGCAGGTGCTTCTGGCTTTAAATCCCAGGTATCAAGATGACTGGGTCCACCACACAGCAGAACGAAGATACACGACTTTGGTGCCGCTCCACGCCCCAGACCTTGAAGGGGATCAACCCCTGCCACGACCATCCCAGGTGAACCCAGCGTCATCGCACCGACTCCAGCGGCTTGAAGAAGCTGGCGGCGAGAGATAGCGTGTGACTGTCGTCCGACGTCGCCTCGTGACTGACTCATTCCAACTTCCTCGAAGACTTTTCGATCGGTCACTCGACCCTTGAACTGAGGTACGATACGGAGTTACTGTGGCGGGACCATACCCAATTGTCAATCTTGATGTGTCTTGAGGGAGTATCCTATGTTGACCGGATGTCGCATCGCATCGATTCTGATCTTGGCTGTTGTAGGATTTACGTCGGCCGCTGACAGCGCCGAAGTTGTGGCACCGAAGTCCTGGCCGAACTGGATGGGCCCCAATTACGACGGCATCAGTCACGAAACGGGATGGAAGTCGACCTGGCCCGCCAACGGATTGCACGTGGCGTGGTCGCGTCAGATCGGCGTTGGATTCAGTTCGATCTCGATTGCGGACGGTCGTCTGTTCACGATGGGGCATGTCAATGGCAAGGAATTTGTCTGGTGTCTTAATGCCAATACCGGCGAAGAAATCTGGAACCATCAATATCCCTGTCGACTGAACGACAACTTGCATGAAGGGGGGCCCGGCGCAACCCCGACGGTCGACGGTGAGCACGTCTACACGCTCGGCAAAGAAGGACAGCTTTACTGTTTAGACGTGGCAACAGGAAAAGTCATCTGGGAATTGATGCTTCAGAAGGATCTCGAAGTCGGAAACCCGGACTGGGGTTTTTCCAGTTCCGCTGTCATTTCGGGAAATCAACTGATCCTGGAAGGAGGCCGAGTCGTCTCGTACGACAAGCGCACCGGCAAAAAGAATTGGCAGTCCGCTAAGCATCAAGCGGGTTACGGTTCAGCGGCAATCTTTTCGATTCCAACATCAGACTTGAAATTCGTCGCGACGTTAGATTGCGAAGCTTTACGAATCTCGAAACTCGATAACGGTGATGCTATTGCCACTCTACCCTGGTCATCACCGTTCCGGACCAATGCCACTACGCCCATCATCAATGGTAACCTCATTTCGATTTCCACGGCATACAATGTCGGCTGCGGGTTATTCGAATTCGATGGTCAACGTCTCAAGGAAGTTTATCGAAACAAAGAACTGCGGAATCATTTCAACAACAGCATTCTTTTTGATGGATATCTTTACGGTTTCGATGGCAATTCGAATCAGGGCCGCGTGGTGCAACTGACCTGCATGAAGTTCGATACGGGCGAAGTCAAATGGAAGCAGCGCGGCCTTGGCTGCGGATCGCTGATGATCGCCGACGGAAAATTACTCGTACTGAGCGAAGACGGAAATCTGATCCTGGCGAAGGCCACCTCCACAGGCTACGAAGAACTGGCACGGTCTCCGTTCTTGACAGGTCGATGCTGGACCGTCCCCGTCCTTTTCGACAAACGAGTCTACGGCAGAAACGCCGCAGGAAATCTCGTCTGTGTCGAACTGCCGTATCAATAAGCAACCGCATGACGGATTCTTCGGACGTCATCTTCATGTGCCACTGCTTAGGAGTCTTCGGAAAAGCAGTGTCTTCGCTCGTTCCGTCTCTCAAGTTCGAAGAACACTGCTTGACGGAAGACCGTCAAGCAGTGGCACAGTTTTCCGTGGATCCGGTGTTTTTTCGAGAAACAATCCTCCATGGCGTTAACGCAATAGGCGATCACATCAACTCGGGAATCGGTCGGCCCCCTTCGACGACGATTGGAGTTGGTCGCCCTTGCGGGCTGATCCAGTGTGTGTTCAGGTCGATGTCGAAATGACGGTACACGGTTGCGGCCAGATCCTGCGGCCTGACCAAACCGTCCTTCACGTCGTATCCCTTGTCGTCGGTGCTGCCGACTGCTTGACCGTGACGCAGGCCACCACCGGCGACAACCATCGACATCACGTTCGTCCAATGGTCCCGGCCCGCGTCTTTGTTGATGACGGGTGAACGACCGAATTCTCCCATCATTAAGACCAGCGTTGAATCCAATAGTCCTCGTTGCTCAAGATCTGTGACGAGCGCGTACAAGGCTCGATCAACCTGAGGCAAAAGCGGAGTCAATCCCTTCACGATGCCGCCCCATTGAACCGAGTCACCATGATGATCAAAGTAGCCCCACGCCCCGCTGATCAAAGTAAACGTGACACCCGATTCAACCAGTCGCCTCGCCAGAATCGCCTTTTCGCCAATACTGTTTCGACCATACAGATCACGAGTCGCGTCCGTTTCGGACTTCATCTCAAATGCCTTCTGCACGTTCCCACCGGCGACCATCTCGAACGCCTGGGAGTTGTACCGGTCGAGACTTTCCAGCATGTGATGACTATCAAGATCGCGGCGCATCCGATCGAACGATTGCCGCAATCGATCCCGATCCTGCAATCGGTCGATTTGTACGCCTTGAGGCAGACCAAATTTCCCAACCAGTTCCAAACCTTTCACCGGCTTGTATGCGGAACCCAAGTGTCCCGATTCCCAGACATCGGCATTCCAGGAAGGAGCCAGCCCGACAAATGGAGGAAGATCAGGATGGTTCGCACCGCGGAATCGGGCGACGACAGAACCCATCGAGGGATAGCCTCCGCCGTCCTTGTTATCGTCAGTCCGTCGTGCAAGTGGATTTCCCGCCTGCATCGTGATCGGAGTATGGTTGCTCGCCTTGCAATCGACCGCTCTTAAAAACGAAAGTTTGTCAGCGATACTCGCTTGCAACGGAAGATGCTCGCTCAGCGAAACCCCTGGGACTTTTGACGAAATTGTCGAGTACGGTCCACGAATTTCGGACGGCGCATTCGGCTTGGGGTCCCACATATCAATGTGACTGGGTCCACCCGACAGCCAGAACAGAATGACCGATTTCTTGTCACGTGGGCGAGGAGTTTCGCTGGCCGCCGCAGATTGACTTTGAAGTTGCAGAATCGAAGCAAGTGACAATCCGCCGAAACCAGCCAATCCCGTTTGCAGAAACCATCGACGCGATCCGCCCACTCGAATCAAATCCCGGGAAGCAGGTTGGAACGGGAAACGATTGGTTTTTGAACTCTGGCCAGCGGCCGACATCCCGGCTTCGGTCGTTAGAATCGTCATGCGAAATCCCCGATTCATTAATGATTGATGCTCTACCAATTAACATCGGCCGATGCGTTCTGATCATAAACGCCTTTTGATGAATTCGGAAGCGGTTATTGAGAAAATGACGGGTATCCGAAATTCCGTGACGCCCGGTCACAACGAAAAACTCATGTGCCACTGCTTGAACGTCTTCGGTCAAGCAGTGCTCTTCAAAAATTAGGTGCCACTGTATTACCGTCTTCGGTCAAGCAGCGGTTTCAGACCGGTGTTTAGAAACACGGCATCTCCGAAGACTCCGGCGAGGCTTTGCCTCAGACCAAAGTAGCCATCATCGCTCCGCGTGATGAGCATTGTTCGAGAACCTACCAAAATCCAATCCGCATGTTCTCAAAAAAGGAATTCAAACCAAGTATTTGTCCCGATGCTGAGGCAACGCTTGAATCGTTTCCGACGCATGCTCATCACGCGGAG
>CAILLA010000106.1 GCA_903834925.1 uncultured Schlesneria sp.
ACAGTTACGTTTGTTTCTGGCGGTTTTTCGTCTCCAATCTCAGTCCCTGCAATCGCCTTTGGGCTATTCCTAGGCGCTCACGGTTGCGATAACGTCACAACCGGCGCAAACAATCTCTTCACCGGCGGTAACGCTCTTACGTTCACGGAGCGCTGCCTGGACAGCGCGGGTATTCCTCCAGAACTCGCGGTGTTTCATTCGCCGATGACCTTGCAAGTCAACCGTAACCCAATTAACAATGCACCCAAGCTTTTGACTATTGACGAAGGAGCAAAAGGATCGGGTTCTGTTTTAAACGTTGCTCCAAACAGACTTTCGGAAATCGCCAACGCCAGACACGCCGCTTGGGGAAATGACCTAAACGCCGTAAACGGGACGATTGAACGACTCGGTGGTCGTGCTTTGCGACTATCAGGAGGCGATGGAGCAAAGGCTGAGCAGCTATTCGAGTCGTACGTGAATGGCGTAAGCAATCGCCTCCAGCGAACCGGAAGCGGCTTCGGAGTTGAGTGGCAACCGGCTGCAATCGTGAATGGGGAGCGTGTACCAGCATTCGTCTGGTTACATCGAGGAAATAGCTGGAATTCACCGCTAATTTCCGACGCCGCTGGCAATCCTCGCCTGTTCGCCTTCCCCGGCTCACGTCGTCTTGACGCTGGTGTCATCGACATCACAGTGGCTCCAAATTCACAGGGCCTTTATCCCGTCCTATCAGGATTTGACATCACTGTCGATGCCTCAAAGCCTTCGATTGTCCGCTACTACCAACAGTATTTTGGTGACATTCCAATCTACGATATTAGGCTAACCAGATGAATCCCATCAACGACATGACCCAAGAAGAACTTCGCCGAACATTGGATGTATTCTGCTCCAACGTCCTGCAACCGGAGCTTCTGAAACTCGAAGGCGATTCGCTCCAACGAATTAACGCCACCGTGGAGATTCTTTGCGACAAAACCATAGTTTTATCGAAACAGATTGAGTCTGTGGCGAGCCATGTCGGTGACGCAGCCTCATTGCGAGTCCGGGTTCGCATTGACCAAGGTGGCAAGAAGGGTAGATATCGTTTTAGATGCCAAGCAGTTTCAACAAGACTCGCCCAAGAAACTGGGTTTTCGGGGTTCTTAATGTCCGGGAGCGTCGGCGAGTCCACAACTTCAGAGACAACCGTGGACTCGTTATCTTATCGCTACAATGTGCGGGAATGGGATTCCAAATTTCAAGTGCAGTAGTCAGCCGCTTGCGATTCTTGGCGTTCGCCCCTACGTGAGCTTTTACGGCCCCTTCGCATAAGAAAAGAAACAGGGGCATAGCCATCACAGGTCAGGGGACGACCACCTTGCCTGTCAGGGGAATCGCCAAGAATTGTTTGATTCTTAATTATGCAACACGAGTCGTCTTGGCGACAGAACCTCACGGCATCAGTCACGATGATCGGTGATCGCTTTAACAAATAAATCATCGCCATCATCATCGTTTTGTCTTTTCTCGTCACAGCGTTGCGAGCAAACGGAATCAATGGGGACACAGCATTTTCGTCATTTCGCTGACGTCGATTGATATGCCGACTCGGCGATCGTCAGACAAACGTCCGTTCTAACTGTTGCAGCAGAAGCAGGTTAGCATACAAATCTTCTTCGGCCGTGAACGCTCACTACACCAAACGTGCATCGCGGTAGGGACGGCCATTGCTGGCCGCCCCCCGCACAGATCCGTACGTGCAGGACTACTGCATACGGCTCTTACCTTGGATAAAGACGATTGAATCGCTCGCTCGGATAGGGATGCAGGGTTTTCGGCGATGGAAGCCAGCGGCGACTCAGACGTGAGAACTTTGCCCACGTCAACCGGCATGCTCGTTGGCTGCGTCGAAGCAGCGCACGATACCAGTTGTCTTGCAAAGCTGTTCGGAATTGTTGCAGGCGGTCAGTGTTTCCGGGGATCGCGTGGTAGTTACACCACCCCTGGAACACACTCTTCAACCACGCCCCGACAGCTGCCAGGTCGCAGTGCATCATTCGCATGAGCTTGCCCTTCAATTCTTTCAACTTTGCTCGCATCTTCTTAATCGCTGAGATGCGTTTGATGGCGAAGTAGCCTTTCCGGGTCGTTCCGCAGATGTGCGTGAAACCCAGAAAGTCGAACGACTCAGGTGGGGCTTCTCCTCGCTGTGATCGCTCCACTGCCGCAAAGCGGCCGAACTCGATCAGACGAGTTTTCTCGGGATGCAGCTCCAAGCCGAACTTGGTAAACCGGTCCTTGAGTGCTCCGAGGCAGTTTTTCGCATCGGTCTCCTCACGGAATCCGAGAACAAAATCGTCGGCATAGCGAACGATAATGACCTCACCCGCCGCGTAGTGTTTCCTCCACGCGACCAACCACAGGTCCAGCACATAGTGTAGAAACACATTCGAAAGTAACGGTGAAATCACCGCACCTTGTGGCGTTCCTACTGTGCTCGGGGACCATTCGCCGTCCTCTGACACTCCGGCTCGAAGCCATTTCCTCATCAGCCGTAGCAGTCGTCGGTCGGCAATCCGGTGTTCCAGAAACGTCATCATCCATTCATGGCTGATGTTGTCAAAGAAACCTCGGATGTCCGCATCCAATATCCAGTTCACATGCTGCCGCTCAATGCCCACGGAGAGTGCGTCTAACGCTCGATGACAGCTTCGTCCAGGACGAAAGCCGTAACTAAAACCCTGAAAATCCTCTTCGTAGATGCATTCGAGCACCACCCGCACAGCCTGTTGGACAATCTTGTCTTCCAGTGCTGCGATCCCGAGGGGCCGCAGCTTGCCGTCGAGCTTGGGTATCCAAGTTCGTTTTGAAGGTTGTGCCCGGTACGTTCCCCGATG
>CAILLA010000107.1 GCA_903834925.1 uncultured Schlesneria sp.
GTAGGGGAACCTGCGGCTGGATCACCTCCTTTCTAAAGGATATTGGTCAATTGCGCCAGAGCAGTTTTGGTGGACCGGTTTACCGGTCGCTACATCAGAACTCTCAAATCAATAACAAAAACAGTCCGCATCATTCGACAAACCTGATTCTTGAACTCTCCAACCTGTTCATACAAAACCGTCACTCGGCTCACGCCGGGTGGCGGTTTTTTTCGTTTCTACTTCTCATGGGTTACCACGACGAGTTTCATTTCGTGGAAGACTGGGAAAGACAAGCGAAGAGGAAGAGTTTTGACCACGAGTAATACGACTCGCACGAATAAGAAATTACGAAGGGGAGGAGAAGGTTGCTCGTGTAAATTCATGCTCTTTTCTGATTCGTCAGATTCGTGCTTTTCGAGGTCAATACTCTTCGTCTTCGGTCTTCTGAACATCAACGGTTTAAGAGGTAATCATGGAAATCAGGATCGCGTTGCTTGATGCGACTGATTAGCCGCGTAACAATCATTTCTGTCGCTTAGCCAGCGACGACCTGCCGCTCTGAAGATAGGCCCCGACGACTTTCGGCCCCTCCATTGAAGGAACAGGTCATGTCTGTTGAATCCTCTGAACGGTCAGTGTCGGCACCTGCACATTCCAATTCCCGATCGGGAACGCGATTTGTCGTGCTAGGCGTTTTATGTCTGCTGTCGGGGATACTGTACCTCGACCGTGTTTGTATTTCGCAGGCACTCCCTTTTATCAAAGAGGACTTGAAGCTTTCCAACACCGGTACCAGCCTCGTCTTGATGGCTTTTACGCTAGCCTACGGTCTATTCGAAGTTCCGACAGGTCGATGGGGTGACCTGATTGGCGGGCGAAAGGTCCTGACACGAATCTCGCTCTGGTGGTCGGCCTTTACCGCGTTGACTGGTGCGTGTACTGGTCTGTGGCCGATGGTGACGGTTCGCTTTCTTTTCGGAGCGGGTGAAGCGGGGGCATTTCCCAACGCAGCACGAGTCTTGTCGAGATGGTTTCCCGACGTAGAACGAGGACGAGCACAGGGAGTCTTTCTCGCGGCATCGCAAATTGGCGGAGCCGTCGCACCGTTTCTTGCCGCAGTCCTGATTCGAAATATTGGCTGGCGATCCACGTTTGCCGTGTTTGGCGGCGTCGGCGTCGTCTGGGCTGCTGGCTTCTGGTGGTGGTTCCGCGACGATCCAGCAACACATCCCGCCGTTAACTCAGCAGAGGCCGAACATATTGGTCGTCGAGCCTCCTCCGATAACGTCCACACGCCTATTCCCTGGTCCGCTGTCTTTCGCAACCCGAGTATCTGGTTTCTCAGTTTGATTATGATCTTCGCGTCATTCAACAGTTACATCTATTTTTCCTGGTTTCCAACATATCTCATCAAAGGACGCGGCGTTGACCCGACCGCTGCCGCGACGATGGCATCGCTGGTCCTGGCATGTGGTGCAGTCGGCACATTTTTTGGCGGTCAGATTCTCGACCTCGTGGTCACGGGGAAAGGATTGATCAGAAGAAGACTAATGGGTTGCAGCGCGTTCTTCGCTGCCGCCGGATTTTTGAGTTGCTTGTTGATATCACAAAACCCTTGGCTGGCGACCATGTTCGCTGGCCTTTCCTTTTTCATGACTCAAGCAACTCAATCACTGTGGTGGTCATGTACGATCGGAATTAGTGGCAAACACGTCGGTGCGTTGTTCGGGCTGATGAACTCCGCCGGTGTTTTTGGTGGGATGAGTTCCCAATACCTTGTCGGAGCCATCGCCGACTGGCTGGAAACACATGGTCATTCCGGCCGAGCGCAATGGGATCCCATTTTCTATATCGACGTTGGCATCCTGATCGCCGCCGGATTGACATGGTCCTTTTTCCGATTCATCCCTGTTGAAGCGGAGTAACAATCTCACTGGCTCACGGAATATCCCCATCAAGGTAGGTGCCAGCGACGGAGACTCTGCCCGTACGTTAAAGCGTAGACTCTCGGACGACGTGAAAATCCGTCGCGGCGATCTCTTAACCGCGAAGCGGTGCAAGAAAACAGCCAGGGGTTTCAACCCCTGGAAAGGTTGGAATCGGAAGATATTTAGCCCTGATAAGGGCGCAGGATTCTCGTTATTGCAATTCGTTCTCAACTGTATTTCATCGGATTTGTTCATCTTTATCTGTGTGGTTCTGTGTGCATCTGTGGCTAACCACTTTTGAATTTCATTAATTAGAGTGTCGACATCAGCGAGCACATTTAATTCCGCAGTCAGGGCGTCGCCCGTTCCAATTCGATTGTCACGGAAGCCGTCTCCGCTGCTTCGTCGAAGTTGAGTGGTCTTTGATCGCCAATTCCAATCGAAAGAGCCATCTTATCGCCCTCAATCTTGTAGACACCTGGGATGACACGGATGATGCCGCCTCGCTCGTGACAAGTCAGTGTTAGCCGTTTTGGCTTCTGTTCAGCATCGAACCTAATTGTGTATGGTTGATCTTCGGAAGAGTTCGAGATCCCATCGACCTCCTCCAAATTTTTAAACTTAATCTGGTCCTTGCGAATAGTCACGTTCGCGCCCAACTCTTTCGCGACGGCTTGCTTCCGTCTTACGCTGCAGACCTTCCAGTTCCCCTGCGATAGCGTCAGGTCGTCGGCTCGTTGAAACGTGAGAGAAATCGATTTGTCGTCCGGAGTTAGATTCCAATTCGCCGGGCGCGGCATATTTGTTGGAACCAGGCGTATCAAGAAGAATTTCTCATCCGCCATGAATATGCCTCGGGCGACTAAACGACTGTCGTGCGATGGTCCCTCTTTGACGTACAGATCAATCCACTTGGCATCGTGCTTTTTTGGCAGCTCGGTCGGAATTTGAAATGAGAACGTCACATCTTGAGGATTGACGTCCTCCCGTTTGTCTCCCGGACGACGTTCGAGCAATGGGCTCCAGGTGTCCAGGACACTCTTCGAATGAATCTGAATCGTGTCACCAGCCACGTCGATGTAATCGGCCTCCGAAGCTGATAAGTTGCTCGGTTTTCCATACGGTTGCCGACCCTGCAATTTCCAGCGCCCCGGTAGTGACATCAAAGCGGCCTGCCCGAGCGGATAGGGTGATCGAGCGCTAATGGTGTGATGCGATCTGGGTGTCAAGTTCAGGTCACCGCGATCGATGAACGTTGCCCCGTGTTTGACATCCCAATAGTACTTTCCCGAACTAAGTCGCATCGCGTAAAAGTCGGCCGAGTACGAGGCGCTCCATTTCTTCTCGGGGTTAAACAAATTGACAGTGAATTCAGGGTCATCGACATCAAACTGCACAATGCCGCAAGTCAATTGCCGGTAACACCAGAATGTAGAGGCGGCCAGGAACGGAATGATGGCGGGAATCAGCAGTAGTTTTATCGGTGGTCTTTTCAGGATCGTCGTTTCCCAGCTTCCCGATGTTCGTCGTTGACCCCACGCAAAAGTCGCCAAGCCGATCGGCAGCAGAATTCCCAAGGCAATGTATGTCAGAGCGACCCAGAACATCCCTTTGACGACGATCGTCTCTAATGCGTCCGCAATCGGGATCATCCATAGTCCCCAGACTGCCAGCAAACACCAGTAAGCACGTGTCGGATAGGCCTCGCGCATTCGTTGCCAGAAGGAATTCTCCGACGAACGAACTTGACCTGATGCCGAAGAACTCGCACGGGGAGCCGCAATTTCACTTATCGTTGCTGAGTTGACGCTGCCGGAAGTCCGGTCAGTTCCACCTGCCATCACCAGGTTGGTCAAGAAATTGTCGAACGCTTTTTGATAGACACGACGGGTTGCAATGATCGATCCAAACACAAACAGACCAATCGCATATAACGCAAAAATCCCGCCTTCAATTTGATTCCGTTGCGCTCTGAACGAGCCAGCGTTCGGATTGACGCATAACCCCAGGATGATGATCGCCGCGACAAGAAGAATTCCCAGTAGAAAGGCATGTAAGGCTCGAATTGTTCCCATTTTCGCATTAAGTCGAATCGATCTCGATTCACATGTGACATCAATCGACGATGCTGCGGCAAACAGGTTACCCCTCAAATGGTTCAGCCCCGGGCCTGTCAACGAAAGTTGCGACGGGGTGCGACGATTCAACACAAACCCTGATGACGTCAACGAAGCTACAGCAAGATCAAAAGATTTTTCAGAATCACCCGAAAAAGGGACCGATCGCGAATAATCGCCAGCCAAAAACTTCCAAATTCCATCGGACGAATCAGTTTCAGTCGGTACAGACCACGACGTTATCTCTTTCCCATTTGCTGGATGACTTGCATGCGCGAAATTGTTGGCGTCAGCCAATAGTTTTGTGACGAACTTAGTGAAACGTTCCTCCAATTGCCGACAGCGACCTAAGTACCACAAACCAACGACTACAACGGGGCCAACTGCGATGAGTGCTCCAGCGCAAAACGAAAGCAATCCCACCGCCGGGATCAGAATTGCCGCATCAATACCGATGATCCGTAGTTTCGCATGAGCATTCAGCGTTCCAGTTTCAATTCGAAAATCGATCTGCCGAACGGCACTCAACGCGCGATTCATCCCCTTTTTCCACCACCACGGACCATTCAGTTTGAGACGAGATGGCGTTCGTTCCGCGACGACAAATCCATCTCGACACAGCGCTTGAACCGCAAAATCGAAAAAGGATTCGATATCGCCATCGAACGAAATTTTCTGTGAATAGTTTCCCCATAACGGCAATGGGCGCGACTTCTGGACAATTCGCGCAGTCGAATCGACAGTCTTTGGGTTAACGTCGGAGGAAAGATTTTTCACGGGATCTAATTGGGGTGGATCGTTTACAGCCAACCCGACATTCGGTGCCGGAACCGCTGTCGGATGTTGCACGTGAGCCAGCCAGTTCGAAAGCAATTCCGCCACTTCTTTTGCTGACTGATATCGGTCGTTGGCGTTTTTCCGTAAAAGCTTGGTGATGATCGCTTCCAGCCATTCCGGAATCTCGGGATTAAGCTCCCGGATTGGCCGAGGTGATTCCTCACAGATGCGTTTCAGTAGACCCATCGTCGTTGTGGCCCGAAACGGCGGACGCCCGGTGCAAAGTGTGTATAGCACGCTACCCAAACTAAAAAGGTCCGATCGAACGTCAATCGATTCACCGTTCGCTTGTTCCGGCGCCATGAATTGCGGTGTCCCCGCCACAACACCGGTCTGAGTCATACCAACGTCGTCAACAGCCCGTGCCAGACCAAAGTCAGTGATCTTGACCCGTTCGACTCCATTTTCCAGCAGGATATTCGCAGGCTTAATATCGCGGTGAACAAGCCCTTGAGCATGCGCTGCAGCCAACCCAGATGCGGTCTGCATCCCGATTCGCAGGATCTCGGGTACCGACAACGATCCCGTTGCGACAAGCCGTTCCTGAAGCGTCTTTCCGCCGACAAACTGCATGACGAGGAATGGAGGCTCTTGATTCTCTTCGACGGCAAAGATCGCCACGACATGGTCATGACTGACCGCAGCTGCCGCGCGAGCTTCCCGTACAAATCGCTTGCGAGCCACAGGACTGGACGCCAGATGAGCCGCCATCACCTTGATTGCGACGATCCGCCGTAACGACGGATCGTAAGCCTTCAGGACAAGCCCCATTCCTCCCCGCCCCACGACATCGAGGATTTCATAAGAACCGAGACGCCCAAGTGAATCGGGCTGATCCGTTGGCTGCAGAAAGTCGAGTTCCGTCGATGAGAGTGGTCGGCCTTCAGTCACACCCATTTCGCCAACCGCAGTCCCGGGCAACCGATTTTTCTCGTGGTCGATTAAGTCTCGCAACTCTGATGATGACTCACCCCGGTTTGCATCGAGTTCAGCGAGTTGTCTGGCGGCACCTTCCCAGGATTCCTGGCCAGCAACCAGCCGCTCGATCGACTTTTGACATGCCGGGCAGTCGTTAATGTGCAACTCAATCTGCTCGCGAGACCAAGTCGAATCATGGAATTCCGTACCGTCGAGGAAGTGACGCAATAACGAAACGTCTGGACAATCTATTGGTTCGTTCATGGTATTCATCTTTAAAGGCCATTTGGCCGGCAAACCAGTTCACATTGGAACTCGTCGCATGGAAAACTCTCATTCGCTTGCCCGAACAAGTTCTTTGATCCTGGCCATCACTCGGCTTTTCGCGAGGTATACAGCAGCAACCGACATCCTTAATTCTGCGGCAACATCCTTACCGCTTCGGCCATCAACGGTTGTCTGCCAGAACGCTTGCCACGTTGATTCCTGTACTTCGCCACGAACTCGTTCTGCGGCCCATTCGAAAATCCGCTTTTGATGTTCCTGATCCCATAACGCCGACTGCTCATTTTCCGAAGCGGGCAATTCTTCGAACCGTTTCGCGATGGATGAATCCCCGGTTCCCGTGACGGATGAACGTTGTTTGGAAAACCAATCCTTCAATTCATTGCGAACGATTGTGAACAACCAGCCACGAAACGACCCGCGAAGCGGGTCGTAGTCCAATCGTCCAATCGTCCTGGAGACAATTCTGAGAACGTCCTGTGTCACATCAATCGCATCGGCATCCTGCAAACCCTGTTTACGGGCAAATCCATAAACCAAAGGCGAATAAATGTCGACGAATTCCCCCCACGCAGATTCATCCTGCGCGTTTCGTATCCGCAGCAGTAAACTAGACCGAGTGACGTGAAATTCCGCCATCAAATATCGCCTCTTCCTGCAAGTACCCCCTGAAAGTCAGAAGCTATCACGAAATCCGATTGATTTCGAAATTTTTCACGATCACCGTCCGGGAAGGGGATCAGGGATTAGCCCAGATTATTCATTAACCCGCCGCGCAAGCGAGGGTCTTGCTTTGTTGTCCCTCGATTGCGCGTCGGGCTAGCGTTTCACGGTGTTCTGCGCGAAATCAGTTTAACTTTGATCCTGTCGCATCAAAGCTCCAAGCCGCTTTTGGGCTGGTGTTAATTTAACTGGCCCGCTTAGCGCCTGCCAGAACGCGAGTTGCTCATCAGGACTCAACAGAATTGTCCGATTTGCTGCGCTGGAGACTTCCCTACGTGCTTGTTCAACAGCCACGGTTCGAACGTATTCGCTCACGCTAATTTGCTTTAATTCAGCCGCAGCCTCAAGAGACTGTTTGCGTTCTGCATCCAAGCGGAATACGAGTGAGCACGCCTTGGAAGAGGGTTTTGTCACACGAAATCCCTTGACACACTATCTTCTACCATACCGCAATACACACAAATAAACGCCGAATCCACCACCGTACTTAGTCACTCGTCATTTTCCCGGTTTCGTCGCCCCCTTGGCATGTCCGACATTGATTCTTTTCGCTTTTTCCCGGTCACAATCCAATAGTCATTGTGTTCTGCCACTTCAACGTCGGCGTACCAGAGTGGCATTCGCTCGACGAACCAGTTTGGTGTTTTGGTGACGATCAGAATTTTGGCTTTCGGCTTAAGTGCTCGATGAGCCGTATCCAGGAACAGGTCAGCAATCGCGTAATTCGAAAAATACGGGGGATTTGCCAACGCGAGATCGAACTCGTCAGACGCGGGCGATTGCCCTTCGGCATCAAGCGCATACGTGATTCCAGGGGCTTCGTTCTTCGCAATGCCACGTTCAAGCGACTGGATCGCTCGGGCGTTGGAATCAACTGCGTGGACAGTCACGTTCTCGGCGGCAAAGGCCGCAGCGAGAGTCACCGTTCCGGCACCACTCCCCAGATCCAGTATTTTCATGCCGGGCTTGACCGTCATCGTATTCATTAACGCCCGGGCACCGGGATCTATGTGCCGATGACTGAAGACACCCGGCCTGCTGTAGGCATAGATCAATCGTTCCCGATCACGAAAGGCGAACTCACAATCGAAATCTCGCACCTTTTTCAATGGCTTGACCTTGGTCGCGAAGTACAACGTCCCTTGTTTGCGGATCGGGCGACGAGTCACCTTCGGAAACAATTCCCGTAACTCATTGTGAATCCACTGATCCTCGTCGTTGTCGGTCGAGACGATCATCCGGCCACCTTCGACAAGTCGCATATGACCCTGCTGCATCAAGTCGCGGGTCAGCTCGGCTTCACCCCCCTTTTTAAAGGCGAAAGCGACCAAGTCTGCTTCATGGTCGGGAAGATCCGGCCGACAACATAGATTCAGATTACTCGGAGGAGGCCCGTCTTCGCTGATCCGAAAATCACTTTGAAGCTTGTGAAAGATGTCGAGGAACCAGCAGTCGACGACGGCGCCTGGATTTTCGGTGGCATACGCAACCCCGAATTGCGCACGGCCAGCCGAGGTACAAATAACCCGATCACCTTTCAGTTCCGGCAATGCGTCAATCAAGAGTTTTTCTTGCGGACGAATGAAAAATGAATGGGGGATTTCTTCTTCGACTTTTTTGTTTCGACGTGTCACGCGAGGCTCTGCTCAGGAATTCTGTGGCGGAAAAAAGGCATCATGCAAGGCCATCACACCTTACAGCACCCGACAAAGGTAACACTTCAGATAGTCGGTTTCGAGGCAGTGGACCGATGAAGGGTGATCGGCGGACGGGCCACGGACTTCCAGCAGTTGCAGACGGCGATTCGCATGTAGTGCCGCCTGACCCAGCATATCGGCAAACATCTCGTGCGTAATCTGCCCCGAACAGCTGCATGTGACAAAGTATCCGCCAGGCGCAATCAGCCCCATGGCGAACCGATTCAAGCTATAATAACCGCGAAGCGCCGCATCGATTCCCTGACGGTTCCTGGCAAGTTTGGGTGGGTCCAACACGATCGTGTCGAACTGCTCCCCACGCGCCTCGAACTCTTCCAGTGCTTTAAATGCATCTTGTTTGATCGTTGTCAGTCGATCGGCGACTCCATTCCGTTCGGCATTCGAACGAGCCTGAGCCAGTGCCGATTCCGAGGCATCGACGGCGACAACCTCCGCCGCACCACCATTGACGAGACAATTCAAGCCGAAACCGCCGGTATAACAACAGACGTCAAGCACGCGTTTTCCGCGAACAAAATCCGCAATGCGACGGCGATTATCCCGTTGATCAAGAAAAAATCCGGTCTTCTGTCCCTCGGCAACGTCGATGCCGTAACGGACGCCGTGTTCTTCAATGAACATTGGTCGCGGTGGGGCCTCACCCCATAAAAGACCATCAACCAGCTCCAGTCCTTCCGCTGCCCGAATCCCTTTTTCCGTCCGCAGCCAGATTCCCCTGGGATGCAATGCCTCACGTAGTCCATCCAGCAGGATCTCTTTTCGTTGGGCAAGTGCAAAACTGGTTAATTGCACTAACAAAAAATCGCCATACCGATCAACGGTCAAACCAGACAATCCATCGGCTTCACTGTAAATCTGCCGACAGGCGACGTTTGGCCCCTGCTGTGGAAACAATACCGATCGAAGCGCGACCGCCTCATTGATCCGCTGCTTCCAGAATTCATCCGTTAGCGGGATGGATTCGTCCCAGGAATAAAGCCTTACGCCGATCTTACTGGCTGGATTGATCAATCCCCACGCGATGAATTGTCCATCATAGGCATGCAGCGAGACCGCATCACCCGGAACCAAAGAACCTTCCACCCGATCGACCGCGCCCTGAAAAACCCAAGGGTGTCGACTGAAAAAAGGGAGTGCTTTACGAGGTTTAAGAATGACTCGCGAAATGGAGTCGAATTGTTTGGCGGGCATTGAATCAGATTTCAGTATGAAAGTCGGACAGAGTTCATTTTTGATCACTATACCGAGAATCCATCGCGTCGGCGCGGGCGACGTTCATCAATAAGCACAGATGGGACGGTCTCGTCTGACGCCTCCCTCCACAAAAGGAAACCGTTCGTGGAATACTTGCCGATAATTATCAGAGTGTGGAACCCCGGTCGGTTTGTCGCACGATCTGTCTGGAGGCCCGTCATGGCAAGTCGGTTTCCAGGCATGGATCCGTATATCAAACACTTTTGGCGTGACGTGCATGGATTTGACACGACCATTGAATCCCGCCCGCTACCCGGTGACATTGTTGAAGAATATATAAGCAACGGCCTATCTTCTCTCATTCCAAGCGGTATCATCTCTGTTTGGCCGGATTTGTGTCTGCTTGGCATAGTTTCCGACGTATAACTGAATTCGATTTCGGATGACTCATTGAGGAGCACCCATGTGATGTGGGGCTGGTCGACGAGTAAGCCGACATGGTCGAAGCCCTCAGGGGTTTGACCATGTCGGCTTTTTTTATTCCCCAGCAAAATCTCGCAGGAATCCATGACACATCGATTGCCAGGAAGCGATTTCGATTCTGAAGGAAGACCGTCTTCGCTCCCGCGCCCCCCCAACTTGAATTCAAACCTAATGCAGCCTTTACAAGATTGAAGTCCTTCAATGAGTGATTCGAAAAATGTGGCGGGAATGATGAACCATGGCCATCATCCTGATGATGTGATCGCGATCAAGCGAGCGGAAGAATTACTGATCGAAGCCGGGGCATTGCAGAGTGCGATTTTCAACAGCGCCAACTTCTCGAGTATTGCCACGGACGCCAAGGGAGTCATTCAGATCTTCAACGTCGGTGCCGAGCGAATGCTGGGCTACGCTGCCGCTGAGGTGATGAACAAGATCACTCCAGCCGATATTTCCGATCCCAGAGAGTTGATCGCGCGTGCCAAATCACTCAGCGTCGAACTCAACACCCCGATCACTCCCGGCTTTGAGGCGCTTGTCTTCAAGGCGGCTCGCGGGATCGAAGACATTTACGAGCTCACTTATTTTCGCAAGGACGGCAGCCGATTTCCGGCAGTCGTGTCGGTCACGGCGCTGCGTGATGCGCAGGACGCAATTATCGGGTATCTGTTAATTGGCACCGATAACACGGCTCGCAAACGGGCAGAAGAGGCTTTGCTCAAGGCGGGTGCATTACAGAACGCGATCTTCAACAGTGCCAACTTTTCGAGTATCGCCACGGACGAAAAGGGCGTTATTCAGATCTTCAACGTCGGAGCCGAGCGAATGCTGGGCTATTCAGCCGCCGAAGTGATGAACAAAATTACGCCAGCCGATATTTCCGACCCACAAGAAGTGATCGCGCGAGCCAAAGCCTTGAGCGCCGAACTCTCGACCACGATCACAACGGGATTCGATGCTCTGGTTTTCAAAGCATCACGCGGGATCGAAGACATCTATGAATTGACTTACATTCGCAAAGATGGGAGCCGCTTTCCAGCCATTGTCTCCGTCACAGCCCTGCGCGACGCAAATGGGGGAATCATCGGATATCTACTAATTGGCACCGATAATACCGCTCGTCAGTTAGTGGAAGCCGAGCGAATGCTGCTCGATCAGCGAGTGCGTGACCAGCAGTTCTACACACGCTCACTGATTGAATCGAACATTGATGCGTTGATCACCACGGACCCGCGCGGCATTATCACCGACGTTAACAAGCAGATGGAAGCTCTCACCGGATGTACCCGCGACGAACTTATTGGTGCCCCGTTTAAAGACTATTTCACTGATCCGGAGCGGGCCAAAGCGGGTATCAATCTAGTGCTCGCCGAAGGTAAAGTCACCGACTACGAATTGACCGCGTGCGCCAGGGATGGGCAGGAAACCGTCGTTTCGTATAACGCGACGACCTTCCATGATCGTGATCGTAAGTTGCAAGGAGTGTTTGTCGCCGCTCGCGACGTCACCGAACGCAGCCGTTTGGAAAACCAGATGCGTGAGCAGAAGGCAAAGTTGTCGGACCTGCACCGACGTAAGGACGAGTTTCTGGCGATGCTGAGTCACGAACTTCGCAGTCCGCTCGCTCCCATTTCCAACGCCGTGCAATTATTGGGGCTCCAACGCGCAAGTGAGAACTTGATCCAAAAACAGGCCCGAGGCATCATCGAACGACAATTAAGGCAACTACAACATCTCGTGGATGACCTGCTGGAAGTCTCACGCATCACCACGGGGAGAGTTCAACTTCGTCGAGAACGAATTGCCATATCCGATATTGTGGGAGGCGCTGTGGAGACCGCTCGACCGCTGATTGAGCAACGCAGGCACGAATTCACGGTATCGCTGCCGACGGAACCGATCTGGCTGTTTGCTGACGCGGCTCGACTGGAACAGGTGGTGGTGAACCTGCTCACCAATGCCACCAAGTACACAGAGGAAGAGGGCCATGTCTGGTTGACAGTCCAGCAAGAGGGGGCTGAGTGCGTGTTGCGAGTGCGAGATACCGGCGTCGGCATCACCCCGGCACTGCTTCCTCTGATCTTCGATATGTTCACCCAGGCGGAACGATCGCTGGACCGCTCACAGGGTGGGTTGGGAATTGGATTGGCTTTGGTCCGACGACTGACGGAACTTCACGGAGGAAAAGTTGAGGCAAGCAGTGAGCTGGGGCAAGGAAGCGAGTTCATCGTCCGCCTGCCTGTCGCGCTGCCTGATACCCATCAGCTGCCATCGGCAGTCAGTGATACTGGCCAGCCAGCCATTCGACGCTTACGGGTGCTTCTGGTGGACGACAACGTGGATACCGTCTTGAGTTTTTCGATGCTGATCGAAGCGTACGGCCACGAAGTCCGGACCGCTCACGACGGGTTATCAGCAGTGCAGGCGGCCATAGATTACCGTCCAGATGTCGCGTTGTTAGACATCGGTTTGCCGGGCCTGAACGGCTATGAGGTCGCAAAACGAATCCGGCAGCGTTCCAATCTCGAAAACGTCGTGTTAGTCGCCTTGACGGGTTATGGTCAGGATTCAGACCGGGAGGCTTCACGGCAAGCCGGATTCAATCACCACCTGGTCAAGCCAGCTCTTTTAGAACAGTTGCAGCAAGTCTTGACGACTGTCTCGGAAAAGTTGAATGCCGAACACTGATGAACACGGATAAGAGAAGTCAGAAAAAATGGCCTCGCATTCATCCGTGTGCATCCGCGCTGGGTTATCCGTGGTGACAATCCTGAATTGAATTCGGAGTAAATATAGGCACTGGACGGAATACGAAGACGGATCGCAAAAACACGAACGTTCTAAAACACGAAGTAAGGACGAACGTTATCCGTCCCGACTTTGCGGTTTAACACACTTCTAACATTGACTTTCGGAGTTCCGTACGACCACTGGGTACTCTGCCCGATGAAAAGCACGTCGTTATGCCGATTCGAGGAAAGATCTCTTACCGCTTACCAGGTCACATGCATGATGCCGACCAATTTTCCTGTCAATACGGACATTTCTATTTCAATGCGACGTAGTCGCATTGGGCTGATCATTGGTCTGGCACTTATTGCCGGAACCGGATTTGCCTGGGTCTTGGGATGGAGCGGCGAACGCGCGCATCGCGGTTCGATTCAGTCGCGAACGGCGGTTGTGAAATCAAATTGTGTCGCGAGGATTCGTGATGTCTCGGTCAAATCGGGGCAGTCAGTGTCGCCTGGCGATGCGCTATTTCAATTGATCGACGTTCAACTCGAAGAACGATTGATCGGAAAACGGCGAGAGATCGCAGAACTGGAAGCCGAAGTCAACCGGGCCAGAGTCAGCGCGGAAGTCGACTTTGCCTGGCGCCGACGTGAACTGCAGTCCGAGATCTTTGAAACCCAGTTAAAAGAGTCGGCCTTCTCACAGGAAAAGCTGAACAAGCAGGTTGAGCAACTCGCCTGGAAAGATCATTTGACGACCTCCGACACCAACGTCAGTCCCGTCGTTGCTGAAGTTGATCATCCGTTTGGGTCCATCAAGCGTGAACTTCATCTGCCGGATGAACGACGTTTACAAGCGATGCTTCGAGAAGACGCAGCGGCTGCCTCCACGGAAACGCTCGCCACACAAATCGCCCTTTGCGAACAGCGACTGAAATCGCTTGCAGCGTTGGAAAAGGAGCTTCAATCCAAGATTCGTTCTGCGTCAGGGGTTGACGTCGCGGAAGCTCGTTTGACAGGTGCCAAACTGGAACTGGCGGCGCTGGATAGCCAGCAAAAAGAACTGACGATCACCAGCCCCACCTATGGAACGGTCGGAGACGTCCGGGTCCAACCGGGTGACCGAGTCCCCAATGGGGACGCATTGATCGAGATTCTTGACGATATCCAGCCTCACGTCGTTGCCCAGTTTCCTTCCGCAGAAGCATCCCGACTGCGACATGGCTCAAAGGTGAATCTGATTTTCCCGTCACACGGCCAACGGATTGGGATCATTACCGAGATTCCACCACAGACAACATCGGTCGCCGGGGCTTCGGAATCATTCGTCGGGGTGAAAATCGAACCGGCAGGTAAACTCTGGCCAAAACTTGCGATCGGCTCGAACGTCAAAGTCTTGCTTCCGTAACGCGCGATTCTCCGTCACAATGCCATCGGTCCTGTTTTCAATCCGATGATTCATTGTTCAAAAGACTTGGAGAATCAGAAATGGGGAACGCCCCCAACGACGTCGATGTTCCATTTCTCGCTCGATTTGGGTTGTTTCTCGCCCGGTTCTGCCTGTCCGCCTGGATTGGTGCCGCAACGCTATTCGTGATTGTTGGTGTGACAGAAGTCACACGCGGCAATTTTAATTCGACGACCAAGGATATTCTTGTCGCAGTCCGATTTCCTGCTTTTTACGTTTGTGGAGTGACGCTCGTCAGCCTCGGCTTTTATGGAACCTGGTTTGCCGGCAACTCGGCCCTTTTCCCCAGGAATCGTCGAATCAGTACGTTCGTCCTGTTAGTGATCGTTCTGTCACTCATGGCTGTGGACTACATCTCGATCTACCAGCCCCTCGTGCAGATGGTGACTCCCCCTGGTCAGACGAAACCTGCTCAGTTTGTCGCCTATCACTCGGCGTCAAAATGGATCAATCTGATTGGTCTAATCTTTTGCTCCATGGCTACGGTGCTGGTGAATTGGCCACCAAACCCAAGCCACGACCACTCGTCGATAAGCAAAATAGATTGAAACAACAAACCTTGGCGTTTGACCGTGCGGCCCGCCCCTTGTAAGCAATGAGTTGCTTCATTGTATACATTTCACCGCGAGGCATTCATGCTCAAGCAAACCCAGAAACAACTCCGCAATGCTCCGAGGCAAACCCCCGGTATCGAATTGATATGGGTACTGGTGCTGCTGACTATCAACTCATTCGCCCTGGCCCATCCACCGCATCTGCATCGCAAACGTGAAGTTGTCGCTCAAGCAGGACAAACGAAGCCACTTTCCGAGGCAAGCGAACTGGATCGTCAGGTTGCGTACTTCCAGTTTGAGTTTCTGGCCGATGTTGCTCGGCGTTGTCCGCTCGACATCCAATCCGTCGTGATTCAGCAATTGCTTGACGAGCATCGTTTTGCCGTTCAATTGCCACAGGCTCGTGAACTTCAAAGTCTTGAATTATCGCGTCAGACACTCGACAGGAAGTTGCGCGAGCGGCTCATCTATATCGAAGCCACGTGGGATCGTGAGATCCTGCGTTCTGGCGGAAAGATTCCCTCAATCACAGTTAGCTCTGGCCTGAGCCGTTTTGTGGTTATCAGCTTGGGAAACGCAACGGAAGCCGCTCTCAATATCAGCGCCAGGTCACAGATCGGAAGCGAATCGCCAAACCCGATGACCGTTCTGCCGGGGAAATCACAGCCGTTTCTGTTGGAACTCGGGCCGGGCAAGTCCGATGTCACGGCGGATTTCTCGACGGCCGACGTTGTGCGGTCGCTGAGGTTGCCCATAACGACATTCCCCGTTGCTCGGCTACGGGGGCGGTTGATCGACGGCGATCTCAGCCAGAAATCTGCCGGTCGGGTCTGGGTCGAAGGAAGTGATCGGCAATTAAGGAGAGTTGGTCCGTTTGCCGACAACCGTACTTTCATGGAGAAGCCGATCCTCGAATTACCATCAATGCGAATGGCGGCCGTGCCGTTCTTTTATGTTGACGGAAGTTTTGAGATCGATGTCCCGTCGGGAAAGACCACGGTCACTTTCGAACGCGGATTTGAGCATATCGTTGCCTCGGAAACCGTAGAACTCCAGCCAGGTGAGACGCGAGAAGTCACACTGATTTCCAAGCGATTCGTCGATGCCAAAGCACGGGGCTGGATCAGCGGTGACACTCACGTTCACTGGGTGACGAATGCCTGGAATGTTGACCTGCCGCTGGAGGACCTGGCGCTCGTCCAACGGGCGGAAGATTTGCGAGTCGTCAATAATCTGACACTGCTGCATCGGACCCCTACGGACGCTTTTATCAAGCCGTCGCAGGCTCAGGTCGGCCCGATCGCTCCCTTTTTCAGCGGCGAATACCACATCGAAATGGCAGAAGAATACCGGAATCAGAATCTCTACGGGCATCTCTGTTTTCTGAACTTGCAATGGCTTGTACTGCCGATTGGTACGGGTCCGCAGATCGCTGGTGATGATTCGCTGGACTATCCGCTGAATAAGACTGCAATCATCGAAGCTCGTGGACAGGGAGGAATCAGCATTGAAGCACACGGCACCGGAGCCAATCACGAACTGCCGCTCAATGCCGTACATGGCCTGACCGACTCCGTCGACCAGATTGATGCTGAGGATTATTACCGGCTGCTGGATTGCGGCTTTCAGTTGCCGCTCACAAACGGAAGTGATCACCCGGCTCGCATTGCTGGATGTGCTCGGGCGTATGTGCAGATTGAGGGCGAGTTCGACTATGAGAAATGGATTGACGGCATTCGTCGCGGGCGGACGTTCACGACTTCTGGACCACTTCTGTTCTTCACGGTCAACGAGGCGGGGCCAGGCACCGTGTTGACAGACTCGGGAAACAAACCTCTCAGAGCGCGGCTGCATGCCCACTCGCGGTTTCCGCTGGGACGTGTTCAGATTGTCTCCAATGGAAAAGTACTGAAAGAGATCGAAACGCAGGAACGCGAAGCGGTACTGGAGTGCGATATTCCCGCCGACACGAGCCGCTGGGTGGTTGCACGCTGTTCGCGGAATGATCGATGGAACGCCCTGTGGAATCCAGATATTGCGCATACGAGCGCGGTCTACATCCATCGTGATGGTCATCCCATTTTCCGAGAAGATGCCGCTCATGAATGGATCGACCGAATGCGGCTGCATACGCGCGATATCCTGATCAAGGGACGATTCGCAAACGCCAGCCAGAGGAAAGAAGCCACCGCATACGTTGACGAATCAATCCGCAGATATGAGCGGCTGATCACGACAAGCCATTTCCCGCATGGCAAGCCGAGATGGGAGAATCAACGTGATCGGCTACTGATGCAGGCGGCGTTCGCTTCGCACCTCGGGCACGATCCTGATTTTGTGAAACAAGTCACCGAATCAGACAACGCGGGACAACTTCAAATCGCTGCCAGACCGCTAACGCTGCTCCGTGTCCACATCACCCCCGAGTCACGAGTCAAGCTGGCGGTTGTTGGGCCGCCAGAGATGATCGTTCAACATCGGACTCAGCGATTCCTGGTTGAAGTTCACAACGAAGCTGGCATTCAGGCTCCTCTGCGAATTCGGGCGTTCGATCAGTCGCTGCCTCAAACCGATACGCCGGCATGGTTCGATGTGCGGATCGTTGAAAACCTCCTTTCTTCGTCCCTGCTCACGGGCGAGGAGATGGAATGGAAGCTTCTCGAACTACGCTGCTCGGAAACTGGCCACCGTGAAATTCGCCTGGAAGCGGATGCCGGTCAGGGAACACAAGACCTGGGCTTCCGAGCCACAGTGGATCTGTTACTGAAATGTGTTCCACGTTCCCAGTTTCGAACGCTGTTGAACCCTTCGCCACCGTAATATTCAAACCAATTCCGTGACCTGATTCATTTTCGACTTTTGTTGTCAGAGACCACTGTTATGAGATCCTTCATCTGTTGCCTCGCAATCATTTTCACATGCACAAACGATTTGTTCGGCGTGGACTGGCCAACCGTGGAAGTTGTCGACCGACAGCCGCTCGTCGCCCAGGTGGCGCGTCTTGAACAGGCATTGAAGCACCTCGGAGCTCAATTATCAGCGGACTCACTGGCCCAACTGAAAGAGGCCAGGACACTCGCAGAGAACCAGGTCTTTGCGGCACGAGTGCAACAGGTACTTGATCCACTTTGCCTGGCGGCAGTCGTGTTGAGCGCTGATCAATCGCCGGTCGTCATCTCCAGAAATCACTCAGTTTCGCTTGAGGAACAAGGCTGGTGCACGTTTCTCATCAAGGTTGTGAACCGGATTGAAACCCGCGCCCGCTTGCGAATCGACAGCCCGAACGCGCGTCCATTAGCACATTCACCTGCTGAAGAAGTCGCTTCGCGCTGGCTGGGACTGTCCATGTTTGATGGTCAGCCTTTGACTCCGGCGCTGACAGGTCTGCCGCTCGAGTATCGAATTGTCGAAGTCTTTGCACGCGATGTCGGCAAGCGGAAAGCCCGAATTGAATTCTCGGCTCCCGTTGCGGGTTCACCGAGCGGCGGTCGTAACAATGGCATCATCGCCGACTGGCGGTTCGATAATGACGCCGCTGGCTGGAATGCCGAGAATCAGGTCGAGTTGCAGGTCGACAACGGGGCCCTTCTCCTTCGTGGTACCGGAGTCGATCCATTCATCACGGCGAACCTGGCCGCACCTGTACAGCCCGGTAATTATGTTCTGCGGTTCTGGGCGAAGGCCGAAGAATCTGGATTTGGTCAAATCTTCTGGTGGAGCCAGGAACGTCCACAACCCGACGGCGGACATCTCGCTACCTTCACAGTCGAAGCGGGACGTCAGATGCTGTACGAGATCCCTTTTAGTGATGAAGGCCATCTGACAGGTATTCGCATCGATCCAAACGGCAAACCCTGTCAGTGGCGGATCGACTGGATCGAGCTAGCGAATGCAGAAGCGGGTAAAAGCTGGGGTGGTACGGAAGTCTCCTTTCAGGCTCGTCCTTCGAATATGGTGACGTTCCATGTTTCCGATGACCCCGATCGCCCGGCAATGGCGGCGTTTGAGATTACCGATGAAACGGGACGCGTCTACCCGCCGCAGAACAAACGTCTCGCTCCGGACTTCTTTTTTCAGCGGCAGCTCTACCGTGGTGATGGGGAAACCCTGCGACTGCCTGCGGGCAAGTATACGGTCAAGTGCTCGCGTGGACCGGAGTCTATTCCGGCCACAATTCCGCTGGTCGTAGGAGCAGGTCCGGCCGAGGTTCAATACCGAGTTGCGCGATGGATCGATCCCTCGCGACGTGGTTACTGGTCGGGAGACCATCACATTCATGCCGCCGGTTGTGCCCATTATGAGAGTCCCACTCAGGGGGTTCAACCACCGGATATGTTACGTCACTGCATGGGCGAAGACATCAAGGTCGGTTGCTGTCTGACCTGGGGACCGTGCTTTGACTTTCAGAAACGGTTCTTCACAGGGCAACTTGACGGTAATAGCCGCTACCCGTACCTGATTCGCTATGACGTGGAAGTGTCAGGCTTTGGTTCACACGTGTCAGGACACCTCAATCTATTGCGGCTGAAGGAGCAGATCCCGCCCGGTGGGGATTCGAAGGAGCATTGGCCGACACTCGGTCTGAACACGCTCCGCTGGGCCAAGAAGCAAGGTGCCATCTGTGGTCCCGCCCATTCGTCGAGCGGCCTGACTCGTTTTGTGGACCGCGTCCCCGGAACAGACGGGCAGGACGGCCCTGGGGGGCTGCCGACATTCAATGTGCCAGCCTTCGATGGGATCGGAGCCAACGAGTTCATCATGAACGTCGCTCATATGGTGGAAGGCCCGGATCATCAACAGGTACCGGCTGTGGACTTCATTTCAACGATGAACAGCGACCGGACTGCTGAGTTCAACATGTGGTATCATATCCTCAACTGTGGATTTCGAGTCCGCGCGAGCGGCGAAACCGATTTCCCCTGTATGAGCGGAGAACGAGTCGGCTTGGGGCGCGTTTACGTGCGAGTCCCAGGTAAACTGAATTTTGACAACTGGTGCGATGCATTGGCAGCCGGTCGCAGTTATGTGACTGACGGAAGAACTCACTTGATGGAGTTTTCAGCATCCACTTCGAATCCGAAACAAACACTCGAAGCGGGGACAAACGGAAGCGAACTGAAACTGAGCCGACCGGATAACGTCAAATTCCAGGTCAAAATCGCCGGTCTTTACGGCGATGCACGCAAGCTTCCTGTAGAACTGATCATCAACGGTTATCCGGTTGCGAAACAGGAAGTCGACAGTGACGGAGCCGAACGCACATTAACTTTCGAGCACGAAGTCGAGAAAAGCTCATGGGCGGCGATCCGGGTCTTTCCGACCGGACACACGAATCCAGTGTTTGTGATCATCGATGAAAAGCCGATCCGAGCCAGCCGCCAGAGCGCGCTATGGTGCCTGCAAAGTGTTGAACAATGTTGGAAAGCGAAAGCGAATTCCTATCGAGTCGATGAACAAGTAACCGCCGCAGCAGACTACGAAACAGCACGGACCGTCTTTCGCAGAATCATCGAAGAATCCCCTAAGTAACGTGGCTCTCTCGGAAGATTGCATAAGAATTTAAAGGCAGTGATTACTGCAAACAAGTCCAGTCGTGGCAACTCGGAATCCAAATTGGTTATCGAATGATGACGCTGTTGGTAGAAATCAAACCCCGCTTACTTATTGTAATGGGTTTTTGGTTGGAAATGATGACGACAATTCAAAAGTGGCTCGTGACATCGAAAAGTATCTGAGGAAGGATTGCTGGACTTCTACTTGAGGGGACGAATCGCTGATTCTATGACGTTTGCGAACGCAATCGCTGCATTGGGATGAGCGAGTTCTTTTGCGGCTTGCCCCATTTGCGTTCGTCGCAATGAATCATCGATCAGCGACATCAATGCATCCACCAATCGGTCCGTCGTTTTTTCGGGTGCGGTCGTATGTTCCACCAGGACCGCAGCACGGTGATCGACAAAAGTAAGTGCATTGGCTCGCTGGTGGTCGTCCGCTGCGTGAGGATAAGGCAGCAAGATCATCGGCGTTTGAGCGCATGCCAATTCCGCCAGAGTTGTCGCGCCTGATCGCGAAATCACCAAGTCTGCTCGGGAATATAAATCGGCCATGTCATGAAAAAAGGGCTCTACAACAAACGAAAGCCCCAGCTCTAGATAGAGGCTTCGTGCTCGCTCAACGCCCAGCGGACCTGTCTGATGCACGATTTTCCAGGTTTTCAATTGTTCTGCCAATTTTGTTATGGCCGGCATAACGGCGACGTTTAATGATTCTGCACCTTGGCTACCTCCAAGAATCAAAAGTTCTTTTTTCTTCGTTGCCGAAGATTCGTCTTCGCTACCTTCAATCAACGTGCGGTTGTGTAGCTGCGCAATCGATGCTCGCACGGGATTGCCCGTCACAACAACATCCCGAGCTTTAGGAAGTCGCGAAATCGTTTCTTTGAACGAAACGCAGACGTGGCCGGCAATGCGGCTGAGAAGTCGTGTTGTTCGACCGGGGATGACATTTTGTTCGATCAGTATCACAGGAATGCGACGTCGACTTGCAGCCCAGACAATCGGAGCGCTCGCGTATCCCCCGAGGCCAATGACTGCGGCTGGACGTAGTTCCTTTAGTAACCGAATTGCTCCGCGCCATGCCTGCCAGTTTTGAAACACAAAACGAATTGGGTTTCGCTTCAGCGTTGGTAACGGTTCAACGGGAAGCATCCGATGTTCCAGACCATGTTCAGCGACGATCGACGATTCAATCGATCGAGTGGAACCGACAAAGACAATCCGCGTTGATGGATCTCGTCGTCGTAACTCATCGGCAGCGGCGATCCCGGGGAATAAATGCCCCCCGGTGCCTCCTCCGGCGAACAGAATCGTCGATGGCGGGTTCATGTGACGTTTATTGCAGCTATAGGAATTCAATCCAGGAATGTCGACCAATCCACTCGCGAATTGGCTCGAAAACCGTGTTTCGCAGATTTCGAAAAACGGAACAAGCCCTGTTGTTGCGAGGTACGGATGAAAATCCATCGTCCGCCGACTAGTCTTTGTCGAAACATTGACACGATTGGGGATTAAAATTCTTCGGCGGGGGAAATCTCGCTTTTTGTTCCTAATTTGATACTTGCCTTGGATAGTGCTCTTACGGTTGATTGACACTTTATTTTGAGGAGATGACGGATGAAGCTGGCTACTGTGTTGACGGATCAGGGACCTCGGGTTGTTGGAGTCGCTTTGGATGGACGTTACGTCGATCTTTGTGGGGTCGATCCAAAGCTTCCGACTACCCTGCGAGACATTCTTTCGGCGAATGAAGGACTGGCCGCTGCGGCTCATGCGCTGGCCACAGGTTTGACGAAGGGCCCGTTTGTTACCGGACGCCTGCTTGCACCAATTCAAAATCCCGGCAAGGTTTTTTGTATTGGTCTGAACTACCGCGATCACGCGATCGAAACGAATTCTCCGATTCCCAGCGAGCCGGTCGTTTTCAACAAGTTCTCTCAAGCGGTAGTTGGTCCTGAAGACGCCGTCATCCTGCCGAAGGTCGCTCATGAAGTCGACTATGAGGCGGAACTCGTTGTGATCATTGGCAAGCAGGGAAAGAATATTTCCAAAGAGAACGCCTTTACGCATGTCGCTGGATATACCTGCGGGAACGACGTCTCGGCTCGTGATTGGCAAAAGGGACGGCCGGGCGGTCAGTGGTTGCTGGGAAAGACGCCAGACACGTTCGCACCGACAGGACCATATCTTGTAACGGCTGACGAAGTCGATCCGCACAACATCAAGATTGGCCTGCGACTGAATGGCGAGACTTTGCAGAACTCATCAACAAAAGAGCTGATCTTCGGTGTCGATGAGGTGATCGCTCACGTTTCTCAATTGATTACGCTGCAGCCTGGTGACCTGATTTTCACAGGCACGCCACCGGGAGTCGGTGTGGCCCGTACTCCACCAGTTTACTTGAAACCTGGCGACCGAATGGAAGTCGAAATCGAAGACGTTGGCGTACTGGTCAACCCCGTAGTTGGCGAATCCGGCGCAGCCGGTTAATGCACGTCACAGACGGGTTTAGAATAGGATCGTCGTTTGCGCGTTGAATGGGACGGCGAAACGTAGCTGCGGCTTCCAGCCGCAGAAATTGGAACGGGCTGGAAGCCGCCGGTACCGTCAACGCGCGCATAATAATCCTATTCTGATCCCGTCGTCCGACGCGCACAGACCGGCTGTGCCGGTTATTTCACAACGAAGTTTACCATTTTCCCTGGAATGTAGACCGTCTTGACGATTGTCTTTCCTTCCAGTTGACCAACAATCGTTGCGTCAGCTTTTGCCGCCGCCTCGATTGTCGCTTGATCAGAACCGGCGGGAACGGTCACTTTTCCACGCAATTTTCCGTTGAGCTGTATCGGGATCTCAATCTCGGTTTCAACCAGGTGTTTCTCGTCATAGGTTGGCCACGGTTCATAGGCGAGGCTCTTCGTGTGTCCGAGAAGTTCCCAAAGCTCTTCTGCGATGTGAGGAGCGAAGGGGCTGAGCAAAAGGACAAACGGTTCGATGGCAGACTTGGGCCGTACGTCGAACGCCAGGAATTCGTTTACGAATTCCATCATTCGGCTGATAGCCGTATTGAATCCCAATGACTCGACGTCGCGAGTCACCGCCTTAATTGTTCTATGCAAAACACGAAACTGAGCCGGCGTTAGTGGCACGTCTTGCACCGCTGAGCTGAGTTGGGTTTGCGACTCGTTCGGCTCATCGACAATCATACGCCAGACTCGACCAAGGAATCGGGCGACCCCTTCGACTCCCTTCATACTCCACGGCTTCACTGCTTCCAGCGGGCCCATGAACATCTCGTACAGTCGTAATGAGTCGGCTCCGAATTGATCGACGACGACATCGGGATTGATGACGTTGCCCCGCGATTTAGACATTTTATGAGCACGGCTGTCGACAACGATATCGGGGCGATCCTTTAGAATGAATGAATCCCCCTTCTTCTCGATCTGTTCGACGACAAGTGTCACTGGCGTGGCGACTTCACCGGTCTTTTCAACGACGCGAGTTGCAACACCTTCGTCGTCGACCCGCGATTTAAGGTCTCGAACAGAAACGAATCGACGATTTTGTTCGTCAGATACATCACTGAGTACATAACCGGTGAACTCCACTTCCCCCAGAATCATCCCTTGATTGACCAGGCGTTGAAACGGCTCGACCGTTGAGACATGACCGCGATCGAACAGGACCTTGTGCCAGAAGCGTGAATAGAGCAGATGAAGAACGGCGTGTTCCGCACCACCAACGTAAAGGTCTACGGGTAGCCATTGCTTCTCGATCACCGGATCGAGGAACTGCTGGGCATTACGGGGGTCGGCAAATCGCAAGTAATACCAACACGAACCGGCCCATTGCGGCATCGTGTTGGTTTCTCGTTTCAAGCGAGTTCCGTCCGGTGCCGTCGAATAAAGCCAATCCGCCGGAGCTTTGGAAAGCATCGGTTCGGGTGTTCCCGTCGGTTTAAAGTCGGCCATTTCTGGAAGCCGGACCGGCAACGATTCCGCCGGATCGGTTCTCAACAAACCGGTTGGTTGGCCGTTGGCATCAAGTTCATGCCAGATCGGGAATGGCTCGCCCCAATAGCGCTGTCGCGAGAAAAGCCAATCTCGCAAGCGATAGTTGACCGCCTTTCGCCCCAAGCCGCCGGACTCAAGATCGGCCGTGATTTTCGCCTTGAATTCGAGCGTGGGAAGACCGTTGTAAGGGCCGGAATTGATGGCAACCCCGTGGTCAAAGAAGCCTTCCGTCGAACCTGTCGAATCACCGACCGGTGCGACGACAGGCTTTATCTCGATCTGGAATTGCTTGGCGAATTCAAGGTCACGCTCGTCATGCGCCGGAACGGCCATAATCGCACCGGTCCCGTAACTGATCAGAACATAATCGGCGATCCAGACCGGAACCTGTTCGCCGTTAATCGGATTGATCGCAAAGCCGCCCGTGAAAACACCGCTTTTTCCCTTCGCGAGGTCTGTACGATCAAGGTCGCTCTTTGATGCTGCTTGCTGACGATAAGTTTCAACCGCCCCCTTGTGCTCCGCTGTAGTCAGCCTGTCTACGGCAGGATGCTCGGGCGCAAGGACCATATAAGTCACGCCGAATAGCGTATCGGGTCGAGTCGTGTAAATGCGCAACTCGTCCGCACCCGGTTCTCGCGGAAAACCAGTTTTGGCGCGAGTCGCTTTCCACTTTTCGTAACCATCCCCGGTTCCAACAAGATAGAAATCGACCTCGGCCCCTTCACTGCGACCGATCCAGTTCTTCTGCATGGCCTTGATCGATTCTGGCCAGTGAAGATCGTCTAATTCATTCGCCAATCGGTCGCCGTAAGCGGTAATTCGTAGCAACCACTGACGAAGCGGAACTCGCTCGACCGGATGTCCGCCTCGTTCGCTTTTGCCGTCGACGATCTCTTCGTTCGCCAGCACGGTTCCCAATTCTGGACACCAGTTAACGGGAGCTTCATGCTGATAGGCAAGCCGGTGTTGATCCTGGTACCGACGAACGGCCTGCGACCCAGCACGAGCAACGTCCTCGGGAATCGGTAACTCAGCAATCGGTCGCCCCTTCCCCGTGCGAGATTTTCCATCTGGACCAGTCCAGACGAAAGCCGAGTCATACCAGGTATCGAAGAGCTGAAGAAAGATCCACTGAGTCCATCGATAATACTCGGGATCTGTCGTGGCAAATTCACGGCTCCAGTCGTAACTGAAGCCAAGCGACTTCAGTTGCCTTTTAAACGTTTCGATGTTTTTCGCTGTCGTGACCGCAGGATGAGTCCCCGTCTTGATCGCGTAGTCTTCCGCAGGCAGCCCGAACGCATCCCAGCCCATTGGGTGCAAAACCTGTTTACCTCGCATCCGACTAAACCGACAAACAATATCCGTCGCCGTGTAACCCTCTGGATGCCCCACATGCAACCCAGCCCCCGAAGGATAAGGAAACATATCCAACACATACATCTTTTCACGCGCGATGAAAGATGGGCTTGGGGTGGGGATGTCGTTTTCGCGTTGGGAATTTTTTTGAACTGTGATCGGCGATTGGAAGACGTTCGTGCCGTTTGAAGCGGGAGCTTGATCCAACACATCGGCGCAAAACGTCTGATGTTTGTCCCAATAAGCCTGCCATTTTGTTTCAATTCGTTTAACTTCGTCGTCGTAACGCGGCATGGATTTCGATCCGTTTCCGTATTCAAAAAATGTTTCAAACAACGTCGATTGTGATTGGAATGCTCGATTCGACACGAGTTTCTTTTGAGGTAGACACTCTTTTCGATCACGGGTTCAGGTCAATTGCGATCAGGGGTGTTAACGAGATTTCAATGCCGCCCTGGCTGCTCGGGCAGTTTGTTCGGCCTGTTCTACTGTTTTGCCAAGCACCGTCAAATGCCCCATTTTGCGACCTAATCTGGCTTCTTGCTTTCCGTACAAATGCAGCTTCAAATTCGAGTAACTCAGCGCAGCGATCCAGTTTGGTTCACCCGCCTCCCAGACATCGCCAAGCAGGTTCGCCATTGCTGACGGGCTGCGAAGTTCGCTCGAACCAAGCGGCAAACCGCATATTGCGCGAACCTGTTGTTCAAACTGACATGTGATGTGAGCATCAATCGTTAAATGCCCTGAGTTATGCGGCCTTGGTGCGGTTTCGTTGATCAACAATTTTCCGGATTTTGTCAGGAAGAATTCGACACACATCACGCCAACAACGTCAAGTTTTTCGAGGACTGCACGTGTGATCTCAATTGCTTCCGTTGCGACGGACAACGGGATCGCTGCGGGACAGACTGAAATATCGAGAATGTGGTGGCAGTGGGAGTTTCCAATCGGCCCGTAACTGACAAACTGCCCGTCTAAGCCCCGAGCCGCCACAACCGAGAGCTCGCACTCAAAATCGATAAACGATTCCAGTATGGCTTGCGGGACATTCAATGCAGACCAGGCATTTCCCGCGTCTTCAATCGTTCGGATGACGACCTGCCCCTTGCCGTCATAACCCCAGTCAGCCGTTTTCAGAACAGCGGGTAGCCCCTGCTTTTGCAGTGCTGCAATTAACTCGACCTGCGACCCGACTGAAGTAAACGGAGTGACCGGCAGCCCGGCATCTCGCAAAAAGGTCTTTTCACGCTTTCTGTTTTGAGACGTGAACAACACCGAACCCGCCGGACGAACGGGGCAATACTTTTGACAGATTTCCGTCGTTTCGGCCGGGACGTTTTCAAACTCAAACGAGACAACACTGACGTTTCCAGCGAATTCTGCCACCCGCTCAAGATCGAGGTAATCTGCGCGGACCTCCACGTCGGCGACCTGACCCGTCGGCGTTTCGGTATCGGGCGAAAGGACGTGGACTCGGTAACCCAACCGGCGCGCAGCTATCGCAAACATTCGCCCCAATTGTCCACTTCCCAGCATTCCCAGCGTGGCTCCGGGCAGAATCGGGTTCGTCATGGGAGCGATTCTCCCAGCACGCGGTCGCGTTGACGTCGTTGGAAGTCGTGGAGCTTTACTCGCAATTCAGGTCGAGTCGTCGCGAGGATTCGCACGGCAAGCAACCCTGCATTTTTCGCTCCCGCTTCGCCAATCGCAAGCGTACCAACAGGAATTCCACCCGGCATTTGCACAATCGACAACAATGAGTCCATTCCACTTAAAGCCTTGCTTTGCACCGGAACTCCCAATACAGGAAGCACCGTTTGAGAAGCTACCATTCCAGGCAAATGAGCGGCACCGCCTGCCCCCGCAATCACGACTTCTAACCCCCGCGATTCGGCATTGGTTGCGTATTCGGTCATCAATTCAGGAGTTCGATGAGCCGAGACAATTCGGCATTCATGGGGAACACCAAATTCATTCAAGAGTTCCGATGCATGCCGCATTGTCTCCCAATCGGATTTACTCCCCATGATAACCCCGACTAAAGGTGAGGGGGGACTGGAATCGGTCATCAAAACTCCTGTCGTCGCAAGAAAACAAATGTCACCGCAGCGTTTCTTTTACATGTGTCCAATCGCCATGTTGGCGATTCCTCGCACAACTTCAAGCGGCAGGACGCAAATTGAGTGTCACCGACGGCAATATCAGAAGCTTAGGAACGTTTTATTGTTACCACTCTTCGATTTTCGTCTGTGCATAACCGAGCTGGCCAAATCAACGCTCGCAAGGTTCGCCATAATCGATACTGACCAAATTCTGTCACGGTTGACCAACTTGAGCCACACACATCCAAAAATTCCCTTGCGTATTTCTCAGAGAGGCCCAAGTGACTTGAATTCTGTACGTGGCGGTGTACCTTGCTGGAAGTCGTGACCGCCGGACTGTTTGCGGAATCGTCGCGCCGGTCGCTCTTGACTTGGAACGTTCGGTGTCCGCCCGTTGGTCATTTTATCTTTCTGACTTCAAAATCTGTTATCGACACCTTCCCGTCTTGGTCCGGACTTATGACACGCAGCCGCAAATGGCATTTGAGTCCTGTGTCTGCCGGATTGACTGACGGAGAGGATTTGACTGTCCCGCGTTCACAAATGATTTGGAAGGCTGCTGACCAATGCCCGTCAAGGTGAAATGCACCGGTTGTGAAAAGGTCCTTTCAGTCCCCGATACCGCGCGCGGAAAAGCGGTGAAATGCCCGCAATGCCAGACCCGAATTTCGGTTCCCGATGAAGACGATTTGCCGAAATCGCCTTCAAAGTCGGCCTCGTCCAAATCAAAGACGAAAAAAAGCTCAAAGCCAGTTGATGCAGAAGATGCCCTTGTTTCGTTTGACATGCGGCGAGCTGAAGATACCGAAGCACGCATTTGTTCAAAGTGCGGCTTCGACATGCAGTATCAGGACGAAGAAGACACCGAATGTCCCCAGTGCGGATTCGATTCCGCCGAGGGAGGATTGGGAGCAAGGGCGCGCAAGAAAGCCCTGAAGGGACCAGACCCAGCAGACTTTTATCCCGGGCTCGTCTCAGAAGCGTGGAAGTTCGTTGGTAAGAATGTTCTTCTGGCCTGGCGAACTGTCGCTTACACACTTGTCAGCCTTGCCATCGCGCTCGGCTGCCTGTTCTTGTACTTCTGGATTTCGATGTGGCCACCCCGAGTCTTTCTAGCTCTTTGCTTCACAATCAGTTTCCTGGTCATCCCCGGTTGGATGTGGTTCCTTGATACTGAAGTCATCAAACTCACGCTTGAGCGAAAAGATAAATTCAAGAAATTGAATTTCGATTTCTTTCTCGCAAGCGCCATGGGTGCCGCGTTCGTCTTTTGGAATGTCGCTGTCTTGTTGCCCGTTTTGGCAATCCCCGCAGGGTTGGGTTGGCTTCTCGTCAATTACGCCGGAATGCCAGGGTATGTCTTGCCGATCTGCGTTGGAATCGGGGCAATTCCTGCAATCTGGATGCTTCCTGTCGTCATGTCTCACATGTCGATGCCTGTCCAATATAAAGGTTGGATGGTCTGGAAAGTCGTGCCGATCTGGGCCAGAAACCTGAAGCCGCTGTCGGTCTGGCTGATGTGGTTTCTTTTGACAAACCTTTTGAATATCGGTGGAATCGCCACGATTGCAGCAATGAGCAGCGCTGATATCTCGAACATCGTCGCGATCTCAGAAAGTAATGCCAGCATCCGGCGAGAAGAGTTTTCTCGAATTCAAAATCCGAATACGAAGAGAAAGGGCCAACAAGCCCCGGTCCTTGAGAAACTGCCAGACCCTCAGCCGATCGATTACAAGCCCCTCATCCTTCCTGTCGTCATTCTTGCCGTCATGAGCATTTTTAACGGGTTTACCAGCCTGTTCAACATGCGAACTAATGGTCAGTTTACCTACTACAACAAATCGTCGCTCGAACTGGTCGATAAGTTGAAAGAGTACAAATATAAGGCCAAGGAAAAACGGGACGAAGATGAAGACGAAAAACCAAAAACGTTGGCTCAACAATCTGTTGATGGTTTCGTGTTTGTGCTGGTGTTTGCCTTAATCGGCGTCGTCGGCGGAATGCTCTATGGGACTCTGACGGATGTGGGTGTTCCCAACGGGATTGTCACTGGAATGTTGATTGGACTGACGCTGGCGTGGATTACGTCTTATTTCAATGGCGTGAAAGAAGGATTCCTCGATAGCCAAATGTGGGGATTCTTAAACATGATCCCGATTATTTCTCCGTTCATATTTGTCTCGAAACTATGGGAATATCGACAGCCGTTATTTTTCCAAATACTCTTTTCGCTGATCGCGGAAATCGCAATTGTCGTCACGGCGTATGTGATGGGCGTTTACCCATTTACTTCGTCCGACGCCGCAGGTCAGCAACAGGCCCCACCCGCCGCCGGGCAGCAAATGGATCCTGGCCAGATGATGCAACCGCCAGGACAAAATGCAAATCCAGGCATGCCTGGTATGCCCGCCATGAATCCGGCAATGGGTCATGCGGCCCCGCCGGGAGGTACCGCATCTCCACCGGGGAGATAACAGGCAGTTGATTCGGCTGGACACGGCTCGTTATTCGCGTAGAATACGAGCTGCACCGCTCTCCTGCCCTGCTCGTTAAGCTGGGGCGATTCGAGTGGACACCGCGAGGTCAGTCGTACCGTTTTCGCTGATTGAATTTGCGGTCAGGTTCCTCGAACGATTCTGTGGGTATCGCCTCTTTGCGGTCGATTGATCCACCGAATTTCTGCTGCCGAAAGAGAGTGATTGTAATGGCGACCAGTAAAGATCTGTTCGACGATTCGACGATGACGTTTGGTGAACACCTTGAGGTGCTTCGCTTTTATCTGATCCGTGCGCTCTTGGGACTGATGATCAGTGTCATGTTTTCACTGATCTTCGGCGAACAACTGGTTCGGATGATCCGCCAACCGATCGACGCAGCTTTGCGTCGCGCAAATGTCATTGCTGCCGTTCAAGATGACGTAAAAGGCTTTGATTTGTGGACCTGGCTCACGGCGGGAATCAAAGGCCAGTTCATTCCGCCAAGCGTTCGCGAAGAGGACAAAGCCTCTCTCAAGCCGCTGACCGAAGACGAAAAGCGAGCGATTACGATTGAAATGTCAGCCTACGATCTGGTATCCATGCTTCATGAGGCCGCGCCCGGAAATTTTCCGGAACCGACTGAAGCGATGAAAGAGAAGTCTGTTTCGCTACCGGCCCGATCAGAAGCATTTCGACAATTCCGTCGATCTGCGGAAAAGATTGAGCGACCAGTGACGCTGAATGTACAAGAAGCGTTCATGACGTACATGAAGGTCTCGTTCATCGCAGGGTTGGTGATTGCCAGTCCGTGGATGTTCTACCAGTTATGGTTGTTCGTCGCTGCGGGTCTGTATCCACACGAGCGAAAGTACGTGCATACGTACCTTCCAATGAGTGTTTTTCTATTTCTCGGCGGGGTTGCATTCTGTTTTTACGCAGTTTTGCCCACGGTCTTGGACTTCTTGCTCAGTTATAATGCCGGGATGGAATTGACGGCTCAAATTCGAATTTCTGAATGGATTAGTTTCGCAGTGATGCTGCCATTAATGTTCGGCATCAGTTTTCAGTTGCCACTCGCCATGCTGTTTCTCTCGAAAATCAATGTCTTCAAGGTCGAACATTATATTGGTCAATGGCGATTGGCCGTTTTGGCGATCGCCATTATTTCAATGGTTCTGACGCCGACACCCGATCCGATGACCATGTTGATGATGATGACGCCTCTGCTTGTTCTCTACGGACTTGGAATCGGACTTTGTAAATGGAATGTCGCGAAATCACCGCTCGGAGAACCAGTGTAAAGCGATCATTTCGCTCGTGTGTTACCCTTCCAGTGAATCGTGAAGGCAGGCAGTCCTGAATTCGATGACGGTCGATTGATTCGTCCTAACACCGGAACTTACGCATGGAGCCTGTCAATCAGATTGCCTTCAAAGAATGGGCCGTTGTCTGTGCCGCACTGGCTTCTGGGCAGCAAAGCCTGATCCTGCGTAAAGGAGGAATTCATGAAGGTCGCGACGGGTTCCGTGTCGCACATCGCGAATTCTGGCTTTTCCCAACGGGGTTTCATCAAGAACCCGATTCTGTTGTTGATGGCGCACTACCGTTGCTCGAGGATGTTCTAACCCGGCAACCGAACGCCAATGAAATTCACATTCAACAGTATGTTGAAGTTGAGGACGTGATCGAATTGCGCGACGAATCCCGACTGTCAGATCTGGCTCCCTTCCATATTTTGTCGGACAACACGGTTCTCGCTCGCTTTCATTACAAGACCCCTGGATTATTTGTGATGCTCGTGCGAATTCATCAACTGCAAACCAAAGTTACGATTCCTGCTTCGCTCCATTTTGCGGGCTGCCGCAGTTGGGTCGATCTCCCTTCACCCATCCCTTCGACGGGACTGAATCCCGTACTGAGTGATGAGGCTCATGTCGAACGTATGATCGGGCTTCGAAAACAGCTTTTGAGTTAATTGACACGAACTATGATCTGGCTTCATTGAATTGGCGACTCAACCAAATGAGTTCGAGCTGAGGAAGCGGATCGTTGATAAAATTCAGCTCTAATTCATGAAATTTAATACAGCGATTGCGTGGCAAACAGCGCAACTGATCAATGCAAGCTTCCAACACCACGGATTCATCGGTTCGATTCGCCTGTGAACACCCGAGTCTTGGGGAACGCGGACAGGAAATCGGCCGGCATCCCAAGCCTGTCCATCGTCTGTGACGAGTCGCACCCTTGATTGCCACAGTCCGATACCGAGAGAAACAACAGCAATGACTGCCGTGATTATTTCGAAACCCTCCACCAAGGTAAACGACAACCCATGACTGTCGGAGGAATCCTTGGAATACTTTATTAAAATGGTTGCCAGACAATTGTTTGCAAAATGCAATAGCATTGGTAACCAAAAACTGCGAGTCCACAAATAGATAGCATGCAAGACCAAGCCAAGTGGCATGACGGCAAGCGCGTGAGCGGGATGAACGTGCATCAATCCAAACAGGAATGACGTCAACAATACGCCTCCCCATAATCCAAGGTTGGCAATCAGCGTCCGACCAATCGCCCCGCGAAAGATTAACTCCTCGTGAATCGCTGGCAAGACCGCGATTGAAAAGATCATCACGAATAATGGTGTTGTTTCAGCCTCTTTCTTGATGGTTTCCATCACGTTCATCCAGTCGATTGACCTTAAAGCCGGAAACATTTCACGGAGGGTGTCCCAGCCCAATACGATCGGCACGTTCCAGAGAGACGAGCAATTGGCCAGTGGCAACGTTCCGGCAATAATCATCAAGGCATGCCTGGAATCAGGGCGACTGAAATTCAATTCATTCAAGATCCGCCCCGAATATCTCCACCACATGACCAAGATCGTAACCAGCACAGACAGGATCTCACCCGCAATCCAGAGTAAGCTTGAATGGTCAAATTCCATCTCCACCTTTTGTCCTGAAACGACATAGTTGACGACCAGGATTATCCCAATCGCTATCCCAACCATGAGCTGAATCAGCAATGTGCCAAAAACCCACGCAAGGGCTTCGCCGACTCCGTAATACCAGCACGGCGGACTGTCAACCGATACGGGGCCAGCTGAGGAAGCATTGGGGCTTACCGGTTCAACAGGGACGTCGTCCACAAAATCCCGAATTTCCAGTGCTTCTGCATCGGAATTCATTGCGGAGGATAAAATCGGTGCCGAATCAATTTCGGATTGCGCTGAGTCGGTTGTTAGCGGTTCATTTCCGCGTGAATTCAGCTCGGTCACGGTGTCTCCTGCAACATCTTGATCCATGGGCCGACGTAATGACCGTTGTCGTGAAACGTCCGACCGCTGACGAGATTCCCGTCGATCACACACGGCTCGTTCACAAAAATCCCACCGCAGACTTCGAGGTCGAATCGACACTTGGGCACGGTCGCCATTCGCCGACCTCGAACACAGTCCGCATGGGCCGGAATCTCCACGCCGTGGCAGACGCTTGCAACTGGTTTGTTTGCCGCAAAAAAATGTCGCGTGACAAGAATCAGGTCCGGGTCATAACGAATATACTCCGGAGCTCGACCGCCGGAGAAAAGTATCCCTGCATAGTTTTCCGGAATGATGTCGCGAAAGGCGATGTCGGCTTCAATCGAATAGCCTTCCCATTCTTTCGTAATCGTCCAACCCGGTTTGATTTCATGCAGCACCATCTGATAACGGCGTTTTTCCGGGGCTGCTACCACAGGGCGCATCCCCGCCTCGATCAACCGGTAATACGGATAAAGGGTATCGACCGTCTCGGTCGCATCACCAACGATGATGAGAACTTCTTTTGCAGTCATGACGGACTCCGGCCAACTTTGGAAATACATAAAAGAATAGAGTCTAACGTGACGAGCTTGTGGAAACCCGTTTGTCCTCCTGGAATCGAAACGATTTCCCTCCGACAAAGTCGGTACTCAGAATTGTCGGACACCATTTTTCTTCAACGTGTGATATCACCAGGTCAGTCCCTGCAAAGTGATTCACATACGGCTTCATCTTCGAGCAGTACATCGTGTCCGTCATATCCCGAATCAGCAGGACTTTCTTACCTTGTGCGACCAGTTGTCGGATGGCAAACGGGCGACCGAGAACACACATATTCAGATGCACGCCCATAATGATCACGTTGTCGATACCGCGTTCCGCCAGCAAATTGAAGGTCTCTTGACCGTTATCCGTGATCGCATCCGGTTCAGCGATTTCAATCGTCTTAATCTGCCGCGTCCAGGGAGGAACGATCTCACACTTGGTCGCACAGTCACACCCCATGTCCGTATCGTCGATCGGCAATTCCGATTCCCGTTTTGGGTCGGGATAACACCAGGCTGTACCCCAGCGTTCAACGGTTGCCAGCGGAACTGCTGTCTTCACGAACTTGGCATTTTGAGCCCGCTTGCGTTGAGGCGTCTCTTTATAGAAATCGACTGTCGTACTGGGAGCATGAATGATGAAGAGACCTCGACGGCGCGCCTCTTGAATGACTTTATTCATCGGTCCGGCCAATTCTTCAACTCGTCGAGCGGCCCCCTGACACCAGTGATTATCCCACATGTCACAGATGATCAACGCAGTCTTACTGGGAACCCATTCGACCGTTGATTCTTTGACCACCGCCTTCGCTGACAAATCATTCCAATTTGTCACCAGCGACCGAGTATGCAATACCAGCGGTTTTGAGGCGTTTTCCACGGGTTTCTCCGCTGCGGTCAAAGGTTGTATTACCGTTATCCATTCCGCGACACCAATCGATGCCGTCGCAATCGCCAATATGCACCATCTTCGCATACGGAATCTCCTCGATTTTTATTCAAATGATCGCTCAATGAACTCAACGATACACTGCGAAGATACGAATTTCGATCTCACGCATTGAGTTATTCGATAACATCGCTGCTTCAAAGTTGTCCGCGTTGAGAAGCTCGCGGAGATGATTCAATGCGATCTCTTACTTTCGTACCGTTGTCGCCAGAGATAGCTGATGAAAGATCCGAACCCCGCAAATCGAAAGTTAGGATCAACGTAATGCTGAATGACATAAAAAGCGAAATAGTAGGCTCGACAAAATGACCAAACTGCGATGCCCAGCAAAATTGTCAGGCGGAGATCCGGGTGCTCCAAAAGAATCAGACCGACAGCCATCATGCCGAGTAAAGTAAACAAAATCCCTTTGAGATAGATCAGATATTTGCTTTTAAGGTCGCCCATGACTTTCCCCAAAGACAATATTCTTCAAGATCATCGATTGATCTGTCTGAATCCTCAGAACAATCCAGTGAGCGGTCGACCCGCTAGAATACGATGAGGCCTGCTCAACGGGTCGATCACAGTAGTCTCGGCATCATATCCCAGCGCGTGATAGATCGTCGCCACGAAGTCAGCGACGGGGACTGGGTTATCGACAGGTTCAGCAGCCAGCTTGTCACTTTTGCCATAGACTTGCCCGCCACAAACGCCACCTCCTGCCAGGACCGTGCTGTAAACGCTCGCCCAGTGATCGCGACCTGGAGGACTGTTTCCATTGATGACAGGCGTACGACCAAATTCGCCCGTCCAAGCAACCAGTGTGGTATCCAGCATTCCTCGGTCCGCCAAGTCATCGAGCAGCGTACCGAACGCGCGATTGAGCGGTGGCAATAACTGATCGCGAGTGTGCTCCAAATGGTGCGAATGAGTATCCCAGCCTCCAAAGATGACCGTCACCAGTGAAACGCCCGCTTCCACCAGTCGCCGGGCAACCAGGCAACTTCGCCCCAGCCGGTCGTCTCCGTATCGTGCTCTTAATGAAGAGGATTCGCTCTCAATGTCGAACGCTTTCCATGTCGATGCTGCACCGAGAACGTCGAGTGCCTGAGCCTGATTCTTCTTCCAGTCACGAACCAGAGACGTTCCATCACCAATCTGCTGTCGTCCCAAAGCTCGCTGTAGCTCCAACCGTTTTCCGAGCCGACTTCCCTTCAACTCTTCATTCAGCGAAAAACCTGGTAGTTGCGTCCCCGGTAAACTCGCCTCGCCACTGGCGGGGGCTTTGTTGAAGTCCATATTCAATTTCAAGTAGCCGTAATCCATGACTAAAGGATCGTATTGACGACCGAGAAACCCTGCATTCTGGCCAGCCCATTCGCGACCGGGCCCATCCTGTGTGATCCACATTGGCAACTGAACCGAAGCGGGTAGCCCATGCTGTGACCCTCGCAATTGATTGAGCACCGCTCCGATTGACGGATAATCACGTCGATCGAGGAATGGTTCGCCTTCACGAGGAACATTCGGAAACCCCGTCAGGTTGTAGTGGACCCCCGCCCCATGAAACAGCGCGTTGCCGCCATGAAAAACCGAACGAATGATCGCGAACCGGTCGGCTTGCCTGGCGAGATCGGGAAGCAAGCCGCAGATCTCAATCCCCGGAACGTTCGTCGCAATCGCCGGAAATAAACTGCGCGCACTACCGGGCGCTTCGGGCTTCATGTCGAACGTTTCCTGCTGCGGTGGTCCACCGAGCATATAAAGCAGGATGCACGACTTCGCCTTGCCGGAGTTCGGCGTGGATTCCAAGACAGTCCGATTTGTATGTTCTCGCGCACTCAGCAACTGCGATGACGTAAGACCCAATACAGACAGTCCACCCGCCTGAAGGCACGTTCGACGCGACAGAGGTACAAAAGCTTTCAGCATTTCCAGTTCACATAACGGATGAGCGAACTCTGCAATTCCAATTGGAGCCTATCAATGACGCAGCGGATTGTAACCATTTCGGGAGTCCGATGCTCAAATTGAAAAGAAACGATTTGATGCTTGGCGGCAGAAACAAATCCCCTAGAATCGTCATCGAATAGCGCCTTGGATATGATCAGAATCAAAATGAAAAAGACCTCTCATGCCGCAAACGCCCCATATCGAAAAACATTTCACGTCTTCCGAGATGGTACGCGACATCGTAATCGGAATGTCAGACGGTTTAACCGTCCCGTTTGCACTGGCTGCAGGAATGTCTGGCGCAGTCGCAGAAATACAAACCGCGTATAACCTGATCATCACGGCAGGGTTGGCCGAAGTCGCCGCTGGATCGATCGCAATGGGTCTTGGTGGATATCTTGCGGCGAAAACCGACGCAGAGCACTTTGTGGCTGAGCGCCAACGCGAATATGACGAAATCAAGGAAATTCCCGAAAAGGAATTTGAGGAAGTCGCCGATGTTTTACGGACCTATGGCCTGAACGAAGAAATGGTCATTTCCGTGACAAATTCGATTTGCGCCGACGAAAAACGATGGGTCGATTTCATGATGCGCTTTGAGTTGGGGTTGGAAGAACCCGACCCGCGTCGGGCCGGCAAAAGCGCACTGACAATCGCTCTTTCTTACATCGCCGGGGGGATGGTTCCTTTGACCCCCTACTTCTTTGCGCATTCTGTGAAAGAAGGCTTGATCGGATCAGTTGTTGTCACCTTGCTGGCACTTTTTGTTTTTGGCTACATCAAAGGCCGATTCACGACGACTCATCCGTTTCGTAGTGCCTGGCAGACGGTCTTCGTTGGAGGCCTGGCTGCTGCTGCTGCGTTTCTGATTGCCAAATGGCTGGATCCTTCACATTGATGCAAAGAAACGAATTGGTCCGCCATTTCTATCATTTCACATATTAAAAATATCTATCATATTTTTAAATGTTATTGTAAAACTCATTTTTTAATAGACATATTTCTTTCAGCATCGCATACTCAAAATCTGTTCGAATCCATTTCCGAATCTGAATACGAAGATGAGACCTATGCCAAAGAAAAAACCTGGGCGAAGCACGGATCGTTCGAATCCTCGCAGTAACAAAAGCCTGGCGATTCGGAATATTCTCGCGAAGTTGCCAAACGCCAAGGCGTCGGAAGTGGCCGAAGCGGTCAAAACCGAATTTGGCCACGACGTCGGCAAGAACATGATCTACATGGTAAAGACCAAGTCGAATATGGCCGCTGACGGTCGAGTTAAACCGAGCAGAAATGGAAAAAGGGCGAAATCTGAATCGCCCTTAACATCTGCGGCACTGTGGGTTGAGGCGATTAAGATGGCCCGCCAATTGCTGACGGCAACAGGAAGCCTCGCCAACGCAACCGCCTTGTTGAAGGCGCTTTCAGACAGTTAACAATGGACGAAGATTTCCGCAAAATCAGCGGCATTGAAGACTGGAATCTTTCAGGCTGATCGGATATCATCGCCCTCCCTTCGCGGAGACGTGGCGCGCGAAAGGTTTTTCTGAATAACGCTACGGACAGACAATCCTTGTGGTTATGATTCAATGCCGAATACAGACAGTGCAAAACGCGCTCTTCGAAAAATGCAACGACGTCGTGTCAAGAACCGAAATGAACGATCGGCCTTACGCACGTCCGTCAAAAAGGTCCGCGTGACTGCCGCCGCTGCAGCAACCGGATCAGCAAAGATCGAAGACGCGAAATCTGTGCTGCAATTGGCGATCAAAAGAATTGATCAGTCGGCTGCCAAGCACTTGATTCATGCGAACAAGGCCGCTCGAGACAAGTCGCGCCTGACGAAGCTCATCAATAAGCTTACTGCACCTGCAGCTCCCGCAGCAACGACTGAAGCAAAGTAGTCTGGGAAAAACTACCGAGTTGGTGGTTTGCCGATAATAAAACCGAGCCAGTCTTCGATCGAAGACTGGCTCGGTTCGTTTTACGCGATGAAAACCTCAACCTACATCTTGTAGGACAAAACCCACAACACGGCGAAAACGATCCCCATGAACCCGATAATCTGCAGAAAAAGCCAGATCGCCCGTCGCAGGATTCGGTCGGGAAGTTCAAACCGGCTTGCGCTATAAACAAGGCTGATAATCATCGCCAGCGGTAAAAGATACCACGTGACATTGACTGTTTGCGCCAGAATGAAAAGAGAGGAAGGCATCGGACAAAGTCTCACACTGGGGTGGTCGCATTTATAACGGGGATTGGCGGGTCAAGTTTATCAGGATCGGTTTTCTCATCAGGCTTGGGTGTCGGCCACACTTCGTCACCGAAGCCGTAGGCAGGACCTTGAACACAGTCCCAGATCGCCAAAATATTCAGCAGTCCGGCGATCCATGTGAAAACAAGAGCGAGTTCGTGTTGCTTACCCAACCGACCGGTCACTTCTTGAAGTTGATCCTGGTCGGGAGGGACTCCGTACCCATCAAAAAATGGACGGGGGATCGAACCGATGATCGCTCTGCCATTTTCGATTCCTCCCGTCACACCAATTTTCAGCGTTCGGCGAAAACCGGCTGCGATCGGTCGGTCAAGAAAGAATTTCCCGCCTAACTCGAGTTTCACCGGCTGGCCGTCCAATTTGCCAGTAAAAGTACCTTTCGTTTCAGGCCCGTACTCGCCCGATTCCGGTTTTAGTTTAATGACCCCGTCCAGTTTTCCGGCTTCGGCATCGCTGTTGGATTCAATCAAAATTCCCTTAAAGTTGGCGGAAAGTGTCCTGTCAACTTCAATCATCGTGTTGTTGTTTTTGGCAACGCGTTGCTTTTGCCAAAGAGCTGGATAGGAAACTAATCCGGCACCAAATTGGGCTGCGTAATGCAGCGTGATTTTCCTGGTCAGCCCTTTCTCGGGAAGATTATAAACAACGACCCCCTCTCCGAGCTTCACACCCCAGAGGAACAGGCCGAGAATTCCAAAAAGGTAGATGAACCCTTTGACAATCCGACCCTGGTACAGGTGTCCAAGTCCGGGGACGAGCACGGCGAGAATCAACGCCACAAAGACGTTTCCCGCTTCCCATGGCTTTTTACGTTCAACATCAGGAGCAATCGGCATGCGGCGGCTTTCGAGGCGACTGAAGTTATTGCACCGTGACACGTGGTCGACGGAACAGCCCCGCTTACGGGTGGTCAATTCACGACGATCAGACCCAATCTGATCGAATCCGAGCGTGTTAAAACCCCTTCCCGCAGTCGGTTGGAGATTGTAGCACAGCTCTTCATCCAGAGACTAGGGCAGTGCAAAGAGCGGTCTGATGCGAAAAAAATACACGGATTAGGTTCATTATTCTTGATTATCCACTTGGTCCTTAATTTCCCACAGATTTCACGGCCGGACCAACAGGGTAAAACACTTTATGAAGACGACATCGACCTGCCGACGTAACCTGCTTAGAATGATATCTTTGCAATTCAATTGCGGCTTCCAAGAGTGCCCCTGCATCCAAATCAGGCAGTGCCGAAAATGACGAAAGTAAATCAATCGGCAGAGATCGAAGGGTGGATTGGCCGTCTCAAAAATGGCGACCTCAAGGCCCGTGAGCAACTTATTAACTGCACTTGTGATCGCCTAACGAGCCTGACCCGCAAAATGCTGAAGGAATATGGTCGAGTCAAACGTTGGGAGCAAACGGACGATGTGACGCAAAACTCGCTGATGCGTCTGTACCGAACGCTGGCAGACGTTCACCCAGCCAATGCCGTGGAATTTTACCGGTTGGCCGCCATGAATATCCGCCGGGAATTACTCGATCTCGCCAAGCACTATTTTGGACCAAATGGCTTGGGAGCCAACTACGCGAGCGTTGATTTGGCCTCGGGAAAAACGGCGAACAATCCTGATGGCAATGCCCCACTGGCGATCGAGGATGGCCCGGATCAGCTTGAGGCATGGACCGCGTTTCATGAGCAAGTTGAAAAACTTCCAGACGAGGAAAAGGAAATTTTCGACCTTCTCTGGTATCAGGAGCTTTCTCAAGCAAACGCTGCCGAATTGCTGAATGTCTCGACACGAACCGTGAAAAGACGCTGGGCGTCCGCTCGCCTGTTGCTGCACGAAGCGCTCGGCGGACTGCTGCCCGAAATCTGACAGGAGAAAACATGCCGGAAAGTGACCGCTTGTTGGATCTAGTCGTCCTTTGGGAAGAGCTTCACGAGGCGGGCACCCCCGTCCCGATTGAGGAACTGTGTCAGGATTGTCCCGAGCTTTTACCAGCGTTACGCAAGCGTTTGAAAGCCCTCGGCGCATTGGATGCTGTACTCGCGAACGAGACAAATCCCGGCTCGGCCACGATTGCGAAAGAACAAAAATCCGAGATTGAGAAGCTTTCCAGGCAAGTCGAACCACAGCCAGTCATCCCCGGATACGAAATTATTCGCGAGCTCGGTCGCGGAGGAATGGGGGTGGTTTATGAAGCTCGCCAGATAAGACTGAATCGACTGGTCGCGGTCAAGGTTTTGCTCGGAGGGTCGTATGCGACGGTCACTTCGCAAGAACGATTTAAAGCCGAAGTCGATGCGATCGGTCGAATGCAGCATCCGAACCTGATCCAGGTCTTCGATGTCGGTGAATACGATGGCCGCGTGTATTACTCGATGGAATACCTGGCTGGCGGTAATCTTGAAGATCGAATTGGCAATGCCCCTCTGCCACCGCGTAAGGCAGCCGAGATTGTAAAAATCCTAGCCGATGCAATCGAAGCGGTTCACGAACATGGTGTCATTCATCGTGACCTCAAGCCCGCAAACATCCTGCTTACGGCAGCTGATGCGACGAACGAGAAGACCGGCGTCAAAGGGTTTGGTATCCCGAAAATCAGCGACTTTGGTCTCGCCAAGCGAACAGACATCCCTTCAGGACCGACCCTGACAGAACATATCCTGGGGACGCCGACTTATATGGCTCCGGAACAAGCCGCCGGCCATAGTCGACAAGTCGGTCCCGCGACCGACATTTACTCGCTCGGCGCAATCCTGTACCGATTGCTGATTGGACGGCCACCGTTTGTTGGCGAAACAGTGATCGAGATTGTGCGTCAAGTTGCCGACGCTGACCCAGTCCCGCCGCGTTTTCTTCAGCCGACGATCCCCATTGATTTGGAAACGATTTGTCTAAAGTGTCTGAATAAGCAACCGTCTCAGCGATATACAAGTGCAGCTGCGCTGGCTGATGACCTGAGCCGATTTCTCGCCGATGAGCCAATTGTCGCTCTGCCGATTGGCTGGCTCGGCCAATTAATCAAATGGATTCGTCGTCGACCTGCCGTTGCCAGTTTAATTACGGTCAGCGGACTTGCCGTTGTCGGCCTGCTAGCATCGAGCTGGTTGTTCAACCAGCGTCTTGCCAAGGAACTCAAGAATACTGGTGATGCACGCGAGATGGCCGAGGTCACTGGGCACCATTTGAAGCTGGCGCTCGCGGGTGAAATCGCGGCGACGCTGGATGCGGATTTCAAACAGTTGGAGATCGTTCCGCAATCTATGGTGACATTGCTGGCTCTGCGTAAAAATTGGGACGAGAAAGAACTCGAAGCCTGGACGAGATCCCTCGTAAAAAAGGACGCAAGGATCTTTGGCATCAGCCTCGCATTCGAACCCCAACAGTTCGTTGGTAAGAACGTGTACGATGATTATTGTCTTTACGTTCACGAAGAAGCCAGCGGGCTGATTGCCAAGCAATTGCTTCCTCCCGAGTATCCCTCACCCAGTTACCGCGAACGGCATTGGTATACAGCTCCAGAAGCAACTGGCAAGCGGACGTGGAGCGAACCCTATCGCGGGCAACGAGCGAACGAGACGCCGATGCTGACGTACTCATGCCCCATTGTTAGCGATGGCACCTTTCGTGGTGTTGTAGCAACCGATCTGTCGATCAAGTATTTTCGCGAATTGCACACGCGACTTGAGAAAAAGTACCTGGGTTCGGACTGTTCCAGTTTCGTGATCAGCAGCGGTGGCACATTCATGTATCACCCAAATCCACAGTATGAATTCCCATCAGAGAATTCATCGATTGATCAGATTCCAACGGACTCTGATTTTCAAGCGATATGGCAGAAAATGCAGCGACAGGAAACAGGCTACGCGCTCGGAACGGATTTTGACGTGGGTCGACCCGCGACGTTTTATTTCGCCAGAATTCCATCAACCGATGGGCACTTCGTGTTGGTACAGTTTGAATCCACTCCTCCAATTGGACTGGATTCGTTGAAAAATCCGTAAGGACTCTTGGCACCATATTTAGTGACCTCCGTTAAAAGTGAGCTGGAGCAGAACGTTCATAAAAATCTAGTTTGCTTGTAGGGGAACGCTCTTAGTTCGTGTTTTTTTCGCTGCCCTGCGTGGTTCGTCTGTGATGACAGATTCTTGTGCTTGTTCACATTCCGACGACATTCGTTCTTCGACGTCGTTCGCGAGCGAAGGACGCAATTCGTACGCGTTGTCACCAAGGTCCTGGAAGAATGCCGTGAACCAGAGCATTTGCTTGACGTTCGACAAAGGACCAAAAACACGGATGCAAACACCGTTGTCGTGCCAGTCACATAGCGTCCCAAAAAAACCGCTGGGGACATATTTGACAAATCGCATGTCGACTCCCATTGTTCGACATTCTTCCTTTTCCATCAGCCGTCGAAATGCCTCTCGAATCAACGACAACTCTTCGCCATCCCAAATCTCCATCGTTCCGACATTAACAACACGGAATTCGCCGTACGAATCGATCGTTACAGGCTTTAAGTTCCTGGTGCTGACCACAGTCCCATCTGACATCTTTTCGTCCCAGTTTTGAATGACACCACAATGCAGTCCCACTAACTGGAAGAGCGAGAGCAAATCGATCAGGGGACAAGTTTTTTTGCTGAAACTGCAAAAACAAAGAAGTCGTCGCGAATCCTTGCATTGCAGTCTCCGTCCCATCAAAGTACGATCTGATTATCGTGCGTGTACGCACTATATTATGAATAGGAGTCGCGAATGGAGCACAAAAGCGAACTTCCCATGGCGTTGCGTGCGGCTTATCTCGCACTTCATCGTCGTTCAGAAGCACAATTTGCGAAATGCGGAGTGACCGCCGACCAGTTCGTCCTATTGGCTACTCTGGCCCGCGGAGATTCTCTGACTCAGCGAGAACTTGCTCGCCGCATGCCGTCCGACCCCAGCACGGTACGCGCGATGCTAGTGCTGCTTGAAAAGCGGGGGCTCGTCCGCCGCGATCCCCATCCCAGTGATTCCCGTGCGCGGACCGCAGCACTGACGGCTGCGGGTAAACGAAAGTTTCAGCAGGCGTTTGCGGCCGGCGAAGCCATCCGCACCCAGATGTTTGCGGACCTTCAGCCCGGCGATGGCGAAACGTTGGTGAGACTTCTGAATCAAGTCGCCGAATCACTCAATTCAGATTTCGTGTCAGCCATCTGTTTTGGTTCAAATGATTCCGGCGAGGAGGATTCATGAGCAGCGTACAAATGCTGAAACCTGATTCATCGCCGGTCTAGAAGCCAGATTCGTCTCCGCGAAACAATCTCCTTACATAAGTTCAACTTCACTTCACAACCTTGGAGCATCGCCATGGCAAGCGTCTCAAAAACGTTACAACAGAACTCTCGTCTCGGTCTTCGGGAAACAGCGTCAATTCGAGCGATAATGCTTTTGCTCGCATTACTGACATGGGGTCAACCGGCACATTCTCAGGAAGAAAAGGATCGTCCTCAACCCCCTGCGGGTCGTCGAGTGGGTGGTTTTGGAGGTCCCATTGAACTCGGCCCGGATGACGTTGCTGCTTATTCGGCACCTCCAGAAGAATTCAAACGAATCCGTGACAAGGTACCCCACGGAAAACTGGAGATGGTCGATTACGAATCGAAGACCGTCGGCACAACTCGCAAAATGCAGGTCTATACGCCACCTGGCTACACCACAGAGAAGAAGTATCCTGTGCTCTATCTTCTGCATGGAATCGGGGGTGATGAAACAGAATGGCAACGGTTTTCGACACCGAATGTCATCCTCGACAACCTCATTGCCGATGGCAAGGCGGTCCCGATGATCATCGTCATGCCAAACGGCCGGGCTCAGAAAAACGACCGAGCCGGCGGAAATGCGTTTGCATCAGCCCCGGCATTTGCGACCTTCGAACGGGACCTGTTGGATGATGTCATTCCCGCCATCGAAGCGACGTACTCAGTCGATACCAGTCGTGAGAAGCGAGCCATCGCAGGGCTCTCGATGGGGGGTGGCCAGTCTTTCAACTTTGGACTCGCCCATCTCGATACGTTTGCCTGGATTGGCCCCTTTTCAGCCGCACCGAATACGAAAAAGCCACAGGAATTAATCCCTGACGTCGAAGCCGCAAAAAAACAGCTTAAACTTTTGTGGATCTCCTGTGGGAACAAAGACGGTCTGATCAAAATCAGTCAGGACATGCATCAGTACTTGAAGAAGAATGGCGTTGAACATGTCTGGCATGTCGATGGCCACGGTCACGATCCGCAGCACTGGAGCAGCAGTTTGTATTGGTTCTCACAGCAGGTCTTTCAGAACAAACCTGCTGAGGCAAATCAACCGACCAAGCCGCTAGTCGGTAAATGGACCGCCACGATCAACACTCAAATCGGCGATCAAGACTATGTATATACGATCGAGGCCAAAGACGATCAGGTTGGTGGATCGGCTGTCATGAAACTCAACGGAGAGACATTTCGGAGCAAACTGGCATTAGTAAAGCTCGACGGAAAGCTTGTCTCCTTCGAAGAGACCTTGAACTTCCAGGGAAATGACTTGAAGATCACCTATTCCGGCGAACTGGATGGCGACAAGATGCAACTGACTCGCAAAGTGGGTGAGTTCGCGACCGAAAAGTTCGTCGCCGAGCGGGTCAAATAGGGCTTCGATGATTCCCTCGTTCTCAAGCTCCTGCTTGGGAACGAACCTCTTCGAAGCTCCGCTTCACGATTTGTCTAGCGACCTGCAACTCGAAATTTCATTGATATTCGGTGGAGTCACATTGGTTGCCGTCCTTGCCGATCAGGAAGCGGAGCTTCCAAGACGGGCGTTCCCAAGCAGGAGCTTGGGAACGAGAAAACTTGAACAAATCCAACTGGGATCGCAACGTATTCCGAACGATTTAATCCCTGAATGCGCGAAGGAACAACAGATGAGTCTTCGAGTTTGGCTTTATTTATCTGGCAGCGTTCGGCGAACAACGGCCGTTATCCTTGCAGTGCTGACGATCTTCACAGCTCCCGCGTTTGCTCAACCAAGAACACCAAGACCGATTCCCGTGACGGGGCCGTTGCCACTGCCAATCCTTCCCGCATTACCGGTTCGCGACGACGCAAGCTTCTTTAAAGTTCGGGCAGTCCCTCACGGAACGGTCGAGCAAACAACCTATCACGATCTTGCGGGTAAAGAAAAACGAATGCACGTTTACCTGCCTCCCGGGTATCAGGAGGCCAAGGATCACTATCCGGTTCTCTACCTGAATCACGGCGGCGGAGATGATGATTCGCAATGGACGGCAACCACTCATAACGGGGGCCATGCGCACGTTATTCTGGATAACCTGATCGCCGAGAAAAAAGCAAAACCGATGATTGTGGTCATGCCAAACACGCGCGGCCTGGCCTCTTTCAAATCTCCGAAACCGGGCGAACCCGATGCGTGCGCCCGTGAATACCTTGAATGTATTCTCCCGCACGTGGAAAACACCTACCGCGTTCGAACTAACCGCGACTCGCGTGCACTCGCCGGATTGTCCATGGGCGGTTTCGTCGTTTTGAACACGGGCATCCCCAATTTGGACAAGTTCAGTGAGCTGTATGTCTACAGCTCGGGCTACATCGAAGATGAAAATCGATCCGCCATGAAAGAAAACTTCGCGGCGTTACTAAATGACAGCGAAGCGAACAAACGTTTCAACGTCCCACTGTATTTCGCAGCCGGTGAAACCGATATCGCACTCAACAACAGTTTCAAGACCATGGCAATTTTCAATAGTGCCGGGGTTCGAACGTTCTCTGTCCTGAGTGACGGTGGCCACGACTGGCCCAACTGGCGCCGCTATCTCTGGCAGACGGCTCAAGTCATGTTTTCCGGCAGCAGTGAGCAACCCGTTGCTGCGAAGACGACTGACGCTCAACCACCTCGTCGACCACCGATCGAGTCACCTGTCGTGCATCCCGATCGCAAAGTAACGTTCAGGGTTCGAGCGCCGAATGCAAATCAGGTGGAATTGAATGGCCAGTTTCAAAAAGGGAATCAGCCTCTGAAGAAAGATGAATCGGGAGTCTGGAGCATCACCGTTGGCCCCGTTGAGCCGAACCTGTACCCCTATTGCTTTGTGGTCGATGGAATTTCACTTGCTGATCCAAACAATCCGCATTTGTTTCCCAATGAACGGTTCAAGAACAGTCTCGTCGATATTCCAACAGAAACGCCTGCAATCTATTCGTGTCAGGATGTTCCACACGGAAAGGTTGACTACTGCGTATACAAATCCAAAACGTTGAACGCCGACCGACCCTTGCTCGTCTACACGCCACCAGGATATTCCGAAGGCAACGACCAGTACCCCGTGTTCTATCTGGTCAGTGGTACGACCGACACCGAAGAGACTTGGTTCAAAGTCGGCCGAGCGAACTTTATTGCGGACAATCTGATCGCTCAGCAAAAAGCAAAACCCATGATCATCGTGATGCCCTGCGGCAACATGATGACGGGGGCTCCCAATCCTTCGTCGAGTGAAGCTGCCGAAATGTATAAGCGGTTCAGCTCCGAGTAGACAGAAAACATCTTGCCGTTCGTCGAGTCGAATTACTGCGTCAGAAAGGACCGTGAGAGTCACGCCATCGCCGGATTTTCACGCGGCGGCGGTCAATCGCTGTTCACTGGCTTTGCGAACTTCGACAAGTTCGCCTGGATCGGTTCCTATAGTGCGTACCTGACACCCGAAGTTTTCAGCACAAACTTTGGCCCCCTGGCAACCCGACCAGACGAAACGAACGCACAACTGAAACTGCTCTGGCTGGGAGTCGGAAAGGAAGATTTCCTTTTTAAACCTGCGATGCAATTCGATGAGTTCCTGAAGGAAAAAGGGATCAGGCACGAAAGCCTGGTCACTGAAGGAGGGCATACCTGGATGAACGCCAGGCACTACCTGCAGGAAACGCTGCAGCTCTTTTTCAAATGATCCAACACCAAACCAGACACCGCTGAGCGTGGTATGGTTGGCAATCGCCTCATCGAGCTGCAACAGATTTCCCGAACGTATATTGCGAAAAATCCCTCGTTCCCAGGCTCCTGCTTGGGAACGAGCGTCTTGGAAGCTCTGGTTCCCGATTGGGTTGGACGCAACCAATGTGACTCCACCGGATGTCAATTCAATCCTGTCGCGGGCATTGCCCGCTACCCAATCTGGAGAAGAATCTGAACCACGAAACACGAAATACATGAAAAAAACAGTCGAGGCGAGCCGGGCGACGTAAGTCCCCGGATTCTTTTCTTCTGCAAAATCTTCGCACCGTGCAAAGACGCTCAACGTTTGTATTACAGGTTGCTGGTCGCTAGACGAATCGCGAAGCGGAGCTTCGAAGATGTACGTTCCCAACCCGGAGCGTGGGAACGAGAAAATGTCACTAACAACCTCTCACCTCAAAAGGGATCACCATGATCTTTCGATTGTCCGTTATCATGTGCGTCATATCCACAATGTCGTCGGTCGGATGGACACAAGAAACACAACCAGTTCAGGCCGCGGCACCGGCTGACGACTGGATGCCGTCCACGATCAACCAGAAAGGGAAACAGTATCCCCAGGTGAACTCGGAACGGCGAGCACGTTTTCGCGTCGTGGCTCCTGAGGCTCAAAGTGTTTCTGTAAGCCTGGGCAAACTCGCGTTGACCAAAGGGGAAGATGGAGCATGGACCGGAATCACTGCTCCATTGGATGAAGGGTTTCATTACTACAGTCTGAAAATCGACGGCGCTGAAGTTCCAGACCCGAACAGCCTCTATTTCTTCGGTGCGATGCGTTGGGGGAGCGGCATTGAAGTACCGGCCGCTGACCAGGACTTCTACGCTGTAAAAAATGTCCCTCATGGTCAGCTTCGACAGGTGCTGTTTTTTTCGAAAACGACGGATTCGCACCACCGAGCGTTTGTTTATACGCCGCCAGGTTACGAACAAGATGCCGAGAAGCGATACCCCGTGTTGTACCTGCAGCACGGTTGGGGAGAAGATGAAAATGGATGGGGCGCACAGGGTCACGCCAATTTGATCATGGACAATTTGATCGCTGAAGGGAAAGCCAGGCCGTTCATTATCGTCATGACTTATGGCATGACTAACGACGTCCCCTTGGGCGGCGGACCGCGAGGCGCAGGGGGACGTCCGGCCTTTAACTTCGACAAATTCAAAGGAGTTCTGCTGGATGACCTTGTTCCCTACGTCGACAGCACCTATCGCACTCTCGCCGATCAGCCTCATCGTGCGATGGCAGGCTTGTCGATGGGGGGCATGCAGACGCGGACGATTGCACCAGCAAACCTCGACAAGTTCTCGCATATCGGCCTGTTCAGCGGTGGCAGCATCAGCGCGGACAGTATTGAAAACATGGAGAAGTTTAAGGAGAAAATCAAACTGGTCTTTGTCAGTTACGGCAGCAAAGAACTCGGCGCCAACCGCAGTGGTCCAGGTGGCCGAGGTGATCCCCGGGAGGCGATCGAAGGCTTGAAAATAGCCGGCGTCAGCGCCTACTTTTACGTTTCACAAGATACAGCCCACGAGTGGCAATCGTGGCGGCGAAGCCTTCATCAAATGGCACCATTACTGTTCAATGAGTAGCAAAAGTTTCTTAATAAAGTTCCTCGTATGAATAATACGGATGGTCAATAACCCCGCATGCGAGGTTCAGGTTTCGCAGTTCAAATCCCGTTCACTCGATTACATTGCAGTGGCATTGCATTGACGTTGCGGTGGTGTTGATAGCAATATCTAGAAGTTGATATCTCGTCTACGTGGGGCGTTCTGTCACCGTTGACAGGAACGCGCCTCACCCTGTACTGCGGTGAATCTGGGCGTCCCGGCAAGTGAACGCCGTCATTTGACGTGGTAAGTCATGGCCAATAGCGAACACGAACGAAGGCTGCGGGAAGCGGTGCAAGCGAAGGATGTCGCAGCCGATCTGAGTGGCTGTGACCTCTCGGGGATTCTCTTCTCCTCGATTCGCATCGCTGGCGCTGTTCTGCGCGGTGCGGACATGCAACGAGCCGATTTGTCGGGTGGCTACTTTCGTGGCTGCGATCTTCGGGCGGCGAATTGCGCTAAGTCGAGGATCACCACCAGCGATTTTCGAGAGGCCAATCTTGCTGGTGCCGATCTGTCGGCTGCCGACTGGACAGGGGCGGTTTTGACTGGCGCGAATCTCGCCGGGGCTAATCTGAGCCGAGCTAAGCTGGTAAAGGCTCGCCTTGAAGGAGCGGACCTGACCGGGGCCAACTTGAACGGCACCGACTTGCGAGGCGTTCAAGGCCTGATGCCTGAACAATTTGACTCCGCTAAGAACGGCGACAAGGCGATCCTGGATGAAAGGACGTTGACAAGCTTACGGCTATGCGGCGACCAGAAAATCGCCCGTCAAGGAAAGCCTGCACGGAAGCGGGCGACGCCGCAGCAAGTCGATCTCATGTTCATGCATGTGAAGCCGTGCATCGGCGATTTGTTGCTGCTGTGTGGATTCGAGAACACCGATCTTCCTGCATCCGGTGATTATGGATTCACCGAATTGGCTGACCTGGGGATCGAGCAAGTCGATGACTACTTCGCGCTGTGCGTCGATGGAGACCCGGCGGTGTGGATTTTTCCGCTCGTGCAAGGACACGTGGTCGACCACCACCCAGGGCCCTACGACGGGCTGAGACTGACCGCTGACGACAGTCGGCACAAGAGGCTCTGGTCCAAGTGCGTGGCAAGGTTTGCGAGCGGATTGCGGATTCCAGTCAGTAGGTGACGTCTGTCCCGCCGCCGTCCGGAGTTCCACCGAAATCGGGTAAGTGCGATCATTGCTGACCGCCCCCCTCACACCACATAGCCTGTGGGTCCGGAGCGAACAGGAAATGGTTCATCGACAAGCGGGTGGGACTCACGCAGGGGTAGCGCGTATCCGATCTTAGGGTTCCCATTGTGGCGACGATTTCGTCGACACTTTCCACCCAATTTCGCCGCTCCAGTTTGATTGACTGCGGTTCAGTCATTGTATCGACGGTGGCCCTGGGGCGCAACGAAGCAAGAAGTGCCGCAATTGCTTGCTTTGTAATGCTTAACTGCAACATGAGTGCTTCGGTGCCGTGCCGAAAAAGTTCAATAGCCGTCTTGTTGTCCCGACTTTTACCCCGACGATTGCGATCGCTGGGTCTGATGTCGGAGGGCGTACGGTTCTTAATCGGAATTGAACTGAACTTCCGCCACACCGACGTCACGACCGAGCAATGGCGCATACCGAATTTATAGGGCTGTGATTATCGTTGCTCATTTGTCTGTGCCCTGCTGTGCGTGAACTCTTCAATCTGGGGTTGTGTGCCACTGGCGTGCGTCTTCGCTCGCCAGTGGCACACAATTTCAAGGGCAATTCGAGTCAAAGACACTGGCGGAACAAAACTGCCGCCAGTAGCGCCCAAAATCTTAACGGTGATGCCGCACTGCGTTTGTATTCGCTTGTTTACAGGACACTTAAAACCGCCGCAACCTATGTAGCAATAGCTGGTTACAGCATTTCAGCCACCGCAAAAACAGTTGCGTGTGCCAGGTTTGTATTCGGAATAACATCCGAGATTTCGGGAAATTCGGCGAATTCTTGTCCTGTCGCCTCTCAAATCTTGATGACTCTTTCAGCGACGTCGTTTCGTCGATTTTCGATTTACGATCACTGAGAGAGGTATTCTATGTTAATCCACTGGCTGAAGAACTTGTTTCAAGGACAAAATTCCCGTTTACCACGACGACGAAGACATTCTGAATGGTCGCGAGCCGAAACGCTGGAAATTCGTCGAGTTTTAACAATGCTCGCGCCAGTGGGTGCCGCCGCAGGGACGGCCCCGGCAGCAGTCGACGTTCACGATTTTAATAATGACGGAATAAACGACGTCGTCACACTGAATTCCGCCGCGACAGCCGTGACTGTCATGCTTGGCAACGGAGACGGAAGTTTCCAGCCAGGGGTGAATTCCTCATCCGGCGGATTTGGATCACAAATGACCGTCGCCGACTTGGACCATGACGGCAAACTGGATATTGTCACAAATCAGGGATCATCGATTGACCTGTTAAAAGGAAACGGCGATGGATCGTTTCAACTTCCTAAACCCTACTTCGTCGGTGCCTACGCCAACGACGTCACATCGGGTGATTTCAATAACGATGGTCTGCCTGACGTCGCGACAGCAAGTTTTTCGTACGGCGGAACAACGCAGATCTTTATTAACGATGGCGCCGGTTCATTCTTGCCCTCTCGCAACCTTGCCATCAGCGCCGGCGGCCTGGAAGTCGAATCCGGTGACGTGAACGGAGATGGAAATCTCGACCTCATCCAGTCCAACGGCACAGGTTATGTCGGGATTCTCATGGGTCAGGGAGACGGAACGTTCACATCGATCAGTTCGACAATCGGAATCACGGCCAACGATGTGAAGCTGGCTGATCTCAATCATGATGGCAAGTCAGACATCGTCGTGGCCAACGGCACTTCGATTAAGGTCTTCAGCGGAAACGGCGCCGCCACATTCCAGAACCCGACAACCTATTCGGTCACCGGCGCAACCCAGGTTCAACTGGCGGATATGAATGGCGACGGAAATACGGATATCATTACAAACAATGGGGTCGCCATTCTCGGACGCGGTACTGGCGGTTTCTATGCGCCGACGAATTATGGGAGCGCATCGGGGACGACGCTTGCCGTTGGTGACCTGAACGGAGACGGGGGAATTGATGCTGTTGCGACCGTCCCTGTTCTGGCAGGTGGCGGCGTGAATGTCACCTTCAATGGAAATAACGACATCCAACTGCTCGCAGGCGCAACCCAGCTTTCGGTCGCGACTTCTGGCTCAGCCACGGCGGGAAGCCCGTTCGCGGTCACTGTCACCGCGCTTGACGCCTACGGTCAGGTCGTGACGAATTTTCAGGGAACCGTCGGAATCAGTGGTGCACCGGGAACGCCTGCTGTCTCGTATACCTTTAGCGCCGCAGACGGTGGTATTCATACAATCGCAAATGCCGCGACCCTGTTTACCGCAGGAACCGGCAGCTACTCGGTAACGTCACCGTTCCTCCCGGACACTTCGGGAACGATTATCGTGAATGCCGCGGCTGCAACCAAATTCTCGCTTGTTGCTCCAACCACATCAGTCGCCGGAGCGGCTTCGAGCCTGACGGTCTCGGCGTCCGATGCCTACGGAAATTTCTCGTCCACATATACAGGGACCGTTCACTTCAGTAGTAGCGATGTGCAGGCCGGATTGCCGAGTGACTACACATTCACGGCTGCAGATGGGGGAACCCACACGTTCTCTGGCGTTCTCAAGACGGCTGGATTACAGACGATCACCGCGACAGATGTGGGCACAACCTCATTTTTCGGCATTACAAACTCTGTGACGATAACTGCTGCGGAAGCCGCCTCGCTGAGTCTTACTGGCGGCGGCGGGTTTATCGGTTCGGTGAATGCCGTGACGATCACCGCGCGTGACGCATTTGGAAACATAGCGACGAGTTATAACGGCGTTGTGCACCTCGCGAGTTCGAACGCGTCGTCCACGACTTCTGCCGATGCCGCATTGACCAATGGCATTGGAGTTTTCACAGTGACGCCGATGACACTCGGGTTGCAGACCCTGACAGCGACAGACGTCAGCACGTCGCTGGTTGTCGGCAGTGAAGACATCAATGTGACACCGGGATGGGGATCACGTTTCGTAGCAACGTCGCTGTCGGCGACAGTCGCAGGACAGTCTCAGAATACGACGGTCACGGTATATGATTCGTTCGGTAATGTTTCCACTGTTTATACCGGGTGGGTCGCCGTCACAACTTCTGACGCGCGGTCGCCAGTCTCGTACGTGTACTTCTCCGCTGCCGATGCCGGCATCAAAACGATTCCCGTCACGCTCTACACCTCCGGATCGCGTGCAGTAACAATTTCGGACTACGCGAACCCAGGCGTAACGGTCACGCAAACCGGGATTAACGTGGCACCAGCCGCACCGGCGTCAGTCTCAGTAACTCCCTTACATGGCGTCACGGCAGGTGTGGCTCAAACTTTCACGGTCACCGTACTCGACGCGTATGGCAATATTGCGACAAATTATCGAGGTACTCTGAACTTCAGCAGTAGCGATACACTTGCCACATTCGCAACAGCCTACACGTTTACCGCGACTGATGCGGGAGTCCATACGTTCTCGTTGACTTTTAAAACCTCAGGTGGCCAAAGCCTGACGGTGACCGAATCAACAAACCCACTGGTTACGAGCACCCAAAAGGACATTCAAAATACCGCTGCAGCGATGTCAGGCTTAAGCCTGAGAGCTCAGTCTAATGTGACGGCAGGAACCGCGTTCTTCGTCACATTGCAGGCCGTTGATGCCTTCGGCAACGTTGTAACGGGTTATACGGGCAAAGTTCATTTTACGGGGGCGACCGGTGGCGGCAACATTCTGCCGGCTGATTACACTTTCACAACGGCAGATGCTGGTTCACATCAGTTTTCATTCACATTCACATCCACGGGCACACAATCCATTGGCGTGCAGGACACGGCTAATGGCACCTTTAAGGGACAAACAAGTGTGAAGGTCGTGGCACAAACCGTTTCGAGTGGCGGTGGCGGAGGTGGCGGAACTGCGACCGGCGGCGGTGGTGGGACGGCGACCGGCGGCGGTGGCGGTGGCGGTGGCGGTGGAAAGAAAGTTGTCGTCTAGCGAACGGCTGATGACTTTCGGAAATGCCAATCGGAATGAACAAGCGATCGTCGATTTCGACGGTCGCTTGTCATACCAACGAAAAGTCATCTTCGTCGGTTTACCGGTTGTATCGTCGCTTCTGCGGTCGCAGCATTCGTGACACAAACCAGGCCGGTGTTACTGAAACCACGAAATAACGCACGACATTGATATAAAGAGCAAGCAACGCAAACTCAAATGAGGGGGTAGCCAGAAGCCAGGCGGCAACGTAGATTGGACAGAGGTCTCTGAATAGATCCGTCTGAGATACAACCATGCACGAAATCGCCCAGTTTCAGGAATTGATTCAACGAGTCCGAAATCGGGATCAGGAAGCGGCTCGCGAACTGACACTGAAGTATGAAAAGGTGATTCGTCGAGTGGTTCGAATTCACCTGCGAGATGCACGGTTGCGGCAAGTCATGGACTCGATGGACGTTTGCCAGTCGGTCCTGGCAAGTTTTTTTGTCCGCACGGTGCTGGGCCAGTACGACCTGGATTCACCAGCACATTTGATCAACTTACTCACCACGATTACGCGTAATAAATTGACCAACCAGGTGAATCATTTACGAGCACAACGTCGCGACATTCGCAGGTCGACAACGATTGAGGACGATGCCGTGCAATTAACAGATCGAGCGTCGGACCCCAGTGACCAGGCTTCGGCCCGCGAGATCCTGGAAAAAGTCTGTGATCGACTCGATACGAACGAACGATACCTTGCTCAGCAACGGTCTCTCGGTCGCACATGGAATGAACTGGCGGAAGAACTGGGTGCGACCGATGTCGCACTGAGAAAGAAACTCACTCGAGCACTTGACCGAGTCATGTCAGAACTGGGAATCGACGAGGCCAATGATGCTTAAGACATTTGAAGGTCTTGAAGTTGCAAGCGTCGCCAAAGTTTCAGGTGTTCACGGAGCTGGCGTTCCTGGCGCACCGCCTGCCGTGGCTCTTGACGGTCTTCCTGACGCAATACTCGATCAACAACGACAATCGTGGTTGGACGGGACGCCGCTTACCGTCGAAGAAATACTGTCCGGAACCGCGTATCAGAATGACCGCGAAGCATTGCTGGATCTGCTGTATAACGAAATCGTTGTCCAGGAAGAAATCGGAATTCAGCCATCGTTTGATGACTACATTCGACGCTATCCCCAGCTCGAGCAAGATCTGAGACTCCATTTTGAAGTGCATCAAGCAGTCAATCAACAGTCGCTGCTTGACACGTCGACACTCGAAAAAGAGCCTAGCTGGCCTGTATCGGAATCGAGAACGCAACGGGCCGGTCTTCCACTCGATCGTTACAAAATCGAGCGGATCATTGGTGAGGGCGGAATGGCCGTGGTCTACCAGGCGCGCCATCTGATGCTGCACCGAAACGTCGCTTTGAAGGTCTTTCAATCGGGGCGGAAATTGACCGCGCGAGAGATCTTTCGAATCCGGACAGAAGCCGAAGCAATGGCTCGGCTGTCCCATCCAAATATCGTCCAGATTTTCGAGATCGGCGATTGCGACGGAGCCCCGTATCTCGCCTTGGAACTGGCTGAACAAGGGACTCTGGCTCAGAAGCTGCAACAATTCCCGTTCACACCGACAACGGCCGCGACACTGATTGAAATCCTGGCTCGGGCTCTTCAACATGCTCATGATCGACAAATTCTGCATCGCGATTTGAAGCCGGCGAACATTCTGTTTGCAAAGGATGGCACTCCGAAAATCACAGACTTTGGATTGGCAAAAATCCTTCTCGACAGCGACATTTCCCCAGTCAACGCGACACAAAGCGGTGAGACACTCGGTACTCCCCGATACATGGCGCCCGAACAGGCGGCTGGCCAACACGAACTGGTCAGTCCCGCAACGGACGTGTATGCGCTTGGGACATTACTTTACGAATGCCTGACCGGGCGTGCTCCCTTCGTTTCCGCAAACGTTGTCGACACACTTCGGCAAATCTGCATTGACGACCCGATGCCGCCACGCAGATTACAGGCGTCAATTCCTCGAGACCTCGAGACGATTTGCCTTCATTGTCTCGAAAAACATCCCAGCCGTCGTTACACAACTGCTTTAGATCTGGCAGATGATTTACATCGATTTCTGGGCGGAAAGGCAATTCGCGCTAGACCCGTTCCGATGTGGGAGCATGTATGGAAATGGTGCCGTAAAAATCCTTCGAACGCAGCACTGATTGCACTCGGTTCCCTTTTGGGAATGGTGGGCCTTCTCTCGGCGGTAATTGCCCCACAAATCGAAAGTCGACGATTGGCGCGTCTCAGGAATGAAGTCGCGGTACTCGTCCAGCAAGGTCGCGACGCACTCGACTTCGACGAAATCGAAACGGCCCAAGGGCGATTCAATGAGGCCTGGATGAAAGTACGGGCGGAGCCGGCATTGGTCGACCACGAGACAAGCGTCAGCGGCTGGCTGGATCATAGCCGGAATGCGATGAATCGATCCCAGTGGCAACAGCGAATTCCGCCTCGCGACTTTGATGCTCGTTTTGACGAAGCTCTTTTATTGAGCTCAATGTCTGTTCCTCATTTACCGAATCCTTTCGCATCTGCGCGGAAGGCCATCGAGGTTGCTCTCGAATTAACAATTCCCCACGATCCCGCCTGGAAACTGGAACGAGAACAATTGCTGCTGCTTGATGCCGAGATCATCTCTCAATACGCCAATGTGTCGGAGGCGATCGCAGTTATTGATTCGACGGAAGAATTCCAGTCACGACGGTATTACAGTCGTCTCGCCGATCTTTTCGAACAAAATCAACAACCGGTCGAAGCGGCAAGTTCTCGCCAGCTCGCTGAACAATTTCCTCCACAAAACATGACGAGTCGTTTTTACGCGGGGATTGGCGAATTGCGATTGAAGCGATTCCAGCAGGCGGCCACTCATTTCGAATCTGTTCTATCATCTGAGCCCGGACATTTTGCCGCGAGACTGATGCAGTCGATCTGTTACCTGAACCTCCATCGCACCGGTGAAGCCAAGGTCGGGTTGACGGCCTGTATCGCACAACGCCCCCGCTTTCCCTGGAATTATTTCTTCCGCAGTCAAGCTCACGTGGCGGCGGGTGAGGTTACCGATGCGATTCAGGATCTGTCGACAGCGATCGAAACGCGGCCTTCCGAATCGATGCGCTTCGTCGCATTGACGGAATTGGGAATCACCCACTTGCATGAAAGAAACCTGGTCGACGCAAGTCATGCATTCACCCTGTTGACCGAACGGTTCCCTGATCAATTTTCCGGGTGGATTTTTAAAGGCTGGACGGAACTGTTGAGAAATCGTCCAACAGAATCGGAATCTGACTTTGAGCGAGCAGCAGAACTACTTCCAGTCTTGCCGGAAGTCTTTGCTGGCCAGATGGTCTTACGAATGGCAAAAGGCGATTTGAGGACGGTGCAAGAAATTATACTGCGATCGATTTTACAGTGGACGCATAAAATGAGTGAATTTCTCCATTCGAAAAGCCATACAATGCGTACTTCAA